>JAFUVF010000075.1 GCA_017483735.1 Lachnospiraceae bacterium | reverse complement strand
AAGCATTATGATAAATGTAGCGGTAATGGGCTACGGCACCGTGGGAAGCGGCGTCGTGGAGGTAATAGAAAAGAACAAGGAGCTTGTGTCAAAAAAGGCGCTCACACCACTCCATGTAAAGTACATACTGGATTTGAGGGATTTTCCGGATGACCCCTTCGGAGACAGGGTGGTCAAGGATTTCAATATCATTTTAGATGACCCCGAGGTACAGATAGTATGTGAGACCATGGGGGGCGTCGGAGCCGCATATCAGTTCACGAAGGCTTCTTTGGAAAAGGGAAAGAGTGTCTGCACCTCCAACAAGGAGCTTGTGGCAAAGCACGGACCGGAGCTTTTGAAAATCGCAAGAGAGCACAGCTGCAATTATCTTTTCGAGGCATCGGTGGGCGGCGGCATTCCCATAATAAGACCGCTTAATTATTCCCTTACCGCCGAGAAAATAGAGGCTATTACGGGCATTTTGAACGGCACGACGAACTTCATCCTCACAAAGATGCAGAATGAGAGCGCAGAATTTGAGACTGTGCTTAAGGAAGCTCAGGCAAAGGGCTATGCGGAGAAGGATCCGACTGCGGATATAGAGGGATATGATGCCTGCAGAAAGATAGCAATACTCGGCTCCCTTATGATGGGGAAGAATGTGGATTCGGAAAAGCTCTATACCGAGGGGATCTCAAAGATCGCTCCGGCGGATTTTTCGTTTGCAAAGAAGGCCGGCTACACCATAAAGCTTTTGGGGTATGCCGGGGCAATATCCGAGGACGAGATACTTGCCTATGTTGCGCCTCATTTTGTGGAACTGGAAAGCCCTCTTGCCATGGTAAACGGCGTATTCAATGCCGTAATGGTAACGGGAAATATGCTCGGAGACTCCATGTACTACGGAAGAGGCGCAGGAAAGCTTCCGACGGCATCGGCTGTGGTTTCGGATGTGATCGACTGCGCAAGGCATCAGGGGAAGGTCATTACCTGCTTCTGGGATGCCGAGGATGTGAAGCTTTCGGATATAAAGTCTACAGAGAGGGCATTCTATATAAGAGGCAGCATAGATGTGCTTGATACCGCAAAGGGGCTCTTTAACGGCAGGGAGATAGGAACAGAGGGCAGCGAGTTCGGATATATCACAGAGGTTCTTAAGGAAAGTGATTTCGACAAAAAAACAGAGGGCATAAGGGATAAGCTCTCAAATATTATAAGAATAAGATAAGAAGGTTTTGCGGAAAGGCTGGTTTTGACAAAATGGCAAAGGTTGTTAAGTTTGGCGGAAGCTCATTGGCTTCTGCCGAACAGTTTAAAAAGGTAGGAGATATTATAAGGGCTGATGCGGACAGAAGGTATGTGGTTCCATCCGCTCCGGGAAAGCGTGACAAAAAGGATACAAAGGTCACGGATATGCTCTATGCCTGCTATGAGCTGGCAGAGGAGGACAAGGATTTCTCAAAGGAGCTTAAGGCAATAAGAGCCAGATATGATGAGATTATAAAGGGGCTTAAGCTAAAGCTCTCTCTGGATGATGAATTTGATGCCATAGAGAATAATTTTAAGTTTAAGTACGGCAAGGATTATGCCGCTTCGAGAGGAGAGTACTTAAACGGGATTATAATGGCGAATTATCTCGGATATGAGTTTATCGATGCGGCAGACGTAATCTGCTTTAACAACGACGGCTATGATGTCAAAAAGACCAACAGACTTCTCGCAAAGAGGCTTTCAAAGTGTGAGAGGGCGGTTATTCCGGGCTTCTACGGAGCGCTTCCCGACGGTAGCATAAAGACCTTTTCGAGGGGCGGCTCCGATATAACCGGCTCAATCGTCGCAAGAGCCATAAAGGCTGATGTATACGAGAACTGGACTGATGTGTCGGGCTTTCTTGTGGCAGACCCGAGGATTATTGACAATCCCGCAGGAATAGAGACCATTACCTACAGGGAATTGCGCGAGCTTTCATATATGGGCGCATCCGTGCTTCATGAGGAGGCGATATTCCCTGTGCGTCAGGAGGGTATACCTATAAATATACGAAATACCAATGCGCCGGAGGACAACGGCACATGGATTGTGGAGAGCACCTGCCAGAAGTCCAAATATGTGATCACGGGTATCGCCGGAAAGAAGGGCTTCTGCTCCATAAATATAGAGAAGGAGATGATGAACTCCGAGATCGGCTTCGGAAGAAGGGTGTTGCAGGCTTTTGAGCAGAACGATATCTCCTTTGAGCACACACCGTCGGGAATTGATACCTTTACCGTATTTGTGCATCAGGATGAGTTTATAGACAAGGAGCAGAAGGTAGTGTCTGCGCTCCACAGGCTCTGCAATCCGGATTCGATAGACATAGAGGCTGACCTTGCACTGATCGCGGTAGTGGGAAGGGGAATGAAGTCCACAAGAGGTACTGCGGGAAGGATATTCTCGGCTCTGGCACATTCCAGAATAAATGTAAAGATGATAGATCAGGGCTCCTCGGAGCTGAACATTATAATCGGCGTCGCAAATGCGGACTTTGAAGAGGCGATAAAGGCGATATACGACATATTTGTGACAACCAAACTGTAATTGTCAGAAAACAATGAGATAACTCGTAAAAATCAGACAATTCAAACAACTTAAAGGCGACAAACAAAGTTTCAAAAAAATAAAAATTTTTTCAAAAAATGTATTGACATTTTGTTTTGGGTCTGGTATATTGTACTTAACAACAAGAGAGAGACAGAGATACTAAGGACGGATGACTAGATAGAGAGAAGAGGTAAAGTCCAATGTACTAGACAGCTAACCTGAAAATCTTCCATAATTGATAAGCCGGAGGGCGGTACCGATTAAGTGCACACCGTATGAGACGGGCAGAGAAAGCACACATCTAAGGTAGATAAGGGTACGACAAAGGAATTAGAGGAAGAGGACGAAAACTGAATACGGAGATTTGGAAAGAGAGGAACAGTCCAATGGATAGTATAGTCTAGCGGGAGCGTATCGGTTAAGGTATAACGGGTACGCTCCCTTGTGTTATGGCAATTTGTAAATTTACAATTCATATAAGCGCATATAAAAGGAGCAGCCGTATTGACTGCCCCTTTGTTTATTACTGTCTTTTGATTTAGCCTTACTATCAATCCTTGAAGAACTGCATCTCCTGAATAAGCGCATCGGAGATATCCTTCAAAGCGCTTGCGGAGGTTGCAAGGGTGTTTACCGTTGCGTTGAGCTCCTGCATGGAAGCGGAGGTCTCCTCGGATGCCGCCGCATTTTCCTCTGATATTGCGGAGAGGGAATTCATTGCATCCACAACTACGGACTTGGACTGCGTGCAGGCATCTGCGTTTGTATTGATGTCCTCCACTCCGTTTACCGTGGTCTCTATGCCGTCGATAAGTCCCTGTATGCTTGATACGGTATTCTCCAATATCTCCTGCTGCTCCTTTGTGGATTTTGCAACCTCATCCGCAACCTTAACTGCCTCCTGAGACTCGGAGAGAAGTACGGACATCTCTTCCTTGATCTCGTTTGCGGAAGCTGCGGAATCGTCTGCAAGCTTTCCAATCTCCTCGGCAACAACCGCAAAGCCTCTTCCTGCCTCGCCGGCTCTTGCTGCCTCGATGGAGGCGTTGAGTGCAAGAAGGTTTGTCTGGGATGCGATGGAGTTTATAGCCTCCACCTTGCCGGAAATATTGTCTACTGCGGCGCTGGTAGCGCTTACCGTCTTTGTAATCTTTTCTATTGCAACAGCCATTGCCTCGGAGGAGCGCTGTAATTCCTTGAGCTCCTTCTGGGAATTCTTGCTGCCTGTGCTCATGGACTCTGCGGTATTTGCAAGAGTCTCGGCATTGTCGGACACTCCCTCGATATTGTTGGAGATGACCTGAATATTCTCGGTAGCGTGCTGGATCTCGTCCGCCTGCTGGGTTGCGCCGGATGCAATCTCCTGAACTGCTTCCGATACATCATCCGCTGTCTTTGAAATCTGGTCTGCGGTTTCAGCAAGCTCAACAGATGAAGAGTTTACATTGGTTGCGGCTGTCTTTATGTTTGTGACGATGCCGTTTAACTTATCTATAAGGGAATTGGTATTGTCTACAATGCTGCCGAACTCGTCCTTTCTTCCCTCAAAGCCGGTAATAGCCCTGAAACGTCCGTCTGCGATGCGTGCGAGAGCACCATTTATCTGTACTACAGGCTTTCCTATGCTGTTTCCGAAGAGTACCGCTATAACTATTGCAACAGCAGCCATTACAAGACCCATGATAAGCACTATTACAGCGGAGCGGATTGCATCTGCCATAACAATGTTGTACTCGGTAGCAACCACGATAACCCACTCGGTAAGAGGCTCCTTGACAAAGGAGGTAATATACTTCGTTCCGTTGTAGTTGTTGATGTAGCTGCCCTCGGTCTGTCCTGCGGAAGCAAGCTTGTACGCTTCCTCGGAGCTCATATTCATCTCATCCTCTGCGGTAAGCTCCTGAACCGTCGTGGCGATAACATCACCATCCCTGTCCATTATGAAAATCATCTGACCCTCGGAGGCTTCCTCGAGAAGATGGTCATGAAGATAATTGACATCATAGTTGCGGCTGACAATAGCGATTACGTCGGAGCCGTTGTCATCATATACCGGAACTGCGGGAACTATGATGCGGGCACCGGTGGTCTTTGATACCGAAAGCTCGGAAACATAGGTTATTCCGGAAATTGCCTTTGTGAAGTATTCACGCTCAGCAATATTTGTGAAATTACCCTTTGAACGGGCGATGTTCACACCGTCGGGACCTGTAAGAACTGTGGAGTTGCCGTCGCCGAATTTGTCGTCCACGGTCTTTAAATGTGCGGACATTGCATCCATTTCGGCGGTGGGCTTTTCCTGGTCTGCGCCGTTTTTCGCAGCAAACTTCACGTATTCCCTCGTCGAGGGTGCAGCTGCGAGAATCTCGATGGAACGCATATTTGCGTCCAGAGTCTTAATGAAGTCATTCTCCACATATTCAGCCTGCTTGAGATTGAGGTTTTCCGCACTCTCCTTGGCTGTTGCGGTGGATGTGACATAGCTTATGATTATTGCGATGGCAAGAGGTATGATACATACCGCAGCCATGGCGATAACCAGCTTGGTCTTGATGCTGTTGAGCCCAAAACCTTGTTTCTTTTGTGTTTCCATTATAAATCTCCTTTCGGTTTTATTTTTAAAATAAAGATGAATATGGTAGTGTCAAGTAAGTTATGAAAAAGGAGCAAGAAAAAAGGCTCCGTTGAACCTTGAAAATTGCAGAGATATTTATGTTTTTAGTGGGTAATCAAGGTGGAAGCCACAAAGTGGCTCCCACCCGGACATAAGGATTTTT
>JAFUVF010000047.1 GCA_017483735.1 Lachnospiraceae bacterium | reverse complement strand
GACCACGGTTTTCTGGAAAGAGCATGGATAAGTGAGGAGAGCGCGGAAACGGGCTCTTCTGATTATGTTTTGGAAGAGGTTTATATAAGGCTTCTCAGAGGGATTTTTTTCGTTATGGGAAACCTTCCGGTGATGGGATTGTATGCCCAGATTGCACTGGAGGTTTTGGGAATATTATTTGTATTTCTGGCAGTAAAAAAGTTGTCAGGTATAATCCCTGCCCTTGTGTCAGGCCTTCTTCTTTCGGTATATCCTTTGTTTCTCAATAACATAAATGAGCTTTCGGTGGTTTCGGTTTTCTTGCTTCTGTATGGTATAATGTTTCTTTTGTTCGGACGTACATACTCCGGAGGATATATAAATATACTTTCCTATCTTTTCTTAGGAATATTTACCGGACTTTTGACTTATTCTGATATATGCTTTGCGGTATTTCTTCTTTTGGAGCTTTATGTATTCGTAAAGCCTCACGGAAAGCTTGATCCGCCCTTCAAAAGACCTGTAATGCTTTTTTTGTATATGCTTATAGGGAATGCTGCAGGCTTTTTAAGCTGTATCGGTTTGAAATGCTTTTACAATGCGATGGATGCGGGGGAGGCGATTTCGGGCTGGCTTTCTCTGTTTCTTCCAAAGGGGATTTCGGATTACGGCGTGGATGCAAAGAACGGAATTATTGCGGTAAATGTGATTCTTGCCCTGCTTTTTGTGCTGATACTTCTCTATTCCGTGCTCTGGGCCATCGCATCGAGAATACCTGTGGGCGCAAAGGCGGAGAAGGAAAAAGAAAAAGAGGAGAAGACCATTGAGTTTGAGGAGCTTTCGGATAAGCAGGAGACTGTGGAAGCAATAGAAAATGCAGAAGCTCCAGTATCTGAGGAAACAGTTTTGGATTCTGAGGAGCCTGTAAAGTCGGTGGAACCTGCAAAGCCGGAAGAACCTGCAAAGGTTGAAGAGCCCTTAAAAAAGGAGAAGCACTCATTATTTAAGAAAAAGGATAAAAAGGCTAAGCAGGATAAAGCCGAGATAAGACAGGACTTTAATTCAGGCGTATATTCTCCCGAAAATATGAAGGGCACAAAGGGAGAAAAGGTCACAGTAGAGATAGACGGGGAGAAGAAGGAGGTTCAGCTTCTGGACAATCCTATGAAGCTTCCCAAAAAGAAGGAAACCTATAATTTTATGGATTACGACTATGACGTGCCGGATGATGATGATTTCGATATATAGAGTATGTGGCGCACAACTAATGTCTGATACCACATATTGTTATCAGACATTTTACAAACACAGCAGGTTGTGGTAAACTGTAATTTGGTTTTTGTTTTATAAATTAGCGAACAGGCAGGTAATAAATTGGCAAACAGTTCAAATAAAAGAGCCTCCGGTACAAGAAGGGGCAAAGTATCGGGAAGTACAAGAAGCAGACAGAAGGAGATAAGAGAGTCGGGCGTTGAGGAGAATTATGCCCTTTTGCACGAAATAGGCGTCATTGGGCTTTTCGCCGCAATGGTAATACTGTTTCTCTGCAATTTTGGAGTCATAGGCAGGGTGGGAAACAGCATAAGCCGTGTCATGTTTGGAATCTTTGGATTTACGGCATTCGTAGCCCCCATACTCCTTTTTATAGCGATTTCCTTCCATATGGTCAATGCGGGCAATTCCGCTGCTACGAGAAAGCTCATAGCGGGCGTAGCATTTTTTGTGCTCATCGGAATAGTCTGCGATATGGTAAGCGGGGTCTCAAAGGGTCTGGACAGCTACAGCATAAAGGAGCTTTATGTGATATGCAGCGAGGGCAAAAAGGGCGGCGGAATAATTTCCGGAAGCCTGTGCTATCTTATGCTGCACTACCTTGAAACCATAGGAACCGTGCTTGTGGTGCTTTTGCTTTCCGCAGTATGCATCATTCTTCTTACGGAGCGCTCACTTATAAATTCTCTGAAGGAGGGCGGCGTATTCATAAGGGAAAAGACTGCCGAGGAAACAGAGAAATACAGACGCTACAGAGAAGAACGCATAAATACGGCAAGCTATGAAGCGGAGTCCTATGAGGATGAGTCCCCCGCAGATGTCCGCACAAGAGGCAGGGAGAGGCTTAAGAACGAGAGAGAGAGACGAAACGAGGAGAGGCGCATAAGGGAAGAGGAAAAGCGCATCCGTGCGGAGGAAAAGGAGAACGAAAGAATTCTGCGCATGGAGAAAAAGGTGGCAGGGGTTACCATGGACACCAATCTTGCAGCAGAGGAGAAAAAACATACTTCGGATATACATGAGATACGCTTCAACGATGAGCTTAACAGAGAACCGGAGAATAAGAAAAGCATTGCAGACGGATATTTTGACGAAGAGCCGGAGGATGAATATTTTGAGGAAGAGGATTACGGCTTTGAAAAGCTTGAAATAAAGAGCACCCACAGAGTTTCATCGGATGAAGAGGAGTCGGAGACAGAAACCTATATCGCAACGCCTCCCGTTCAGGAAAATATTGTGAGACGTGCAGCCACGGTTCCTGTGGAGGAGATAGAGGACGAGGAGGAGAATATTCCACTTCCCACAAGCATACACATTCCTCCGAGAAAAACTCCCATGCAGTTTGAGGAGGGCATAAAACAAAGGGAGTCCGAAAAGCCTGAAAACATCAGGCAGAATGTACAGGAGATTAAAGCTCCCGAGATTAAGCCTGCAGCTAAGCGAAAGACGCCGGCACCTTACCAGTTTCCTCCAATAACGCTGTTGAATAAGGGCAAGGGAAGCGCAGACAAAAAGTCCTCTGAGATAGAGGAAACATCACGGGTTCTGGAGGAAACCCTAAGAACCTTCGGCGTAAATGTATACGTTACGGATGTAAGCAGGGGACCCTCCGTTACCAGATATGAGCTTCAATTAGAGCAGGGCGTGAAGGTATCAAAGATTGTAAATCTTGCGGACGATATAAAGATGCGTCTTGCGGCTACGGATATCAGGATAGAGGCTCCTATTCCCGGAAAGGCGGCAGTGGGAATTGAGGTTCCCAACAAGGAAACTTCGGGAGTCGCTTTGAGAGACCTCTTTGAGAGTGCCGAATTTAAGGAAGCAAAGTCAACCACCACCTTTGGTGTCGGAAAGGATATTGCAGGAAAGACCGTATGCTTTGATATCGCAAAGATGCCCCATGTGCTTATAGCAGGCTCCACGGGCTCCGGTAAGTCAGTATGTATAAATACTCTCATAATGAGCATACTCTACAAGGCAAAGCCTGAGGATGTGAAGCTCATAATGGTTGACCCCAAGGTTGTGGAGCTTTCGGTATATAACGGCATTCCTCATCTTCTGATTCCTGTGGTAACGGAGCCGAAAAAGGCTTCCGCAGCGCTTCAGTGGGGCGTCAGGGAGATGGATTTAAGATACAAAAAGTTTGCTGACATGGGTGTCAGAAATATCGAGGAATATAACAAACATCTGGACAAAATGACCGAGGAGGAAAAAGGAGATTACCACACTGTCCTTCCCAAGATCATTATAATCATAGATGAGCTTGCAGACCTTATGATGGTAGCTGCGGGGGAGGTGGAGGAAGCCATATGCCGTCTGGCGCAGCTTGCCAGAGCTGCAGGAATCCACCTTGTTGTTGCGACGCAGCGTCCCTCCGTGGATGTAATTACGGGACTTATAAAGGCAAATATGCCTAGCCGTATCGCATTTAAGGTTTCGAGCGGCGTGGATTCAAGGACAATCCTTGATAAGATTGGTGCGGAGAAGCTTTTGGGAAAGGGAGATATGCTCTTTTATCCCACGGGCTACACTGACCCTGTGAGAGTTCAGGGCGCCTTTGTTTCCGATGAAGAAGTGGCAAATGTTGTCGACTTCATAAAGGATAAGAATGACGGCTATGCGGATACCTCCGATATAGAGGCGGAGGTAAACAGCATTTCATCAGCGCAAGGAAGTGGCAATGGCTCTAATTCGCAGGCGTCTAATGATGCGTCAAACGGCAGGGACGAGTATTTCGAGCAGGCGGGAAGATGTATAATCGATTCTGGAAAGGCTTCCGTGGGAAATCTGCAGAGGCGTTTCAGGATTGGCTTTAACCGTGCTGCAAATCTTATGGACCAGCTCTGCGAATACGGCGTTGTAAGTGAGAGCGAGGGCACGAAGCCAAGAAATATTTTGATGACAATGGAGCAGTTTGATGCTCTTTTAGAGGAGATTTAGTTTATGAAAAAGGACATTGAAATAGCTCAGGAGGCAGTACTTCTACCCGTTACGGATGTGGCGGCATCCTTGGGGATTCCTTCGGATGAGCTTGAGCTCTACGGAAAGTACAAGGCGAAGCTTTCCTCTGATTGCTTAAAGAATATTGAGAACAACAAAAACGGAAAGCTTATACTGGTAACGGCGATAAATCCGACTCCTGCAGGGGAGGGAAAGACCACCACGAGTATCGGACTTGCGGATGCCTTTCACAGGCTCGGTAAAAAGACGGTGCTTGCACTTAGAGAGCCGTCGCTTGGACCCTGCTTTGGCATAAAGGGAGGTGCTGCTGGAGGGGGCTATGCGCAGGTGGTTCCCATGGAGGATTTGAATCTTCATTTCACTGGGGATTTCCATGCCATAACTGCCGCTAACAATCTGCTCTCGGCGCTTATAGACAATCATATACAGCAGGGCAATGAGCTTAATATCGACACAAGAAGAGTTATGTGGAAGAGAGCTCTCGATATGAATGACAGGGTGCTCAGAAATATAGTGGTGGGGCTTGGAAGTAAGGCCGACGGCTATGTGAGAGAGGATCATTTCGTCATAACCGTTGCCAGCGAGATAATGGCTATTCTTTGTCTTTCTGAGAATATAAAGGATTTAAAGGAAAGGCTTAAAAAAATAATCGTTGCCTACGACGTGTCGGGCAAGGCGGTTACAGCAAATGATTTGAAGGCAGTGGGCGCCATGACGGTGCTTTTGAAGGATGCTATCAAGCCGAATCTTGTACAGACATTGGAGCATACTCCTGCGCTTA
The DNA here is from genome assembly GCA_017483735.1 of Lachnospiraceae bacterium. Lineage (GTDB taxonomy): Bacteria > Bacillota > Clostridia > Lachnospirales > Lachnospiraceae > RGIG4856. The sequence goes on along the minus strand of JAFUVF010000047.1, from coordinate 158,557 downwards.
TTCATGGAGGCCCCTTCGCAAATATAGCCCACGGCTGCAATTCGGTAATTGCCACAAAGGCAGCGCTTAAGCTTTCGGATTATTGTATAACGGAGGCGGGCTTCGGTGCGGATTTGGGTGCAGAAAAGTTTTTTGACATAAAGTGCAGACAGGCGGGAATAAAGCCTGATTGCGCAGTGCTTGTGGCGACTATAAGAGCCCTCAAATACAACGGCGGGATTCCCAAGGAGGAGCTTTCAAGGGAGAACCTTGAAGCGCTCAAAAAGGGCATCGCAAACCTTGAAAAGCACATAGAAAATCTGAAGTCGTACAATGTGCCGATAGTGGTAACACTCAATAATTTCGACACGGACACGGATGCGGAGAGAGAATTTGTAAAAAGCTTTTGCGAAGAAAGAGGCTGTCTGTTTGCCGTATCGGAGGTATTTTCAAAGGGAAGCGAGGGCGGAATCCGGCTTGCGGAGGCCGTGCTTTCGGTGCTTGAAAAAAATTATGATAATAAATTTTTACCATTATATGAGGATGAGCTTTCAATAAAAGAAAAGATAGAATGTGTATGCAGAAAAATATACGGAGCCGGGAGAGTTAATTTCTCTTCAAAGGCGGAAAAGGCTATACGTGAGCTTACCGATGCGGGCTTCTCAAAGCTCCCGGTATGTATGGCGAAGAATCAGTACTCTCTTTCGGATGACCCTAAGCTTTTGGGACGTCCCAGAGATTTTGAGATGAACATAAGGGAGGTCTATGTATCCGCCGGAGCAAGCTTTGTGGTGGTGCTCACGGGGGATGTGATGACTATGCCGGGACTTCCGAAGAAGCCTGCGGCATATGATATAGATATTGATGATGACGGAAGGATAGTTGGATTATTCTAGGAGGCAGATATGGCTGAAATTATTGACGGAAAGGCAATTTCCACACAGATAAAGGATGAATTAAAGACAAAGGTTTCAGAGCTTAAGGCATCCGGGAAAAGCATAGGGCTCGCGGTAATACTTGTGGGAAACGACCCGGCAAGCGCAGTATATGTAAGAAACAAGAAAAAGGCATGCGAATATATAGGAATAGAATCCTTGTCCTATGAGCTTCCCGAGGAAACCACGGAGGATGAGCTTTTAAAGCTTATAGATGAGCTCAACAACAAAAATAACGTAAACGGAATCCTTGTACAGCTTCCGCTGCCTAAGCATATAAATGAGGAAAGAGTGCTTGACGCCATATCTCCCTTAAAGGACGTGGACGGCTTCCATCCGGTAAATGTGGGAGCGCTGTCCATAGGGCGTAAAGGCTTTGTATCCTGCACTCCTGCCGGAGTAATAGAGCTTTTGAAGCGTTCAGGAATAGAGATAGAGGGTAAGGAATGCGTCGTTATTGGAAGAAGCAATATTGTAGGCAAGCCCATGGCGCAGCTTTTACTTAGAGAAAACGGAACGGTTACCATAGCACATTCCCGCACAAAGAATTTGAAAGAGGTATGCAGACGTGCCGATATACTCGTGGTTGCCATAGGAAAGCCCAAATTTATAGACTCAGAGTATATCAAGGAGGGTGCGGTAGTTATAGATGTAGGGATTCACAGACAGGAGGACAATAAGCTGTGCGGTGATGTGGATTATGATGATGTATTTCCACATGTCTCATATATTACTCCGGTACCAGGAGGCGTCGGTCCCATGACAATAGCAATGCTTATGAATAACTGTGTGAAGTCAATTTCTTTGCAGTAATTAAAGAGGAAAATATGAAGTGTCCTAATTGCGGATATGAGATACCTGAGGGAGCGCTCCTGTGCGAGAACTGCGGCGGGGAGATAAAGATGGTTCCCGAATTTGAACCGGAGATTGAGGATACTTACAGGGAAACAATAAAGAATATAACCGATGAGATAACTGACAACGATTTTTCCAGTACGGAGGCGGATGCAAAGTCTCCCGAAGCTGTAAGACCAAAAAAAGATTATTTCAGGTTCATAATTGCAGGGGGCATATTTCTCATAATCCTTATTCCCATAATAACGCTTTTATACCGCAGGAATTTTTCTGCGGAATACCAGATAAGCAGAGGGATGGAATATGAGGAAGAGGGCGATTACAACAAGGCGATAGGCTGGTATAACAAGGCGCTGATATTGGAGCCTGAGAACGCCGATGTGATGGCCAGACTTGCTCAGGTATATTTTGAGGAAAATAACAAAACCGAATATGAATATCTCTTAAGGGAGATAATAGATTGTCCGTCAGCCACGGATGAGCAGGTGGAAAGCGCCTATGGGAAGCTTATCGCCGTATACAGGGCAAGGGATGATTACAAGGGGATAAATGAGCTGCTTTTGTCCAGCGGAAGCCAGTCCATAATCGCCCAGTATCAGGGGTATATAGCAACAGAACCCGAGTTTTCCGTAAACGAGGGGTATTATACAAGCATTCAGCCCCTGAAGATAAGTGCATACGGGGATGGGGACATATATTACACCATGGACGGGACAGATCCCAATACTGACAGCACAAAATACACCTCTCCCATACTTCTGGAGAACGGGGATTATGTGATAAAGGCTTATTTTGTCAATGTAAACGGTATCACGTCAAATATTGTGACCAAGGAATATCATATAAGCATTGACGAGCTGGAGCCTCCAAAGGTGGATCCTTTGAGCGGAGCCTTCACAAGCCCCACAAAGATATCTGTCATAGATACGCTGGAGGAAGCGGGCGAGGGGGAGAGCAATATATATTATACCACGGATGGCAGCATTCCCACCGAGAGCTCAATGCGGTATACCGCTCCAATAAATATGCCCTTGGGAGAATCGGAATTTAAGTTTATTGTCATTGAATACGGCTTAAAGAGCCCAGTGGAAACAAGGGAATACTCTCTTAAGCTGGATGCGAAGGTTTCGGTTTCGGAAGCTGAAAACAATGTGATCACATATATGCTGGCTCTCGGAAAGATCCGGGATATGTCGGGAGCCGCAGACGACAACGGAAATTTCTTAAACTATGCTTTCCAGTTCGTGACCACCATAGGAGATGAAGGAAGCTATTATGTGGTTGCGGAGCTTTTGAGGGATTCCGAAGGCAAGTCCACAAGAACCGGATCAATGTATGCCGTAAATACGGAAACCGGAGAAATGTGGAAGTATATCCTTGCGGAGGATGATGAGATACTCTCGGAGATGGATGCCATTCCGGCTCCCACCCCTGAGCCTCCTGTGGAGAATGATGATGATTGAGAACTAAAAACAAATAAAGCAAATAAATGAAAAGGAAGGGTGATTATGTACAAAATTTTAAAGAAGGAAACGCTTGCAGACAATATCTACCTTATGGAGGTAGAGGCGCCCAGAGTTGCTAAGAACTGTCTTCCCGGACAGTTTATAATAGCAAGGGCGGACGAGGATGGCGAGAGGATTCCTCTTACCATCTGCGATTATGACAGAGAGAGAAATTCCGTTACCATTGTGGTTCAGATTGTGGGGGCCGGAACAAATCTTATGGAGAGATTAAAGGAGGGGGAGGGCTTCCATGATTTTGTAGGCCCCTTAGGCTGTCCCTCTGAGCTTTGCAATGAGAGTATCGAGGAGCTTAAGAAAAAGAAGATAATCTTTATAGCGGGAGGACTTGGCACTGCGCCTGTATATCCACAGGTTAAATGGTTATGCGAAAAGGGAATAGCGGCGGATGTAATCTGCGGCTTCAAGAATAAGGACTTCGTCATAATGGAAAAGGAGATGGAGGCGGTAGCCGGAAATCTCTATATTACAACGGATGACGGCTCGTACAAGAGGAGCGGAATGGTCACAAAGGCGCTTCAGGATCTTGTGGATGAGGGAAATAAATACGACCTCTGTATTGCAATAGGCCCCATGATAATGATGAAATTCGTCTGCAAGCTCACAAAGGAGCTGGGGATTCCAACGGTTGTCAGCATGAATCCCATAATGGTGGACGGCACGGGAATGTGCGGCGCATGCAGACTTACCGTAGGCGATGAGATCAAATTTGCCTGCGTCGACGGCCCGGAGTTTGACGGACATCTCATAAACTGGGATGAAGCGATGCGCAGACAGCTTATGTACAAGGATGCGGAGGGCAGAGCAAAATTAAAGGCCGAGGAGGGGGATACCCACCACGGCGGATGCGGACATTGCTCATAAACTTAGGATAAATCGGAGGAAATATAAATGGATATGATGAAAAAGGTGCCCGTAAGGGAGCAGGCTCCCGCAGAAAGGGCAAAGAACTTCAAAGAGGTATGTTTAGGCTATGATATAAATGAGGCGAAGGATGAGTCCACAAGATGCTTAAACTGTAAAAATGCGCAGTGCATAAAGGGCTGCCCCGTGGCAATCAACATTCCTGCCTTCATTCAGGAGGTAAAGGAGGGAAATATCGAAAAGGCTTATGATATCATAAGCGAATCCTCTGCGCTTCCCGCAGTATGTGGAAGGGTATGCCCCCAGGAGAGCCAGTGCGAGGGTAAATGCATAAGAGGAATAAAGGGAGAGGCAGTATCCATAGGAAAGCTGGAGAGATTTGTTGCCGACTGGGCGAGAGAAAACGGCATCAAGCCCAAGGCCCCGGCAGAGAAGAACGGAAAGAAGGTGGCGATCATAGGCTCCGGTCCCGCCGGACTTACCTGTGCAGGGGATCTTGCGAGAGCAGGCTATGACGTCACAATATTCGAGGCGCTGCATGAGGCAGGCGGAGTTTTGGTATACGGTATTCCGGAGTTCAGGCTTCCGAAGGAGGATGTGGTTAAGAAGGAAATTGAGAACGTCAAGGCTCTGGGAGTTAAGATTGAGACAAATGTGGTAATAGGAAAGGCTGTCACAATAGACGAGCTTATGAAGGAGGAGGGCTTTGATGCCGTATTTGTGGGTTCCGGTGCAGGACTTCCGAAGTTTATGGGTATACCCGGAGAGAACTCAAACGGAGTATTCTCCGCAAATGAATATCTTACAAGAAGCAATCTTATGAAGGCGTTTGACGAGGAATCGAGAACACCCATAATGAGAGGCAAAAAGGTAGCCGTCGTGGGCGGCGGAAACGTGGCAATGGATGCCGCAAGAACAGCTCTTCGTCTGGGCGCAGAGGTGCATATCGTATACAGAAGAAGCGAGGAAGAGCTTCCTGCGAGAGTGGAGGAGGTTCATCACGCAAAGGAGGAGGGCATAATCTTTGACCTTCTTACGAATCCCACGGAGATACTTGCCGATGAGAACGGCTGGGTAAAGGGAATCAAGTGCGTAAGGATGGAGCTTGGAGAGCCGGATGAATCGGGAAGAAGACGTCCGGTTGTAAAGGAGGGCTCGGAGTGTGTGATAGACCTGGATACCGTCATAATGGCTCTGGGAACCAGCCCCAATCCCCTTATATCATCCACTACAGAGGGGCTTGAAATCAATAAGTGGAAGTGCATTATCGCCGATGAGAACAACGGAAAGACTACAAAGGAAGGCGTATATGCAGGCGGCGATGCAGTCACGGGGGCTGCGACGGTAATACTTGCAATGGGCGCCGGGAAGGCTGCGGCAAAGGGAATAGACGAATACCTGAGATGACAAAAAAACAGCTTGCGCTCGAGGTAATAGAGCGGTTAAAAAAGGAATATCCTGTTTCGGACTGTACGCTTGACTACGATGAGGCATGGAAGCTTCTTGTGAGCGTGAGACTTGCAGCACAATGTACGGATGCAAGGGTAAATGAAATCGTGCCGAAGCTCTATGAGAAATTTCCAAGCGTGGAGGCGCTTTCGGAGGCGGAGGTTTCTGAGATTGAAGAGATTGTACGCCCCTGCGGACTGGGGAACTCCAAGGCGAGGGACATATCCGCCTGTATGAAAATGCTCAGATTCGAGTACGGCGGTAAGGTTCCGGACACAATGGAGGAGCTCTTAAAGCTTCCGGGAGTTGGCAGAAAGAGCGCAAACCTTGTGATGGGGGATGTGTTCGGGAAGCCTGCAATAGTTACCGATACGCATTGTATAAGACTTTCCAACCGCATAGGGCTTGTGGACGGAATTAAGGAGCCTGCGAAGGTGGAGACGGCGCTTAAAAAAATAGTGCCTCCCCATGAGGGAAATGCCCTCTGCCACCGCTTCGTTGAGCACGGAAGAGCCATATGCACCGCACGTACGAAGCCGTATTGCGACAGATGCTGTCTTTCTGATATATGCAGAAAGAAAATTTGAGGTAAGTGCTATGAGAATGTACGATATCATAATGAATAAGCGAAACGGCGACGCTCTCACAAAGGAGGAGATTGACTTCTTCATAGAGGGCTACACCAAGGGAGAAATCCCTGACTATCAGGCTTCAGCCCTTATGATGGCGATATATTTCAAGGGCATGAATGAGGAGGAGACGCTTAACCTTACGATCGCCATGGAAAACTCCGGAGAGAAGCTTGATCTCTCCGCAATAAAGGGAATAAAGGTGGATAAGCACTCAACGGGAGGCGTGGGAGACAAGACCTCCCTTGTGGTAACACCAATGGTGGCTGCCTGCGGAGTTCCTGTCGGCAAAATGAGCGGAAGGGGTCTGGGGCATACCGGCGGTACAACGGATAAGTTAGAGAGCTTTAAGGGGTTTAACACAAGCATTTCCACCGAGGAATTCATAAACAATGTAAATACCGTAGGGCTTTCCATAATGGGACAGACTGCGGATATTGCTCCTGCGGACAAAAAGCTCTATGCGCTGCGGGATGTTACGGCGACAGTGGATAATATGTCCCTCATTGCAAGCTCCATAATGAGTAAAAAGCTTGCCGCCGGAGCGGATGCCATAGTGATTGATGTCAAGACCGGAAGCGGCGCTTTTATGAAGACCGAGGAGGATTCCTTTGCGCTTGCAAGAGAAATGGTAAAGATTGGGAACAACGCAGGAAGAAAATGTGTGGCAATAATCTCCGATATGGATGAGCCGTTAGGATATGCCGTGGGAAATATTCTGGAGGTAAAGGAAGCAATAGATACACTTAACGGAAAAGGGCCGGAGGATTTCTTTGAGCTCTGCCTTACCTTTGGAAGCCAGATGCTCATTTTGGGCGGTGCCGCCGAAAATGAGAAGGCTGCGAGAGAAAAGCTATATAAGGTTATTGATGATAAGTCTGCGCTGAATAAGTTTGCGGAATTAGTAAAGGCGCAGGGTGGGGATGAGAAACCCGTATTCGATACAGAGCTTTTTCCGAAGGCGGACATCATTGAGGAAATCCTTTCGGAAAAGGAAGGCTATGTAAGGCACATAGAGTGTGAGGAAATAGGTCTCTGTTCCCTGCTGCTCGGAGGAGGAAGGGAGAAAAAGGATGACGTAATTGACCCTACAGTGGGACTTGTGCTTAAGAAAAAGGTGGGGGATTATGTGAAAAGGGGAGATGTGCTCTGCGTGATGCACGCAAATGACAGGGATAAGTTTGAGGCTGCAAAGAAGAGATTTCTTGCCGCATACAGCTTCGGGGATACTGCCCCGGGAGAAAAGCATATTATAGTGGGAAAGGTGGAATAATACACTTTGGTGGATGAAACTTCCGTAAAAATGGAGCTTGATGCGAGGCATATGCGGGATATATTCGGTATGCGGGATGCATATGTAAAAAAGCTTGAAAAGGATTTTGACGTAATCATAGTTGACAGAAACGGAGAACTCATAATAAAGGGGGAGAGACAAAAGGCTGAGCAGGTAAGGGATATACTTGACAAGCTTGATACCCTTGTGGACAGAGGAAACGAACTGGAGGAACAGAACATAGATTATGCGATAGAGCTGGGAAAGAGCGGACAGACAGAGGCGCTGACAGAGATTGATGAGGACATCATATGCCACACCGTAAACGGGAAGCCCATAAAGCCAAAGACCATAGGGCAGAAGAGATATGTTGATGCCATAAGGGACAATATGGTTGTGTTCGGTATAGGCCCTGCAGGCACGGGAAAGACCTACCTTGCGATGGCAATGGCGATCACAGCCTTCAAAAACGAAGAGGTGGGGCGGATAATTCTCACTCGTCCTGCGATAGAAGCAGGGGAGAAGCTTGGCTTCCTTCCGGGAGATCTGCAGAGTAAGGTAGACCCGTATCTACGTCCGCTGTATGATGCATTGTATCAGATTATGGGTGCGGACAGCTTTGTAAGAAATATGGAAAAGGGGCTCATAGAGGTAGCGCCCCTGGCGTATATGAGGGGACGAACTCTGGACAATGCATACATTATTCTGGACGAGGCGCAGAATACCACCCCTGCGCAGATGAAGATGTTTCTGACACGTATGGGCTTTGGCTCGAAGGTGGTCATAACGGGAGATGCGACGCAGAAGGATTTAGCTCCGGGGACATCATCCGGACTTGATGTTGCAATGAGGGTGCTTAACAAGGTTGAGGATATCGCCTTCTGCAAGCTTACAAGCAAGGATGTGGTGCGTCATCCTCTTGTACAGAAAATAGTGAACGCATACGAAAATTACGAAGCAAAAAATACAAAAAAGCATCAGGGTAACGGACACGAAAGATACAGGAAAAATGGCTGAAGCAACAGAAAAAGACAATACGGGTACAAATAAAAACGCAGAAAAAAATAGTTTAAGAAGAGGAAGGCTTGGCTTCATACTCTCAAAGACCGCACTTCTGACCATTGTAATGGCAGGGCTTTTTGCCGTGGGCTTCTATAAAAAACTCGGCGTTGAGACGCAGATAAGCTATATCGTAATGTGCATGCTGGGTCTTGGCACTGTATTTTTCAGATTCCGAAGGGATTCCGAAAACGGAAGCGTAAACGAGATAAGCGCCAGACATCCCTTCAAATTTTTGGGGTTTCTCACATTGGGAATAATGCTTTCCTTTGCATGTATGTTCCTTCCTGTGGAGTGCATGCCCATGGCGCCGGTATTTCTGATACTTTCGCTGTACGGAAACACTGCGATAGGCACCATAGCCGGCACTACGCTGCTTATGATGAGCGTGCTCTTTTCCGGAGCGGGGCTTCCGGTATTCTTTATGTATATCGTAAGCAGTCTGTTTACCGTGGGAATGATCTGTCCCATAAGGGAGGACGAAAAATTCGGAGGCAGGATATTTCTTTCCGCATGCTGCATTTTTGTATGTGAGATCGCCGGAATAATACTTCCGGCAAACGAGCGTCCGAGCTTTGAAATGTTTATAATACCCATCGTAAACATCATCATCTCGACAATACTTATAATAGGGATAATCAGGCTCTATTCGAGAAAGGTGCTCTACTATTACAGAGATAAGTATCTGGAGCTGAATGATACGGAAAATCCCATGATGAAGGAGCTTAGGGAAAACAATACGCCGTTATACAAGCAGTGCATCCATACCACACATTTTATCGAGCTCATTTCAAAGGAATTCGGGCTTGATATGGACGCAATGAAGTGTGCAGGCTATTATCATAACAAAAAGGATGAGCTCCAAGCGCTTTTTGAAGCCAATGATTTTCCTCCGGCGGCAAGACGGATATTGGAGGAATATGCAGAATACAAGAACGGCGGCGGAAAGGTAAATATAAGGACGAGGGAGGTCGCTGCGATAATCGCCTCGGAAACCGTGATAACCACGATACTTAAGGTGCTTTCGGATGAGGAAAGGAAAAAGAGCTTTGATTCCGACAGGATAATAGATGCGACTTTTTCACATTTTGACAATACGGGAACCTTTAACAACTGCAATATTTCCCTTGCGGAGCTGCTTAAGATGAAGAAGATATTTAAGGACGCAAAATTATATTATGACTTTTTACGTTGAAAACCTGGTTGATGCAAGCTTTCCCTTTGACGAGGAGGAAATCGCATCAAGAGTGTGTGAAAGAATATTGGAGCTTGAGAAATGTCCCTATGAGGCGGAGGTAAATGTATTTATTACCGACAATGAGGGAATCAGAAGGATCAACAAAAGCGAGAGAGGAATAGACAAGGACACGGATGTGCTGTCATTTCCAAATCTTAAATATGATAAGCCATCGGTTTTTGATCTTACCATAAATGATCCTTCGGGCTGTACGAATCCGGAGACGGATGAGCTGATACTTGGAGATATCGTGGTGTCTGCGGACAGGGTTTACAGTCAGGCCGCAGAATACGGGCACCTTCCTTTAAGGGAGTATGCATTTCTGATTGCCCACAGTATGTATCATCTCTGCGGATATGATCATATGGATGAGGAGGATGCAAGGCTTATGGAAAAGAAGCAGGAAGAGGCTTTGAACAGTCTTGACATTACCCGTCGATTATAAGAGGAACATTATATGAATCAGGTGGAGATAAGGAAAAAACAGATTGCAGCCATAGCCTTTATAGTGTATTTTGCGGCAATATGGTGTTTAAGGAGCGTGATGGGGGATAACGGTCTTACATATTATGCTGTCTCGCTTTTGATAAATGAGTTTATCTACCGGATTTTTGTGGGAAGAAGCGCCGGAGTCATCGGGAGGCTCATAAGGGGTAAGAACGGAAGGCTCCAGTACAGAAACCAGACAAAGGCAAAGAGCAGGATTTTTTTCTATATGTTTGTTTTTTCTCTGCTGTCCGCAGTCATATCTGCGGTGTCGGGATATTATCTTATGAGAAATGCTTTTAAGCTTCCCAACGGAGCTATCCTCTGCGTCATTTTATCCGGCGGATTTTTCCTGAGAGGGCTTACTGAATGTCTGCTTGGCTTTTTCAGGGCTGAAAATCAGGAGATGCCTGCCGTTACAGCATCTGTATTGAGAGTTCTTGCTGCGCTTACCTTCGGAATGATACTGTGCTTTGTGCTGAAAAATTACGGAAGCAAGGTGAGTGCGCTCCTCTTAAATGACGATTTTGCAGGCGTTTACGGTGCATTAGGGCTTTCTGTGGGCATTGTGATCTCGGAGCTCTTTGTTTTTTCCTTCTGCATGGTTATCTATCGTACCCAGTCGAGGGTTAATATAAATTCAGAGGGAAACAGACCCATGGAGAATATTTTGTCCATTACAAGGATATTGTTTGCCGGCAGGCTTCAGAATATTATTATGGAGGCTTTGATTCTTCTGCCCCTGTTTTTCGGGCTGTTCTTCTATGCCCTGTCATCAGGGGAGGAGATAGTGACAGGCAGTATGGGAGAGTATCTATCTCTCCATCTTTTCCCATGCCTTATCGTATTTTTGATAATCGATGCGGTGCTTATCGGGCATTCAAGGATATGTGCCAACCGCTTTAAGACGGAGGAGCTTAAAAACGCCAGAATAGCCCTGAATGCACTGATACATTTCTCGTTTATGACGGGAATATTCCTGTCAGTATTCCTGCTTGCATTTTCTGTGAATTTTGAGACGGCAAAAGTACTGATATCATTAGGGTATTTTTTGATAAGCTTTATGATACTGACGGATGTGTTTGCAAAGGCGGTGTATTTTTCGGGCAGGAGCACCTATGTATATGTAGGACTTCTGATAATGGATGCGGTTTTTATAATATCGACAATAATCATACTTAAGGCGGGGAAGCTTGGGGTATTATCACTGGTGCTTTCGGGACTTATAATGTATTTTGCGGGAACCGCCATATTCGGATATATGGTTTTAAGGCAGTTTTCTCTTGTACCCGATTTTATAAGGATGTTTATAGTGCCCACTGCCATATCGGGCATCCTTGGAGTGGTGGTATATTTTGCGGGACGGCTCATAGTTCCGCATCTGGGACTTACGCTTTCAATGCTTGTATGCTTTGCGGTAACGGCGCTTGTCTATCTGATTTCGCTGCTTCTTTCAAGGAATTTTAACGACAGCGAATATTACGTAATTCCCGGTGGTGCATTTTTAGACTCCTTTGCGAGGTTATTCGGGGTATGAGGATAGCTGTAATAGGAGGAGGAGCCGCAGGACTTTCGGCTTCCATAGCTGCTGCGGATAACGGGGCGGAGGTTACTCTTTTTGAAAGAAACGATAGAGTGGGAAAGAAGCTTCTGCTTACCGGAAACGGACGGTGTAACCTGACCAATCTCTCCATGGACACTACCTGCTACTATCCCTTCGAAAGCAGGGATTTTGTGAGGGAGGAGCTTAAAAGCTTTTCTTCGGTGGAATGTATTTCTTTTTTTGAAAATCTGGGACTCATCACAAAGGATAAAAACGGATACGTATATCCGCACAATGAACAGGCCTCATCCGTTCTCGATATATTGCGAAACGCCGTCTCCAACAGGGGAATAGAATTAAAGACGCAGCATGAGATAATAGATATAAAGCCGGACTGCGGAAACAAGAGGCTTTTTGGAATTTCGGCAAAAACCGGAAATGAAAACGGCGAGGAAGAAAAGCGGTATTATTTCGACAGGGTAATACTTGCAACCGGCGGAATGAGCTATAAAAAGACAGGCTCCGACGGAAATGGCTATCAGCTCCTTAAAGGACTTGGACACAGCATAGTTAAGCCCATGCCTGCGCTTTGCGCACTTAAGGGAGAGGGCGGCTTTTATAAAGCTGTCTCCGGGGTCAGATGTGAAGCGGAGCTTTCACTTTTTGTAAATGATCAGAATGTGTGCAGGGAGAGCGGGGAGCTGCAGATAACGGATTATGGGATATCCGGAATACCTGTGTTTCAGTTTAGCCGGCTTGCCGGAGAGGCTCTGAAAGATAAAAGCACCGTAAAAGTGACAGCGGATTTCCTGCCCGGACTGCCGGCTGAGGATATGGAGGCTTTTGCGGACAGTAGAATAAAGGCATTAAGGGTAAAGAGCTTTGGAGAGTTCTTTGAGGGTCTCATAAACAAGAAGCTGATGCTTCTGATACTAAAGAAAAGCGGATTAAAGCCCGAAATGGCTTTTGAGGGCGCAAGGGACAGAGAAAGAGTGCTTAAGGTTTTTAGGCTTATAAAGGGCTTTGACTTTGTGATAAACTCTACAAATTCCTTTGACAATGCCCAGACTACTGCTGGAGGAGTGCCTGTTGCCGAAATAAATGCGGATTATTCCTCAAAGATTATAAGCTGGCTTTATATAATTGGAGAGCTTGTGGATATAGATGGAAAATGTGGGGGCTACAATCTGCATCATGCATGGATGAGTGGAATAAGAGCAGGAAAAAGTGCTGCGGTCTGAAAGCCGCAGCATCTTTTCAAAAGCACTATTCGTGAGTCTTGATGGTAAGCAGAACGTTGATCAGTTTATCGATCTCCGCCTGTGTCAGCACGGTCTGACTATTGTCAATCTCTATGGTAATATCATCGGTTCCGTCATATTGTTTTATAACATTCAGCGCATCAATGAGAGAATCGATCTCAGGCTGTGAAAGCACAACATTGACATCCGGACCGGATACTTTAAATTCCGTGGAGCCCTCCCTTGCCACATTGAGGGACTCAATAAGAGAATCAATCTCCGGCTGTGTAAGCACCACCTGATTCTTCAATATATCCGTGGAAACCATATTTGTATTGCCGTAGCTTTTAACAGTGTTTAAGGCATCAATAAGAGTGTCTATCTCTTCCTGTGTAAGTGTTCTCTGCATAATATCCTCTCCCAAAAAAATATAGTAAATCCATATAATTATTATATAGCATATTTACCGTGAAAAAAAGAGTAAATTTAATTTTTTTGACAGATTGACGTAAGGTTTTTAAAGGGATAGAATGTCAATATGATCCGTATAACACAGATAAAGCTGAATATTGACGAGGGCAGGGATGAACTTTATTTTTGCGTATGCAGAATACTTAAATGCAAGAGAGAGGACATTAAAAGCCTGCAGGTCATAAGGCGCTCGCTGGATGCAAGGAGGAAACCGGAGCTTTACTTTGTTTATACAGTTCTGGCTGTTGTAAAAAACGAGGAGGAGCTGTTAAAGAGAATAAGCAAAGGAAAAAACGCCGCAAATCAGGTAAGCCGTAGTGCGGGTACAGGCTATGAATTCCCCTATACTCTTGACAGGAATATTATAAGTGAAGCTGAACGCCCCGTGATTGCAGGCTTTGGTCCCGCAGGGATGTTTGCCGGATATTATCTTACTCTCTGCGGCTTTAAGCCTGTTATAATAGAAAGAGGAAGGCAGGTAGATGAGCGGGAAAGGGATGTCCTTGATTTTTGGAATACGGGCGCATTAAATCCCGAATCCAATGTGCTTTTCGGAGAGGGAGGCGCCGGCACATTTTCCGACGGAAAATTAAACACACTCGTAAAGGATAAGGAGCACAGGGGCAGGGCTGTACTTGAAACCTTTGTGAAATTCGGTGCGGATGAGTCCATACTCTATGATTACAAGCCTCATATCGGAACGGACAGGCTAAAGGATATTGTTAAAAATATCAGAAATGAAATAATCCGTCTGGGTGGGGAAGTGCACTTTGAATGCATGCTTACAGGAATCAAATATGAGAACGGAGGGCTTACCGGCATAGAGATATGTGAAAAGGGTAATAGACGCATTATTAAAGCAAAGAGACTCATACTTGCCACCGGACACAGCGCAAGAGACACCTACAGAATGCTCTTTGATGAGGGGCTTTCAATGGAAGCAAAGCCCTTTGCCGTAGGCTTCAGGGTGGAGCATCCTCAGGAGCTTATAAACCGGGCGCAATACGGTTTTTCGAGCCGGGAAAACATAGAGCGCTACGAACTACTCGGGGCTGCGCCCTACAAGCTTACCGCCCATACCAAAAGCGGGAGGGGAGTGTATTCCTTCTGTATGTGCCCGGGAGGCTATGTGGTCAATTCATCCTCGGAGGAGGGAGGATTGTCGGTAAACGGAATGAGCTATTCGGACAGGAATGGCTGCAATGCAAACTCTGCGATAATAGTGACTGTAACGCCAGCTGATTATCCGGATTCTTCGCCCCTTGCGGGAATTGAATTTCAAAGGGGGCTGGAGAAAAAGGCATATATGCTCGCAAAGGGCAGAGTACCGGTGCAGCGCTATGGGAGCTTTAAGAATGCGGTGGAAAAATCCGGTACTACAAATGAAAATGCTGTAGGAGAATTCGTGGAATTTGAACCCTCCATAAAGGGCGCTTACGAGTGGTGCGATCTGTCCGGAATACTTACCCCTGAGATGAATCATGCCTTCATAGAGGGGATGGAGCATTTCGGAGGGGAGATCAAAGGATTTAATGACAGTGCGGCAATTCTTTCGGGAGTTGAGAGCAGAACCTCATCCCCTGTAAGGATTGTAAGGGATGAGGGCTTAAACGCCTCCGTAAAGGGAGTTTTTCCCTGCGGAGAAGGCGCAGGCTATGCTGGAGGCATAACCTCAGCCGCTATGGACGGCATTAAAGCTGCAGAATATGTTGCAAAGGAGATTATAAATGACAGAGCTTGAAAAAATCGGAAGTGATGCAAAGCGGGCAAAGAATGCACTTCTTAAATTAAGTGAAGAAAAAAAGAATGAGATACTCAAAAAATGTGCGGATAACCTCATAAAGAGAGCGGACGAGATAATTGGGGAGAACAAAAGGGATATCTCCTTTGCCCGAGAAAGCGGGCTTAATGAGGGACTTATAGACCGGCTGATGCTTGATGAAAAGAGGATAGCCGCAATGGCTGAGGGACTTAGGCAGATAGCCGCACTTTCCGGAGTGCTCAACGAGGTAATAGATGAATTCGACAGGCCAAACGGTATGCACATAAGGGCTGTCAGGGTTCCCTTCGGAGTGGTTGGGATCATTTATGAGGCAAGACCCAATGTCACGGCGGATGCCTTCGGACTAACCTTCAAGACTGGGAATGCAGTCATATTGAAGGGCGGAAAGGAAGCCATAAATTCCAATATGGCTATAGTCAAGGTGCTCTGCGACACCTTGGAGGAAAACAATGTCCTGAGGGAATGTCTGCAGCTTATAGAGAACAATGACAGGAATGTCACTAACGAGTTCATGAAATTAAAGCAGTATGTGGATGTGCTGATACCCAGAGGGGGAGCAGGGCTCATTCGTGCGGTGGTGGAGAATGCAACTATACCCGTGATAGAGACGGGCACCGGAAACTGCCACATCTATGTGGATGAGTCTGCGGATATCAATATGGCGGTTAATATTATATTTAACGCAAAGACCCAGAGGATAAGCGTATGCAATGCCTGTGAATCCCTTGTGGTGCATGAGGGGATAAAGGATGCGCTGCTTCCTGCGCTTCAAAGGAAGCTTTCGGAGAAAAACGTGGAGCTTCGGGGGGATGAGGCGGCGAGAGCTGTACTCGGAGACGACTGTATTCCGGCAACTGATGAAGATTATGGCAGGGAATATCTTGATTATATCCTGTCCATAAAGACCGTTTCCGATGTGGATGAGGCCATTGCCCATATAAATAAATACAGTACAGGACACAGCGAATGCATAATCACGGAGAATAAGGAAAATGCAGAAAAATTTCTCCTTGAGATAGATTCCGCCTGCGTATATCACAATGTTTCCACCCGTTTCACGGACGGCTTTGAGTTCGGCTTCGGAGCTGAGATAGGCATAAGCACTCAGAAGCTCCATGCGAGAGGACCAATGGGACTCAAAGCGCTTACCACCTACAAGTATGAGATAGAGGGAAATGGTCAGGTAAGAGGATAGAGTGCAAAACAATCAGTTGTTTAACCTGTAAAACTATGCTATAATAATTTCGTGTTATTTTTAATAAAACATATTCACGGAGGGTATTATGAGTTCATTTGTTGCATTTATCAACGCATTTTTATCATATCTTATGGTGCTGATAGTGTTTGTGGCAGTGGGAGGTCTTGGCTGCTTCATCGGTCTTAAGCTTAGAAAGAATAAGAATGCCAAGGAGGAGGCTCTCGCAAAGGCAGAGGGTACTTCAGAGGCAAACGCCTGATAATGCCGGATGTAAGATATACTGCCATATTATGGGATGTGGACGGGACTCTTCTGGATTTTCTCTATGCTCAGAGGAAAAGTCTCGTTGCAGCCTTTAAGGAGCAGGGGATGGATATAGGGGATGATATTGTATCCCTGTATTCCGCTATCAATGACCGCTATTGGAAAAAACTTGAGCTTTCTGAGGTTACAAGGCAGGAGCTGCTTATAGGGCGTTTCAGGGAGCTTGTGGACGAGCTTTCTCTTTCTGATACTATTTCTTCCGAACAATTAAGGATTTCCTACGAGTATGGTCTGTCAACGACATATAAATATATCGAAAATTCATATGAAATCGTAAAAAAATTATTTGACACAGGACTTTTTAAACAGTATATCATAACGAACGGAGTGGCGTCCGTTCAGAGGGGAAAGCTCTCCCTTTCAGGGCTTACAGATTATATTGAGGAGCTTTTTATATCTGAGGAGGTCGGTGCGGAGAAGCCGCAGAGAGCTTTTTTTGAATATTGTTGTGAGCATATAGCTGAAAAGGACAAGGAAAGGCTTCTTGTCGTCGGGGATTCCCTTACCAGCGACATACGTGGAGCCAATGAGTATGGAATAGCCTCCGTATGGTATAACCCCGGGGGCTGGCTTAACGAAAGCCCTTATATTCCCGTATATGAGATAAAAAGTCTGAAGGAAGTTCAGGATATACTGGGTATTTTGTGAAAAACAGCGAAAATCCGGCTGTTTTAACACTTTTTTGTTAATCTCTAAACTATCATTGACAAGTCAAATTTTATTTCTTATACTCATAGAGTACGCACAATATATTGATTTACATAACACAAAAACAACTATATTTAGTTAAATTTAGATTTAAACCTGTCGGTTTAAGTCTGATGAGGGAGAAAGTAATGAGCAGTAATTTTGATTCCGCTAGAAAGAACAATATTGATTACAGCCTTAAGTACAGACCGGATAAAGAGGTGGTTGTAATCAAAAAGGACGGAAGCGTGGAAGCCTTCAATGTGCAGAAGGTGGTAAATGCCGTAAGCAAGAGTGCATACAGGGCGCTGACCCAGTTTACCGACGAGGAGAACGGGCTTATATGCCAGTATGTTGTTGAGAAGGTAAATGAGCTTGACACAAAGGAGATTCCCATTGCGGTAATGCACAATATCGTGGAAACGGCCTTGGAGCAGGTAAAGCCCATTGTGGCAAAGAGCTACAGGGATTACCGCAACTACAAGCAGGATTTCGTGCGGATGCTCGATGATGTATACAAAAAAAGCCAGTCCATAATGTATATCGGGGACAAGGAGAATGCAAATACAGATTCTGCCCTTGTTTCAACGAAGAGAAGCCTTATATTCAATCAATTAAACAAGGCTCTTTATCAGAAATTCTTTATGACCACGGAGGAGATTCAGGCATGCCGTGACGGATATTTGTATGTACACGATATGTCCGCCAGAAGAGATACCATGAACTGCTGTCTCTTTGATGTGGAGCATGTGCTTAAGGGCGGCTTTGAAATGGGCAATATCTGGTATAATGAGCCCAAAACTTTGGATGTAGCCTTCGATGTCATTGGAGATATCGTGCTTTCGGCTGCAAGCCAGCAGTACGGCGGCTTTACCGTGCCCTCGGTGGATCTGATTCTGGAGCCCTATGCGGAAAAGTCATACAAAAAATATGTGGACAAATATACCGCAATGGGAGTGTCCGAGGAAAAGGCAAAGGAGGAGGCTGACAAGGATATTGAAAGGGATTTTGAACAGGGCTTCCAGGGGTGGGAGTACAAATTCAACACGGTTGCCTCCAGCAGGGGGGATTATCCCTTTATTACCGTGACCGCAGGCACGGGAACGGGAAAGTTTGCCAAGCTTGCGACTATCATAATGCTTAATGTCAGAAGAAAGGGACAGGGCAAAAAGGATCATAAAAAGCCTGTGCTTTTCCCCAAGATTGTATTTTTGTATGATGAGAATCTTCACGGTCCCGGAAAGCCTCTGGAGGATGTCTTTGAGGCGGGGGTTAAATGCTCCGCAAAGACCATGTATCCGGACTGGCTTTCCCTTACCGGCAAGGGCTATGTGGCTTCAATGTATAAGCAGTACGGAAAGATAGTATCCCCTATGGGGTGTAGCGCATTTCTTTCGCCGTGGTACGAAAGGGGAGGTATGCATCCGGCGGATGACGAGGACAAGCCTGTATTTGTGGGGCGCTTCAATATTGGCGTCGTGTCCCTGCATCTTCCGATGATACTTGCGAAGGCAATGAAGGAAAGCAGGGATTTCTATGAGGTTCTGGATTATTATCTAAATCTCATAAGACAGCTGCATCTTAGGACATACGCATATCTCGGGGAGATGAGAGCCTCCACCAACCCCCTTGCATATTGTGAGGGAGGTTTTCTCGGCGGACATCTTGAGCTTACGGACAAGATAAAGCCGATACTCAAATCCGCAACGGCTTCCTTCGGGATCACTGCGCTTAATGAACTGCAGAAGCTTTATAACGGAAAGAGTCTCGTAGAGGACGGAGCCTTTGCCATTGAGGTTATGGAGCATATCAACAAGAGGATAAATGAGTACAAGGAGGAGGACGGAAGGCTTTATGCCATATACGGTACTCCTGCGGAGAATCTCTGCGGACTGCAGGTTAAGCAGTTCAGAAACAAATACGGTATCGTTGAGGGCGTTTCCGACAGGGATTATGTGTCAAACAGCTTCCATTGCCATGTTACGGAGAACATTACTCCCATAGAGAAGCAGGATCTTGAAAATCGTTTCTGGGATCTCTCAAACGGAGGAAAGATTCAATATGTGAAGTATCCCATAGATTACAATATCGAGGCGATAAAGACTCTGATACACAGGGCTATGGATATGGGCTTCTATGAGGGAGTTAATCTCTCCCTTGCATATTGCGACGACTGCGGACATGAGGAACTGGAGATGGATGTGTGTCCTGTGTGCGGAAGCAGGAATCTCACGAAGATAGACAGGATGAACGGTTATCTTTCCTATTCGAGGGTTCATGGAGATACAAGGCTTAACGATGCAAAGATGGCGGAGATTGCAGAGCGTGTAAGCATGTAGAGGAATTAAATTGCGCTATCACGATATTACAAAGGATGACATGAAAAACGGAGACGGTCTGCGGGTCGTATTGTGGCTTGCAGGCTGTGATCATCAATGCCCCGAATGTCAGAATCCCATAACATGGGACCCGGACGGGGGGCTTTTGTTTGATGATGCCGCAAAAGGTGAGGTCTTCGAGCAGCTGGACAAAAGCTATATTTCCGGGCTTACCCTGTCGGGAGGAGACCCCTTGTTTATAGGAAACCGTGTGGATGTGCGCTCACTGTGCAGGGAAGTAAAGGAAAAGTATCCCCACAAAACAATTTGGCTCTACACCGGCTATCTCTATGAGGAAATAAAGGACGATGCGGTATTGAACTATGTGGATGTCCTTGTGGACGGGGAATACATAAAGGAATTGAGGGATGAAAAGCTTCTGTGGAAGGGGAGCGGAAACCAGAGGGTCATAAATATAAATAAGACAAAGGAAAGCGGCGAGATTGTCCTTCATTGCGGGGACTATGCCGACGGAAAGGTATTTAAGGGAAAGAGCTGTGAAACGAATAGCTAGATTTGAAAAGGTAAGTAAGGATAATTATATAAGCGCCGTAAAGGAGGATTATCCAAGGCTTAATGCGGAGGAGATCTATGAAAGCATTAAGCTTCCAAAGCGTGCCACAAGGGGAAGCGCAGGATATGATTTTTATGCGCCCTTCGACTTTGAGCTTAAGCCGGGGGAGACTATCAAGCTTCCTACGGGAATCCGTGCACACATTGATGAGGGATGGGTTCTTAAGCTCTATCCCAGGAGCGGACTTGGCTTTAAGTACCGCCTGCAGCTGAATAACACTGTGGGAATTATCGACAGCGATTATTATGATTCAGACAATGAGGGGCATATTTTCATTAAGCTTACCAACGATTCCAATGAGGGAAGGACGCTGTCGGTAAAGGCGGGAGAGGGCTTCTGTCAGGGAATCTTCATAGAATACGGCATAACAGAGGATGATGACGTTTCGGATATCAGAAACGGCGGCTTTGGAAGTACGACAAAAAATGGTCTTTAGAGAAAATATAAATAATAGATACAGATATATTCTGAGTGCGGTACTTATATTTTGCCTGCTTTTTTCCTGTGCAGGTCTTTTATTGTCTTATAATTTAAAATCCGTATCGGAACAAAACGCCGGAGTGATAAGTGTCACTGACAGTGGATTTTATTCTGAAGAATTTGAGATTGAGGTACATGCTCCGAATGATGCAGTTGTTTACTATACGGAGGATAACTCAATTCCAGATGAGGGCAGTTCATTTGTATATAATGAGCCAATCCGTATTATCCCGGATGATGAAGAAGCTATATACAATTACAAATTTCTTGCAGTTTACGGAAATGGCAGAAGGTCGCAAACAATAGCAAGAAGCTACATAGTCGGCAAGAACATTAAGGATCGATATAATACTTTGGTGCTTTCGGTATCTGGCGATGAGGATGAGCTTTTTGGATATGACAACGGTATTTTTGTAAAGGGAAGACTTTGGGATGAGTATTGGAAGAAAAATCCTGATGCGGATGTTGTAACCGCCTATCTGGGTGCCAATTTTAATCAGAAGGGAAGGAAGTTTGAGCGAACTGTAAATGTTGTTTTCTTTGATGAAAATGGTAAGAAGCTTGTTGATAAGAATATGGGCTTAAGGATATTCGGTACGATGTCCAGAGTAAAGAATCAAAAATCCTTCAAGCTTACGGCACGAAAAATATATGACGGTACGGGGCAGCTTAAGTATCCATTTTTTAGAGATATGTATTCCGAAGACGGAAATGTGAATGATGAGTTTAAGTCTCTTATCATCAGAAATTCAGGCAATGATAACGGATATGCCTACATTAGAAATGAGCTGTCCCAAAGACTTGCAAAATCCGCAGATTTTCCGGATTATCAGGAGGCTTTGCCAATAACCGTATATGTCAACGGAACATATATGGGAATATACTGGATGCTTAATAATTTTGACGAGGAATATTTTGAAGGCAGGTACGGAGATTATGACGGAAGATTTGTTCTTTTGTCGGGAAATGAATTTAATAAAACCGCAAATGATGATGAACTGATGTATGCGGATGAATATAATGAAGAATATGAAAGGCTGATAAGTCTTGATTTGACTGACGATGATAATTTAAAAAAGGTAACAGAATTTATGGATATTGAAAGCTATCTAAAGAATTATGCCTTTAATTATTATATCGGCAATCATGACTGGCCAAAAAATAATTATCTGACCTACAGATATGTATCGCCGGATAATACTTATGTTGAAAATAGTGTATTTGACGGAAAATATCATTTTGTTCCATATGATCTGGACTGGGCATTCGGGCTTATCGGTACGGGGATGGGGCTTCCGGCAGACAGTCCGTTAATATATAATATGGCGGATTTTGAGCCGCCTTCTTTGTTTGACCTTCTGATGAAGAGGGAGGATTGCAGAACCGTATTTTTTAATTATATGTGTGATTTGATGAACGGTGTTATATCTCCAGACAATCTGTCAAGAGTGCTGGACGAAATGAATGACTCCAGATATTACGAGCTTTTCCATATGCTTGAGGAGACAGATTTAATGCTTGATTCCGTTATTGAAAGCGACGAGAATCAGAATATCGCAAATGTTGAAAGAGAGCTTGATATTATAAGAGAATATCCCACAATACGTCCTATGGCGGTTTTTACAGATCTTAAGGATTATTATCCTGTAGGGAATTTATACTATCTGTGTGTCACTAACAATATGGAAAAAGGAAAAGTAAGAGTAAATTCATATAATGTTGCAGAAGAATTTAAGGGGATGTATCTAGCGGACTATGCCGTGGAATTAACCCCAGTTCTTGCTGAAAATGAAGTGTTTGATCATTGGGAGATAAACGGGGAGGCTGTATATGACGAAAGGCTTAAGCTCTTTGGCAGGGACTATGAAGAGGAGGAAATAGTTGTTAATGCCTTTTCACGGCTGGAGGAGCCGCAGTATATTTGCATAGACAGGATGAGCGCAAAGGGAAGTAATGACTATATTGTCCTTAGCAATCCCTCGGGGCATGATATATATACCTTCGGCTATTATCTGTCAGACAGCGATGATAAATACAAGTATTCGGTGCCCGCCGTAAGCCTGAAAGCAGGAGAAAGTCTGGTTCTATATGGTTCAGATTATTCAGAAGCAAAAGGGCTTGGGGGCTTCAGACTGAATTTTAATCTCTCTGAGAATGAAATATTGTCATTCTCGTATATGGACAATGAATTGGAAAGTATAAAAATCCCCGGGCTTTCATTCAAAAACGGGGAATATGTCCGTGATGAGTACGGTATATTTACGGAAATGGAGACAGTTGATTGAAAAAGCTTATTATCATAACGATATCCGCATTTTTACTTTGTATTTGCGTTGTATATGCGGCAATGGATAAAATCAATAAGGATGAGGGGTACTCGGAGAAGCTTGAAATATCCGCCGACAGCGGCTTTTATAATGCTGATTTGCTGTTAGAAGCAAAAGCGCCAGAGAATGCAAGGATATACTATACAACGGACGGAACCTCTCCGACTACGGAGGATGAAGCCTACAGCGGGGCTATAGAGCTTATTCCTAAGGAGACGGAAAAGCTTTACAATTACAGATTTATAGCCTTTTATGCGGACGGTACGGTATCGGACATAGAAAGCAGAACATATATTGTTGGAAAAAATGTCAAGGACAGATACAGTACACCTGTTCTTTCCGTTTATGGCGATCCCAAGGAGCTGTTCGGGTATGAAGCGGGAATATTTGCATATGGAAAAGCTGCTGATGAGTTTGATCCGGATAATCCGGTATATAATTCGGACGGCAAGGAAATGAACGGAAATTTTATGCTTAAGGGGCGTGAAAATGAGAGGGAGGTTTGGCTTGATATCTTTTCGAAGGACGGAAGGGTTCTTGCGGAACAAAAATGCGGAATCCGGATTCATGGAAAGATGACAAGATATTTTGAGCAGAAGTCCTTTCGTCTTTATGCAAGAGGAGAATATGATGATGTGAAAAACGATTTCAAAGTCCCTGTTTTTTACGATTTTTATTCTCTTAAGGACGGGAGTATAGGCAAAAAAAATAAGCGTCTTGTTGTCAGAAATGCAGGCAATGACAATGGCTCGGCGTATGTAAGGAGTGAGCTTGCCGGAAGGCTTGCTGGCGCTGCAGGGTTTTATGCTTCCGACAAGTCGATTCCGGTTACCGTATATTTAAACGGAAAATACAATGGCGTATATTTTTTAGAAACTTATTTTGACGATACATTTCTGGAAAATCTTTACGGGGAATTTGACGGAAGATTTGCCTGCATGGAGGGCTCCGAAAGGGAAAAGCTGTTCTTCGATGAAGAGGATGAAGAGTATGCAAAGGAATATAACGAGTTTTTTGATGAAATCAGTGAAAGTGATCTGCTGGATGATGATAATTTCAGCAAATTGAATGAATTTCTGGATGTAGAAGATTATTTGAAATACTATGCCATAGAGTATTATATAGGAAACAGGGACTGGATATTTCACAATTATAATGTATACAGATTTATTTCGAATACCGGAGATTATCAGGAGGGAACCGTTTTCGACGGAAGGTACAGATTTCAATTACATGACCTGGATTATGCCTTTGGACTTGATTTTGGAGCTATGTACTTTGCCTATGATGACTACAGCAGCTGGTTATTTGCAGATGCGGGATTGGCACCTCTGTTTATGAATATTATGGAAAGAGAGGACTGTAAAGAATTTTTTGCAGCCTATCTCTGCGATATCATGAATTATGCATATTCTCCCGAAAAAATCATTTCAGCACTTGATGAGATCAATTCCCAACGTCAAAATGAGTTGGAGAACATGCTTGAAAGGGAAAAGATTGTCACATATATGCCGGACGGATACGGCAACGAAAACAAAATACCCGATATGGCATATTTTAACGAACAGACAGAATATATAAAAAAATATGCGACGTACAGGGCGGATACAGTCATTAAGGATATGCAGTTCCGTTTTGATTTTGGAGATGTTTATCAGTTTAATATCGAAAATAATAGTGCTTACAGCTGTATAAGAGTTAATTCGTTTGTGACAGAGGATGATGAGTTTGAAGGTACATATTTTAAAAAATACCCTTTGACGCTCTCTCCTGAATTGGGCTCTAATGAGGCTTTCGATCACTGGGAGGTAAACGGGGAGGAAATATATTCTGACGAGCTCATAATATATGGCAGTGATTACGAGGATGAGGTATTTATAGCTCTGTTTACGAGACCTTCCGATGAGCCTAAGCTTGAAATTGACGGAATAAGCGCTAAGGGCAACGGAGATTATATTGATATAATCAATCTTTCGGATAAAAATATTTCAACTACAGGTTATTTTTTGACGGATGATGACAATATGTATAAATATGCTCTGCCATTTTTGAATATGAGGCCGGGCGAAAAAATACGGCTATATGGCAAAAATTATTCGAATATTGACGGTCTTATGGGATACAGACTTAATTTTAATGTCAGAAAATACGAAGAAATAAGCCTGATATATTTCAAGGATACAATAGAAACGGTCACTATTCCGGATCTGTCATTGGACGAGGGAATATACAGGAAGAACAGATTAATGGGATGCTTTATAGAGGAGCCGGTCAAAAATGAGCAATAGGGAAGCTGATTTACAATTTGAATATATGGAAAAGGCCTCAGCCTTTGTAGATGAGCTTGCGAATACATTAGGGCGCATACCAACGGCATGTGTGGTAACCTTTGGCTGTCAAATGAATGCAAGGGATTCGGAGAAGCTCTCGGGAATACTTAAAAAAATCGGGTATGAGCTTATTGATAGTGAAAATGCGGATTTTGTCATATATAATACCTGCACCGTCAGGGACAATGCCAACCAGAAGGTATATGGAAGACTGGGAGTACTTAACGGCTACAAAAAGAAAAATCCCCATATGAAGATTGCCCTTTGCGGCTGTATGATGCAGGAGACTTCTGCTGTCGAAAGGATAAGAGAAAGCTATCACTTTGTTGACCTTATCTTCGGAACACATAATATATATAAATTCGCTGAGCTTATATATACAATGTTTGTAAGCGATTCTATGGTTGTGGATATTGTTGACGGAAATGACAAAATCGTGGAGGAGCTTCCGACGGAGAGAAAATATCCGTTTAAGTCCGGCGTAAACATTATGTACGGCTGCAATAATTTCTGCACATATTGTATTGTGCCTTATGTGAGAGGCAGGGAAAAAAGCAGGGAGCCCGGGGATATAATAAGGGAGATAGAGAAGCTTTCAAAGGACGGCGTCACGGAGATAATGCTTCTTGGTCAGAATGTAAATTCCTACGGAAGAGGATTGTCCGGGGGAATTACCTTTGCACAGCTTTTGAGTGAGGTTGAAAGGATAGACGGAATACGGCGCATACGCTTTATGACTTCACACCCGAAGGATCTTTCGGAGGAGCTCATTTCGGTTATGGCAGGCTCAGATAAGATATGCAGACATCTGCATCTTCCGCTGCAGGCGGGCTCTGACCGCATACTTAAGGCGATGAACAGGAACTACTCGAAGGAGAAATACATTGCGCTTGCCGCAAGAATAAAGGACAGGATTCCTGATATATCCATAACCACGGATATCATGGTGGGATTTCCGGGAGAGACGGATAAGGATGTGGATGAAACCATTGATGTAGTACGAAAAGTACAGTTTGACAATGCATTTACATTTATATATTCGAAAAGAAACGGAACTCCTGCCGCAGCAATGGAGAATCAGGTTGAAGAGAATGTTGTAAAAGAAAATTTTGACAGGGTTTTGAAGTGCGTGCAGGAAACTGCCAGAATGCGTGCGAAACGCTTTGAGGGACGCACTATGGAAGCGCTTGTTGAGGGGGTAAACGAAAATGACAGCACCCTTGTGACGGGGAGGCTTTCAAACAATATGCTGGTTCATTTTGAGGGAAGCAATGAGCTTATCGGCAGATATGTAAAGGTTTCTCTGGATGAATGCAAGGGATTTTATTATCTGGGAAGGAAAGTTTTCTGATGGCAGTAAGGGAAGTGCGTACATACATTGTAACCGGACTTATAGTATTGCTTTTGGTATGTGGAGCAATGAATGTAATAACCGGGCATATGAGCGCTGATGTCGAGAATAATTCTCAGGACTTTACAATATCTGCTGACAGTGGTTTTTATGAAAGCGGAGTTATTGTTGAGCTGAAAGTTCCTGATGGAATGCGGGTATTCTATTCCCTTAATGATTATATACCGGATGAAGAATCGGGAATTTTGTATACCGAACCCATAATGATACAGCCCAGAGATGATGAAAGGGTATATAATATAAACTTTGTCTCTGTCAAGGATACGGGAGAGACTTCCGAATGTGTCTACAGAACCTATTTCGTCGGTAAAAACATAAAATCCAGATATGATACTCTTGTTTTATCTGTATATGGAGATCCGGATGGTCTTTTTGGCTATGATGACGGAATCTTTGTGAGCGGTAAGGATCATGATGATTTCTTTGAGGAAAAAGATCCGGAAAGTCAGATATATTCACTGCATTTTGCCAATTATATGAGAAGGGGAAGAGAGTCAGAACGCCAGGTTCATGCGGAGTTTTTTACTCCGGATGGCAATGAAATAATGGATATCAGCTGCGGTATAAGAATTACTGGAGCATCCTCAAGGGTAAAACAACAGAAATCATTTAAGCTGTACGCAAGACGGGAATATGATGAGCAGAACAAATTCAGATATCCGGTATTTGACAAGCTCAGACGCAAGGATGGAAGCATAATAGCTTCCTTTAAGAAAATGGTTGTCAGAAATGCCGGAAGTGACAATGGATACGGTTATATTCGAAACGAGCTTTTGTGCAGTCTTGCCGATGAATACGATCTCATCGACACAATAAACGCCCTGCCGGTAACGGTATATCTTAACGGAGAATATTACGGGATATATTGGCTTGAAAATGACATTGATAATGATTATCTAAAAAACAAATATCTTTGTGAAAATGACGAAGGGGATTTTGCTGTATTCAAGGGCGGAGACATGGATATGAGCGGAGATGAAAACGAAGCTTATTTAGAGGAATACAATGATAAGATATATCGCTTTGCGGACTATGACTATGAGGATGCTGCAAACAGAGAAAAGCTTAATGCCTTTATCGATACAAAAAATTATCTCATGCTCTTTGCTATTGAATATTATACGGGTAATACAGATTTTCCCACCAATAATGTTTGTGCATACAGGTTTATTTCGGCGGACAATAATTATACCCCGGATACTGTATTTGATGGGAGATATCATTATGCGCTCTATGATTTGGATAAGGCACTGGGATATGCATATGATGATGATATGCGCCTGTTGGAGGGAATCGCACATGAATTCAGGTCCAAGCTGTTTATGCGCATGCTCCAAAGTGACTATTACAGGGATATATTTGTCAATGATGTATGTGACATTATGAATTTTCAGCTTTCTCCTGAAAATATAAGGTCAAAGCTAGCAGAGATGCATGACATGAGGAAAAATGAGCTGAAATATATGCTGGATGAGACTGCACTCAATGAAGTTTATGACCTTTATGACAGAGATAAGGTCAGCTATGATCTTGTGGAAGAGGAGATTGATTGGATATCCGAGGTTTCAGAGGAAAGACCGGAAAGGCTCCTCGAAAATATGAGGGATTATTTCGGACTTGAAGATACATATATTCTCAATGTAAGTGTTGCCGGCGGTTTTAGCGGATTCGAGATAAATTCCGTCAAATCGGAGGGAGAAGATTTTATAGGTGTGTACTTTTCGGATATTCCGGTTAAAATCCTGCCATTATTATCTGAAAATGAAGAATTTGCATATTGGAAGATAAATGGAAAGGTAATAAATGACAAAGAACTTGTTATTGATGGAGCATATATTTCCGACGGACATATAAAAGTGGAGCTGTATACAAATAGCAAAAAGGATGCGCATATTGAAATAAAATCAATAAAAGCGAAGGGTCAGAATGATTATATCGAATTGACAAACAGATCCGGAAGCATTATCTCTACGGATAACTATTATCTGTCCGACGGTATGGATAAATATGCCTATCGGCTTCCGGGACTTATATTGAAGTCGGGGGAAAGCCTTATAATATACTGTAAGAACTATTCAAAACCGGATGGTTTAGGGAAGCTAAAATGTAATTTCAATATCAAAGAGGGTGAAAATATAACTCTTTCAAAAAACGATGCTCTGGTGGAAAGTGTTCTTGTTCCGAATCTGGCCTTTTCGGACGGCATATATGAGAAGGACTTTTATTTGAAGGAATATAATGAACGAAGGATTGATGAATAAGCATATGTATAGAGCTTTAATTAACGAAAAACTATATAACAAAAGAATTTTGCTAATATGTGTACTCTTGTGCGGGCTTTTGACCGGCATTTTTGGTGTGAAATTCATAAATGTGACGAAAGAAAACGAAACTATTCAGCCAGAGGAGCTTGAAATGCTTCAAATATCGGCAGACAGTGGCTTTTACAGTGAAGATTTTTCAATATCGGTGTTTCCCGAAGCAGAGGGAACAATCTATTATACATTTGACGGCACAGAGCCTGACGAGGAAACCGGCTATATATATACAGAGCCCATAGAGATAGAGGCTACAGACGAAGAAAATGTATATACATATGCATTTCTTTTTGTCCCTGATGACGGGGAAGCTTCAAAATGCGTCGAAAGAACTTATTTTGTCGGTAAAAATATATGGGATAGATATGACACATATGTTTTGTCTGTGAGCGGGAATCCAGATGACCTTTTTTCCTACGACAGAGGAATCTTTGTGAAAGGCAGGCTTTGGGATGAATTTTTTGAAATGTATCAGGATGTTACAAGACCGGAAATTCAGGGATATATTGCCAATTTTACAGAGAGAGGCAGGGATTTTGAGAGAGTTGTCAGGGCGTCTTTGTTTGACAGTGACGGAAAACTGATGGACGAAAAAACCTGTGGTATCAGGATATACGGAAGCTGGAGCAGGATAAAAAATCAAAAATCCTTTAAGCTTATTTGCCGTGACGAGTATGATATGGACGGAAATTTTGATTATACCCTTTTTGAAGATTATACGTCACGCTATGACGGAAGAATCCCCAACCGCTTCAAAAGGCTGATTCTTAGTAATTCCGGAGATGACAACGGTTTTGCCTTTATGAGAAATCAGCTTGCGGTGTTGCTTTTAAGAAATTATTCAAAGCTTGACATGACTTATTTTGTCCCGGCGACAGTATATATAAATGGGGAATATAACGGAATATATTGGCTTCAGGCGGCATTTGACAACAAATATTTTAAAAATAAATATTTCGATTTTGAACCTGAATATGGGGAGTTTGTCATTTTGGAGGGAACGGAGGATGAGAAGGATGCCGACGAAGAACACCTTTCATTTGCAACGGAATATATGGATAAATACAATGAATTTGTAAATGCGGATTTAAATGATGACAATATCTTTGCCGCACTCAACGAATTTATGGATGTAGATAATTATCTTGACTACTATGCTGCGGAATATTTGTCTGGCAACAATGACTGGCCAACGAATAATTATAAATGTTACAGATTTTCTTCCGGATATTCGGAGTATATTGAAAATACTGTGTTTGACGGAAGATGGAGATTTATACTTAACGATGTGGATTCTGCGTTAAATCTACAGTATGATGCTTATAATTATGGCGTACACGATTATATTCTTGAAAAATATGCGCAGAATTATCTGTTTTCTAAGCTTATGAAAAGAGAGGCTACAAGAAACAGCTTCATAAATAAAGTTTGTACTTTGCTTTTTACGGCATATGATACGGAAAATGCGGATAAAATCATTTCTTTTTTGGATTCTTCAAGGAGAAATGAATTGACGTATATGCTTGAAGAGACAGATATAATGAAGGATTCAATAATAGAGAATGATTCCTATGCATCCATGGAAAGAGTTGATACTGAAATATCCCATATAAAGGAGTATATTGCGGAAAGACCAAATACGGTAATCGCAGAATTCAAGGATTATTTCGGACTTACTGACACATATGATCTGAATATTCATTCTGAAAGTGCATACAGCTTTTTTGAGGTAAATGACCTTAAAATACGGGATGCGAAGCTTTCAGGAACATTTTTCTTGGAGGTTCCGGTTTTTATAAGACCTGTCATTTCAGAAAATGAAGAATTTGAGTGCTGGGAGGTAAATGGAGAGAAGATTTTTGAAGCTGAGCTTTGCATAGATGAGAAGCTCTCTGCATCGGAAAAAATTGATGTTACGCTCATAACAAAGGCTAAGCTTGAACCGGTACTTTCATTAAATGCGATTAAGGCAAAAGGAAATGACGATTTTGTGGAAATAATAAATCTTTCACAGGAAAAAATATCGACGGAGGGCTATTATCTATCAGATGATGAGGATGTGTTCAAATACAGGATTCCAGGTGCTGTTCTCGCACCGAATGAAAGCATCAAAATATATTGCAAAAGCTATTCCAAGCCTGACGGTCTTGGAAAAATATGCTGTAATTTTGATCTTAAGGATGGAGAGTCTCTGACATTTACAAGGATTTCACGAAAGAACGGGAAGGAAATCCTTGAAACCATCGCCATACCCAAGCTTTCGCTTGATGATGGCATATATGAAAGAAACTATGAAACAGGTGGCTTTATTGAAAAAAAACTGGAAAAAACTGCAAATAATATGAGATAAATTTTAGTAGCTTTTTTTAATAATTTATATTACAATATTCAAGTGTGTTGTTTTAAGAAAGATTTTGGGAGAATTTACAAATGCGACACGAACTTAAATACATCCTTACGCCTGTGCAGTACCACAGACTTAGTCCCATGCTTTCTGCACTTATGGAGCGGGATGAGCATGCGGATGAGAACGGCGAATATTTCATCAGAAGCATATATTTTGATGATGACAGAATGAAGGCGTTCTGGGATAAGTTAAACGGTGTGGACTATCGAAAAAAGTACCGCATAAGATTTTATAACAACGATTTGTCCTATATAAATCTTGAATGCAAGATAAAGCGTGGAGGCAGAATTGAGAAAGAGGCTGAGAGGATTGATGAAGGCATTTTGAGGGCTCTTTTGAATGGGGATAATCATAATCAGAACGGAGGCGATACGGGAGAGCTTTCAAGGAAGATTTTTTCAAACGGATTAAAGCCTGCAGTCATTGTTGACTATGTGAGAGAGGCGTACACGCTTCCCTATGATGACATCAGAATTACCTTTGACAAGGATATAGCGTATGGTCAAGACTTTGAAAGCATAAATTGTCCACGAATATTTTCTAATATAATGGGGGACAATGTTGTTTTGGAGGTCAAGTACAACGAGTTTCTCCCTGAACACATAAGCAGCGTTATTTCTTCGGTTTCGCCGGTACAGTGTGCCGCTTCCAAGTATGTGATGTGCATATCAAGGGGAATTAACGACACGGTGGGGAGTCTTGATTTTGTGAACAGTACGGTGGCATAAAAACGATTTATATAAAAGGAGTAAAAAAATGAATTCATTAAAAAACATTCTAGAACAAAACATTGTTGAGATGGGGCTTGTGGAGAGATTATCACTTCCGCATATCTTTCTCGTGCTTTTGACGGCATTTCTCTGTGGGCTGATAGTTTATCTGGTGTATAAATTTTTCTACCGCGGTGCCGTATATTCCGAGAATTTCGGTCTTCTCATAATAATGACCACTATGACGGTTGCATTCATCATTATGACAATATCCTCAAACATTGTGCTGTCATTAGGTATGGTAGGTGCGTTGTCCATCGTAAGATTCAGGACTGCTGTCAAGGATCCTCTTGATGTGGGCTTCCTCTTTCTTGCAATCTCGGCAGGTCTTACCGCAGGAGCCGGACTTTTCTTCATCGCAGGTATCGGAACCATAGTGATATGCCTGATATTCATATTGTTCTTTGTGCTTTCTAAGGGAAAGACCACATACCTTTTGAGCTTAAGCTATGACGAGTCCGCAAACGAGGATTCTGTTCTCGATGTGCTGGAGGCAAACAAGGCAAAGCTTAAAAGTCTTGTAAAGAGAAACGGAGTGACCAAGGCTGCGTACTCGATATCAAAGAATGCGGAGGGAACTCTCGAGGAGCTCTCAGCCATTGAAGGCGTGAAGGATGTATCGCTTGTGGCTTATACAGGGGACGGACAATATTGATAACAAGCGGACAAATATCAAGGAGCGAATAGCGTCAAGCTTGCTTGAAACGCTATTTGCGACGCAGATATTGGTGGTGGTGGACGCAGGGATATAAATATGAACTTTAACTTTGACGATTTAACGCCAATGATGCAAAAATATATTGAGACTAAAAAAGAATACTCTGACAGTATTCTTTTTTATCGGTTGGGCGATTTTTACGAGATGTTTTTCGAGGATGCAGAGATCGTCAGCAAGGAGTTAGAGCTTACCCTGACCGGAAAGTCCTGCGGTCTTGCGGAAAGAGCCCCCATGTGCGGAGTTCCCTATCATGCCGTTGAAGGATATCTTACCCGCCTTGTCTCAAAGGGCTATAAGGTCGCAATATGCGAGCAGGTTGAGGACCCGAAGCTTGCAAAGGGGCTGGTAAAGCGTGAAGTCGTAAGAGTAGTTACACCCGGAACCAATTTAAATGTTCAGTCATTGGATGCTTCCAAAAACAATTATATTGTGTGCATCACATATACCTCGTCAAAAATAGGCTTTGCAGCCTGTGATGTCACAACAGGGGATTTTTATCTGACAGAAGTGTCGGATTTAAGAAGGCTTACGGATGAGCTTATGAAATACGAGCCCTCGGAGATTATATGCAATGAGCCATTCCTTATGAGCGGGGCGGATATAGATGATTTGAGAAACCGTCTGAGAATATCAGTAAATGTATTGGAGCCATCATATTTTGATGATGATTCCGCAAAGCGCATTATTCTTAAGCATTTCAAGGTAAATACCTTAATCGGTCTGGGAATAGAGGATTTTTCATCAGGCTGTGTATCCTGCGGAGCAATGCTCCAATACCTGTATGATACCCAGAAAAACGAGCTTTCACAGATAACCCGCATAAATCCGTATTCATCGGGCAAATATATGCTTCTGGATTCGTCCACAAGGCGCAATTTGGAGCTTACGGAAACTCTGCGTGAGAAATTAAAGATTGGCTCCTTACTCTGGGTTCTCGACAAGACCCATACAGCAATGGGCTCTAGAATGTTAAGGAGCTATATAGAGCAGCCCCTCATCGAGAAGGAGCTTATGGAGGACAGACTAGATGCAATAGAGGAGTTAAATAGGCACTCCGTATCAAGGGATGAGCTCAGAGAATACTTAAATCCCATATATGACCTTGAAAGGCTTATGTGCAAGGTCACATACAAGACTGCAAATCCCAGAGATTTGATTGCCTTTATGTCATCCTTAAAAATGCTTCCCCCCATAATATCCGTGCTTTCAGAGTTTGGCGCAAAAGAGCTTTCCGAAATCAGAGAGGATATGGACGGCTTTGAGGATATTGAAAACCTTATTGAGCGTTCGATCATTGAGGAGCCGCCCCTTACCATAAGGGAGGGAGGGATCATAAAGGACGGCTTTGACGAGGATATAGACAGGCTGCGCAGTGCAAAGAGAGACGGCAAACAGTGGCTTGCGGAGCTTGAAGAAACGGACAGGGAGCGCACCGGCATTAAAAACCTGCGCATTAAATACAACAAGGTATTCGGATATTATTTTGAGGTTACAAATTCCTACAAAAATCTCGTACCGGAGGATTATATCAGAAAGCAGACCCTTGCAAATGCAGAGAGATACACTACCCCGAAGCTAAAGGAGTTGGAGGATACAATACTCAATGCGGAGGATAAGCTGATAACCTTAGAATATGATTTGTTCTGCAAAATAAGGGATGCAATTTCGGATGAGATAGAGAGAATCCAAAGGACGGCAAAGGCTCTGGCAAAGCTTGATGTATACTGCTCCCTTGCGATAGTGTCCGAGAGAAATAAATATGTAAGACCAAAGCTTAACGAAAAGGGCATCATAGATATAAAGGACGGCAGGCATCCCGTTGTGGAGAGGGTCATAAAGAACGATATGTTCATACCAAACGATACCTTCCTTGACGAGGACAAGCATTGTATAAGCATTATCACGGGACCTAATATGGCGGGAAAATCCACCTATATGAGGCAGACCGCACTGATTGTGCTGCTTGCGCAGATGGGCTGCTTTGTGCCTGCAAGGAGCGCAAACATCGGAATAGTGGACAGAATTTTTACGAGGGTCGGCGCATCGGATGACCTTGCAAGCGGTCAGTCCACATTTATGGTGGAGATGAACGAGGTTGCAAACATATTGAGGAATGCGACAAAAAACAGCCTTCTCATATTGGATGAGATAGGGAGGGGAACCTCTACCTTTGACGGACTCTCCATTGCATGGGCGGTGGTAGAGCATATAAGCAACAAAAAGCTGCTTGGCGCAAAAACTCTCTTTGCCACCCATTATCATGAGCTGACAGAGCTTGAAGGCAAGATGAGCAATGTGAACAATTACTGCATTGCCGTAAAGGAGAGCGGGGATGACATTATCTTCTTAAGAAAGATCATAAAGGGCGGTGCTGACAAAAGCTACGGAATACAGGTGGCAAAGCTTGCGGGAGTTCCGGATATAGTAATCGATAGGGCAAAGGAGATTGCCGAGGAGCTTGATGTAAACAGCATAACAGAGAAAATCCAGAATATTTCCGTGGATATAAAGGATCAGCCTAAGTCAAGAACCCCTAAAAATTTGGATGAGCTTGATATGGGGCAGATGTCTCTTTTTGATACGGTTACGGACGAGGATGTGATAAAGGAGCTTATGGAAATAGAGGTAACGACGCTGACACCCTTGGATGCGCTAAATACGCTGTATCGGCTGCAGAACAAACTAAGAAATCGTTGGTAAGGAAAGATGCCGGAAATACATATTCTTAATTCAGAGACAATAGATAAGATTGCCGCAGGAGAGGTGGTGGAGCGCCCGGTAAGTGTGGTCAAGGAGCTTGTGGAAAATGCCATAGATGCCGGAGCAAGCGACATTACCGTGGAGATAAAGGACGGCGGCATTGAATTCATACGTGTTACCGACAACGGCTGCGGAATGGAAAAGGAGGAGCTTAAAAAGGCATTCCTTCGGCATGCCACAAGCAAAATTCAGGATGCGGGGGATCTGCAAAGGCTTAATAGTCTGGGCTTTAGAGGGGAGGCATTGTCGAGTATCTCGGCAGTTGCTAGAGTTGAAGTAATGACTAAGGTAAAGGCTTCCCTTCTGGGGAGCCGTATGGATATAGAGGGCGGAAGCGAGGGGGAGCTTTCGGAGGTGGGAGTTCCTGACGGCACGACCTTTATTGTAAGAAATCTTTTTTATAATACGCCTGTCAGACGCAAATTTTTAAAAACTGCGGCAACAGAGGGAGGCTACATAGAGGAGATGATGGAGCATCTTGCCCTGTCGAGACCGGATATTTCCTTCACAATGTTAAATAACGGAAGAACAAGCTTTCACACAAACGGAAGCGGGGATTTGAAGGAAGTTATCTATCGTATCTACGGAAGAGAGATTTCGGAATCTGTAATCCCTATAAAATGTGACGAAAATGGAATAAGCATAAAGGGGTATCTCGGGAAGCCCATAATAGTGCGCTCTAACAGAAATTATGAGATTTATTTCATAAACGGGCGCTTTGTCAGAAATGACATAATGGCAAAGGCTGTGGAGGAGGGCTACAGGGAGTATCTGATGCAGCATAAATTCCCCTTCTGCATTCTTCACATAGAGATTTCGCCGGATGCGGTGGATGTAAACGTGCATCCCACAAAGCTTGATGTGAGGTTCTCCGATCAGGAGAGCTTCTTAAATACGGTTTCCGGTAAGATAAGACAGACTCTTAAAGATAACGAAATGCTTCCGGGAAATGTATTATCCGACGAAAAGGAGCTTATAAGGGATGAGAAGGAGAGAAAGGACAAAGAGAGCAGGGAGCGCATACCCGAGGGCTTTGAGACCGGCAGAATAAACAACAGGGCTGAAAGAATAATCGAAAAGATATACAAGGACAGGGAAGCTGCAGAAGAATCCAAAACAGTAAGAGATATTGAATACACGGATTCGGCGGGGGAGAGCTTCTTTGTAGAGGAAAAATATGAATTTTCGGAAAGCGGGGACGCAGAAAAAAAGGAGCCTGAAAAGAGCCTCATAATAGAGGATGCAAAGCAGCTTAACCTTGTTGATGAAAGGATAATCTCCGCAGACAATAAGAATAAATACCGTATAATAGGGCAGGTATTTGAAACCTACTGGATGGTGCAGTACGAGGATAAGCTTTTTATGATAGACCAGCACGCTGCCCATGAGAAGGTATACTTTGAAAGATTTATGGCGCATTTTAAGAATAAGGACATAGTCACGCAGAGCCTTATGCCGCCCATAGTCGTATCCTTAAGCGGAGCGGAGGAAGCGGTGTATAAGGAATATGCTGATGCTTTTTCGTCCCTTGGCTTTGAGGTTGAAAACTTCGGCGGAAACGAGTATGCCATAAGGGGTATTCCCATGGATCTCTACGGTCATTCTCCAAGAGAGCTCTTTGTGAATGTGCTGGATGAGCTTATGGATTATCCCGGAAAGGGAAGCTTTGAGATAATAGAGGAAAAGATAGCCTCCATGTCCTGCAAGGCTGCGGTAAAGGGAAACAATGTCCTAAGCTTTAAGGAGGCGGAAAGTCTTATTGATGAGCTTTTGACTCTGGACAATCCGTACAATTGCCCTCACGGCAGACCTACCATAATAGTTATGTCAAAATATGAGATGGACAAGAAATTCAAGAGGATAGTATAATGAAGCCCCTTGTGATAATAGCCGGACCTACCGCTATAGGGAAAACCTTGGTTTCAATAGAGCTTGCAAAAAGGGTAAACGGGGAGATAATATCCGCAGATTCGATGCAGGTCTACAGAGGGATGGATATAGGTACTGCAAAGATTAAAAATGAGGAAATGCAGGGCATAACCCATTATATGATAGATATAATGGAGCCGTACGATACCTTCAATGTATCCGTATTTAAGAATTATGCCAAGGAATGCATAAACAGAATTTATGATAAAAACAAGCTTCCTATTATAGTCGGAGGGACGGGCTTTTATATACAGGCTGTTCTCTATGATATAGATTTTAAGGAATATGATGAGGATAAGGCTTTAAAAATAAGACAAAAATATGAAGCTCTTTCGCAGGAAAGGGGAATTGATTTTGTCTATGAATATCTGCAAAGCATGGATCCTGATGCGGCGGCTTTGATTCCCAAACAAAACAAAAAGAGGGTCATAAGAGCGATAGAATACTATGAGCTTACGGGAGAAAAAATATCCGTCCACAACAAAAAGGAGAGAGAGAAGAAGAGCCTATACAATGACGCATATTTCGTGCTCACGGACAGGCGGGAAAAAATCTATGAAAATATAGACAAAAGAGTAGACATAATGATGAAGGAAGGACTTCTGTCTGAGGTAAGGGGGCTCTATGAAGGAGGAATTTCGGAAAGCTCCACCGCAATGCAGGGACTGGGATATAAGCAGCTGTATAAATATTTGAAGGGAGAATATGACCTTGATACGGCGGTATACAAAATAAAGCAGGAAACCAGACATTTTGCAAAAAGGCAGCTCACATGGTTTAAAAGAGAAAAAAATGCGATAATGCTCGATAAAAACAGCTTTAAAGACGACACGGCAGGAATACTTGATGAGATGCTTATAATCTTAAAGGAAAAAGGTATATTTGATGGAGCTTAGAGAAATTACCAAAAAACAATATGAAGCGCTTGGAATAAGCGAAAGGGTCTATGAGTTTGGCGAGAAGATCTGGGACGGCTTAAAGGAACGCTTTGATGAGACAGACAGGATAGCGGAATGCAATCAGCTTAAGGTAATAAATGCCATGCAGGAAAGCCGTGTGTCAGAGGCGTGTCTTATGGGTACTACGGGCTACGGCTACAATGACCTCGGAAGGGATACCTTGGAAAAGGTATATGCGAGGGTATTTAAGACGGAGGATGCCCTTGTTCGCCCCCAGATAACCTGCGGAACCCATGCTTTGGCGCTTGCTTTAATGAGCAATCTTCGCCCAGGGGATGAGCTTATAAGCCCTGTGGGAAAGCCCTATGACACCCTAGAGGAGGTAATAGGGATTAGAGCGTCTAAGGGAAGTCTTTCGGAATATGGAGTAAGCTACAGGCAGGTGGACCTTTTAAAGGACGGAGGCTTTGACTATGACGGTATTAAAGAAGCCATAAACGACAGGACTAAGCTTGTGACAATACAGCGCTCCAAGGGGTATCAGACCAGACCCACCCTATCCGTCAAAAGGATTGGGGAGCTTATTTCCTTTATAAAGGGGATCAAGCCAGATGTAATCTGCATGGTGGATAACTGCTACGGGGAATTCATGGAGCTTACGGAGCCCTCGGAGGCAGGAGCGGATATGGTGGTCGGGTCACTAATCAAGAACCCTGGAGGCGGACTTGCCCCCATAGGCGGATATATTGCAGGCAGGAAGGAATGTGTGGAAAACGCGGCATACAGGCTTACCTCCCCGGGGCTTGGAAAGGAAGTGGGAGCCTCCCTGGGGATATTGAAGGATTTTTATCAGGGACTTTTCCTTGCACCCACAGTCACGGCAGCTGCGCTCAAAAGCGCCATTTTTGCTGCAAATATTTATGAGGCATTAGGCTTTGAGGTTTTCCCTGATTCCAAGGAATCAAGACATGACATCATACAATCGGTAACCTTTGGAAAGCCGGAGGGTGTTATCGCATTCTGCAAGGGGATACAGGCTGCGGCGCCGGTGGACTCCAATGTTGTGCCGGAAGCGTGGGATATGCCGGGATATGATGCGCCGGTAATAATGGCGGCAGGCGCCTTTGTGTCAGGCTCTTCCATAGAACTCTCCGCAGACGGCCCCATAAAGCCCCCATACTCCGTATTTTTTCAGGGAGGGCTTACATTCCCCCACGGAAAGCTTGGAATACTCAAATCTCTTCAATATATAAGCGATGAGGGGATTGCAAAAATATATTAGATTATGATAAAATAATAAAGATTATCTTCGATATGTCTGTGAGAAGGGCGAAGGAGATAATATGACAAAAAAATTTAATAACGAAAACCTCGGACCCTGTGAAAAGTTTGAAGCCTTCGGGGCGGAGGCGCTTACGGAAACGGAGCTCCTTGCGGTAATACTTCGCTCCGGCTCAAGGGAAGCCGGAGTTATGGAGATTTCCGAGAACATCCTTAAGCTATGCAGATATCCCAGAAAAAATCTGAAGGGAATATATGATCTTTCAATAGGAGAGCTTATGGATATCAGAGGGGTCGGAAAGGTAAAGGCGATACAGATAAAATGTATTGGCGAGCTTTCAAAGCGTATTCAGGGCTCCGGCATGGATGGCGGGATAGAATTCAAAAGTCCCAAAATGACTGCGGAATACTTTATGGAGAAGCTAAGGTATGACAGCAGGGAAACTGTGGTGCTTCTGTGTCTGGACACAAGGGGGAGAAGGCTTTCGGAAAGTGTTATTTCCATAGGAAATGTGAGGAAATCCCTGATATCGCCCAGGGAAATATTTATTGAAGCCCTGAAAAACCGGGCAGTTAATATAATCGTTGTGCATAATCATCCAAGCGGAGACCCCACACCATCGGAGTCGGACTTTAAGGTAACGGAGAACCTCGAAAGACTCGGCAGGGAGATGGATATACCGCTTTTGGATCACATTATTATAGGGGATGGAAAATATACCAGCTTCAGGGATATGGGACTTATAGAATGAATTAAAGGACGGACACAAAATGAACTCATTCGGTATCGATCTTGGAACAAACAACATAAAGATATACAATCGCAGTGACGATAATATTTTCGTTGAGAAGAATATGATCGCCATAGAGAATAAGAACACTCTTTTTGCCTACGGCGATTCGGCTTTCGAGATGTACGAGAAGGCTCCCGACAATATAAAGATTTCCTATCCCTTGTCCGGAGGCGTGATTGCGGATATCAACAATATGGAAACTCTCGTAAAGTATTTCATAACCGACCTTGAGAGGGGCAACGTAAAGCCTGCGGATTATCTCATTGCCGTTCCTAAATCCATAACGGATGTAGAGCAGAGAGCTTTCTATGACCTTTTGAAGGATGCCGGAGTAAAGGCTAAAAAGATAATGGTTGTGTATAAGGCCGTTGCCGACGGTCTGGGGCTTGATGTGGACGTAAAGAATGCCCAGGGAGTTTTGGTGGTAAATGTAGGCTATGAGACTACTGAGATATCAATTCTTTCCCTTGGAGGAATAGTTTTAAGCAAGCTTATAAAGACCGCAGGACTTAAATTTGATGATGCGATAAAAAATGCTGTAAGGAAGGAATACAATCTCATCATAGGGGGAAAGACAGCTGAAAACATAAAGATTGACCTGAAAAATCTGGTTCAGGAGGGGCGTGGTGCCCTTGTTTACGGCAGGGATATTGTAAAGGGACTTCCTGTGGAGAGAGAGATTCCAACAAAGCTCATAAGCGAATCGCTGGATGAGAGCTTTGTAAATATTGTCGACAATGTAAAGGTTATTCTTGAGAGAACGCCTCCGGAGCTTTCGGCGGATATATACAGGCATGGTATTTACCTGACTGGCGGAGCTTCCCAGGTGTATGGCTTCGCACAGAAGCTCGCAAACGGCACGGGACTTAAGGTAAATCCTTCCGAAAATCCCATAACCAGCGTTGCATTAGGACTTTCAAAGATAATCAAGGACGATAATCTGAAATCTGTGACCTCCACTATAGAGGGAATGAAATAAATGAGTCCGGTAGTCAGAAAACAAAGGGAGGGATTTACTCTGCCGGGTAAGTATCTCCTTTTAATTTTAACCCTTGTGTGCATCGCACTTATGCTTGTTACCTTCGGAACGGATGTGTTCAACAGTCCGGTAAATACTGTAGTGGGTTATCTGGTTGTGCCCTTTGAGGACGGCATATCACGCTTTGGAGGACTTCTTTCCACCAGAGCAAATGAGCTTACCGAGATAAGGACATTACTTGATGAAAATGAGTCCTTAAGGGATGAGATTGCAAAGCTCACAGAAGAAAACACGGTTTTGCAGCAGGATAAATATGAGTTAAACAAGCTGCGTGAGCTGGTGGAGCTGGATGAGCAGTACGGAGAATACAAAAAGACCGGGGCAAGGATAATCGCCTCGGATACTGGTAACTGGTACTCCGTATTTACTATAGACAAAGGCACCAATGACGGAATAATGCCGGATATGAACGTGATTGCGGGAGGCGGACTCGTTGGAAAGGTAAGCAGCGTGGGGCCTAACTGGTCTAAAGTAACCTCCATAATATCCGACAACAGCAATGTCAGTGCAATGATGATAACCACAGAGGACAATCTTATAGTTTCGGGAAATCTTGAGCTTATGAAGAGGGGAAATATAAGCTTTTCGCAGCTTATTGACAGTGCCGGAAATGTAGGCATAGGGGATAAGATAGTCACAAGCAACATAAGCGACAAATTTCTTCCCAATATACTCATAGGCTATGTTACCAAGATCGAGACGGATGCAAACAACCTTACGAAATCAGGAGAGCTTACTCCGGCTGTGGATTTTGAGCATCTGTCCGAGGTTTTGGTCATCACGGATCTCAAACAGAATGTGGTAGATGAATAATGCTTCGTAAAATACTGACTGTACTTTTGGTGCTTTTTTGCTTCATATTACAATCCACGGTATTCGGGGCTATCTCCCTCGGAGGAGTAGTGCCTAATATCATGATGATAATAACCTCCTCCTTCGGTTTTATGAGAGGGGAGAAGGAAGGGATTGTCATAGGCTTTTTCTGCGGTATGCTGGCGGATATATTCTTCGGGGATTTTCTGGGGCTTTATGCTCTCATATTTATGTATATAGGTTTTTTGAACGGCAAGTTTTCGAGAATCTTTTATCCGCAGGATTTAAAGCTTCCTCTGGCGCTTATTATCACAAGCGATCTTACCTACGGAATGCTGTATTATGTGCTTTTCTTTATGCTGCGGGGGCGCTTTGATTTTTCCTTTTATTTTTTGAATGTAATCCTGCCGGAGGCGGTTTATACCATATTTATGACAATATTTGTCTATCCCGTGATACTTCTCATAAATGAGCGGTTAGAGGACAGGGAGAGAAGGAGCGAACAGAAATTTGTTTGACGATTTCAAGGAATATTTAAAGGGACTGTTCACAAGCAGGCTGACGATCCTGATGGCTGCTTTCTTAATGCTGGGCGGAATCCTTCTATACCGCTGCTTTAACCTGCAGATAGTAAATGGAGAGAGATATCTCGAAAATTTCAAGCTTGAAACCGAGAAGGTAAGGGACATAAAGGCTACAAGAGGCAATATCTACGACAGGAACGGAAACGTGCTGGCGTACAACGAGCTTGCA
This sequence comes from Lachnospiraceae bacterium, assembly GCA_017483735.1. Lineage (GTDB taxonomy): Bacteria > Bacillota > Clostridia > Lachnospirales > Lachnospiraceae > RGIG4856. Next base: position 115,040 of record JAFUVF010000047.1, on the reverse strand, counting down.
TATTCAGTAAAGATAGAGGATGTATTCGAATCCGGCAGACAGAAAAACAAAAAATTAAACGACGTCATATACACACTTATACAGCTCATAGAAAAAAACGGGGACGGCTGCATTACAGATTTTAAGATAGTATTAAACGAGGACAATAAGTACGAATATAGTGTCGCCGACACCCAGCTGTTGAGATTCCTTGCGGATGTATACGGACACACCACAATAGACCAGCTTAAGCCGGCTGAAAAATCCGCTACTCCCGATGAGGTTATGGAATATCTCTGCGGCTCGGGACGATTTGCCATAGGAGAATACGAAAATCCCGAGGATGAGAAAAGTGAATTTGTTCCGGGGAAAGGCTATACAAAGAGCGAAGTTCTAAAGCTTGTGAATATCAGATACGCCATGAATCTGACCTCCTACAGAAAATATATCGGAACTACGGTGGCAACCGACATAAGCAGAAAAACCGTGGCTGTGATAATGGAAAACTCGGATATCCTGCCCGGTGTGTCCATAGAGGAGGATACTATGCGCAGATATGTGGATAGCATGTATTTTGCGCATGTTCTGGGGTATACCGGAAAGATATCCTCCGAGGAGCTTACAAGTCTTAATGAACAGCTATATGAAAAAAACGGGGCAAGCGACACCTACAATATAAATGATGTTGTTGGGAAAAGTGGCATAGAAAGCTATATGGAAACCACGCTTCAGGGTACCAAGGGAAATGAGAAGGTGGTTGTGGACAATACAGGCAAGGTAATAACCGTATTGGAGAGCACACAGGCGCTCTCGGGAGATGATGTATACCTTACAATAGACAGAAACCTTACTATCGCAATATACAATATCATAGAACAGAAGCTTGCGGGAATGCTGTCCGCCAAGGTTATAAACGCCAAGACCTATGATGCCACGGCAAGCACAAGCTCAAAGATAATGATACCAATATATGATGTGTATTTCTCCATCATAAACAATAATATTGCGGATATGAATCGTTTTGACGATGCGGATGCAGGAGAGAATGAAAAAGCAGTATATGAGGTTTATCAGGGCTACAGAGATAATGTGTATGAGACGGTAAGGCAGGAGCTTACGGACAAAAAAACACCTTATAATAAGCTGTCAAAGGAATATCAGGTTTATGAGAGTAATATTGTGACACTTCTGTCAAAAAATGGCATATTGAAAACCTCCGTCATAGATACGAATGATCCCACCTATACAGCCTGGACCTACGACGAGGTAATCTCCCTTGCGGAATACTTAAAATACTGCATTGCACAGAACTGGATAGAGGTTTCACAGCTGGAGCTGTCGGGAAAATATTCTGATTCGGATGAGATATATGACAGGCTGGTGGATGAGATAATTGTGCTTATGGACGGCAATTCCGAATTTCAGAGAAGATTCTATAAGTATATGCTTTTAAATGACCGCATAAGTCCCAGACAGATATGCAGCATTCTTATAGAGCAGGATTCCGTGGATATTCCTGATGATGAAAAAAATGCCTTTATCTCCGGACGTATCACGCCGTATCAGCTTATGAAGGACTGCATCGACAATATATGGATAACTCCCGCACAGTTTGCGCTTGATCCATGCAATGCATCGGTGGTTTTGACGGATGTAAATACGGGGGATGTTCTGGCTATTGTCACATATCCGGGATATGACAACAACAAGATGGCCAATTCCATTGACGCTGCGTATTTTGAAAGACTAAGGAATGACAAATCAAGCCCACAGCTTAATTTTGCCACGCAGTACAAGGCGGCGCCCGGCTCCACCTTTAAAATCGTGACTGCCACCGCAGGACTTATGGAGGGCGTGATATCCCTTAAGGATACCATAAACTGCGTGGGAACCTTCAAGGAGATAACTCCTTCGCCGAGATGCTGGTATATATACGGGCACGGAAACGAGAATGTTGTGACGGCCATAAGGGATTCCTGCAACTATTTTTTCTATGATGTGGGATATATGCTTGCCACGAGGAGCGGAAGGTATGACGATAATTCGGGACTCAATACTCTCTATACATACGCTGATATGTACGGGCTTTCAGAGAAATCCGGAGTGGAGATATCCGAATATTCTCCCGATGTTTCAAATCTTGACTCGGTGCGAAGCGCCATCGGACAGGGCGAAAACAGCTACACCACGGCGGAGCTTGCAAGATATACTACAACCATCGCAAACAGCGGCATCTGCTATAACCTGACCCTCATAGACAAGGTGTGCGATTCCTCAGGAAGAGTTCTGTCAGAGCATGATCCCGATGTGAGAAATACCATTGAGATGCCTGACAGTTACTGGAATGCAATACATTCAGGCATGCGTCAGGTAGTGGAAAAGAAAGCTTATTACAGCGATCTGTCCATAAATGTTGCGGGGAAGACCGGAACCGCAGAGCAGACAAGGTCACGCCCCAACCATGCGCTTTTCATCGGCTATGCGCCGTACGAAAAGCCGGAGATTGCCTTTGCCACCAGAATTCCCTTTGGATATTCATCGGATTATGCGGCGCAGCTTACAAAGGAAGTAATAAAATATTATTACGGACTTGAGGAAGAAGATGATATAATAACAGGTAAGTCCAATGTATCGGAAACGGGTATAACGAACGAGATGTAGGAGGTCGTCATGGCAGAAAAGATAAAACTCAAATTATTCAACAACGGATTGTCTGTCTATGTGGATGAGAGTATGACCTTTGAAGAGATAATAGAAAAGGTCAGCGCCAAATTTTCAGAGAACAGGAATTTCTTCGGGAAAAAGAATCTTGCTCTCTCCATTGAAGGCTGTACACTTTCCGACAGGGAGGAGCTGTCTCTTATAGAGGCTATTCAGTCAAACTCGGGACTAAAGATAATATGTGTGATAGGCAAGGATGAGGATACCGATAAAAGCTTCATAAAAGCCCTTTCCCATGTAGAAAAGCGCATAAATACAGACAATGATGAAAATACCTGTGAATTTTACAGAGGAACCTTAAGGGACGGAGAAGTGGTTGATACGGACAAGAGCATAGTGATACTGGGGGATGTTTACCCGGACTGCGTAGTGCGTTCCTCAGGAGATATTATTGTCCTGGGCGGACTGTACGGGGAGGCTTATGCAGGCTGCGAGGGAGATGATACGGCTTTTTGTATGGCGCTTGAAATGCAGCCCGAAAGGCTTAAAATAGGGGATTTTCTCCTTGTGAACGAGAAGCCCTCCAAATGGAGCTTCAAGCTGAAGGTTTCGCCGAAGCTTGCCTATGTGAAGGGGCAGAAGGTTGTGCTTGAAAATGTATCAAAGGAATTGTTTGAGAGTATAGCTGATGTTTAGAAATTATTCCATAAGGGATTATGATTTCAGGCTTGTGATACTGGTTGCGCTTCTTTCGGTCATAGGAATAGTTGCCATAGGAAGTGCAGATGAAGCCTTGCAGGAAAAGCAGCTTTTGGGAGTTATCGCCGGCTTTGCCATGATGATATTTATATCCCTTATAAGCTATAATTTCATAATTAAATTTAACTGGGTCATCTATGGCGTAAATATATTGCTTCTAGGCAGCGTCCTCATCACTGATGCGGGCTCATCCAGCAATAATGCCCAGAGATGGCTCCAGATAGGGGGATTAAGGTTCCAGCCGTCGGAGCTTGCTAAAATCCTATTGATTTTATTCTTTGCACAGTTTATTATGAAATACAGGAATAAACTCAATACCTTTAGGATAATAGGGCTTTGTGTGCTTCTTGTGGCTGTTCCCTGGGCGCTCATATTCAAGCAGCCGGATCTGTCCACAAGTATAATGGTAATAATAATATTTGCCTTTATAATGTTTGCAGGAGGGATAAACTGGCGCATAATCGCCGCGGTATTTGCAGTTACGGTTCCGACGCTGATAATACTCATGACCATTGCGACACAGCCGGACAATGATCTGCTTTCCGATTATCAGAAGCGAAGGATACTTGCCTTCAGAAATCCGGAGCAGTACGTTATGGACGAGGCGTACCAGCAGAACAATTCCGTAATAGCCATAGGAAGCGGGCAGTTAAACGGCAAGGGCTACAAAAACAACGAGTTTACTTCCGTAAAAAACGGAAACTTTATCTCCGAGGATGAGACGGATTTTATCTTTTCAGTAATAGGGGAGGAGTTCGGATTTAAGGGCTGTCTTTTTGTAATTGTGCTAATCGTCCTGATATCCGTTGAATGTGTGGGTATCGCAAGACGGGCAAAGGATACCGCCGGCTGTATAATTGCCGCCAGTGTTGGCGGGCTCATAATGATGCAGTCCTTTATAAATATCGGGGTTACGCTCTTTATCCTGCCAAACACGGGATTGCCCTTACCCTTTGTAAGCTACGGGCTTACATCACTTTGGAGTCTCTATATAGGTATCGGGGTGGTATTAAATGTACGACTTCAGGGTAAGAAGGGAAATCCGGCGGAGAGAGAAGAGTTTTAAGGCATTTCAAATACTACTTAATGGGAGGCGCAAAAAATGAACATTGCTTTGATTGCAGATGCGGCGAAGAAGACGCTGATGCAGAACTTTTGTATTGCCTACAGGGGGATTCTGGTAAAAAACGATCTCTATGCCACCGGAACTACAGGAAGGCTCATAGAGGAGGTTACCAACCTGAGCATTCATAAGTACCTTGCAGGCACAATGGGCGGAGAGCAGCAGCTTGGCGCCCAGATAGAAAATAATGATATAGATCTTGTTATATATTTGAGAGATCCCCAGAATCCTGCCGATCACGGACAGGAGGGACATGATGTGTTGAGACTCTGCGATATGTACAACATACCTGCAGCGACCAACCTTGCGAGCGCAGAGCTTCTGATAAATGCTCTTGACAGAGGAGAACTTGAGTGGCGTGAAATGTATAAATAGCCTCAAAAACAGAATATTTTGCACGGTGCTTTCACTTATTGTGTGCATGACTTTTCTTTGCTCCTGCGGCGGGAAAAAGCTTGATGTTCCCTATACTCTTGATTCAGAGGTAACGAGCTTCAACGCTATTGCCTTTAAGGATGAGACAAAGATAAATCCCTTTGCAAGTGATCTCTGCGTCATAGTGGACGACATCATAGACGAGGATGTGGACATGTCCCTGTCGGACGCTGCGGTTTTGTTTGATATAAATAATGAGGAGGTGCTCTATTCAAAGCATGCGCATACAAGGCTCCACCCGGCATCCCTTACAAAGGTAATGACGGCAATAGTGGCGCTTAAGTACGGCTCGCTGGATCAGACCCTGACGGCGACGGATTCCGTCATAATAAGGGAGAAGGGAGCCCAGACCATAGGGCTTAAGACCGGAGATAAGATGACCTTAGAGCAGGCGCTTCATTTCCTTCTTATGTATTCCGCAAATGACGTGGCGGTGCTGATAGCTGAGAATATCGGCGGAAGCGTTGACAATTTCATAGAGATGATGAATGATGAGGCAAATGCATTGGGCGCAACCAATACTCATTTTGTCAATTCTCACGGACTTACTGATGATGAGCATTATACCACGGCGTATGACCTGTATCTGATATTTAATCAGGCAATCAAATATGAGAAATTCACGGAGATAATCTCCATGACGGAGTATGAGACTTCATATATGGATAAGAGCGGCAACGCCATAAACAAGACCATCAAAACCACCAATGCATATCTTACAGGGGCCTACAAGGCTCCGGAGAATGTGACGGTTATGGGTGGAAAGACCGGGACGACTGCGGCGGCAGGGCATTGCATAATACTTTTGTCAAAGGACAATGCGGGAGCGCCGTATATATCGGTAATACTGCACAGTGAGTCCTCGGAGTCTCTCTTTAGCGATATGACGGCACTTTTGGACGAAATAAACAAATCGTAAAATCGGGTTGTTTTTTGTCTGTGTTTAGCATATAATTATAATATATTATTTTTGCAGGAGGATTCTTATGGTTCAGTTAATTATCGGAGAAAAGGGCAAGGGAAAGACCAAAAAGCTTCTGGATAAGGTGAACGAGGACATCAAAAGCATATCCGGAAGTATCGTATATCTCGACAAGAGTACGAGACATATGTATGACCTGAACAATAAGGTTAGGCTTATAGATGTATCCAGATACAATATCACAAACTCCGACGAATTTATCGGCTTTGTAAGAGGTATAGTATCTCAGGATCACGACCTTGAACAGATGTATTTTGACAGCTTTCTTACCATTGCGGCGCTTGATGTGGACGGTATGGAGAAGGCGGTAGAGAAGCTGGAAGAGACCGGAAAGGTTTGCGGTGTGGACTTTATTTTGAGCGTTTCCGTAGATGAGAGCAAGCTTCCCGAGAGCTTAAAGGATAAGGTGCTTTTCTCGCTTTAAACTGTAATATCGTTATTTAAAGCCCCGGTTTACGGGGCTTTTCTTTAGGTATGGCTGCTTCAAACGATGATAATATCAGAAAATTTCATAAGGGCTTCAATTTAAACATTGGATATATGCTCTTTATCGCAATAGTGATATACGTAGTCATATGTATATTTATTTATGCCGGAAAGAGCAAGGTTATACGCTATGAGGTTCTGGAGGGATCCCTTGCAATAGACAATGTGTACCGTGCCATGGCGTTAAGGGATGAGATTGTTGTAAATCTTGAAAGTCCGGGATATGTGAACTATTATGCCAGAGAGGGAGAGCGTGTCGCTGCGGGAGATTTGGTATATACCGTGGACGAGAGCGGAAGATTAAACGACTACTTAGAGGAGCTTGGGGCTGCGGAGAACACCCTTTCCGATGAGGAGCTTTCGGAATTTAAGAATGATATAATCGGCTTTGCCCACAGCTATGACCCGGCTTCCTTTAACAGCGTGTATGAGTTTAAGTATACATTAAGGAGCACCGTGCTTAAGCTTGCCAACAACAATATGCTGCAGGGCATCAGCAATATGAACGGCGCCGAAGCGGGAGCGAATATTGTTAATTTTTGCTATTCCCCCATAACAGGCATAGTTTCCTACTGGATAGACGGCTATGAACAGCTTGACCCAAACAATATCATTGAGGATATGTTTGACGAAAAGGAGTATGACAGAAACCAGTTGGACAGCGGAGAGCTCATGGGAGCGGGCTCCCCGGTGTTTAAGGTGTCTACGGACGAAAACTGGTCGGTGGTCATTCAGGTTTCCCCTGAGAAGGCGGCAGAGCTTTTGGAGGAGGAGTATATAAAGGTAAGATTTTTGAAGAATCAGTATGAGGCATGGGGAAAGGTCTCCGTACTCAAAAACGCCGACGGGAAGACCTATGTACAGCTTAGCTTTACCAATTCTATGGTAAATTTCGCAACAGAGCGCTTTATAGACATAGAGCTTCTCACAAACGAGGATACGGGGCTTAAGATTCCGCTTTCTGCGATAATACAGAAGGAATTTTTCCTTGTGCCGGAAGCCTTCGTCTCTACAGAAGAAAAGGATGGACAGAACGGCGTATACAGACAGAGCTATGCAGAGGACGGCACCACCTCGGTACAGTTTGTGCAGATGGATTTCTACAATTATGATGAGGACGAGGGAAAGTATTATCTGGATAACGACATAATCCGCCCCGGAGATATACTCTACAAAAAGGATAGTCAGGAGACCTTTGTGGTATCGGAGAGGGCGACCCTTGTGGGAGTATACAATATAAACAAGGGCTATGCGGATTTTAAGCAGGTAAATATCCTGTATGAGAATGATGAGTATGCAATAGTAAAGTCAAATACGGATTATGGACTAAGAGTCTATGACTATATCGTGCTGGATGCGGAATCCGTGGTGGATGACCAGCTTATAAACGAGTAGAAAGCATTAAAAGATTTAAAGACTTGACAGAAAAGCGAAAATAAACTAGGATATATTAGAATTAGACGTAATTTGAGCTTTGTCAGGGAAAGGATAGATATGAGCACAATAGATAAGTTCCTTAATTATATGAAGATAAATGACGAGGATGACGATGAGTACCTTGATGACGATTATCTTGACGATGAGGATGAGGTTCCGGTAAAGAAGGGACCAAGAAAGGTTGAGCCTGTCGCAAATGATGAGGTACCAGAGAAGCCTGTAAAGCGTCCCTTTGCGGTAAAGAGCGCACCGATTCACACAGGAAAGAAGAACGGAAACGGCATGGAGGTTTGCGGTATAAAGCCCACATCCTTCGAGGAGACAAGGGAGATTACTGACACACTTTTATCAAACCGCACCGTTATACTCAATCTCGAGGGAATGGACAAGAGCATTGCGCAGAGAATCCTTGATTTCACATCGGGTTCAATATATGCTCTCGGCGGGAATCTCCAGAAGATTTCCAATTATGTATTTGTCATCACTCCCGCAAGTGTTGGCGTGAGCGGCGATTTTACGGAGTTTGCGGACAATCTTGGCGCAGGAATGCCCATGAGATAACGTAAAGCTTACTGTGCGGGAAGCTTATATACGCTTCCCGTTTTTTTTATCGCAGAGCCGCCGAACTGTAAATGTCGTAAAGGAGAAGTGTATTTTGAGACTTATAGTGCAATATAATAAAAAGCCCTGCTATGATATAGTGTTTACTAAGGATTTCAAGAGCCTTAAGGAGGAGCTTAATCCCGCAGAAGGTGCAGATGACGGCAAAAGTGTCATTTTCCCCGACACAAAGGAAAAAAAGCTCTGCATAATAACGGATTCCAATGTGGATAAGCTCTACGGAAAAGAGGTTTTGAAGGAGTTAAAGGCCTGTGCAAGGTCGGTATCAAAGTTTGTGTTTGAGGCAGGGGAGGAAAACAAAACCCTGGATACCGTAAAGGAAGCCTACAAATTTTTGATAGAAAACGGCTTTGACAGGAAGGATATGCTTGTGGCATTGGGCGGCGGCGTAGTGGGAGACCTTACCGGCTATGTGGCGGCCACATATTTAAGGGGAGTTGATTTTATCCAAATACCCACAACCCTGCTTTCGCAGCTGGATTCCTCCATTGGAGGGAAGACCGGAGTGGATTTTGACGGCTACAAGAATATGGTGGGAGCCTTCAAGATGCCGAGGCTTGTCTATATGAACATTTCCACTTTAAAAAGCCTTGACGACAGGCAGTTTTATTCCGGCTTTGCGGAGGTTATGAAGCACGGACTCATTAAGGATTCAAAGTTCTACGAATGGCAGATAGAGAATATGTATGAGATCTGCGAGAGGGATTTAGATGTATTGACCGAGCTGGTCGAAAGAAGCTGCATGATAAAAAAGGCTGTTGTGGAAAAGGATCCCGAGGAAAAGGGGGAGAGAGCGCTTCTCAATTTCGGCCACACCATAGGGCATGCGATAGAAAAATATATGAACTTTACCATGCTTCACGGGGAATGCGTTGCGCTTGGTTGCGTGGCTGCAGCGTATATCTCTCTTAAGAGGGAGCTGTTGAGCGCAGATGAGTATTATGAGATAAGGGATATGTTTGTGCCCTTTAATCTGCCCATAAGCATTGACAATATCGATGCAAAGGAGATATTACGCCTCACAAAGTCCGACAAAAAAATGGAGGCCGGGAGGGTCAAATTTATTCTTCTTAAAAAGATAGGCAAAGCATATATCGACAGAACAGTTACGGACGAGGAAATCCTTGCGGCAATAGAAGAGATAAATTTCTCGGAAGGTGATATGAGGGAATGAAAAAAAACAACGGAAACAAGCCCATAAACAGGGTGGCAATGTATATAATCGATGTGATACTCTTCGGATTGCTGCTTTTTGCGGATCAATGTACAAAGTATCTTGCAATTATGAAGCTCAAAGGAAATCCGGCATATGTTCTGTATGAGGGAGTTTTGGAGCTTGATTACCTTCCCAATGCCGGGATTGCGCTTGGTATGCTTCAGGGACAGAAATTCCTCATACTCTTTGTGGGAGTGATATTTATCGCATTTATACTGTTCTTTTTGCTGAAGGTGCCTGCAAAGCGCAAATTCATCGCCGTGCACATACTTCTTGTAATGGTGATCGCAGGGGGCATTGGCAATATGATAGACCGCTTCAGGTTTGATTTTGTTGTGGATTTCATATCCTTTGTGCTGATAAACTATCCCATATTCAACGTCGCCGACTGCTATATTACAATAGCGGCTGTGCTTTTATTTATCCTGTTTTTGTTTGTCTATAAGGAAAATGACCTTGATTTTCTGGACTTCAAGCAGAAGAAATACAGGGAATTTACTTAAGATGACGGACGCTCAAAGCTTTAAATACATAGCGGATGAGGAAGTATCGGGGATAAGGCTTGATAAGGTGTTATGCGCACTTTCAAAGGACTTATCCCGTTCTTATATTCAAAAGCTCATATCCGAAGGAAATGTCAAAATAAACAAAAAAACAGCTTCAAAGGCTAGTCTTATAATAGATTCCGGGGATGTGCTGGAAATAAATGTTCCCGCCGCAAGGCTTCCCGAGATTATGCCGGAGGATATACCCCTTGACATTATTTACGAGGACGAGGATGTAATCGTAGTAAATAAGCCAAAGGATATGGTGGTGCACCCATCCGCCGGACATTATACCGGGACGCTTGTAAATGCGCTTATGTACCATTGCGGGGCTTCCCTGTCCGGCATAAACGGTATACTCCGTCCCGGCATAGTCCACAGAATAGACAAGGACACCACAGGCTCCGTCATAGTATGTAAAAATGATTTTTCGCACGAAATAATCGCCGAACAGCTTAAAAGCCATTCAATCGAGCGCAGATACATAGCCATTGCACAGGGGAACATAAAGGAGGACAATGTAACCGTGGATAAGCCCATAGGCAGGCACAAAACAGACAGAAAGAGAATGGCTGTGGATTATGACAACGGAAAAAGCGCCGTGACGCATTTTCGGGTTTTGGAGCGCTTCGGCCAGTATACCTATATAGAATGTAAGCTGGAAACAGGGCGCACACATCAGATAAGAGTGCATTTATCCTCCATGGGGCATCCGCTTTTGGGAGATATTACATACGGAGGAAACAACGGAAGGTTTAAGCTTTCCGGCCAATGCCTGCATGCTTATATATTGGGCTTTACGCACCCAAGAAGCGGGGAATATATAGAAACCAGGGCACCTATACCGGAATATTTTACGAGGGTTTTGAACGGCTTAAGGGGAGGGGCGCAAACTTGATATTTTTTAACTTAAGAAAAAATTAAGAAGTTATCAAAAAATCTTGTTTTTTCATATTTTAGTGCTATAATACCCCTTATGAAATTTTATTCATTACTTGATAAAAAAGCATATGAAGAGGATTTGTCAGAGCTTTTTTCAAAGGGGCACAGGGCAGGGGCGGTCACAGTCTCGGAAAATGGAATTTTCGTAAAGAAGGGACTAAAGACCTATTATATTGCATACAATAATGCCGAAAGGATATTCCGCAGGGTTCGGATGGTGGATGCGAACGTATGCTGCGGGAAGGGGCAGATGAACTTTGATTATCTTGTCGTGATGGCGGACAACAAAGAGGTTTTGGAGGTGCAGCTCCCCGGAAGCAAGGCGGCAAAGCTTATTTTTGATGAGATGAAGGGCTTAAGCCCCGAAACTGATTTTGAGGCGCCAAAGAAAGCGGCGGAAGCTGTATGAGCGGCAGCATACAGACGCTTACACTTTTTGAAAAGTTCCTTGACTCCTATTCCGTTTATTACAATGTAAACAGGGATAGCGCAAAGGAGCCCTTTGATGCCGAGGCGGTGTTCTACAACAACGAACAGCAGTATTTCCTTGTGAAGGCTGCGAAGATTTCCGAGATGAACACGGCGGAATTTGCCTTCTTTAAGACAGTGGACATATTGGATAAAGAAAGGCTTATTGAATATGACAAGCTTGCATGGAATGAGGGGATGAGCCGGGTAAAGCCGGATTCCAACCACAAAAATTCCGATGTGGTGCTCATTATCATTGCGGACAGGATAGAGGAGGATGCAAAGGCTTTGATAAAAAAGCTTAAGCATTCAAAGAACTACCGATTTTCCCTCTGGGGATTTTCCAACTACCGTCTGGTTGCAGTCGAGTCATCTTCAAATACTGCCTGCTTTAACAGGCAGGGCAGTATTTTAAGAAAGCTCGTTGGCAATATAATTTCGCAGTAAGAAGGCTTACTGCAAGGCTGTAAAATTTTTTTAAAAGGAGAGAGGAAAATGACAGCATTATTAATCATTCTCTGCGCCATTGTGCTTCTTGTCATCGGCTATGTAACCTATGGCTCATGGCTTGCAAAGCAGTGGGGCATCGACCCTTCAAGAAAGACTCCCGCAGTGGAGAAGGAGGACGGCGTTGACTACGTAGCGGCTCCCCCTGCAGTTCTTATGGGTCACCATTTTTCATCCATCGCAGGAGCAGGTCCCATAAACGGACCTATTCAGGCATCCGTATTCGGATGGCTCCCTGTATTCCTGTGGTGCGTGATCGGAGGCATCTTCTTCGGAGGACTCCAGGACTTCGGTTCACTTTTTGCATCTATCAGGCATGACGGAAAATCCCTTGGTGAGATTATCAAGGATACCATGGGGAACAGAGCAAAGAAGCTCTTCCTTATATTCGGTCTTCTTGTGCTCATCCTTGTTATCGCATCCTTTGTAAACGTTGTTGCAGGTACCTTCTTTACTGAGGATGGCGGCTTTGGCGTCGCTTCCAATCCTACCAACAACCAGACAACGGCGATGATTTCACTTCTTTTCATTGTGCTTGCGGTTATTTACGGATATGTAACCAACAAGCTCAATGTAAAGACCCTTCCCGCATCTATCGCAGGAATTATCGGTATAGTGCTCATTACCGTTATCGGTCTTAACGTAGGCTTTGTAATGAGCAGAACCGCTTGGATTGTATTCATCGGCGCTTACATCATCGTGGCATCTCTTGTGCCCGTATGGATTCTCTTACAGCCCAGAGATTACCTTTCAAGCTTCCTTCTATATGCAATGATGGCTATTGCGGTAGTAGGTATCATATTCTCCGCATTTGCGGGAACCGCTGCCTTTGCAATCCCTGCTGTCACCGGCTGGAAGACCGGAATCGGCACTATGTTCCCTGCGCTGTTTATAACGGTTGCCTGCGGCGCATGCTCCGGTTTCCACTCACTCATTTCCACCGGTACCACCAGTAAGCAGCTTAAGAGTGAGAAGGATGCAAAGCCCATAGGCTACGGCTCAATGCTTATCGAGTCTGCACTCGGCGTAGTATCCCTTATCGCTGTAGGTATGGTATATTCCAAGTACACAGAGGGTGGCTTCGGTTCGCCTTCGGCTGCCTTCGGCGCAGGTATCGCTACCATGTTCGGTTCTGAGGGAACCGGCGTGTATAATACCATAAGCGCACTCCTTACCCTTGCGGTATCCGTTTTTGCGCTTACATCACTCGATACCGGTACAAGACTTTCCAGATTTATGTTCTCCGAGCTCTTCCTTACAGAGGATGAGGCTACCTGGAAGGACGCAAAGAACCCTGTAAGAAAGATTCTTGCACATCCCCTTTTTGGTACAACTCTTATGGTTGTAATAGGATGTATCCTTGGCGGACTTAAGCTCTCCGCAATCTGGGCTCTTTTTGGCGCTGCAAACCAGCTCCTTGCAGGTATTGCGCTCCTTGCAGTATGCGCTTGGCTCGGCGAGGTAGGAAAGAACAACAAAATGTTCTACGTTCCCATGGTATTTATGCTCTGCGCTACGCTTACAAGCCTTGTTACCACTGTTATCAACAAGTGCAAGCTTATTGCAGGCATGGTGCCTGATAAAACCGCTGTATGGGGCGACTGGTTCCAGCTCATCTTTGCCGCAGCAATGGCAATTCTTGCTGTAATCCTCGTTATTGAGGGTGTCCGGACCTTCCAGAGACAGGCAAAGAAGAAGGTTGCTTAAAAAGTATTATTTGATATGAATGAGCCTGACAGACATTTGTTCTATCAGGCTCATATTTATGAATATTTTTCGTAATATTACTGCGTATAGGACGCTTGATTTCCGTGAAGAATAATTTATTGTTTAACACCTATATTTGTGCTATAATATGAATTATCAGAAAATTCTAACCACATAAGGAGGTTATGTTTATCATGAAGAAATATATTGCTGAATGTATCGGCACCTTTACCCTTGTTTTTATCGGCTGCGGCACCGCAATGTTGGTGGGCTGTGATGCGGCGAGCGGAAGCGGATATCTTCTGACGGCTCTTGCTTTCGGACTTGCCATTGTAGCGCTTGCATACGGTGTGGGAAACATCTCCGGCGGACATGTCAATCCTGCGGTTTCTCTGGCTGTATTCATTAACGGAGGACTCTCTGCGGCGGATTTTGCAGGATATGTTATCGCACAGGTAATCGGGGCTTTCATAGGCTCTCTTGTGCTGAACGGAATCTTTTCTCTGGGCAAGGTTACCGATATGACGGGAGGTCTTGGCTCCAACGGGCTTTCAGGAGTCGGCGGAAGCGCTGCGGCAGGTATAATCGTAGAGATAATTCTTACCTTCCTTTTCGTAATATTGATATTGGGCGTTACCTCCAAGAATCAGAATCATGGTTCCTTTGGCGGGCTCATAATAGGACTTACCCTTGTCGCAATCCATATAATCGGTATCGGGCTTACCGGAACGAGCGTAAACCCCGCCAGAAGCTTAGGACCCGCATTGGTGGCGGCATTTAACGGAAACACGGCGCCGATAAGCGTTGTATGGGTGTTTATTCTCGCACCGCTTGTAGGCGGAGCACTGGCGGCATATTGCTATAAGTATCTGGAGAGCAAATAAGGCATATAAAATGGAGCAAGTTTTTAAAAGCTATTTAAGACTTTTATTAAAAGATTTAAAGGATTTGCAGAAAGCTCTTGTCGAGGATGATAAAGCTAAAGCAAAAGAAATTGTCGATAATCTTGTTGATGATACGCAGGCAGGATTAGAAGACCGCTGAATTATGAGGAGATAAGCATATGAATACAATAGTTACAATAGGACGACAGTTCGGATCTGGAGGAAAGGAAATCGGCGCCAAGCTTGCGGAGAATCTGGGTATACCCTTCTATGACAGGGAACTTCTTACGAGAGCAGCAAAGGAGAGCGGATTTGCGGAGGAAATGCTCCAAAACCATGATGAGCGTCCCACAAACTCATTCCTCTACAATCTCGTAATGGACACATATTCCTTCGGCTACAATGCTTCGAGCTTTGTGGATATGCCTATTTCCCACAAGGTATTTCTTGCACAGTTCGATACCATCAAAAAGATTGCGGATGACGGTCCCTGTGTAATCGTTGGGCGCTGTGCGGATTATGCCCTTGCGGATTACAAGAATGTACTCAATATCTTTATCTTCGGAGATGAAGAGTGCAAGGTTAAGCGCATTATGGAGCGCTTTAATCTCTCCGAGGACAAAGCAAAGGATATGATAGTAAAGAAGGACAAGCAGCGTCAGAGCTACTATAATTATTATTCCTCAAAGAAGTGGGGGAGAGCCGATACCTATGATTTGTGCATAAACAGCTCGGTTTTGGGCATTGAAGGCACTGTAAAGCTTCTGACACAGTATGTGGAGGATTTCGAGAAAAAGTAAGACCGTAAAACATATATGAAGGGCTAAAGGCGGACACCGCAGGGTGTCCGCCTTTAGTTTACGGAGCAAATGGATAATTTTAGGATAAACGGTTGAAATATGGATGTTTTCATATTAAAATATTGTTAGATAAAATTTACAGAAAGGGAGACGCAATCCATGACCGTTAATGAGATGAATGAGAAGCGTAAGGAAAAGGGATATTCCTATGCACAGCTTTCTAAACTTTCAGGGGTTCCCGTGGGTACAATCCAGAAGGTTCTGGGGGGGATTACAAAGGCACCCAGATATGGAACTCTTATAAAGCTTGCAAGAGCGCTTGAACCGGAGCTTTACGAAAGAGAATATAATTATGAAAGAACAGAAGAAGCGTTTAGTGTAGAGGAAAACACATTATACAATTTTGACAGGTCGGGACATTACACAATAGATGATTATTATGAAACTCCGGAGGGCGCAAGGGTTGAGCTCATAGACGGCACCTTCTATAATCTTGGTGCGCCGCTTACAAAGCATCAGTACATTATTGGCGAATTATTTGTGCAGTTTAAGGATTTTATCAGGAAAAATGGCGGAGGCTGTGTTCCGTTTCTTTCTCCGGTGGATGTACGCCTTGATAGCGACGATAGAACCATGCTGCAGCCGGATATGGTAATTATATGTGATGCGGATAAACAGATTAAAAAGAAATACCTGGATGGTGCGCCGGATCTGGTTATAGAAATTTTTTCTCCGAGTACCGAAAAGAGGGACAAGGGCTATAAGGCTGAAAAATACAACAAAGCCGGAGTGCGGGAATATTGGATGATAGATGATGTGAAGAAGAGGGTAATAGTGACAATCTTTGATGAAGAGATAATACCCGAGGACGATACATATATCTCGGTATATACCTTTGATGACAAGGTGCCTGTGTCCATTTGGGGCAGGGCATGTGAGATTGATTTTTCGGGAATAAAGGAGTTTTTGGGGAGGTATGATGTTTAAATATTAAGCTTGTGAAATGCTGTATCTTTATGACATAATAAATATAAAAAAAGAATATAGATACAATTACTGTGCCTGCAAGTATCTTAAAAAGCATATATATTCCTATGATAAGCGCAACAACAATAAGAGTAAGCCTTAAAATCTTAGATTTATGCTTCTTTTCCAAGTTTGATACATATTCACTGGAAACGGCATTTATGTCGGTATTCTCAGGCATATTTACACCATAAATAAGAAAACTCCTTGCAAAAGAAGTTTAATCAAGTGGACCATAGGGGGATCGAACCCCTGACCTCCAGATTGCGAACCTGGCGCTCTCCCAGCTGAGCTAATAGCCCATTATTTTGCGGGCTCTCGCAAAATAACGGTAAGACGTCCTGTCATACAATTATTTTGCACAAACACTTAATACATATTACTCCAAAATTTATCCTCACGCAAGAGGGAAATGGAATTTTGCGAAAAAGCTTGACACATTCGTGATTCCTGTGCTAATATACCTATGTTTGCCGCATGAACAGGTTTAAGTGTCTGTAGCGAAATTTGGCGCAGACCACCGATATCAGCGAGTCAATGGATTCTTATATACATAAGGGTTCATTAGTAAGGAGGTGCCTAATATGTACGCAATTATTGCAACAGGCGGAAAGCAGTACAAAGTATCAGAGGGTGATGTTATCCGTGTCGAAAAGCTCGACGTTGAGGAGGGCAGCACAGTTACCTTTGACAATGTACTTGCAGTAAGCGACAAGTCCTTAAAGGTCGGCGAGGATGTAAAGAATGCTACCGTCAGCGGAACTGCCGTTAAGCAGGGCAAGGCTAAGAAGGTTATCGTTTACAAGTACAAGCCCAAGAGCGGATATCACAAGAAGAACGGTCACAGACAGCTCTTCACACAGGTTAAGATAGACAAGATTAACGCTTAACTAATCTGCAATGACTACAGTAACAATACGCAGGGATGATAAGGACAATTACACAGGGATCACTTGCTTCGGGCATGCGGATTACGCAGACAAAAGACCTTTGAGAAGGCTGTATAAAAGGGCTTTTGCTCCGAAGACGGAAAAGGATGTACTGTGTGCCGCAATCTCAATGTTGGTAATAGGTACGATAAATTCTCTGGATGAGCTTTCAAATGAGAAGATGAAGGTAGTAACCAACGAGGAGGATGGCTTTATCAAATGTGATTTTGTTAATCCCCTGCAGGAGAAATCCCGTTTTCTGGTAGATTCCATGGTTTTTAACTTAGAGAATTTATCAAAAGAGTATGGGAAGAAATATTTGACAATTCGTTATGAAAGAGAATAGGAGTAAGCTATGATTAGATTGAATCTTCAATTCTTCGCTCATAAAAAGGGTGTGGGTTCCACCAAGAACGGCAGGGACTCCGAATCCAAAAGACTTGGTGCGAAGAGAGCTGACGGACAGTTTGTTAAAGCGGGAAATATCCTGTACAGGCAGCGCGGAACCAAGATTCACCCCGGTGTGAACGTAGGTATCGGCGGAGATGACACTTTATTTGCTCTTGTTGACGGTGTGCTTCGTTTCGAGAGAAAGGGCAAGGACAAGAAGCAGGCTAGTGTATATCCTGTAGAGAAATAAAAAGACTGTCGGGCTCCAGACGATATGTTTGGAGCCCTTTTTCTATTACAAAAGAGGTTTACATAATATGTTTGCTGACAGAGCAAAAATTTTCATATCCTCAGGAAAGGGAGGGGACGGGCATGTCTCCTTCAGACGTGAAAAATATGTGACAAACGGAGGTCCTGACGGCGGTGATGGCGGAAATGGCGGAGATGTCATTTTTGTCGTTGACGAGGGGCTTAATACCCTTGTGGATTTCAGACATATCCGCAAATACAAGGCAGGAAACGGCGAGGATGGCGGAAAGAGAAACTGCCGTGGCAAGGACGGAGAGGATATAATCATAAAGGTGCCGGAAGGTACTGTCATAAAGGAAGCGGAGTCTGACAAGGTAATAGTGGATATGTCCGGTGAAAACAGAAGGGTTACTCTGTTAAAGGGCGGCAGAGGCGGTAACGGCAATCAGCATTATGCAACCTCCACAATGCAGGCTCCGAAATATGCGCAGCCCGGACAGCCTGCAAGGGAGTTGGAGCTTGCTCTGGAGCTTAAGGTTATTGCGGATGTGGGGCTTGTCGGATTTCCGAATGTCGGAAAGTCCACATTTTTGTCCAGAGTGACAAATGCCAAGCCTAAGATTGCAAATTACCACTTTACCACGCTCAATCCGAATCTCGGCGTAGTCGATCTGGATGAGGGGAAGGGCTTTGTCATTGCCGATATTCCCGGGCTCATAGAGGGAGCAAGCAAGGGGCAGGGCTTGGGCTATGATTTTTTGAGACATATTGAGCGCTGCAAGGTGCTTATACATATACTTGATGCCGCAGGAAGCGAGGGGAGAGACCCTATTGAGGATTATTATGCAATATATAAGGAGCTTCAGGAGTATAATTTAGACTTAAACAAGCGCCCCTCGGTAATCGCCGCAAACAAGGTGGATGCGATATATGACGATGGAAGCGGAGAGTTTGAGGATCCGGTTAAGCGCATTGAGCTTGAGTTTGAACCAAAGGGAATAAAGGTATTCCCCATTTCAGCAGTAACAGGAGAGGGCGTAAAAGAGCTTCTCTACTATGTGGACGGGCTTGTGAAGGAGCTTCCGGATGAGCCGAAGGTATTTGAAAGGGAATATGACCCCGAGAGTGAGCTTATAAATTCCGATGAGCCGTATTCGGTATATTATGATGAAAAAGCGGATGAATACGTCATAGAGGGCCCACGTATTGAAAAGATGCTTGGCTATACAAACCTCGAATCGGAAAAGGGCTTTAAGTTCTTTCAGGATTTCCTTAAGGATACGGGGATTTTGGAGGAGCTTGAAAAGCTTGGAATACAAGAAGAGGATACTGTCAGGATGTACGGGTTCTCGTTTAGTTACTACAAATAAGGAGCGTTTATGAATCTTACAAGTAAGCAGAGGGCATATTTAAAGAGCCTTGCCAGCAATCTTAAGCCGGTTTTCCAGATAGGAAAGGGCGGTCTTACGCCGGAGGTAACGAATGCAGTAGGAGAGTGCTTTAACAATAATGAGCTGATAAAGCTTGCGGTCTTGAAAAACTGCGAGGAGGATGCGGTAAGCATTGCTGGAGCACTTGCAGAGCGGACAAATTCCACTCTTGTGCAGGTTATAGGAAAAAAGATTGTGCTGTATAAGCCAGACAAGGATAAGCCTAAAATTGAGCTTCCGAAGAGGAGTTTTTCTTGAAGAACAAAGATTATCACGATATAGATTTAAAGGAAGTACATAAAGATCTTAAGCTAAACCTTAAGAAAAAACGCTATGTACATACATTGGGCGTAGAGTTTACCGCCGCAGCGCTTGCCATGCGCTATGGGGAGGATATCTTTAAGGCGCAGCTTGCAGGAGCGCTCCATGATCAGGCAAAATATGTGGAGGATGAAAAAATGCTCTCCATATGCAAGAAGAATAAGCTCTCCGTAAGCAATGTGGAAAAGCGAAATCCGTATCTTCTCCACGGCAAGGTTGGGGCATTGTGGGCGAAGGAAAAATATGGCATAGAGGATGAAGATATCTTAAATGCCATAACCTATCATACCACGGGAAGACCGGGTATGGGGCTTTTGGAAAAGATAGTTTTCATTGCGGATTATATAGAGCCTTCAAGGGATAAGGCGCCTAATCTTGAAGAGATACGAAGACTTTCCTTCGAGAATATCGACCGGGCGGTAATAAGAGTGCTTGAGGATACAATAAAGCACTTAAAGGAAGGAAGCGGCGAGATGGACGATATGACGCTTAAGACCTACGAATATTATGTAGGAAAGAGTTTATAGGGAAAAGGAGAACAGGATGGATATAAAGGAAAAATTAAAGCTTATAATCGATGCGCTTCAGGATAAAAAGGCTGAGGACATAAAGTTGATAGATATAAGTGAAATCAGCGTATTGGCGGATTATTTCGTCATTGCGGGAGGAAGCAACAAATCACAGATACAAACGCTCTCAGACAATGTGTGTGAAAAGCTGGGAAAGGCAGGCTTTCCGGAAAAGCAGATAGAGGGGTATAGCACTGCCAACTGGATACTCATTGATTTCGGCGACATAATAGTTCACATATTCGATAAGGAAAACAGGCTTTTGTATGATATAGAGAGATTGTGGAGAGACGGGAAGCCCGTGGAGATATAGAGTCTTATACCACGAACATCCCCGTTTAAAAGCAAAGAAGTTAAATAATCTAATTTCTCCAAAATCTGTACACGCCGAATACTGTACCCAAAATCTGACAGTTATCTACAATAATAGGCTCCATTGTGTCATTCTCGGGCTGTAAGCGGATGTGGTCAGCTTCCTTATAGAAGGTCTTTACTGTGGCGGAATCGTCGATAAGAGCCACAACAATCTGACCGTTTTTTGCTGTATTGCCGGAGTTGACAAAAACTCTGTCGCCGTTAAATATGCCGGCATTTATCATGGAATCTCCCTTGACATTCAATATAAAGGATTCTCCCTTCGGTACCACATCAGCCGGAACCGGAAAGTATTCCTCGATATTTTCCTCGGCTAAAATGGGATGACCTGCGGCAACCCTGCCCACAACGGGGAGACTTACCATCTCTGTGCGCACCATTTGGAAGCTGTCATCGCAAATCTCGATAGCACGGGGCTTGGTAGGGTCTCTTCTGATATAGCCGTTCTTCTCTAAGGTTTCAAGGTGTGAGTGAACGGAAGAGGTGGATTTCAAATGCACCGTATCGCATATCTCGCGAACAGTAGGGGGATAGCCCTTGCTCAAAATCTCGCTCTTGATATACTCCAAAATTTCACTCTGCTTGGCGGAAATCTTTCCGTTTGCCATAACTATGTTACCTCCTTAATGTAGTGACAATTTGCTGCCTTTGCAAATTGCAGACATATCGCCCAAGATGTTTCACAACCTATATTGCGATATGTTGCCTCCTTAATGTAGTGACAATTTGCTGTTCTTGCAAATTGCGGACATATCGCTCAAGATGTATCACAACCTATATTGCTTTCGTTTATCATTGTAGCATAAGCCTGCTTAAAAAGCAAACATATATTCCGAAAATTTGTTCGAAATTTTTGTTGACAAACGAAAATATGTTCGATATAATGCAAATCAGAACAGATGTTCAGGAACATATTTTCGATATACACGGAGGAAAAAATATGTACAGCACCGCAAAGGTTACAAGAATGAACGACAGCCAATACAGAATATATAAGAGAAGCTTGAAGAGAGTGAGGGAGGCAAGAAGGAAGTTTGTCAGCATAATGCTTGGACTGTGCTTAATGATGATGCTTTCCGTATCACTGGGCGTGATACACTCAAATGCACATGGAGCGGATATAGAAGGAGATTACAAGTATTATACGACAATAAAGCTTGACAAGGGGGATACCCTCTGGGAGCTTGCAAACACCTACGGTGCCAACGAGTATTACAAGAATAACAAGGCTTACATCAATGAGGTTATAAACATAAACAATTTAAAGAGCGCTACAGACATAAGGGCTGGACAGATTATTATCATACCTTACTACTCAAGCGAGTTTATTTATTAAAACAATGGACAGAATGGCTTGAATATTTATAGATACTATCTTATAATTCGTTATGCTTGTATTTTATATGATATGAGCGGCAGAGTTTTCTCCGCAGGGCTGTTTTTCGGGCAGGCTTAAGCGGAAGATATGTGGGCGGATAACAGGAAGGTTCGTATATGGTTTGCAGACCATATACATTTATGAATCTTCCTGTTGTTCATTTAGGCATAGACTATATTTTGTGGTTTTGTAAAAATTGCACACATAGTTGAAAGAACACCTGCAATCAAAAGCTGTTAAGACAAATAAAAAATTTTGTTTTGCCGGGAAATGCGCCAAAATGCGTGCCATTTACTGTCATTGACAGCTTTTTTGCACGAAATTAATTTCAAAATATTGTCTGTGATTTTTAACTATGCTATAATATCTTCTTGTGAGGGTTTTTATAGGATGGATTTGACATTAGAACTTAAGGCAGCTAATGAAGAGCCTAAGCATTCAAGGGGTAAATATTCTACAAAGTCAAGAATAATTGTTACGGCAATAGTTGTGACGATTATTTTATCTGCAATTATTGCTATTGTATCCTTTTTTGCCGGAAAAATTACAGCCAGAATAATGCGTATCGCTGAATTTTACGGTATTGTCCATCTTGAGGACAATGGAAATATTGCCTCTATACAGAATAATATAAGACTTCATGACGGTAACGCTCTCAATACGGAAGATGATTCCTATGTATCCATAAGCCTTGATAAAAATAAGCTGGTAACAGTTCTCGAAAACAGCCGTACTGAATTTTTATCCAGTGGTAAAAATATTGAGATGAGGCTTTCTGATGGAAGCTTATTCTTTAATGTGCAAAAACAGCTGGCAGATGATGAAAGCTTTGATATAAAAACGGCAACAATGGTTGTTGGAATAAGGGGAACTTAGGGATATGTGACTACAGATATTGATGGAAAAGCTGATATTTATCTCACTGACGGACACGTGCATATTCTTGGAATGAATCCGACCACAGGCGAAACAAAAGAAACGGATGTTGACCCCGGAACGAAAGTAACTGTATATCTATATAATGACAGAGCTGTTGATTCTGTTATGTTTGAGCCGGAAGAATTCACTGTGGATGAACTTCCTTTTGAGGTGCTCAAAAAAATTTCAAAGGATAAAAAACTGAAAAAACGTATAGCTGAGGCAATGGGAGAGGAGAGTGTAGACAGAATCGAATTTCTTTCTGCCGGAGAGGAGGCAGAGGACGGACTTAGTTCGCTTGCCTTTGCAGATGAGGAGGACGATACTCCGTTACCGTCTGAGTCTGAAGTGATACCGTCGTCTGTCGTTTCAGCTACAAACACTCCGGCACCTACAGTAAAGGTTTCGGCTACAAATACGCCTACGCCTACAGTGACGGTTTCAGCTACAAACACGCCTACACCTACAGTAAAGGTTTCGACCACAAACACTCCGGCACCTACAGTAAAGGTTTCAGCTACAAATACGCCTACGCCTACAGTAACGGTTTCGGCTACAAACACTCCGGCACCTACAGTAAAGGTTTCAGCTACAAATACGCCTACGCCTACAGTAACGGTTTCGGCTACAAACACTCCGGCACCTACAGTAAAGGTTTCGGCTACAAACACGCCTACACCTACAGTAACGGTTTCGGCTACAAACACTCCGGCACCCACAAAAACTGCTTCCGTTACACCTGCGCCTGCGTCTACCGAGACACCTGCCAGCACCAATACAGCCGAGCCTGCCATTACACCTGCACCAACAGCTTCTCCAACCGGAACTCCAATGGAAACTCCCACGTCAGAGCCTACAGCTACTCCGACCCAAACCCCAGCGGTAACTCCTGCAAAAACGTATTCGGTTTCCGTAAACACAGCCTCTGTAAGTGGACTCACAAATGCCGGAGTGGTTGGAAGTATATCTGATTATGAGGAAGGAGATACTGTTCATCTTTTTGCGGAATTGGAAACGGGATATTCCTTCTTGAAATGGACAGTGACGGATGCTGACGGAAATATAATAGAGGTGGCTGACTCTACGTCGGAAAACGCAAGCTTTATTATGCCTGCAGGAAATGTGAATATTTCTGCAGCAACGGTTAAGAATGCCTATGAGATAACTGTAATTCAGCCTGAGAACGGAGAGATATCTGTAAGGACATCCGGGGACAGTAACAGCGCATTCTATGGAGATATCGTTACTTTAAATGCAGCCGCCGTATCGGGATATGAGCTTTCGGAATGGAGCGTGACTACCGCATCCGGTAAAGAGGTTACTGTTATAAATAATGCAACATTTACAATGCCGGCGGAGAATGTGACTGTGAGGGCGGTATTTGTAAGCGATAATATGTATAATGTTGCCAATGCTACGGATATTCCGGGAGACAGTTATATTGAGATAAATGGGGCTAGAAACGCAAATGTCAGCGTAAAAGCCGGAAGCATAGTTACGCTTGATATACATATTGACGATAATTATTATTTTGAACCTTCAAGACTTAGAATATATAATGAAAATGCTACGGATATGTCTAATATGTATACTTATTTAGACAATGAATGGCCGGATAATGTAGAGACATTATCTGATATTTCCAATCAGTTTACAATGCCTGAAAATAATGTAAATATTGTAATGTCTTTGAGTGAAAAGAGCGAGTCGGGAATATTCGGGGTATTTAGCGAAGATGGAAAAACCTTTGAAATATACAATCACAGACCAGAAGCAGGTTCAGGAACCATATACGAAGCAGCGGAGAGTGGAAGACCAAGCTGGGCTGGACAGCTTACAGAAGTGGAGACCGTAAGATTTATGGAGCCTGTATATCCACAATCCACGGCTGAATGGTTCGCTGTATGCTTTAAATTAAAAGAAATTGAAAATATTTCATATTTGAATACTTCGAATGTTACAGATATGGGTAATATGTTTAATGGATGTACGTCTCTTACAGCACTAGATTTAAGCAGCTTTAATACATCAAATGTTACAAATATGATGTATATGTTTGATGGATGTTCATCCCTTACAACACTAGATTTAAACAACTTTGATACATCAAATGTTACAAATATGTCTCATATGTTTTATGATTGTTCTGCAATTACTACATTGGATTTGAGTACATTTGATACATCAAATGTCACAGATATGAGTAATATGTTTGTGGAATGTTCATCCCTTACAACACTAGATTTAAGCAGCTTTAATACATTAAATGTTACTGAGATGATGTATATGTTTGGTAGTTGTTTCAATATAACAACACTAGATTTAAGTTGCTTTGATACATCAAATGTTACTGATATGATGTATATGTTTGCGGGATGTTCATCCCTTACAACGCTAGATTTTAGTAGCTTTGATACATCAAATGTTACTGATATGGGTTATATGTTTTATGAATGTTCATCCCTTACAACACTAGATTTAAGCCGCTTTGATACATCAAATGTCACGGATATGAGTAGTATGTTTTCTTTTTGTACATTCCTTACCGCACTAAATTTAAGCAACTTTGATACATCAAATGTTACTGATATGAGTGATATGTTTTTTGGGTGTTCATCCCTTACAGTACTAGATTTAAGCAACTTTAACACATCAAATGTCACAAATATGTGTAATATGTTTAATGGATGTGATTCCCTTACAACACTAGATTTAAGCCGCTTTGATACATCAAATGTCACGGATATGAGTAGTATGTTTTATTTTTGTACGTTTAAAGCACTTGATTTAAGTAATTTTAATACTGAAAATGTTATAAATATGGGAGATATGTTTAAATATTGCTATTTATTAAAAAACTTATATATAGATAATTTTTCTGTGACAAATGCAATTAACTTAAAAGAAATGTTTTCAGGAAGCAGTAGTCTTGAAAAAATATATATATCTGACTATTCAGATTGGAGTAATACAAGTGCAGTATCTGACAATATGTTTAAAAATTGTACTAAATTGTCCGGTCAAAACGGAACCTCATATCTTAATAATCAAGATATTACAGATGCCACCTATGCCCGCATAGATACCGCTGTATATGATAGTGAAGGTAATTTGACAAGTGGATCTCCCGGGTATTTCTCTGTAAGATAATTTCAGTCATTATTAGGAGAATCTAAAGAGTAGGGTTACTTCCAATACTAAACGCAAAACTTTGTATAATCCCACATAATTCAACAATAAACGCAAATTCGCAATAGCTTTTTTTGAATACGGAAATGTATATATATGCACATTTGAGAAGAAAAGTGTATGGTTAATAAACTTCCTACATATCAGTTCCAAGACTTAATGCAAGAAACCCTGTCAAATCACATTTTTTTGCATTTAGTCCCGCAAATATTAAAATCCGTGCCATTTTGAAAATAAAAAAGGTTAATCGTTTACTATATCATCCGGCTCCCATAAAAGTTTCGGCTTCAATACCACATGATCCTGCGGAATTTTATGGAAGTGTAAGGCTTTTAAGAAATCAGTGCCCAGCAACAGTTTCGCCAGATCATAGGGAGTGCTGTTATTCAAACTTGCCCGCGGATAATTATTGATATGCGTCATCATGAGATGTATGTCCGCCTGCGTAAAACGGTCGAAATCCTTTCCCTTAGGGATTATCTCTCTGATAAACTCATGGTTGCGCTCAATCTTGCCCTTCTGCCATGAGCAATACGGATCACAGTAGAACACCTTGGTCTTGATCTCACCATTACCGTCACATTCTAACGCATAGGGGTTTTCAAATTCTACCCCTCTGTCAGTCAATATTACATCAAAGAGGCGCTTAAAACGATCTATCCCGAAAGTTTCACACAGATTGTTTAGTGCGTTGACAACATCCCCCTGCGTGTGCCTGTCGAGCAGATAGGCTAGCATGAAGTTGGAGGTCTCATGTAACAACGTAAAAAGGCATTTCCGACCATTATTGCCGCCCATAACGGTATCCATCTGCCACGCATTGACATCGGGATTATCAATCATATACTGCCTATAGTCCTTATAGGTACGCCCTTGTACGAATGTCTGAAAGCTCTCCGGGCGGGAGCCGTGACTGTATCTCGGTTTGAAACACACCTTACGGGGCATATCAATATTTCTGGCAGTCAGATAGCATGAATTAACATAGTTATACAGAGTTGTCTTGCTGCACGGTATCTCATCCTTATGAGCGGTGAATACCGCATCTATGGACTGTCCCTTGAGCAGAAGAGGAGAGACGAGCATATCAAGTTCTCGCATTTCATCACTTGACAGCGATATCCCCTCTCTGGAACTTTTCAATGTCTCAATGTAGGCGAGCTGTGCCTTTCTTGCAAAATAATGGAATTTCTCGGAATGACAAGCGGATGTGTTCATCATCTTACAACCGTTGCAGACATATGGAGCCTTGGCTATCTATACGGTTCCGCTTAACTTCCCTCATAACGGTGGAAGATGGGCGATGCAGCTCCGCAGCGATCTTATTGAGGCTATATCCTTTTTCAAGGCATTCCTCAATAAATATCCGTTCATTAAATGTCAGGTGCTTATTCTTCATCTTGTTTTACCTCCCGAAGGCAGGCACGAGATTTGAATTTGCGGGTAAAAAGGAGTATAACTTTAAAGTATGTGATAAACAATAGGGAAAATGGTGGATTATTTAAAATTTAGTAAAAAAAATGTTTTTTTTGTGAAAACGTTAATACAGTATATTGCATTTATGCAGAATAAGGGTTAATATATAAATGTAAACAAATTATTAAATGAAACCGAAAAAATATTTTCTGTACAAGAAAATATAGGTTGAACAATGGCACCGATCCATCAAAGTGTCGCAATAAAGCGCCAGGAACATGGTATGGATTGGGTTATGAATACCATGTTTCATTTATTTAGAATGATTTATATGTAGCTTGGGAAACATAAAGCCTACAAAGGGGGTATATTTTTATGATGATGCAGAATGCTCTGCCTAAAAATTCGATAGTTAAGGTAAGTCGTGAGACTATGAAAAATATCTTTTCGTCAAATCACGAGAAATATAATGCATCTAAAGCTGAAAAAGCTGCAAGGAAAAGGCTTCGTGAACAGGGGTTGAAGGTATAAATGAAAATATATAAACCTAAAATGTATTGCGAACCTTTAACCGTGCGAAGGCGGAATAAAGAGCTTATTAACTCTTTTTATATTAAAAGAGAATCTGACTATGAACAATATTTGGAGCAAAATGTGGTTAAAGGTCTTGAAAGATACTTGAAGTATTGTGCATGGGAAGAAGATTTAAAGAATGAAACTCGCATATATCTAATCAAGACTTATATGAGAGAGGAAATTGTTGCCTATTTTGCCTTAAAAGCAGGTATGATAACCATTGATAACGATGACAGGGATATAAAGAAAGAAAAGTGCGCACAAGCCGAAGGAATTGAATTAGTACCAGAAACTGCATCCGGAATTGAAATTTCTCATTTTGCAGTTAATGATGCGTACCGCGATTCACACAATAATGCAAAGGGTATTGGCGAATATCTTTATCCTGCATTTATATATCCAATTATAAAGAAAGTCTCTCGGTCTATTGGTGTAAAGATTGTGTATCTATATGCGGCAGACACTGGCGAAAATGGAGATACTGAAAGTGGGAAAAGATTGGTAAATTATTATAAGGATGTATTTGGCTTTGTTGAAGACAATTCACGAGAATACAGACCAATTACTCCATATTACGATAGTGGATGTATTTTTATGTATAATATAATATAAATAATATCATGTTATAATCAAAATATATTGTAGCTATTTCTATATTTAAATTAAAATCATACAAATACTCCTATAGGAATGTTAAAATACATCATCTTATAACCAACATATTCCATAACTAAACGCAAATATTACTATGGTTGTGCATTATATCTTGGAATTATGCATTTAATTATATAAATAACGTTATCTAAAGAGTAGCAAAATGCCAAAATCTATCGTTGCGTAAAATTTCTGTTTTATGCAACGATACTTGAAAAAAGAATAGTACTATGGTATAATTCTAAATTATGAAGGAACGATTATCAAATTCAGAAAAGCTTGTAGAGCTTACAAATGAACTTCCGGATTTCTGTGCGGCAATACTTATTGGCAGAAAGGCTGAACGTGAATTGTCGACCCGGGTTGGATATGCAAGGGATTTATCCCTTTATTTCGATTATCTGATTTCTAATCACAGGGATTTTGCCGGAAAGAAAAAAAAATCGATTACAGCCTCGGATATGCGGAATATTTCTCCCATGGATGTCGATATGTTTCTGACATATTTTGCGGAAAGTCATTCTCCAAGCACCGTCAAGCGCATCAAATCCGCAATGTCCGCCATGTTCAATTTATTGGTGGATTATATGCAGATATTGGAGTATAATCCGGTTAAGGGAGCTCAAAAGATA
Source organism: Lachnospiraceae bacterium (assembly GCA_017483735.1). Taxonomy (GTDB): domain Bacteria; phylum Bacillota; class Clostridia; order Lachnospirales; family Lachnospiraceae; genus RGIG4856. The sequence goes on along the minus strand of JAFUVF010000047.1, from coordinate 85,436 downwards.
AAAATTCCGGAAAAAGACTTTGTTATTTATTTAACAAGAGCAGAGCAGGAAGCCTTATTGCAGACAATAAAATACGGCACAGGGCTTACAAAGCGCCAGCTGGCTTATCATTCCAAATTCCAAAAGCGTGACCTTGCAATGGTTTTCTTATTTTTGGACACCGGAATCCGTGTCTCGGAAATGCAGGGACTTGATATGGATGACCTTGATATGGACGAATGCTCGGCGATTGTCAGGCGTAAGGGTGGCAAGCTCTCAAAGATTTATTTTTCAGACGAATCGAGGGAGTATATTGCGGACTACATAGATGAGAGAAAGGCTACTCTCCCGCTCTATTCCGGCAAGGATTCTCCGCTTTTTATCACATTGCAGGGGGAAAGGCTCTCTGTCAGGGAAATCCAGACGCTTGTGCCAAAGTATGTAAAGGCTGCCATACCGGGTAAGGAAGCGCATATATCGCCCCACAAGCTGCGCTCCACCTTTGCAATGGATTTTTACAGGGCTTCGAGGGATATCCTTACCCTTCAAAAGCGCCTCGGACACAGGTCGCTTAATGTCACAAATATATATGCCAAGGCCTGTCAGGATGAGATAAGGGATACAAGAAACTGGCGTAACGCATAACAGGGGGATAATATGACAGAAGAAAAAATACTTGAAAATATTGACAGAATGGAGCTTGAAGAGATTTATCAGCTTGGAGACCAGGACAGGCTGAGAGAATATTACGACGAAAAAAACAAGGATCAGTTTAAAAGCCGCTTTGGAAACAAATATTTCGCATGGGGCTTTACAGCTTTTGCAACCTTTGTAAGCTGTATGTTCTTCTATTATCTCTTTATTAACAATGACGGCGTAAAGAAAGCTTTTTCGGATTTCCTAAGTATTATGATGCCTGTTCTTTTTGGGCTGGGACTTGCCTATATCCTCTGTCCCATAATGAATTTTATCGAAAATAAGCTGATAATGCCCATATCCAAAAAGCTTGGCACGAAAAATGAAGACAAGACCAAAGGTAAGGTCAGATTATTCTCGGTAATTCTTACGGACCTTTTGTTTATACTTTTGATATATGCGATGATAGCAATGTTAATCAGCCAGATTATCCCCAGTATTACGAATTTTGTCGGAAATCTGGATGGATATCTCAACAATTTCGATGAATGGAGCAGTCAGATGCTCGAGGACAACCCGGAGCTAGAGGTTATCGTTTCCAATTATCTCTCGGATGTTTCCAAGGATGTGAGCGACTCCATAACTACTGCGGAAATGGAGAGCCGCAGCGCAAATTCTTCAATATTGTCACAGGTATTTAAGGAGGTTTCGACGGGCTCGCTGAGCACAGGCTTCAAAAACTCTGTCGCAACCATATTCCTTCATATTAAATCAGGCGTCAAGGTATTTTGGAACTTTATAATAGGAATTATCATTTCCATATATCTGCTTGTCAGAAAGGAAAAATTTATTGCACAGTCCAAAAAGATAATGTATTCCCTTTTGGACAGAAATTCGGCAAACAAGCTGTTACGCGGGCTTCGCTTTTCCCACAAGGTATTCATAGGGTTTTTTGGCGGAAAAATTGTGGATTCCTTCATAATTGGGCTTATCTGCCTTGCCGGAACAACATTACTGCGCATTCCGTACGCTCCGCTTATAAGCCTTATAATAGGTGTTACGAATATCATACCGTTCTTTGGGCCCTTCCTTGGTGCAATCCCAAGTGCGCTCCTTATATTCCTTGTAGATGTGCAGCACCCTCTGCAGGTGGTTTATTTCATCATCTTTATCCTGGTATTGCAGCAGTTTGACGGGAATATCCTTGGTCCCAAGATACTCGGCGATTCCACCGGACTTGACAGCTTCTGGATAATCTTTGCGATTACGATATTCGGGGGTATCTGGGGAGTCTTCGGCATGCTCATAGGCGTGCCTATATTTGCCGTAATCTATGCAGGTATCAGATATTTTGTGAATAAGAAGCTTAAGAAAAAGAAGCTGATAATTGATTCGGATTATTATCTTGACCTTGAAAAATACAATCATTATCTCGAAAAGGTAACGCTTGACGGCAGGATAGAGGAAAATCCTTATTCCGGAATGGACAAAAGCAAGGATATCAGGCAGATTATAGAAAAGCAAAAAAATACGGAGAACGATTCCAAAAAAGAATAGCGCTATCCAATATTGTTAAAGTCAAATTGGGTAAAAAGATATGCAACAGCCTGAGCTCTTGATGAAAAGGCTTCCCTTTCCAGGAGCTCTTTTACTTCGTCCTTACTGTAGAAGGAAGCTGTAATCTCTTCGTTTGCGGAGGTGTGGTCGGAAAAAGTGCCTGCTACCTCCACAAAGGCTATCCTGTTCATTACATCCGAAAGGGCTACTGCGGCAAAGGAGGGCTTAAGTATCTTTATTATGCGCTTTACTTTAAGTCCGGTCTCTTCGAAAAGCTCACGGGCGATACAATCCTCTATTGACTCGTTGTCCTCAACCATCCCCGCACACAGATTATAAATCTCTCTGTTTACGCCAAGCCTGAATTCCCTTAAAAGAAGTAATTTCCCTTCACATATCGCAACAATGGATACTCCGGAAACTCTGCTTCCGATATCATTTAAGGAGTTTATTTCATGATGTGATACAATCTCGTATTTTTTTTCGCTGCCGATTTTATTTTCATATGTAAGCTCATAATTTTTAAGATACTTACCGTCCCTTACCTTTTTAATCCCTAAAAGTTTCATATAAGCTCCTGCTCTCCTTCCTTCTCGTAAGCTCCATAAGCCCCAGGGGCGTAATATCTATGACCTTTACCGTGAGCCTGTCCCTGTCGGTAAATTCCTTCATTTTTTGAAGCAAAAGCTCATTATATTCATCCGAAGCCATATTTACGAAATCAATGATGATTATTCCTGAGATATTTCTTAAGCGAAGCTGTAATGCAATCTCCTCTGCAGCCTCGCAGTTTAGCTCAAAGCATGCTAAAATTTCAGTTTTTTTTGAATTATTTTTGCCGGAATTGACATCTATAACGGTCATAGCCTCGGTGGTATCAAATATTAAGTATCCGCCGTTCTTTAGCCAGACCTTTCTGTTAAGTCCCTCTGAAAGCTTCGTTTCAAGGGAATAGAGCTTTGATAGGGGGTATTCATTGTCCGTATACAATCTGAGTGCAGGAGCGTTTTTTAGTGCATTTAGCTTCTCATAGACAGCTTCAATATCCGTCACAATCTCATTATATTCATTATCAAAAAAGTGCTTATTTAAAAGCTTTATGGCATTTTCGTCAGAAGCCTTATATACAAGGCTGTATGCCGACAGATAATTTGCCCTCTCAATTACCTCCTTTTTAACAGCCTTCGGAAGCTTAATTTCCGTGGAGACCGTTATATACTTTTCCTTCTGCGCAAGAGCCTTTATCTGAACCAAAATTAAATCACCCTGCTTAAGCTTCCTGTCGATATTCAAATTCAAAAAACAGGTTACATCCTTTGAAATGTCTACAAAGGCTGCGTTTATACCTGGAACTACATCCTTAACCCGTCCCACATATACATTACCAAGAAGCTCATCCTGCGAAAAGGCGGAAACCGCTATAAGTCGGTTTCCCTTTATTAGAAATGCATATACGCCGCCACGAAGCGTTGTTATAAGAAGCTTTCCGTCGCCCTTTTTCTCCTCAGTCAGAGCTTCATCCGAATAGGATATATGATTTGTGCCAAGGATGCTCCTGCTCATCTGCCCTCTCCTGCGCCCTCGTACTCTCTTATGGTCTTATAGCCCACATTACCCAAGGAAACAAAATTATCAGTGAACATATCAAGCCTTGTGATATGCAAGGCATCCGGGTTAAGCTCCTCCCCCGAAGGCAAGGTCAGAAATGCCTGCATTACCTGCAGGGGCTTGATGTTTCCGCCGCTTGATGCATCAAGGAGCATATTAAATACTCCGTTTGCGAATTCAAAACGGTATATTCCGGGGCGGATATCCACCTCCCTTAAGCCGTTTTTCCCCTCCTTTTTTATGAGAATCGCAGGACTTTCAAGAAAAGCGTTTATTTTTTTGCTTATGACACTGCTGTCACTATCAAGCAGCTCCTTTAACCCATCAGGACATTTATCCGGCTTTATTTTTACGTTGTATTCCGCTGATTTTACTGATGCCATGGCATTTTCCGCATTATCCGGAAGAATGTTTACGGATAAACATTCCATTCCAGGAACGGACGAGGCGTTTACCTTATTAAGGAAAGCCTCCTCCCCCTCGTAGAAGCCCACATCGATATCCATATATTCTCCCATGGATTCGATGCCTACGCTCAAGGGCTGCGCAAAGCTCATTACCTGATGGGGCGAAAAGCCCGTGGTATATTTGATGTCAATATCCGCCCTTCTCATAACCTTTTGAAAAAAGCGCATTGTATCAAGATGTCCTATGTAGCGCACAGCGCCGGTTTTTTTGAATTTAACACGCAGCTTCATTTCTTATACACACTCCGCAGTCAAATCTTGCAGCTCCGCAGCCGTTACACTTATCCCTGCAGTTTGGCGTGACCCTTTCTGACTTTGCGTTCTCCCATTCCCTTTTTAAGTATTCCTTGCTCACGCCGCAGTCTATGAAATCCCACGGAAGAATCTCATCAAGGCTTCTTTCCCTGTTTGCATAGAACTCTATCGACAAGCCGCATTCCCTGAAGGTTTCAAGCCAGATATCATTCTTATAATATTCGCTCCAGGCATCAAAAAAGCAGCCCTTTTTGTATGCTTTGATCAGAACCTCTGAAAGTCTTCTGTCCCCTCTTGCAAAAACCCCCTCCATCACGGAGGCATCAGCCTCATGCCAGTTATATTTTATTCTCTTTTGGTTAAGCTGCTCCGAAATTGCCTTTCTCGTAATGCTCGCCTTGTCGAGAAACTCATCCTTGGTGCACTGTCTTGCCCATTGGAAGGGAGTAAAGGGCTTCGGCACAAAAAATGAGGTGGACGCCACTATCTGAACTGCGCCGCTTGTGCGCTTCTCCTTTGGCACCCTCTCAAAAAATTCCGCAGCAACCTTGTTTGAAAGCTCTGCGATTCCCCTTATATCTTCCTCAGTTTCCGTGGGAATCCCCAGCATAAAATAAAGCTTTACCCTGTTCCAGCCGCCCTCAAAAGCCATACCGGAGCCGCTAAGAATATCCTCCTCCGTAAGCCCCTTGTTTATGACATTCCTAAGCCTCTGGCTCCCTGCCTCGGGCGCAAAGGTTAGGGAGCTTTTTTTGATATCCTGAACCTTACTCATAACGTCCAGAGAAAATGCATCTATTCTCAATGAAGGCAGAGAAATATTTACATGCTTTTTTCCGCATTCCTCAATCAGATATTCGATAAGCTCCTTAAGATGCGAATAGTCGCTGGAGGAAAGTGAGCTTAAGGAAAGCTCCTCATACCCTGTATTTTTAAGGAGTGTGAGGGCATAATCCTTTAAAACCTCCACAGCTCTCTCTCTAACCGGGCGGTACAGCATACCCGCCTGACAAAAGCGGCATCCTCTGATACAGCCTCTTTGAATTTCAAGCACCACTCTGTCCTGTGTCGCCCTGATAAAAGGCACTACTGGCTTTGCGGGATAATAGCTCTCTGAAAGCCTTGTGACAAGCTCCTTTGTAATCCTTGCAGGCACATCATCATAAATAGGCGTAAAAGAAGCTATTGTACCGTCGTCATTATATTTTGTCTCATATAGGGAAGGCACATATATCCCTGAAAGTTTAGATGCTCTGTGAAGAAATTCATGCCTTGAAAGCCCGGCATCACGGCAGGCTGTATAAAGTTCCAAAAGCGCCCTGTACTGCGTCTCTCCCTCCCCTATATAAAAAAGGTCAAAAAAGTCCGCTAATGGCTCCGGATTGTAGGTGCAGGGGCCACCGCCTATTATTATGGGATAGTCAAAATCATTCCCTCTGTCTTTAAAAAGGAGCGGTATGCCGGAAAGTTCCAAAACCTGCAAAATATTGGTATAGCACATCTCGTACTGGATTGTTATGCCAAGAAAATCAAAGCATTTAACGGGCTCCTGACTTTCAAGCCCAAAGAGTGGAATATTCTCCCGTCTCATTATCGCATCCAAATCCGGCCAAGGCGAATACACCCTCTCACACCATACATCCTCCATATCGTTTAACATTGAATAGAGTATCTGGATTCCAAGGTGTGACATACCTATCTCATAGACATCAGGAAAGCACATCCCAAAGCGGATGCGTACCTTGTCCTTATCCTTTATGACCGCATTGAACTCATTGCCGATATATCTTGCGGGCTTTTCTATGCTCATCAGGATGTCTTCCGAAAGAGCCAAATTGTTGTTCATACAGAAGATATATTACCATAATTCCTTGACGCTCGCAATCTGTTGGGTGCTGTTACCTCGGAATTATTATCTTTTCATAGTGCCATCTTCAAGCAGCATATTTTGATGAGCAGTTTTTGTGCCGTTTAGGCAGTTTTTTACCTACTTTCCACAAGTTGATTTTCAAGCTGTTATTCTACATATCTTACAACTCCATTTTCCTAAAATAGCATAGCAAAACCGCCAAGCCAAAGACTGACGGTTCTTTTCAAATAAAACTATGATTAGACTATAATTTTGCAAAAGGGTGTTGCAAAAATGCCCTGTCTATTCTTTTGTCAGCAGCTTTACCTTTGCCTGCTTCTGGAAGAATGCTACTCCGTAGCAGAGTATCTGTTCATAGCCGTAAAGCCCCTCTGCATATCTCTCTTTTATAATCTGTTTGATTGCTTCATCACAATCCTTGTCCATGTCTGATTCCTTGTCAGACTTCTTCGCCTCTATGATGATGGCCCTCCGATTATTGTGATCTTTCAGCAAAATATCAGGTCTTCCCAAGCCTTTTTCTTTGTTTGAAGCTACCTCATAGCCCATTCCCACAAACGCCCCTGCAAGAAATGCGTGGTAGTAGTCCTCGTGATAATCGTTGTAGCTGATTGTCTTCCAGAGAAGCTCTGAAACAATCCGTCCAGCCTCTTTAGCGTCCCTGTTCCAAAATGCCTCCATCATACTTTTCTGCATATTGGTATCTATAGTCTCCCTGAACAGCTTGACTACCGTATCCTCAAAGATGGATACAATCTCCCTGTTAGGGATTTTAAGACTTACGGTTTCTTCATCCTCGTCGGCATCCGCCTTCGTGATGTATCCCGTCATCAAAAGGACGCTCCATAAGTTATCCTCTGATGAATGCATAGTATCATAGGTCAATGCGTCCGTAATAGTCTGTACAATTGTTCCACCATTCAGCAACGTTTCAAATTTTCCTCTAACCTCAAAATCCGTCCTTTTAACAAATGTAAGAAGGATACCGTTATGGCTTGTATTTTTCCAATAGTTTTTCGGTCTTGCATTTGGATAATTACGCAGTTCCGACAGGAAATTAATCACATCCCACGGACAATATAAATAAGAGTTTCCGAACACATATCCGTCGTACCATTCCTTTATTGTGTCCTTTCTCTCTCTTCTGTCCGCAGCTTCAAGCATACGGTCAACCTCATCCGCAGTAAAACCAAAATATCGTGAAAAATTCTTGTCAAGCACGGAATATGAAGCGAAGTTATTAGTTCCCGTAAAGATACTTTCTTTTGCAATCCGTAAGCAACCCGTAATCACAGCAAATTGCAGAAATTCATTATCCTTAAGCGCAGTGCTCATAATGCCTTTGATGACATCAAGCATTTTGACGTAATACAGATTCTTTTCGGTGTTCTTTTCACTTGCCCCTGCAAGAGGCACATCATACTCGTCAATCAGGAGTATTACTTTCTTCCCATAGACAGCGCTCATCATACGCATTATTGTCTTTAAAGAATTTTGAACATCACTCCCTGTTCCTTTCTGTGCCTTTAACCTTGCATATATTTCCAAATCATCCTTGTCTATTAATTTATTGCTGCTTATCTCTATATTTGCTTTGCACACGTCCGCTATAATCGTCATCAATTTGGCATATGCCACATCATAATTTTCAGATTCAGCATCTTTGAATGAAATGAATAAAACCGGGTATTGGTTCATCCATTCTTCACAGAAATCTTTATGTCCGGTTATTGCAAGCCCGTCAAAAATATCCTTACTGTCCTTACGGATATTAAAGAAGTTCTCAATCATGCTCATCATAAGCGTCTTTCCAAACCGGCGAGGTCTTGTAAAGAGCGTTACCTTGTTCTTAGTTTCCTGAACAAGCTCATAAATGATATCAGTCTTATCTACATAATATGCATTTTCTTTGCGAAGTGACGCAAAATCCGCCTCTCCCACGCCTACCTTGAAGCCCATATGTGAAACTCCTTCCCATCATCATCTCAATGGTCTTGCAATCGTTTCGTTCGTTCAATCCTTACCTGTTCTGTCTCTATAGAATATCATAAACACAGCAAAGTTTCAATAAAATCGTCATTATGGCGCACCGCTTTTGATAGTCCGCATTTGTTCTCATAAGATATTTATTTTTCATTAGTAATTGTTCTAAACTTCATATACTCGGCACTTGTGCAGTTTTCCTTAGAGTATCTCGCCTTATCGTACAACTCTCCAAAGCTCTCAATTTCAAGTGCCTCCCCATATTCTTGTGCAGTTGTATAATTTGGACGCTCTAATTTTTTCTTCTCAACATATCGCTTATACGCCTTACGTATCCGCATATCCGGGGACAGATTTTCCTTTATCGCCTTCCCCAGATTCTTGATTTTTATGCTCTCCACATTATCAATATGCTCACGCTTATCCCTGTAATCATGGGAGCTTTCCCTCCTTTCGGGGATATAGCCGGTATTCATCCTCTCTCTTATGAAGCGCAAAAGTCTGATTATGCCAAAGACTATTACGGACAGAATAAACAATAATACAAGCACATACGCAATATAATCAAGTATCTGCCAGAATAACGATGGTTCTGTCTGCTCCGGGAAAAACTGCTCCGACATCCCGGGGATGGAATATTCCTCTGTATCCACTGCCTCCGGAGCTTCCATATCAAGCAGACCAAAAAGCAGTCTTAAAATATAAATAAAGCCGTCCTTTATTGCATATATTATGTGCAAAAGGGTGCTCTGCCCCGAAAAAATCATAAGCAAAATAAAGTAAAGCCCGGTAAATAAAAGGACTATATGCATTCCCAGCCTGTAGATTTCCTTGTATGGAATGGATTTAAGGCTGTCGGAGTTTAAAAACAGAAAATCCAGATACCCGTCGATAAAATCAACTATGCGAAGCAGGCTTAAATTTATTATGAGGCATATAATTATGCTTATATCCATTGAAAGATTGCCCATATAGTGAAGCATTATTATGGCGGTAAGAGAAATCGTAACTGCCACGGGTATTGCCATCCTCACATCGGCAAAATTATGCACATTCAATCTGACGATAAAGGAATATATGAAGTAAAAAACAATAAGCGCATAGAAAAGCTTCGATAAGCCAAAGGAGCTTATCAAAAATATTGAAAGCAGTGATACCGCAATATGCCCTCCCAAAAACAGCAAAAACCTGCTTAAAAAGATCCTTATCAGCATAAATAAAAACGGCACAAGGGATAAAAGCACAAAGGATAAATAAAAGCCCTTGAGCCTGTAATCCGGAAGCCTGACAATATCATACAGCATTATGCAAAGCGGCAGTAATGCAATGTGATTTGCCTCTATCACTATGAAATTTCTGAATATATCCAGTCTTCTTTCCATATCAGGCATTCCCTGTAATATCCTTAAAATGGATAAATGAGAGATTTTCCTTAAGTGAGGGCATTATTTCAGGCTCCGTCCTCTCCCCTGTTATATAATACCAGAAAAAGTCCATTCCCTTTTCCTTATATTCAGACAGAATATCAGTAAACTCGCCGTAGCCGTTAAGGCTTAAAAATATTGTAAAGGAATCCGTATCCTCATTTAGTATCTGCTCCTTAAGGTTTGCAAAATCGGTATAGTCTGCAAGAGAAAGCCTTGACAGAGCCATTAAAACGGTATTCATCTGCCCCATACCGCCGCTTGCGGGTATGGCAAGTCTTTCATATGTAAAAATGTCTCTTGCATTGCAAAAAACCGAAACCTGCATACCCTCTGACAAGAAAAATTCAGAAAGTCCGGCGCAGGCTTCAAGGCACGCCTCCTGGGAATCCTCCTTCTTTAAAACCCCGCTGTCGGAAATGTCGACAAATATGCGTATTGCCTTTAAGGAGGTATAATTATTCTGAATTACCTTAAGCTCCCCTGTCTTTGCGCTTGCCTTCCAGTTTATTTTTTTCTGTGAATCAAAGCTCTGATATTCCCTTATCCCCCTGAATTCAAAGGGATCCTCTATAATATGTCTCTTTGTGAGTATTTCCCCGTTTAAGCGTTTTAAGGATTGTCTGAATTCGTCGCTTTTAAGGGATTTCGGATATACATACAGTGTGGTATCCGTTTTTCTTGTGTCGAAATACTGCCTTGACAGAAAGATGTCGCTTGCAATGAGGTCAAGATTTTCCACGGAGTACACGCCTCTTTTTGCGGCAGTAAAGGGAAGGGTTCTTGTGACCCTCTCGTTCATACCTATGGAGAAAACGTCATTTCTGTAGAATTTGTCAGTAGTGGAGCTTCCGATATTATCCTCAAACTTAAGTCCCCTGTCGGTTTCAAACTTGACACGGAGAATTGAAAGGGGCATAAATTTGGAGTTTTCTATGATTTCAAAAAGCTCCCCCTCCTCCCCGCAGACTATGGAGGCTTTGTTGAAGCCAAGAGAAACCGAAAGTCCCCTGTTCCAGAAGCGGGCATACATATACTCTTCCAACAGCACAAGCACAAAGGCAAAGACGCCAATGAGTATTATCCCTGTCATCCTTTGAAATCCTCGGTGGGAACCACGGTTTCGGAAATAATCTTTTCAATAACCTCCCTGCCTGTTTTGCCGGAATTGAAGCTTCCGCAGATTAGCCTGTGTGAAAGCACAGGGACGCAAAGCGCCTTAATATGGTCCGGAATGACGTAGTCTGACCCCGAAAGATATGCGTACGCCTTGGCGCAGCGTATCAGCGCAAGGGTTCCTCTGGGGCTTACTCCGTTTAAAACGCCCTCATAATTTCTGGTTTTTTGTATAATATTCACTGCATAATCCCTGACGGCTTCATGCACAAATATATTCCCGGCTTCCCTTCGGGCGTTTGCTATATCATCCTTTGAGATGACAGCGTCAAGCTCTGTGAGAGGGTCGTTATTAAAGTATCTGTCTATTATGGAAAGCTCCTCCTGCTTCTCTGGGAGCCCCATAGACAGCTTCATTATGAAGCGGTCAAGCTGTGCCTCGGGTAAAGGAAAGGTTCCTGCGCTCTCTATGGGGTTTTGGGTAGCAATTACGAAGAATGGCTCATCAAGCGCATATGTATCCCCGTCTATTGTAACCTGTCTCTCCTCCATACACTCCAAAAGCCCTGCCTGAGTTCTGGGAGTTGCACGGTTTATCTCATCAGAAAGAAGAATGTTTGTAAATACCGGTCCCTTCTTTAGATGAAACTCTCCGGACTTCATATCGAATACATTTATGCCCGTGACATCCGACGGAAGCAGATCCGGAGTAAACTGTATTCTTGAAAAGTCCGCCGATACGGATTTTGCAAGAGCTCTCGCAAGCTTGGTCTTACCTGTGCCCGGCACATCCTCCATAAGCACATGTCCGTCTGCTATAAGCGCCACAAGGAGAAGCTTAATTACCTCTTCCTTTCCTATTATGACCTTTCCTATATTATCGGACACCTTTTTGTAAAATTCGTTTCCGCTCATTCTTACCCCTTGTATGACTTTTTCTTTTACCTGTTTGCGAGCTCCTTTGTGATATCCTCCCAGCTTACATCCTTTTCCACCATCAGTACCATCATATGATAGAGGAAGTCGCTGATTTCGTATTTGACCTCGTTGGCATTGGGATTCTTCGCCGCAATGACTATCTCTGTCGCCTCCTCGCCAAGTTTTTTTAATATCTTGTCAATTCCCTTGTCGAAAAGATAGTTCGTATACGAGCCCTCCTTGGGATTTACCTTCCTGTCCTTTATGATATCGAGAACCTCCTCGAATACTAGAAGCGGATTATCGGCATTCTCGTAATCCTTCTTTGCAATCTCATTAAAAAAGCAGCTTCTTTTCCCTGTATGGCAGGCAGCTCCGACCTGTGAAACAAGTGCAAGGATCGTATCATTGTCGCAGTCCAGGCGCAGTTCCTTCACATATTGATAATGTCCGCTTGTCTCTCCCTTTACCCACTTTTCTCTCCTGCTTCTGGAATAATAGGTCATCTTCCCGGTGCGGAGCGTGCTGTTAAAGGCTTCCTCGTCCATATATGCGACCATCAATACCTCGAGATTCCGGTAATCCTGCACAACGACAGGCACTAAGCCCTCGGAATTTGTCTTAAAATCAGACCATTTATATTTGGATTCAAGGCGCTCTATGCTCATATTGTTTGCAACGCACAGATCCTTAAGCGCAGGAATCTCCGCCGTGGAGTTGTTAATTGCATTGCCGGTGACACCGCACACATTCTCATGCTCAAATATCTCCAAAAGCTTATTTAATGCGATATCGTTTATCTGCACATAGAAGGGAGTGTCGAGTATCTCCATAGTCTCCCTGATAAAATGAGGATTCATAAGGATTAAGCCGGATATATATTCCTTAATGAGATCGCTGTTTTCATCAAGCACGGAAATCTCAGAAGCGCAGGCAAGTATTTTTTCCTTCCCGAACTTGTCGCTGACCTCCTTTGTGATATCGACATTGGATTTGATGTCGAAATTTAGCGCCGCCCTCTTGCAGCCTGCGTAGATCAGCTTCTTGATATCCTCCATGCGCTTGACATTGCCTGCACCTATTACATCGACCTCGGAGAGCTCGCAGATTTCCTTGATAATATCAAGCGCCTCCTCATGAGCCGCATCATCCTCGGACATATCAAAGATGATCAGCTCGTCGGCATTATTCTCGTTGTAGAATCTTGCAAGCTTTACCGCATCCGTTTCCACAATGGTGGTATCCTTAAGGCTCTTTACGGCATGTCCGTTCTTTAAATATATACAGGGTACGAATTTTTTTGTGTTCATAATAAGGCTGTCCTTCCTTTGCTTAATTCCTCAAAACCCACCGGAGTAAATTCCGGTGGGTCAAAAATTTTAATCAATCAACTGCTTATAAAAGAAATCGCAGGCTTCCTCTTCGGATTCAAAGAACTCATCAATGCGCTTGATACCGTTTTCCTTTAGATATACCCGCCAGCGCTTCCCAAACTGCATCATTGAAACCCTGCCGTCATCCTCCTTGCCGTTGGCCTCGAAATTGTAAAGCGCATCCGGAATGCCGGAAACCTCAAGAAAATCCTTCAATTCGGTTACAGTCATATTTTATTCTCCTATTTACCTCATTTCTTACCTTATCATATCATATTTGACGGTAAAAGCAAGCTATTTATATGCTTCCCTTCGTGCTAAGCACCCCGTTTATCCTCGGATCATATGACGTGGCGGCATCAAGAGCCTTTGCGAAAGCCTTGAACATTGCCTCGATTATGTGATGGGCGTTGTCTCCCGAAATCTGCTTAATGTGGATATTCATCTCTGCAGAATAGGATACGGCGTAGAAAAATTCCTTTATCAGGGAGGTGTCAAGCTCCCCCACCATTGCCGCAGGAATATCCGCCTCGAAATTAAGATAAGGTCTGCCGCAAAGATCTACTGCACACAGCACCAGCGCATCATCCATAGGAAGAATGAAATACCCGTAGCGGTTTATGCCCTTCTTGTCCGCAACTGCCTCCTTTATGGCTTTTCCGAGGACAATGCCGCAGTCCTCCACAGAGTGGTGCCCATCCACATTTAAATCCCCCTTGATAGTCACATCAAGATCAAAAAATCCGTGCTTTGAAAAGCCCTCCAGCATATGGTCAAAAAAGCCTATGCCGGTATTAACCTTACTCTTCCCTTCCCCGTCCAGATTGAGTGTAAGGGAAATATCCGTCTCCTTAGTCTTTCTGTCAATCTTTGAAATGCGGTCATCCTTAGCCATCCTGCTTCTCCTTTTCGTTTTTACTCAAACCTTACCTTTATCGAATTTTCGTGTGCCGTCAGTCCTTCATTTCTGGCAAAAATTTCTATCTGTCTATGAACCTTTGAAAGCGCCTCCTCCGAGTAGGATATAATGCTTGTCTTTTTTACAAAATCATCCACATTTACCGGGGAGAAGAACTTTGCAGTTCCATTGGTGGGAAGGATATGATTCGGCCCTGCAAAATAATCCCCCAAAGGCTCCGAAGAATACTCTCCCAAGAATATCGCTCCCGCATTCTTTATGCGTGTCATAGTGTCGAAGGGATTCTTCGTCACTATCTCTAAGTGTTCGCTTGCTATTGCATTGCAGGTATCTATCGCATCCTGCATATTTTTTGCAATGAGAATATATCCGTAATTATCGAGGGATTTTTTAATGATTTCCGCACGGGAAAGCTCCTTCACAAAGCCCTCTATCTCCTTTTGAACCCTGTCCGCAATATCATTTGAGGTGGTTACAAGTATTGCGCTTGCAAGCTCATCATGCTCCGCCTGCGACAGCAAATCCGCCGCAATATATCTGGGATTTGCGGATTCGTCACAGAGCACCATTATCTCCGAGGGACCCGCAATGGAATCTATGGATACATAGCCGTATACTGCTTTCTTTGCGAGCGCAACGAATATATTTCCGGGACCTGTAATTTTATCAACCTTCGGTATGCTTTCTGTACCGAATGCCATGGCAGCAATCGCCTGTGCGCCGCCCACCTTGTATATCTCATCCACTCCTGCAATATCCGCAGCAACCAAGGTTCCGGGATTTACCTTTCCTTTGGCATTGCAGGGAGTTGTCATTATTATTTTTGAAACTCCGGCAACCTTTGCCGGGATCACATTCATAAGAACCGACGAGGGATATGCAGCCTTTCCTCCGGGCACATATACACCTGCCGTCTCAATGGGAGAAAACTTCATCCCCAGTATGGAGCCGTCAGGCTTATAATCAAACCATGAATTTCTTAGCTGCTTTAAGTGGAAGCTTCTTATATTTTCCGCAGCCTCCCTCAAAACCCCGATAAGCTCATCTGAAAGCTCATCATATGCCGCCTTTATCTCAGCCTCCGTTACTCTTATATTCTCCTTTGAGAGCGGGAATTTATCGAATTTGAGAGTATACTCAAATACCGCCTTATCCCTGTTTGTCCTTACATTCTCGATTATACCGTTTACCGTTTCCTCAAACTCGGAATAATTGTTGGGGCTTCTCTTTATCAGGTCATTCATTATGTTATTACGGTTTTTTTCATTCAATTCAAGCACTTTCATATTTTAATCTTCCTCCGATTTGCAGGTCAAAATTTCAACTTGTGTATATATTGCAACACTACCGCTAAATATGCTCCTTTAATTTCTTTACTATTGACATTATCCTTTCGCTCTCGAGCTGCATACTCACAGGATTGACAATCATTCTGGCGGACAGGGGACATACCTCCTCCAAAACATCAAGTCCGTTCTCCCGAAGCGTAGAGCCGGTTTCCACAATATCCACTATCACATCCGAAAGCCCGACTATGGGTCCTAATTCCACAGAGCCGTTCAGCTTGATGATATCCACGGTCTGATGCTTTCTGTTGTAGAAATAATCCTTTGCGATATTGGGATATTTGCTGGCAACCCGGATTCTTTCGTGGTGTTTAAGTAACTCCGAAGCCTCCTTCGGACCGCACACACACATCCTGCAGGCTCCGTATTTCAAATCAAGCACCTCATACACATTGCGGTTCTCTTCAAGGATTGTATCCCTGCCCACAACGCCTATATCTGCTGCACCGTACTCCACATATGTGGGTACATCGGGGCCTTTTGACAAAAAGAATTTAAGCTTAAGCTCCTCATTTACAAATATGAGCTTTCTTGTATTCTTATCCTTCATCTCCTCACAGGTAATGCCAATCTCCTCGAAGAGCTCCATTGTCCTGTTTGCAAGCCTTCCCTTGCCGAGGGCAAAGGTCAAATAACAGTTATTCATAGTCTGTTCCTCTTTATGCTTATTCCTTTATGAGAGCCACAGCCCTGCCCTCATTTCTTAAGCTTGTTGCTTCCTTTAATTTTTCACTAAAATTAACTTCATTAAACGTAATTTTAAGCTGCGCTTCCTTTTCGGGGAAAACATCGGGATTTTCCCTCTCCAAAGCCTCCAATATCTCATCCACCACCAGTCCGAAGCCCACCGCTGCGGCATCCTTCCCGAACTGGGAAAGAAGCTTGTCATACCTTCCGCCGGTCACTATCGCATCCCCCACGCCATAGGTATAAGCCTTAAATATAATGCCGGTGTAATAATTGTATTTGGAAAGCATGCTTAAGTCAAAGGAAACCCTGTCCGCTACTCCGTATTCCCTCAAAAGAGCCATAAGCTCATCAAGTCTTTTTAAAGCATCCTTTGAGCGCATGTTCTTCACAAGCTCCCCGGCCTCTGTGAGGGAATATAATCCGCCGAACATATCCGCCGCCTTCAAAAGCACATCCCTGTAATACTCCGTAATATCTGCATTTTCCAAAAGCTCTGCCGCAGCAAAATAATTTTTCCTTGAAATGCACTCTCTAAGTTCATATTCCATATCGGATGAAAGCCCCGCTTCCTCGCAAAGCCCCTTAAAATATTCCACATTTCCTATGCTCACACGGAAATTTTTGAGTCCGGTATTCATAAGCGCCTTTATGAGAAGGCTCACAATCTCCGCATCCGCATATACCGAGAAATCTCCTATAAGCTCTGCACCCAGTTGCGTGTTCTCAGAAAGCTTTCCCTGGAGCTTCCCGATATTTGCAAAGGTATTCCCCTTGTAGGCAAAGCGTATGGAGGAGGTGTCATCCATATAATATTTTGCGGCGCATCTGGCGATGGAGGGCGTAAAATCCGGTCTAAGCACCAGAGTATTATTTTCCCTGTCAAAGAATTTGTACAGCTCGTTACTCTTCGTGGTGCCTATCTCCTTCGAAAAAACATCAAAAAATTCAAAGGTTGGGGTCTCTATATCCTCGTATCCGTAGCTTTTAAGAGGCTCATGCAGCTTATTCTCCACATAGCGCTTCCTCTCAAGCTCATCCCCGTATATATCCCGCACTCCCTCTGGAGTATGCAAAAGCTTTTTATTCATAATTTTTCCTTTCAAACATATTTTGCTTTACTTTGCTAAAGCATTAGAGTGATAGAGTAATAAATTATTTAAAGTATATCATTTATTTCTTTTATGTCAATGTTTTTAGATAAAAAACAATTATTTTTTATCTTTTTCACATATTTTTACTTCAAAAAAGATAAAAAATATTTTATTCATCATCCCTGTCATACAAATCCTTCTTAAGCGCCTCCAGATACGGCACAAGGATTCCCTTCTGTGCCTTCGGGATGATGTATTCGGGATTTAGCTCCTCATAGCGAAAGCTCTTTCTGCCGCCATCCGCCGCCCTGTCCCAGAAAAATCTAAGCATCTCATAGGGAAGATAATACATCACATCCTTGTGTGTATAATATATCAGAAAGAACGCCACTCCCCCCTGCTTTTCAAAGTCCTTCATAAAATCCACCTGATGCGCATGGATATTGGCAAGGGTAAAGGTATCAACGGCGCATTCCTTGGCATCAAAGCATATCGGAATCCCCTGCACAGCACCTATATAGTCCACGGTGGATTTCTGGTCAAAATACGCAAGGGTTATATGCCTGGTACTTTTGTCGATATTTATGGGAGTGATGGGAGTCGGAACCTTTTGAATGAGCGCAAGCCCCATTTCCCTGTACTTTTCGTTGGTGCGGTTTATCATCTCCTCCAAGGTAGAGCCGCGAAGCCCCCTTGTCTTAAAAGAAGTCATCTGTTTTCTCCCTGTATAGCCTGTATGGCGCTGTCAAAAGCCGTATCCTTTGCTGTAAATTCCCTTCCATCGGGCAGGATTACCCTGTGTGCAAAAAGAAGCTGATGCGTAAGCGCAAGCTTACACTTTTCGTTTAAAGCCTTGTTTAAGCACAAATCTCCGTATTTTTTATCTCCAATCACAGGATGTCCTATGGAAGCTAAATGCGCCCTTATCTGATGATGCTTTCCGGTAATCAGCTCTGCCTCCAAAAGCGTAACATCCGCACTTTCATAATATTTAAGCGGCGTGATTATGGTTTCGATGCGCTCCCCCTTTGCCTTATCATCTGTGATCGACGCTCTTTTTTTAGCCTCATCCCAATTAAGAAATCCATTAAGCTGCATTCTGTCAGAAACCCTTCCATGGCAGACAGTCAGATAAAGCTTTCTTATATTTCTCTTTTTTATATCCTCCGAAAGTCCCTGAAGCCCCCGAAGGCTCTTTCCGCATAGCACAATTCCGGAGGTATTTATATCAAGGCGGTTGCACACCGAGGGTTTAAAGGTTGTAAGGTCATCCTCCGTAAGCTTCCTTGAATCCAGCAAATACCCTGTGAGCCATTCGTTCAGGCTGTATTCGCCCGCTTTAGTCTGCTGTGTCAGCACTCCTGCGGGCTTATTTGCAATAAGAATATCCTCATCCTCAAAAATTATATCTATGTTATGTAAACTTTTATAAGCCTTAATATATTCATCCGTGCTTAAAGAGTTATTACCGCCTCCGGTAAGCTTCAAAAACGTTTCATCGGAAAAGAAGGTCTTAACCTCATCCTTTTCCACAAGAATTTCCTTGCCATCGGCTTTCTTTCCGTTCAATGTGATATTTTTCTTACGAAGCATTTTGTAGATAAAGGAAGCTTGAGCGCCCTTTAAATACTTTTTCAAGAATTTGTCGAAGCGCTGTCCTGCCTCGTTTTTGCCTATGACAAAGCTCTGCATTACAGGGATACCGCCTTTAAGGTCTTGATAATCCTGTCATCGGCCGGATTTTCTTTCACAAAACTGTCTGCGTCGATATTTTTTATCCTCTCGATATATTTGTCCGTATCCTTGAATATTTTTATGACCTCATCCTTTACTCCGTCAGCGGACAATCTCGCCGAAATATGCTTTTTAAAGCCGTTTTCGTCAAAGGAGGCATTCTCTGTAAGCCCAAGGATTGTCTTATCGGCCACAAGAATGTGTGAGGTTTCGTAATTTTTGTCATAGGAGGTAAAGACCATATCAAAAAGCCCCGTGTTCTTATCAATATATGGCTTTAATCTTTCGTAAAGCTCTTCGCTGCACCCCTTGAAGCGGCAGAACATTATGACACTCACAAGGGATTTGCAGGCGGGAAGGCATCCCAAAACCGCCACAAGGGTAAGCAGATTCATACGGGTCTTTGTATAGATTATTCCCAGAACAAACACAAAGGCAGATATCCCGAAATAAATAACTGTCCTTGCAATCTCATAGCGTCTCTGATTCCTTATATAGTTATGCTCTCCCTTATAGTCGTCTGAGGAAAATAATCTGATAAGCTTCATTAACCGTGTATCCTCTTATACAGCGCCAAAAGGTCAAGTATGCACTTATGCGGGAAAAGCTTCGAAACAATATTAAACATATTTATCAACACTCCGTATACGGACACCTCCCTTTTGCATACGGAATCCCTGAGTGCCTTTTGAACCACAGCCTCTGGGGAAGCCATAGTATATTTTTTGAATTCAAAGACAGATTTTCCTCTTAATTCCGCAAGCGCAAAGAAATCCGTATCCACAGGTCCGGGGCATACGCTTGTGACATATATCCGTCTCTCCTTAAGCTCTCTGTTCAAAGCCCTCGTAAAGCTGTGAACATAAGCCTTTGAAGCGGCATAGACCGCAAAGTCCTGCTGCGGAAGGAATGCGGCGCTGGAAGCCAGCTGAATAATTCTTGAATTCCTGCGCATATAAGGTATAAGCCTGTGGGTTACAGAGGTCAGAGCTTCACAGTTAGTGCGTATCATTCCCAGAGTTCCCTCTCTGTCTGCTCTTGCAAAATTGCCAACAATCCCGTAGCCTGCACAGTTTATGAGCATTCTTACCTTTGCGTCATACTTTGTAAGAAAGCCCTCAAACTCATCCAACCCAAGCTCATCCGTCACATCAAGCAGAAAAATTCTCACATCATGCTTAAGCGCCTTTGCAAGCTTGTTTAGCTTTATCTCGTTTCTTCCTATGAGCCAGAATTCATCGATGCTCCTTAAGCCATTGTCAAGCTGTCGTGCAAACTCCGCTCCGATTCCACCGGATGCTCCCGTAATAACTACTACATTCATAAGCCTGTACCCTCCTAATAATGATAGTTATCTTTACTGTATATATCATAATCGTAGCTTTTTATGCCCCTGCGCTTTTTCCTGCGCTTCTTATACGAAAATAGCTGAACAAAAAACGCTGTGACAAAAACCAGGGTTACTAAAATAAGCACTATTATCAGAAAGTCCTTCAAGGAAAACCCGGTATCCTCATCTATAAGCTCCCCGTTTGGCGCAAAGGTAAGAGTTCCGGGGATTTCCTTTTCTATGATCTGCCTTTTGTTTTTGGATTCCTTTGCCTCTGCGATTATTTCCTCCCTGGTCTTTCCTGCGTTTTCCCCTGTGCCGTTTCCTGCAAAGGAAAATGCTCCCGCAAGCTCCAGGACATTGCTTTCCTTCATACGGTCAAATATATTATACACCCTGAACATTACCACGGGTTCATTATTTCCCTGCAGATTTATGGTATATTCAAAGCTGTCCTGCACGGATTTGTTGAAATAATCATATCCGGGCATTGGAAGCCTCTCCGAAAAGGTCTCGCCGCCGTCAGTGGAATAATCAAAATACATCAAAAGGTCGTCATAATCCGCTGCGGTTACGTTTATTACCACATCGCCGGTCTCATTATTTACCTCTTCCGGACTTATCTCACATACATCAGGATCTGTATATGTATTAAATACAAGTGAAATTCTGCCGTCAGGCTCGGCACTTGCAAGGTCTTTTGCGGCATATGCCGAGTAATCAACCCCTAAAGCAGAGCTTTTAAGTCCCAGATATTTTGCAATGGAGGTGGCATCCAAAACACCGAAGGCTCTTAAATCCTCATCCGTATCGCAATAGCCTATATCTACGGCATTGTCCACATGGCAGTGCTCAATTATTACAGCAGGTACACCGAGTGCCGTTGCTTCCCTGATTATACCATAATAGTTTTCTCCGGCATCGTTTAGCTTTGTCTTTGCGCCCCTTATAAAGAGCCCCTTATCCTTAAATGACTGAAGCTCCACCATGGCAAACTGATAGCCGTGGGCATGATAGGGTGTATCCGATGGCACCCAGACCTCCGCCCCGAAAAGGTCATGATTTACAGAGGCATTATAATGAACGGAAAACATCATATCCGCATTTACGGATGCAGCAAATTCCGCCCTTTCCTTGAGAGACAGCGAGGCATCATTATTTCTGGTCATATACACAGTAACACCCTCATACTTTGAGAGCTCGTCATAGAGAGCCTGTGACGTGATCATGGTCATCTGCTTTTCAAGATAGCTTCCGTTTAAGTGCCCTTCCGTACCATTATTGTCCCCGCCATGTCCCGGGTCGATAACAATGACAAAGCCATCCCCCTTTGGGTTTATGAGTCTCGGGGCCGCATATACGTCAAGCTTAAATGCTCCAAGCCATAATAAAAGCAGCATAAGCGACAGAAATATATTAAGTTTTCGAATATTAAACAAGAAGGTTTTCATATTTTATTAAAATAGCCGGTTCTCCGCAGAAAACCGGCCAAATAATGGCTTTATTAAATACCTATGAAGCTGCGCTCTCCTCATTTTTGGGAATAACGGCATCATCGCCGGCTATATATTCCTCGGGGTGTAGCTGCGCTCTGTCGTTGCGGATAATCTCGCCGTAGTGATTAAGCTGTCCGATGAGGCTCTCATAATTGGAATTTGCCGTCTGTGTAGCCGAGGATATGATCTGGTCGAGATACCCCATAACATCATCCATATACTGGGATGCGGCGTTCTTTACCGCATTTGCCTCTAACATTGCATTGTTTACGGTATCCTGCGCCTGTGCCTGCGCCGCCTTTATAATGGCATCCGCACTGGCATATGCCTGTTGCATTATCTCGTGCTCGCTGACGGATTCCGCAGCAGCTTTCTCCGCCTTGCTCATAAGATCCTGTCCCTTTGAGCGGGCATCCTCTAAAATAGCCTCCTTCTGGCTGATAATCTTCTGACAGCGCTTTATCTCATCAGGGGTATTGTTTCGAAGCTCCCTCAAAAGCTCGTCTATTTCTTCTTTATTAACTATGATCTCTTCGTTTGTGAATAATTTCGGCTTGCAATTATCGATATAATCCTCAATTTCATCGATAATCTGTTCAATTCTGCTAACCATGCTTCCTCCTGCTACAATTATCCGTAATATTTTTTCTTTAATTCGTCAAAATCATATCCGTATTTTTCGTATAAAAGCCTCGCCACAAAATCCGGCACCGTCTGGAACACATCCCCGCCAAAGCTTGCAATCTCCTTTACCGAGGAGGAGCTTAAATAAGCATATTCAAGACTTGTAGCAAGGAAAACCGAATCCAGCTTCCCCTTTGACAGTTCCTTGTTTGTCTGCGCCATCTGGAGCTCATATTCAAAGTCCGTAACTGCACGGAGTCCTCTTACCGCTATATGCAGATTATTCTCCGCCGCATAATCTATCGTAAGCCCCGAAAAGCTCGATACCTGTATATTGGGGATGTCCCTTGTGGCTTCCTCTAGTATCTTAACACGTTCTTCGACAGAAAACAATGGAGATTTAACATTATTATTGAGCACACCCACTATGAGAACATCAAACATTTCCGAGGCTCTCTTAATGACATCTAAATGTCCGTAGGTCATGGGGTCAAAGGACCCGGGATAAATAGCTCTTTTCATTGCTTCTCCGTTCATAAAAGGGAAATAAACACATGCTTGTTGGTCTTGTATTTCTTTTCCCTGTCAATTTTTAAGCCCAATTCCCCAACATAGGAAAAATCGGCTTTTAGCTCCGCCTCCACGATTATTACGGTATTCTCCGTCACATACTTCATCCTTGGGAGCACCGAAAGAAGCCTTTTGTCATAACCGCTTTTGTAGGGCGGGTCAATAAATATTATATCCAGCTCCTTTTCGTATATATCGTTTAAGGCGCTCAAAAAATCTTTCTTTAATAATATAGCACGTTCGTCGGTTTTAGTAAACTTAATATTGTGCTCAATGCAGGAAACCGCCTCAGCAGCATTTTCGATAAAATACGCCTTCCTTGCGCCTCTTGACAGAGCCTCTATTCCAATTCCGCCGCTTCCGGCAAAGAAATCGGCAAAAACACAGTCGGGAATATCCCCCTGCAATATATTGAACAGAGTTTCCTTTATTCTGTCCGTGGTTGGTCTTGTATCCGTCCCCTCGGGACATTTAAGGGGCATGCTGCGTGCCGAACCTGCGATAACCCTCATAATTCAATAACCTGAATCCCTCTCTGACTTTGCAGCCCTTTTATCTTAATCGACGGTCTTAAATAATCTTCCCGAAGAAGCCTATGCTTCGAGGGATTAGATTATTTTAGACTGTGTCCTTTACCGTCTCTCTTTGTCTGCTTCACCATATTCAACATCACGGTGCTGCCCTTGTACTCTATGGTTGATATATCCGCATCCGTTGTAAAGTATACATTTTCAACCTCATCCTTATCCGCAAGCTTCATTCCCCTTACGCCCACAGAGGTCTTTTTCATCTCGGATATCTCGTCAATCAGGAATCGGATAAACATTCCGTCCTTACTCTGCAATATGATATTATTCCTTTCGGTTATGGGGCTTATGCTTACAAGCCTGTCCCCCGCATTAAGCTTTGTGGAGGCAATGGTCTTCTTCGTGACATCGAACTCCCCTCCGCTCACTATCTTGCACATTGCCTTTGCCGTCACAAAGACAAAACGGTTAAGGTTCAACTCCGTCCTGGATGCGACAAATACAATCTGCTCCCTGTCGGTGGAGAAATTGCTGATATTATCTATGGGAATGCCCTTATCCCTGAATTTGCCGAAGGGCAGATCCATTACCTTTATTGTGTGCATCTGCCCGATATCCGTAAATATGCAGACTCTTCCGGTATTTTTGCAGCTTACTATATATTTATTCTCCGCATCTGCGGTCTCTTTGTTCCTCTCGTAGGTGGGAAGGTCTATTATCCTGGCATAGCCGAATCGATCCATAAGGAAGATTACATCCGTCTCCTCAATTTCCTTCTCCTTATATACGGCTTCCTCGGCATTTTCTATAAGCGTTCTGCGCTTTCTTCCGAATTCCTTTTTGTAGGTATCCAGATCGTTTATAATGACCTGAACCATGGATTCCTTGCGGTCAAGAATATCCTCATAGCGGTAGATATTCGCCATGGTTTCCTCATGCTCCTTAATCAGAGCGTCAAGCTCGAGTCCGATGAGCTTATACAGGCGCATTTCCAAAATCGCATTTGCCTGCTTTTCCGTGAAGCGAAGCTCCGAAGCCATTATGGAGGATTCCCTTGATTTAAACTTGATTCCTGCGGTTTCCCCGTTGACGAGGCACGCCTTTGCCATGGCTCTGTCTCTGGAGCCTCTCAATATCTCGATAACAAGGTCTATGACATTGCATGCCTTTATAAGACCCTCCTGAATCTCCTTTTTCTCGGTTTCCTTTGCCAAAAGATTATTGTATTTTCTGGTGGCAAGCTCATATTGAAAGTCAACATTCGCCTTTATGAGGGCTTTAAGCCCCATAGTCTCGGGACGCCCCTTGTAGATACCCAGCATATTTACGCCGAAGGTATCCTCGAGACGGGTCTTTTTGTAGAGCAGATTTATAAAATTATCTACATCCGCATCCCTCTTAAGCTCAATTACAATTCTTATGCCTTCCTTGGAGGATTGGTTTGATATGTCGACAATATCCATCGTCTTCTTGCTCTCGGAAAGCGCAGCCACATCCGTGAGGAATTTGGATATATTCATGCCTATCATGGGGTAGGGGATCTCCGTGATGACCACATTCGTGCGGCCTCCCTTTAATTCCTCAACCTCCACCTTGCCCCTTATCTTTATCTTGCCGGTGCCGCTCTCGTATATTTCAAGAAGCTCGTCCTTGTTTATGACAATGCCTCCCGTGGGAAAATCAGGCCCCTTTACATACTTCATAAGCTCTTTTGTGCTTATTTCCTCGTTCTGCATATATGCCTTTGTGGCATCTATGACCTCCGAAAGATTGTGAGGAGGGGTGCTTGTGGCCATACCTACAGCGATACCCTCAGAGCCGTTTACGAGGAAATTGGAGAATCTTACGGGAAGCACCAGGGGTTCTTTTTCCGTCTCATCAAAATTCGGTCCGAAATCCACCACATCCTTGTCAAGATCCGAAAGAAAGGCGTCCTGTGTCACCTTAAAAAGCCTTGCCTCCGTGTAACGCATTGCTGCGGCGCCGTCTCCCTCGATGTTTCCGAAGTTTCCGTGACCGTCTATAAGCGGAAGCCCCTTCTTAAAGTCCTGACTCATTACCACAAGGGCATCATAGATGGAGCTGTCTCCGTGGGGATGATATTTACCCATGGTGTCGCCCACGATTCTTGCGCTCTTCCTGTGGGGCTGGTCATACCTTACCCCTAATTCGTACATATCGTAGAGAACTCTCCTCTGCACGGGCTTTAAGCCGTCCCGCACATCGGGCAGGGCTCTTGCCGTTATGACGCTCATGGAATAGTCTATGAAGGAGCGCTTCATCTCCTCGGAGTATTCTGTTTGTATTATCCTGCTCTTATCTTCCATTTTTTAATCCGTTGTATCAAATATCAAGCACCGCATCATTTGCGTGCTTATAAATATATGCTTTTCTGGGCGCAACATCCGTTCCCATAAGCAAATCCGTGGTCTCGGAAGCCATTCTCGCATCCTCAATCCCCACCTGCTTCATCATGCGCCTCTCGGGGTCAAGGGTGGTCTCCCAGAGCTGCTCCGCATCCATCTCTCCAAGTCCCTTGTAGCGCTGCAATTTGAAGCTTCCCTTGTGGCTTGCCCTGTATTTTTCAAGCGCCTTGTCGTCATAGAGATATTCTTCCTTTCCCTTGCCGGGCATTGCCTTGTATAAGGGAGGCATTGCGATGTAGATATGCCCCTCATATATGAGCTCCGGCATAAAGCGGTAGAAAAGGGTAAGCAGAAGGTTGGATATATGCGCTCCATCCACATCCGCATCCGCCATTATTATTATCTTGTCATAGCGAAGCTTAGTAATGTCAAAATCGTTCCCGTAACCCTCGGAGAAGCCGCAGCCAAAGGCGTTGATCATGGTCTTGATCTCGGCGTTTGCAAGCACCTTGTCCATGCTTGCCTTCTCCACATTCAGGATCTTACCCCTTATGGGGAGGATTGCCTGATACATACGGTTCCTCGCCATTTTTGCGCTGCCGCCGGCGCTGTCTCCCTCCACTATAAATATCTCGCACTTTGATGCGTCCCTGCTCTCGCAGTTTGCAAGCTTTCCGTTGGAATCGAAGGAAAACTTCTGCTTTGAGAGCATATTGGTCTTTGCCTTCTCCTCGCTCTTTCGGATTTTGGCGGACTTTTCGGCACAGCCTATTATCGCCTTTATGGTATCCAAATTCCTGTCAAGGAATCTTGTAAGCTCATCCCCGCAGACCTTTGCCACAGCCTTGCCAGCATCCTGATTGTCGAGCTTAGTCTTGGTCTGTCCCTCGAATCTGGGGTCGGGATGCTTGATGGATATAACTGCAGTCATTCCGTTTCTCACATCCGAGCCCGTGAAGTTCGAATCCTTCTCCTTAAGGATATTAAGCTCTCTGGCATAATTGTTTACAACCGTGGTAAATACGGTCTTAAAGCCGGTAAGATGTGTTCCGCCCTCGGAGTTGTAGATATTGTTACAAAAGCCCAGTACATTCTCCTGAAATTCGTTTATATACTGGATTGCAAATTCTACCTCTATGCCCTCCGATTCTCCCTTTAGGTATATGACATCAAAGAGCTCTTCCTTGCCCTTGTTCATATCCTTGACAAAGCCGCTTATACCCTCGGGCTCGTTAAAGATTTCCTCCTCCGGCTCATCCCCTCTTAAATCCCTGAAAATTATAGTAAGCTTAGGATTTAAGTAAGCAGTCTCATGGAGACGGCTCTTTACGTCATCTTCCTTGAAACGTGTCTTGTCAAATATGGTGTCATCCGGCAGGAAATTGATTTTCGTGCCGTGCTCCTTAGTCTTGCCAGTAACGGGTAAAAGTCCCTTTATGAGTGCGGTGGTGGGTTCTCCCCTCTCGTACGAATCCTCATAAATCTGCCCGTCCTTTTTGACCTGTACGGAAAGCCTGGTTGACAAAGCGTTTACAACCGAGGAGCCCACACCGTGCAGACCTCCCGATGTCTTGTATGCGGAATTGTCAAATTTGCCCCCCGCATGTAATGTGGTAAAGACAAGTCTTTCTGCGGATATTCCCTTTTCGTGCATATCCACCGGGATTCCTCTCCCATTGTCCTCCACCGTGCAGGAACCGTCCGCCTCGAGAGTAACAGTAATCCTGTCGCAGTACCCCGCAAGATGCTCGTCCACGGAGTTGTCGACAATCTCATATATAAGATGATTAAGCCCCTTTGTGGAAACGGAGCCGATATACATTCCGGGGCGCACACGCACCGCCTCGAGCCCCTCGAGAACAGTGATATTGCCAGCGCCGTAATTGTCTTCCGAATTTCCCATTATAATCTCCTAAAGTGCAAACATCTGTTTGCATACTTTATGAGTATAACATATATTTTGTGGAAATGAAAGAGAAAAAATACAAAATATTGAAAAATATTGAAAAAATTGATTATCTCAAAGATTTTTTCTTATATACTCCAAAAACTCTCCCTGGGGCAGAGGCTTTGAAAAATAAAAGCCCTGAATATAGTCAACGCCCAAAAGCGCCATATCATCCAGCTGTTCCTTGGTCTCGATTCCCTCCGTGACTATCTTAAGCCCCATATTTTTAATCATTTGAATGACGGAAGCCATTACCTGTCTTGCCTTGCCATTCTTAAAATATGAGCTTGTGAACTCCCTGTCGAATTTGATTATATCTACAGGCATATTCACGAAATAATCGAGATTTGAACGCCCTGTTCCGAAATCATCCAAAGAGAAGGACACTCCCTCATTTCTCAGCCTGTCCATATTTCTCATAAGGGTACTCTTTGCGCTTATGGAGCCGGTCTCCGTAATCTCCAGATTTATCATGGAGGGGTCTACACCGTACTCATTTATGATTTCCATATATTCTTCCGCAAGCTTTTCCTTCTCGCACTGTGCCACGGAGAGATTTATCTCTATATATTCAAGCCCCAGCTTCCTTATATCGTACTCCCTTATGAAGCGGCATACCTGACGGAATACCTCCTCTCCCACCTGCACTATCATGCCCGTCTCCTCCGCAACAGGTATGAATATGCCGGGCATAACAATCTTTTCCTCCTCGTCCCTGATCCTTGCAAGAGCCTCGGCGGAAACGAATTTCTTCTCCTCCGTGGAATAAATGGGCTGATAGAATACCTCCAAACGGTTCTTTGAAAGCGCCTCCGCTATTACTGCTTTGACCCTTCTGAAATCACTTATTCTGGTCACTGCGCTTGCATCCACCACAACACAGTCCTTATCCGTTAGATCCTCCGCAAAATATGAATGGAACAAAAGCACATCATCCGAACTCTGCGCAACATTGCTGGAGGGCATAAGATAGAATTTAAGCACGGGCTTCATATTATTTTCCATGTCCCCGAATATTTTGTTGTCCTCCATATCATAGCGGATTCTGTCGTATGCGGCATACATCTCTGCGGCGGAATTAAATATCATTACCAATTCCTGCCCCACATTTCTGAAAAGGTATGCCTTCTTAAATACCCGCAGGTATTTTGACATTGCGATGAGCACGCTTCTTTCCGTGGTCACTTCCTTGTTAGGAATATTTATGACTATATTCATTCCGGCAAAGCTTTTGCCCCTCTCAAAATAATCCTCCATAAGCTCCCTTAATGTATTGGTGGAATAGAGCCCTGTTACCCTGTCCATTCCCTCCTTGGGATTTTCAAGCTCTGCGTAGAGTAATATCATTCCGAGCGCAGAGGCAAAGCCTCCCAAAAGATATTCCGGATTGGATATCTGGATGGTGGCGGCAATTATCCAAAAGAGCATCCACAGAAGGATTGCACGTCTTCTTATTGGGTTTGTCTTTTTGCCGAGTATAACTCCCGTGATAAAGGTGGAAATAAGGAAAACCGCAACTATCAAATATGTGGCGTATGCCGCTTCCCCATAGGAATATACGCATTTATCGTCAAAATAATACCCTAAGGGTAGAACAATTATCAAAATGCAGCCGATACCCAGAATAGCGCCGAAGATATTTCTGAATTTTAAAAATGCAGAGCCCTCAAAGAAATCCGTGCCTGCGTACAAAAGCCCGAAATATCCTTCCGTAATAAGGGTCAGAAGATAGAATTTGCACGCCGCAATGGTAAGAAAGGCAGGCAGATTTTCGGCATACACAATGCAAAAGATAGAAAAAATATCCGCAATGAGGCTTATGAGCGTGGAAATCAGGGTATAAAAGAACAACCTTCTGCTCAAAAGATTTATACGCTTCTCCCTGAAGGAGAGATACATTACCAGCACTACGAGTACAATAGAACCGCACTGGATTTCAATGTTTAACATAATTACACTTCCTGATATAAGCTAGCCAATCTTTAAGTGCTGCGTACAGGCAACCGCAAGGGCTCCGGGGCCAATATGGCACGCAACGCTCAAAGACAGAGGATCCATATGTATATCGATGTCGGGGAAGGTTTCCTTAACCTCTCCGGCAAATTTTTTTGCAGCCTCCGTATCGTAGGTATAGGCAATCTGCAATGAATAATTTTTGTTCAAAACACCGCCGAATCTCGTCTCAATATCATTTGTAATGGCGGAAAGCATGGCTGCCTTTCCTGCCGAGACTGTCCTTGCCTTCGAAAAGGCATCAAGCTTCTCCCCCTGTATGGTAAGCACCGGCTTTAGCTTAAGAAGCGTCCCCAAGGCAGCGGCGGCAGGCGTGATGCGCCCGCCCTTTTTAAGGTAAAACAACGTATCCAGCATTATATAAATGCTTGAATTGAATTTGTCCTTTTCCAATATATTCTTAATCTGTGAGCCGGAATAGCCTGCCTTTATGAGGTTCATGGCATCAATGCAGGACTGTCTCTGGGTAACGGATATGCGCTGATTGTTTACGACAAAGACCTTTCCGTCGTACTCATCCTCTCCCGATAGCATAAGCGCCGACTGACAGCTTCCCGAAAGTCCGGAGCTCATGGGAATATGCACAATCTCCTCATAGTCGTTAAGCACCTCATCCCATAGCTTCATCACAGCCTCCGGGGAGGGCTGGCTTGTGGAAATGTCTGCGCCCGACTTTAGCTTCTCATAAAATTCATTCTGCTTAAGATTGATATCCTCAAAATAGGTCTCGCCGTCTATCATAAAAGGCATGGGCAGAACAAAAAGACCCAGCGCCTTTGCCTGTGCCTGCGTAATTCCGCTGTTGGAATCGGTTATAACTGCGATTTTTTTCATAATGTCTTAATCCTCTTACCCCTGATAATACAAATCTATTCTACTTTTATATCGACCTAAAGTCAACAAAATTAAAAGCACCATTGTCAAAATGCGCCTTTATGCGGTCATATTTTCCTGATGAATCGGCAAATACCCTGTCGACATCCGCTGATACCTTCTTTAAAACATCCGCATCCGTAAACACATCCCCTATGACAAAGGAAAAATCTCCGCTCTGCCTGATTCCGAATATGTCCCCGGGACCCCTGAGCTTCAAATCCTCGGATGCAATATGGAAGCCGTCATTTGAATGGTTGAGGATTTCGAGGCGCTTCATAGTGCTCTCGTCATTTTTTGTGCTGATAAAGATGCAATAGCTTTGATACTCTCCTCTTCCCACGCGCCCGCGCAGCTGATGAAGCTGTGCAAGTCCGAATCTCTCCGCATTCTCAACCATCATCACAGTGGCATTCGGCACATTTATACCGACCTCTATGACCGTGGTGGATACCAAAACATCTATTTCTCCTTTGGAAAACTCCTCCATTATGCTGTTCTTTTCAGCACCCTTTAGCTTCCCGTGGAGATATTTGATCCTTGTGCCATCCGGAAGCGCAGCCCGAAGCTTTTCCGAATAGTCCACCACATTTTCAAGCTCATCATTTTCCGAAGGCTCCAACAACGGACATATGACATAAGCCTGCCTTTTCTTTGAAAGCTCCCCTGCGATAAATTTGTATGCGGTAGGTCTGTAATTGGCTCCCACCACACAGTTTTTGATGGGAAGTCTTTTGGCAGGAAGCTCGTCTATTATGGAAATCTTTAAATCTCCGTACATAATTATCGCAATGGTTCTGGGGATGGGGGTTGCGCTCATTACCAGCAAATGCGGGTCATTCCCCTTGCCTGCCAGCGCCTCCCTCTGCTTTACGCCAAAGCGGTGCTGCTCATCCGTCACCACAAGCGCCAAAGACTTATATTTAACCTTTTCCTGAATGAGCGCATGGGTTCCTATTATCAGATTTGCGTCCCCGCTCTCTATTCTCTCATAGGCCTCCTTTTTTTGCTTTGCTGTCATTGAGCCGATCAAAAGCACAGGCTTAAAGGCTATGCCGTATTTTTCGATATAGCCCTTAACAGTCTCAAAGTGCTGTACCGCAAGCACCTCCGTGGGCGCCATAAGTGCGCCCTGATTATTGTTTGAAGCGGTCAAAAGGAGCGAAAGCAGGGCAACCACAGTCTTGCCGCTTCCCACATCCCCCTGGATCAGGCGGTTCATAGCGTATTCTCCGGAGATATCCTGCTTTATCTCTCCCCAGCACTTTAACTGCCCCTTTGTCAGCTTAAAGGGCAGGGCTTCAATGAATTTGACGGTATCTGCGGTCTCGAACATTTTGAAATTGTTGGGAGTATTGTCGTTTTCATTCTTATTTTTGCGAAGATTATATATAAATGCAAAGAATTCATCATAGACAAGTCTTCTTCTCGCATTTATAAGGCTCTCCCTCGATTCCGGGAAATGAATCTCCTCTATGGCCGAGGGATAGTCGATAAGCCCGTTTTCCGAAAGAAGCTCCTCCGTATAGTATTCGTCGGGAAACTCATATTTGTCGAGACAAAAGCGCACAGCCTTCGAAACCGCATTGTTGCTCAGTCCCTTTGTCAGAGAGTATATGGGTTGCAGCTTTTTTGTAAGCTTCATATATTCGTCGTAGGAATAGACCTTTGGCTGCTCCATTGACTTAAAGAGCCCCTTTGCCTGCACTCTTCCACGAAAGATATAGCTTCCGCCACGCTTCAGGGTATTTTTGAGATATGGCATATTGAAAAAGGTAAGCTGCATATCCCCGGAATTGTCGGCGACATTTACGTTTAATATGGTAAGATTCCTTATCCTTTTAAGGTTGGGGATTGAAGCCACCCTGACATCCACAGCGCAGATTTCTCCGGGAACAGCCTCGGATATGGGAACAGGCTGAGAAAACTCATCATAATCCCTTGGCAGAAAATTAATGAGCTCCCCTGCGTTTTCGATATTCAGCTTTTTAAAAAGGGATGCGGTCTTTTCGCCCACACCCCTTATTTCGCTTATTGACGAATTATAATTCATATATCCTACTCTACGGAAATCACATAATAGTATATGGGCTGTCCGCCGTTCTGCAATTCTATATCACAGCTGTCATATTTTACGGAAAGCTTATCCCTCAAGGCCTCGGCATCGGACTCACTGACATCCGAACCGTAGTAAATGCTTATGAGCTCGCTCTCATCATCAACCATGGATTCAACAAGCTCGTCTATGACGGTATCAATATCCTTACCGACTGAGGCAATGCCCTTGTCTCCGATACCCATATAATCGTCCTTCTTGATCTCCATCTCGTCGATGACGGTATCCCTTACGGCATATGTGACCTGACCGGTCTTTACATTACCTATCTCACGTATCATATTGGTCTCATTTTCATCGGGAGTAGCTTCCGCAAGGAAATTGATGACTGCCGTAATTCCCTGAGGAATATTCTTTGTGGGAATTACGAGAAGCGCCTTGTCCGTGGTAAGCTCAGCCGCCTGATTTGCGGCAAGGATTATATTCTTGTTGTTTGGAAGCACAAATACCGTGTCGGCATTTACCTTGTCGACTGCATTCAAGATATCCTCAGTTGAGGGATTCATGGTCTGACCTCCCTCAATGATTACGTCCACACCGAGGCTCTTAAATATCTCGTTGATGCCGTCGCCCACGGAAACCGCCACAAAGCCATAGGGCTTTCTGGGCTCGGAGGATTTTGCCTGTGCTGAGGCGGTAGCCTCCTTGTCCTCGTTACTTATTCTCTCCTTAAGCTCCTCCTTGAGCATATTTATAATCTTAACATCCGTAAGTTCGCCGTATTTAAGTCCCTTTTGTATTGCAAAGCCGGGGTCGTTGGTATGGATATGTACAAGAATTTTGCTGCCTTCCTCGACGCACACAACCTCCTCGCCTATTGCCTCGAGATGTCCCTTCAAGTCGAGCTGCTGCTTTTTGTTTATGGGAGCCTTCAAATTGATGTCAAACTCGGTACAGTACAGGAATTCGAGCGTGGGAGCCTTGTATTCCTCAGCCGCATCGGCCTTTTTATCTTCATTTTCATTTATTGTAAGATCTATTTCCTTTCCAAGAAATACATCCAGAGCGCCGGAAAATACCTCGACAAGCCCTGCACCGCCGGAATCAACAACGCCTGCCTCCTTCAATACCGGAAGCATCTCCGGTGTCTGGCTCAGCACATATTTGGAATGTTCAAGGATTTCATTTAAGAAATTGCCCATATCAGTCTCGCCTGACTCATAAAGGCTCTTTGCCTTGTCCGCAGCTCCCTTTGCCACGGTAAGGATTGTTCCCTCCTTGGGCTTCATAACCGCCTTATATGCGGTCTCCACAGCTTTTTCAAATGCCTCCGCTATGACGGGAATGGTAATAATCTCCTCTTCCTTCACACGCTTTCCGAAGCCTCTTAAAAGCTGGGAAAGGATAACTCCCGAATTGCCTCTGGCGCCTCTTAGGGAACCGCTGCTCATGGCCTTGCAGATTGCAGCCATATCAAAATCGTTCCCCAATGCCAGAACCTCCTTGGCGGCGGACATTATGGTCATGGTCATATTGGTGCCGGTATCTCCGTCGGGAACGGGGAATACATTCAATTCATTTATAATCTCTTTTTTATTTTCAAGATACTTTGCTCCGGCGAGAAACATTTCCGAAAGCTTCTTTGCATCTATTTCCTGTGAACTCACTTAAAATGCCTCCTACAAACAAAATTTATTGCAAACAGCTCAGTCGATGACTTTCACGCCCTCGACATATATATTGATCTTTCCGACCTCCATTCCGGTAAATTCCTCAAGCCTGTATTTCACATTTTCGATAAGGTTATCCGCAACCGCAGTAATCCCAACACCGTATGCGATAATAACGTGGAAATCAAGATTCAGCCTGTTATCCTTAACAGAAACGTTTATGCCTCTGGTAATGCTGTCCATCTTAAGGAGCTTGAACATACCGTCCTTTACATTTATGCCTGCCATGCCGACGATGCCAAAGCATTCCACAGCCACGGAACCAGCATACTGGGCAATAACCTCGTTGTCAATAACTATATTACCCATATGGGTATTCATAGTCGAACCTTTCATACGCATTCTCCTTTATCGGAAATTATATGCCAATAAATCTGCATACATTTAGTATAGTATCATCTTTTAGAGAAAAATAAAACCTTTAAATTAGGTTTTTAGAAAAATTAAATATTTTTCTTGATTTTATATGGGCTTTCTGATAATATATTAGCGTTGCGGTCTTAATGACTGATTTTTGTATGAATAGAATGCTTTTAAGGAGGTGTTATTATGGCTAAGTGTGATGTCTGCGGAAAGGGTCTTCACTTTGGAAACAATGTGAGCCATTCTCATAGAAGAAGTAATGCTATCTGGAAGTCCAACATTCAGAATGTAAAGTGTAAGGTAAACGGCGGCACAAAAAGACTTCATGTCTGCTCAAGATGCTTGAGAAGCGGAGCCGTTGAGAGAGCTTAAATTAAGCGTTCAACGAAAATTAAGACCATCCTGTGCGGATGGTCTTTTTATGTTCTCTATTTTCCGCCCCGGCGGTTAAACTCCCCGACGATTATCTGCGCCAGCTCGTCATCTCCCGCCATATTGTCGGGGTGGAATATCTTCAAAAGCTCCTTGTATCTCTTCTTTGCCCCGTTTCCGTTTCCTGCTCCCCTGAAAAGTATCTCCCCCAGGTCACTGTTGTCCGGAAGAAGCGCAAGATTCTCCCTCTCTCTCTTTAAAAGCCTCTTCTCAGATTCGATGAAGCGCTTGTCCCTCTCGACAGCCTGCCTGTCGGCATCCAGAGAGCGGAAGCCCTCCGTAAGAATCTCCATCTTTTTATTGAAGAATATGGTATCCTGCTTAAGCTTTTCCCTCTCCTCACTGGTCTTCTTGTTGATAGCCTTCATTTCCTCCCTGAAAACTTCCTTGTCGTTCTCAAAGCGGTTCTCGGATTCCTTAAGCTCTGTTCTTCTCTTTTCTAGCTCGATTATCTTGTCGTCAATATTCTTTCTCTCGTTTTCGAGGCGCATATTCTCCTGAAACAGCCATATTTTGGCTGTCTTTAGCTCGTCCTCGTTCTCTGCGCTTATAATATCTTCCCAATCAATCATCTTATGTTTACCCGCTCTTTTATTTATCCTCAGGGAAAGCCCTGTTCAAAATCTCATCATCAGAAGGCTCCCGGCTTCCGTCCTTCGGCTTTGTTACCTTGTCCACTATATCCGGTATCATATCCACAATCTTGCCTATGGCACCGTTATCCCTTACATTTACAATCTTTGTTATGCCATTCTTTATTACAAGCACGGAATTGGGGGACATCTTTCCGCCTATTCCTCCCGCTCCGCTTCCCGAGCCCTTCTTCGAATTATCTCCGGTTCCTGCTCCGAGACCAAAGGTAACATCCACAAGGGGAATAATTGTGGTTTCGCCTATCTTCCTGGGCTCTCCCACAACGGTCTTTGCGGAAAATACGCTGTCCATACCCTTCAAAAGCGTATCCACTACTTCATTTAAATTTGTGTTTCTGTCTGCCATAAAAGTTCCCTCTCCTTGTGACGCTTTATTCTCCTTATAAAGAGTCTGCACCTTCTGTCAAAGTAGACCAAAGCGGCATTTATAAGCAGAACAAATACCGTTATATGCCCCTTTATAAGGATGTCCCCCTCCAGGATTTCCTTGGTAAAATCGGGAATAAACACAAAGTCCCTCCCGATAATCCCCTTAAACATACAGTAGGCACCATATGCATAGCCCGTTGTATCCGGTGTCCCGCCTCCAAAGGTAAGCCTTCCTTTTATAAGCCTTGGTCTTATGGACTTTAATATCTTTCTAAGCCTCTTTATAACATGCTCATAAAGCTCTTTTGAATCGTCATCTGTAAGCAGCTTTTTGTAAAAGGACAAATTTCCAAAAATCGACTTCATTCTATCATACTTTTCTTCCAAAGTGTATTTAAAATTCTTTGAAGCTTCTCCAAAAGCACCCTCTTTTTTTCTGTCATTTTCATTTTCCACAACATCTTGAAAATCAGCTTCTTTATTTTCGTCGGACTTTTCAATATCTTGATTGTATTTTTTTTCATACTCCGCAGCACTGACAACCTTATCTTTTTCCTTGACATTTTTGTCATTTTCGCTGTTTTCATCAGTCATTTCCTGGGTTTCGGGCTTTTCCTCAGAAATATTTTCGTACTTAAATTCATCCTCCTCATCCTCATCATTATTATTCAGCTTTGAGTTGAATACCTCAAAGAATAATACCTTGACAGATACCTCCCCCGGCTCGGGATATGAGAACATAACCCGTACTAAATGAAGCAGCCAGCTGATTCTTGCGTCTATGCCATACTCGTCCTCGTCTTTAAAACCGGAAAGCCTGTAGCGAATTGGCACAAAAAGCACTAATAAAAGCACAAAGAGGACAAAACCGATTATGCACAGGAGCACTATCCCTGTTATTTTAAGTATGTTTAAAAGTATCAGGAGCATTTTCCAAGATATTCCTTTACATTGTATCCGCCGGTATTGTCAAAGCATTCCTCCATGATATCCGCCACCATCTGCACAGCCTCCTCCTCGCTTCCGGCAATCCCTATGATATGCTTTCTGTAATTTTTGTATATGGGAAGCTGCAAAAGCCTCGCATTATAAAATTCCAACAGATTCCCTTCGGCTTCGGACAAGGCAAGCAGATAAACTCCGCAGAGAGCAGGGTTATTGCGCAGATTATACTTAATCCTCTCAATATCCTTATCCCTTATGCTCTCCCCGATATACAGTTTTTCGGCGTAGGTCAAAAATGTAAGCATAGAGTAAGTATATAACAAATTCATCCTCTTAACAAGGATACAGAAGATTATGTTTTATCAATATTTTAATGTTTTGGTTTACATAATCACTTGACTATATTCTGTTTAGACAATATAATAAATAGTAAGAAAATTTATGGTTCGGAGGACAACAGTTTGAAGATAATCACAAAAATGGAGCTTGAACCCGGTATGATCCTTGGTGAGGATGTGATATATCAGGATCGTGTGCTTTTCAAAAAGGGAGATACATGCACAAATATGATGATCTCCCAGCTCAAGAACTATAATGTCCTCTGTGTTACAATTATGGAGGATGCGGATTTTGCCGTGACTCACAACGAAAAGCTCCAGTTCAACCAGCGCTTCAAAAATTTCAAGGAAAAATACGACAAATGCCTTACCATATATAAGGGAACCATGCTCTCCTTCATAGGCACCAACAGGCATATTGCTACTGCCACACTCATAGATATTTATAATGATATCTATTCCACCATAGACAACGGCTCCGAGCTTTTGGATTTCCTATATAACCTTACCTCAAATGATGATGAGCTTACCTACACCCAGTCCTTAAACGCCGCTCTCCTTGCGGGAACCTTTGCGGACTGGCTTAAGATGAATCCCGAGGACAAAAAGATTCTCATTCTTTGCGGCTTTTATTATGATATCGGAAAGTGGAACCTGCCCTCAGAGATACTCTGGAAGCCCGGAAAGCTTACGGATGATGAGCTTCGAAAGGTAAGAAGCCACCCTCTGCTCGGCTATGCTCTTGTACAGAGAGATCCGGACCTTAATGAGCACGTCAGGAATGCTGTTGTAATGCATCATGAGCGTTTTGACGGCACCGGCTATCCCTACAAGATGACCGGAAACAAGATTGATATTTTTGCCCGCTATATTGCAATTGTGGATACTTATATCGCCATGGCATCTCCCAGAACCTACAGGG
The DNA here is from genome assembly GCA_017483735.1 of Lachnospiraceae bacterium. Classification (GTDB taxonomy): domain Bacteria; phylum Bacillota; class Clostridia; order Lachnospirales; family Lachnospiraceae; genus RGIG4856. The sequence goes on along the minus strand of JAFUVF010000047.1, from coordinate 46,915 downwards.
ATGCCTTCACTCCCTTGCAGATACTTGGGAATTTTGAGGAAAATCTGGAAAAATATGATGTGGAGCTTCTGCTTCCCATTATGAAGAATATTGCCGATTCACAGATAGGCACCTCCGTACTGCTAAATGACGGAACCATCTGGGAGGTACTTATGATAAATCAGATAAAGCTTTCAAAGCCAATACTGAAAAACGCCGACAATCAGTTCAAGGATTTAATGAAGGTTCCCGAGTATATCGTAAGGAACGTTTAGTATCTAACGGTTTATTGCGCTTCCCCATTTGTGCTCCTTTTTAAGCCTGATATATTCCTTGTAGGCGTCCTCCAGCATCTGCTTCTCGTTGGGGTATTTCAAAAGATGATACGCCTCGTGATACTTATAATATCCGGAATCCTTGAAGAATTCCTCCTCCTGAGGCTTGCTGTAATAGGAATCCGCCATCATCAGATACCAATGCACCTCTTTTTCGATTATTTCATCCTGAACCATAAAGGTATATTCAGATTTTCCTATATATTTGACGATATGGGCGGCAACCCCCGCCTCCTCGTTTACCTCCCTCAAGGCAGTCTCCCTGTGATCCTCCCCCTCCTCAACGGTGCCCTTGGGCAGAACCCAGCCGTCCACCTTGTTCCGGTAGCTTTTATACAAAAGTAATATCTTTCCGCGGAATATCACAACTCCCCCGCAGCTTACGGCATGTGTCAATTTATAATTCCCTCCTGTCTGAAATACTCATCAAATATTCTTTTTGCGATTGGCACGGCATAATCCCCGCCGCTTCCGGCTCCCTCCACTATGACCGTCACGGCAACCATTGGATCCTCCGCAGGCGCAAAGCCGGTAAACCATGCATGGGAATCCCCCTTCACATTTCCGTATTCTGCGGAGCCGGTCTTTCCTGCGGCGGTATAATTGTCATTTTTAAGCTTTGGCGCCGTACCCGACTCCACCACATTTATCATAAGGCTTTTGAGCGTGGCCGCCTCATCCTCCGTAATTATAAACCCATAGCTTTCATTCTCATAGGTTTTTATTACGGAACCATTGGCATTTTCAATTCTGTCCATAACACGAGGCTTCATAAGCTCCCCGCCGTTTGCTATCGCCATGGTTATCATATTGAGGTGTATCGGTGTCATCTGGGTATTACCCTGCCCTATTGAGGTCTGCATCATAAGCGAATCCGAGGTATCCTCCGAGACATAGGCGCTGCTCTTGGAATAAGGTATGTCCAAGGGAAGCTCCCCGTTAAACAAAAGGTCATCCAGCGTCTGGTCAAACAAAGCCCTGTCAAGGCTCATTCCTATATTCGCAAAGGACGAGTTGCAGGATTTCGCAAAGGATGAAAAAAAGTTGACATTTCCATGCACTGTTCCGTGATAGCAGCTTATGGAGGATGCACCCTTGCTGTATCTTCCGCTGCAGGTAAAGCGGTAATTATCTATCCCTTCCGAGTGATATTCCCTGTAATATTCAAGCGCCGTCACAATCTTAAAGGTGGAGCCCGGAGGATAGAGCCCCTGGGTTGCCCGGTTTAGAAGCACGGAGCTGGTCTCATCATTTATTATATCATCCCATATATTTGAGATTTCATTGGGGTCAAAATCAGGATGTGATACCATGGCAAGAATCTTGCCGGTCTTTACCTCCGTTACCACTATGGCTCCCCTGTACAATCCAAGCTGGTCATCCGCCGCCTTCTGAATTTCCACATCGAGGGTCGTGACCACATTATTTCCCGGGTTCTTCCTGCCTGCGGTATCGTTCCTGACCTTCTGCGCCAGAGGAATATCCGTGTTTATGAGATAATAATTTCCCAGATATTCAACACCTGCCTTTCCCTTGTCGGCATAGCCCACTATATGGGACAAGATTTCTCCGTAGGGATATTCTCTGGATTCGTTATCGTATTCATCAAAGCTTGTCTTAGCCAGCACATCCTTGTCCCTTGAAAGAATACTCCCCCTGTAGTTTCTTGAAAGCAGTATCTCCTGTCTGGAATTGTAGCTGTTGTTTATCATCTCCTCCTCGTTATTTGCGACAAATATAACAATGTGCGCAATCATTGCGATGAAAATGAGCATGACAAAAACCACATTTATGATAATGCAGGTTTTTCCGGAAAGCTTAAAAATATTAAATTTTTTTCTTTTCTCTTCATCCATACCTTTTTAATTTTACACTAGCTGCGCCGATTTTTTTTGCTTTTCTTCCTTTATCCGCATTTTCTCCCTGATGTTCATAAGCCGTATGTATATCCCCTGAACCACGAAAAACATAATCATTGTGGTCATAATGGAGCTTCCGCCATAGCTCAAAAGCGGGTATGTAACTCCTGTTAATGGAATGAATTTAACTCCTCCGCCCACGGTCAAAAATATCTGGAATATGTAGATCACTCCCACACCGTATACTATGAGCTGATAAAATTTGTCATGCACGCTCAAGGCAATCAGCATTATCGTCGCAAAGCAGCTTAATGATATAAGCACTAACCCCAGTCCGAAGATTACGCCAAACTCCTCGCAGATTGAGGAAAAAATCGCATCATCCGCAACATACGGGATGGATGAAGGGTTGCCTCCCAGTATTCCCATTCCGAGCCAGCTTCCGCTTCCTATGGCAAAGAGGGACTGGGTTATCTGATAGCCCTTGGAATCAATGTATGTCCAGGGATCCATCCAAGCAAGGAATCTCGTCTGCACATGCACAAAGTTTCTGTATGCGAATATGGCAGCCGCCACTCCCGCAAGACCTCCCGAGATAAGATAAAGTATATTTCTCGATGCAAGGAACAAAAGACTTATATATCCCACAAAAAATATCAGCGCATTACCCAAGTCCACCGACGCCACAAGTATGAGTACATGCACCGCCGCAATTATCGAGGTAAATACCACTCTTTTAAAGGAGGAATCCTCCCAAAGCGCCGCCGCCACAAAGAATATGAATATTATCTTCACAAATTCCGAGGGCTGAAAGGTAATCTTAAAAAGCGTGAAGCTTATCTTCGAGCCATGCACCACTCCCGAGTACAAAAGCACTGCTCCAAGCATTGTGATACCCAAAAGGGCATACGCCCATGTGAATTTTTTGAAGGTTTTTACCTTGGAAAAAATAAAAGGCACAAACATACCCACGATTACGGACAATACCGATATAACAAACTGTCGTACCGCCTTATCAAAGGATAATCTCGATATGACGGAAAGCCCGATGCCCAACATCATGCAAATATTGTTTAAGAGCAGCCTGTTTACATGCTCATACACAAAGGTCACAAGGAAAAGCGTTGAAAACAGGAATACCTGTATGAAGGTGAAGAAAAACAAATATCGGTAATCCGAGCTTACAAAGGTAAGCACAAGAAAGATATAAAACTGTACAAGCACCATTATTAAATTCTGTATGACATAATAGAGGGAGCTTCCGTTGTTCTCCGCAAATTTGAGCGCAATAATATCCGTGAGCACATATGTACACATAAGAACCGTAAGAACATATTTGGATAGCTCTATTATATAAAACTGCATTACAAAACTCCGTGTTTAAAATAGGAGGCAGTGTACTCCTTATATGGCGGCAGAGCCTTCTTATCCGGCGTATTTTTAAGCCCGCCGAAATATAGCGCTATTTTCTTTGCTTCCTCTCCGCTCTCCACAGTAAAGTCAAGCCTTATACTGTCCGTCCTTGGCACAGTCTGCGAAATAAGCTCCTTATGCAGGGATGTGGGTACACTGTTATAAATTACATTCATACAGTGAATGCAATTTATCTCTATATCTAAGCCTTTATTCATCCTGTCGGTAAGGCTTGAAAGATGAACATTTTTATCATTATAGCATTTTTTGTCCGTCTTCTCCACACAATTTGCAGAAAACATAAGAGGAATTCTCCCGTATGCTACAATCTCGTTTTCCGCAGTATTTGCGTCAATATCCGAAAGCTCATATCTGTTAAGCTCGTACGGGTATGTAAAGCCATCGATTTTAATCCTATCGGACATATATTCCCTTAAGGCTTCGTTGTTCCAAATATATAATCCCGCATCCGCATAAATTTTCAATTCGTAGTCTGCGGATTTAAGCATTTCCCTATATATTGTTGCAAGGTGCAGACCGTCAACACTATGTGCAAGTATACCCGTAAAAGCTTTTAAATTATACGACAGAATTTCTTTGATTTTTGCAAGAAAACCTTCATCAGCTGCCCTGATAATATACGGCAGGGACAGGATGCTCTCGGCTTCTCCCTTTAGCTTACCAAAAATATCCTTAATATCAGCTTCCGAAAGCCGCCAAAGAATATCGGAATTTATGTAGATTCTGCCTATATCTGCGCTTCCTTCCGCAACCAAAAGGCTTATCGCATCAAGCTGCTCCTTTGTGCGGACTGATACTGAAAGGATGGAATTTTTTCGGTTGTCAATGCTTAAGGCGCTCACATCCTCCTTATATTCCGTTTTAAAGGAGGCTTCTCTTGTGAAAGGGAATCCGTTCTTTTCTGTTATTTCCAACAAAAGAGCATTTATCCCCGCCCTTCTAAGCTCATTTATCGCCTTTAACGGATAGAAGGCATCCTCTGAAAGGTTTACTTCAATATCCTTTTTTTCTGCAAAAAACGGCGTTTCTCCAAGCTTCAAGAGCTGCTTAAGCACATTTTCGCAATCTATCGGGCGACTGGCCGCCTTTTGAACCATATCTCCCGTCACGCTTACAGAGGAAGTACCCGTGTCTGATTTGTAAATAAGCTCTAAAAAAGCCTCTTTTCCTGTTATAAATTCCACCTTCATATATATGGGAAGCTTTGAAATATCCTTTAGATATTTTTCTTCAATCTTATTTATAAGCTCCTCGTCGTTTCCGTTGTAATTAGGCGCTGACAGCGTTACCATCTCCCTGCCGTTATGCCTGTGATAATATCCGCTCTCCCGCTCCTTTCTTATATAGAGATGCGAAAGCGCATGAAGGTCATTACTTTCTATGTGAAAGCTTCCTTTTATTTCATCAAGATCCGAATCGTGTTTTTCCTTTAGCTCATAATATCTATCTATGTATTTTCTGTATATCGCCGTAACTCCGGCGCTGTATTCGGGGCTTTTCATTCTCCCCTCTATCTTGAAGGAATCGATTCCCGCCTCTATAAGCTCAGGTATATATTCAAGCGTTGACATATCCTTAAGGCTCAAGGGATAGAATTCTCCCATGTTTTCCCTGCTGTCCGGCTTTTTGTAGGGCAGACGGCAGGGACCTGCACAGCGCCCCCTGTTTCCGCTGCGACCTCCCAGAGCGCTGGAAAAGAGGCATTGCCCCGAATATGCATAGCACATCGCCCCATGGATAAAGGCTTCTATCTCCAGCCCTGTTTCCTTCAAAATCTTAATTTCATCAAGTGAAAGCTCTCTTGCCGGTACAATACGGCACACTCCGACAGATTTTAAAAGCTCTGCGCCGTATTTGGATGTTATGGTCATCTGGGTGCTGGCGTGCAGTGAAAATCCCTCAAAACTATCCCGAAGATAGGGAAGCACGCCCATATCCTGAATTATTACTCCGTCAAGCCCGGCTTCGTAAAGAGGGCTTAAAAAAGCTTTAATATCCTTAAATTCCCTTTCCTTTATAAGGGTATTCAAGGTAAGATATACCCTTTTTTTCAATAAATGGGCATATCTAACAGCCTGTATGATTTCATCCGTGGTAAAATTGTCGGCGTAGGCTCTTGCGCCGAACCTGTCGCCTCCGAGATATACTGCATCTGCGCCGGCTTTTATGGCGCCGTAGAAGCTTTTTATATTGCCGCAGGGCGAAAGAAGCTCAACCCTGTTCAACGCTTTTTGTTTCCGTTCTTCATCTGGGCGGAAATAAGGTCGTGCTTTAGGTCGTAAAGCTCCTTATCCTTGTTTTGAAGCTCCGTCTCCAGCTCATCTATTTTTGCCTTTGCCTTGAAGTAATCGTCGGCAATATTTATCTCGACAAGTATCGCCTGACGCTCCGTTGTCATTTCATTAAATGCCTCGTTTTTCTTAAACTCATTGAGCTTTCCGTTTATATATGAGGCAACCTTCTGGATATACTCCTCGCTCTCATCCCCTGAAAGGGTAATGGGCTTTCCGTTTATATATACTTCAACATCATTTTTGTTTGCCATAAAGTGCTCCTCTTCCCCCGAAACATCCAAAATAAAGCTACAAGGCATATTATAGCCTTAGTAATTGGGAATGTAAAGGAAAAGATTTGCATTACCGTTTATACGTTTATAACATTAGAGGACGGTCAGTTGTCGTCCTCAAGCATTGATTGATATATATCTAATAGCTCCTTTAATTCCTCGTTATCGGGAGATATCCCCAATGCTTTTTTTATCTTATCAATCGTTAGTCTTACAAACCCCTGAAACTGCTTATTTGTCAAATCCATAGCATTCATCTCCTGTGCCAACAGTATAACATATTTTTATTTTATTTGCATAGATAACCAGCCCTACTTCTGTGATACTTTTTCCTGATACATCCGCATGAGTGCCGCCACACACGCTGACTCGGATGAAAACTCGGGTGTACCCTTCTTGAATCCGTATGCAGCCAATACTGCCTTATCGTTTTCGTTATGAGCCTTACGAAGCTCCGGAGGCATAGTAAGGTCATCATACAAATCCGCAAGACTACTATCCGGATATTTTTCTCTTGCGTCAAGAATCATCTGAGCTGTCTCCTCTATTTTTTGTTTCTGCTCATCGGATGGTTCCGGCCAAGGGAAATTGTTATAGACCACATCATTTGAATATCTGTAATCACTTTTGATTCTTCCACAGACAGTCCTTACCCATGCCATATGTACATTAGAATTCAAAATACCAAAATGATATAAATTTGCTTTAGGCATCATAATATTTGCATCCCCACATATTATTTCAGCATCAATAAAACCAAAAGGAATATATCGCCGATTTTCAGAAGAATGCCTCGGAATCAAAATATAATTTGTATCAGGTTGCCTAATTTCCATAAATCTTGTTGGATAATCCGCATATCTTTGAGTTGCCTCTTTTGTACTTTGTAATCTGAAATCTCTTGTCGCCTGCACTCTCTTAGTAATTTCTGGCAGTGAATTAATTAGCGCAGGAGAAAACCCCTCCAACCAAATGCACCATCTGTCAATATTATGCAAATACTCCTTAGCACCGTAAAAACGTTTTATTACCTTTTTAGCCTCGGGCTCTTTCCGTATTAACTCTTTATATTCTTCATCTGAAAGCAACAAATTTCCTCCGTCCACAGGACTGCTACCTTTAATTACCTCTGGAACATCAGAAATCGGTTTGTTTCGACTCTCAACAAAAATATTTGGTGCTTCAATCAAATACGGATTAATATTATCCACTTTCACAAATCGTTCTGAAGAATACAATTTACATTTCTCTTTGTTCTCCGCACAGCTGAACCCAACAATCACGCAATGAACATGAGCCATGTTACTTGCTTCACTATCCCACCTGAAAGTCCTATGTGCGAAATCAATATGAATACCAAAGCGCTCATAAAGCGGTTTCCATATAGCTGCGACCTGCTCTCCTTGTGTGATGGAATTTGTCGAGACAAGTGCGGCTCTTGTGTTTGTTCCGTACATAAGCTGTGAAGCCTTGAAATACCAACCTGCTACATAGTCAATCTTCCCTGCGGTTTTGTACGTTTTACCCTCTTCATCAACAAAGACGGAAAGAATGTCCTCCTTCTGCTCCTTACTCTGCATAGAATAACCTACAAAAGGCGGATTTCCCATTATATAATCATAGTGATTTGCCACTCTGTCAGGTTTCTGTTTTCCCATATAAAGTTCATTTGTTACAAGCTCAACCTCTCCGTATTTCACGCCCGGCTCGGCTACAACATAAGACTGCCCCTCAATATCCTCAGGCTTTACCAAATATGTTTTCTCAGCCATTATTCTTGGAACGGATATATTTTCGTGGATATATCTCCAATCCATTCGGAGCGCATTGCCATCCACGATATATGCGTTTGTCTTAAGTGGAAGGAAGTCAAGACTCATATGGACGATGGATTCCGTTTCCTTCATCATCTGACTTTCTGCAATCCAAAGCGCAGTCTTTGCCACCGTTACGGCAAAATCATTAATCTCGATTCCATAGAACTGCTGAATAGAACATTTGATGGGATTAATTACATCTCCAAGGGATATCTGACCGCCGGTCATCTCATTTATTACAGCATTCTCTAGGTGGCGGATGGAAAGATAAGTCTCAGTGAGAAAATTTCCGCTGCCACACGCCGGGTCAAGGAACTTGAGTGATGCCAGCTTTTCCTGATATGCGGACAGCTTTGCTTTTCGTGTTTTCTCTACGGAAATATCCTTAATCTCTTCAAATTCTTTCTTTAATTCATCCAAAAAAAGCGGGTCAATCACTTTATGAATGTTCTCTATTGAAGTGTAGTGCATTCCTCCGGAGCGTCTTGTTTCCGGATTAAGCGTACTTTCAAATACGGCTCCAAAAATTGTCGGGCTGATATCGCTCCAATCAAAGTCTTCACTTGCTTTTGAAAGGATTATTGTCCTTATCTCGTCAGTAAAATTAGGGATTTCGATATTCTCATCAGAGAAAAGCCCGCCGTTTACATAGGGGAATGCCGCCAAATCATCCCTTAAATATGGGTCTCTCCTCTCCGGTTCCGTATCGAGCACTCTGAAAAACTGTATCAATTTCTCTCGCCACTCCTCGGCGGGATACTTTGTCATGTAGTCATGGAACATAGTGCGTTTACCGAATATCCCCGCATCCTCCGCATACAGGCAGAATACCAGACGGACGCAAAGCATGTTCAGGCTTTTAAGGCTTTCGACATTAGTCGGGTCTTTATATTGCTTCAAAAGCGCATCATACAGTATACCGACCAAATCTCCAGCGGCAATGGAAATTTCCATCTCACGCTTAAGATTTTCATTGCCGCTGTCCACAAGAAATCGAAGTCTATAATACTCTTTTTCAAGATTCGAGAGCAATATCTCTTCCGGCTCTCCACCGGGCTTTTCCATATCATAAACATAAAACGCCCCGAAATTGCAGGTCACTACCCACCTTGGATGTTGTGACAATGGGAGTTCCGTGATGTAGCGCTTTGCCTGCTGAAATGGTGTGAGAAGCGTGCCGTCCGACTGTGGAATAGGCTTTCTCATATCCTTTCCCAATCCCTTTTGCTCAATCAAAACCTTGGTTTGGGGGATATATCCGTCTATGAAGCTTGTGTGGTCAAGATGCACCTGATCCTCAAAGGTTATAAATGCCGAGCCATTCTCCACTCCTAGCACATGCTCCAAAAGGTCAATCCAGAAAGGTTGGCTCTCGCCTTTTTCATAGCCCCTGTCCTTCCATCTTTCGGCAAATGCCTTTGCGGCAGCACGCTGTTCACTATCCTTCATTTCCGTTCTCCAATCTATGATAACAGCTCATATCATGCTGTTTTGCGTTGTCTGATACTAACTTATTATTGTACCATAACACTTGCTACTCATAAAGTACCTGACTGAACTTTTTATAGTTTTTTACTTGTGAAGTGCTTCTCCAATCTAATCTGATAGATGACGATGTCAAAGACAGGATTTTAAAATCATTATTTCCTTGCAACGAGATGCATTCTGAATTTTCTTGCGCTTTTAAGCTTTTCAATCTTAAGACCGGCAGCGCTGCAATAAGCTCTTATTTCGTCAAGGGATCTTGCCGCAACATCGCCATGCCCTATGAGATTTGCCAGTGGCATTTCCGTATGATTCATAAGCCACAGGATTAGCTTAGGGGCTGTGTAGTCCTGAAGGATCAGCCTGCCATTTGGTCTTAGCACTCTTTTTGCGCTGTCAAAAAATTTCTGAGGATTAGGATAATGATGAAAGCTGTTCGAGCATATTATGACATCAAATGAATTATCCTCAAAGGGAAGCTTCTCACAATCTCCCACCACCCAGTCAACACCGGATAAATTCTTTGATTTCCCCACCTCAATCATGCGTGGAGTAATATCAATTCCCGTATAATGCTTTGCAGGATTCTTCTCATACAAAAGCGAAATCATAGGTCCCGTTCCGCAGCCGCAGTCCAAAAGGTCGTGATAGTCCTCCTTTTCCAGCTCCGATGCGATATACGGATAGTCCTCCTTGCACATCTCATAGATTCCGGCATGACCTGTCTCATATACATCAGCTGCTTTTGTAAACTCTTTTACCGTTAATTCCTTATATTCCTTTTCCGTTTTCATTTTTTGTCCTGTTATACCGGCATATTCATAAATTCATCTATCGCTTCAAGCACCGGCGCTGCATATTTTTCCGCTCCGAACACCCACTGCTCATGCTGCATATCATACTCCCTTATATCCGGATTTCTGAAATACTTTTTGTAGCGCTTCAGATATTTTTCGCCCATTTTATTTGCATAGATAAAGTGAACCTTAGTATGTTCAACATATATGTCTTTGTCAAGCTGCGTCAAAAGATCAGTATAGTATTCGTTTTTGATGGACTCAGGCTTAAACCTTGAAAAGCATTGCATAAATCTATCCGCCGCCTCATCATCCATCAAAAAGAAGCTCTTAAGCTTCTCCTTTGTCTTTCTTTGCTTTTTTTCGCTCTTCGTAAAGCTTGTAAGCAAAGGCACCACCAGCTTTGACTGAAGCCATGCCGCAAATTTTCCGCTCTGATCCAGATCCGGGCTTCCGAATATGCCATGGTCGATATGAACATTTTTTCTTAAGATAAGCTGTCCGACGAAGGTTGAGCCGAGGGAGGAGCCAAGCGCACCGTCAAGCCGTCCATTATGCTTTTCTTTTATATATCTCTCTATCTTCTCTGTGACCGTGATGATATCGGGAAATATTTCGCCGCCTCCGTCAAAGCCGTCGTAATTGACGCAGATAAGATGGTATTTTGCGGCAAGCCTGTCTATCACATTATAAAAATTTGTCTGATAATCACAGCATGTCCCCGGAAGCAGCATCAGGGTTTTGGCATCCTCTTTACCCATTTCATCAAATTTCATATATCATCCCCACTCAAAGGTCGCCCACCTGTCATTCATATTCGGCAAAAGCAATGCAAAGAGCTTCGCTCTGATGCTGTATTTCTTCATTTCCTCATTGAAGCTGTGCTCCTCTATAAGCCTTATGCCATCGGTAAGGTCTGCAATCTCCTGTGCGGAATCCGTCCCCGAAACAAAATGAGCCTTTGTACTCTTTACGGTATCATGATATTTTTCGTTCTTAACCATCATTTTGTTGTTTTGCTCGGCAATGAGAATTCCTCCCTTCGGAAAGCACTCCTTTAAGTTTTCAAGAAGTGTCTTTATCTGCTCGAGGGTAAGATACATAAACAATCCCTCTGCAATAAAGACGGGCTTTGATTCCCTTTCGCCGAGCTTTTCATTTACCACATCGCACCAAGCCTTCTCCAAAGCGTTGCCCGCTATCATTGTCACACGCTCTCTCTCTTTAAATGCCTTCCTCCTTGCTGCAATTGCATCGGGAAGATCCAAATCGAACCAGAGAAGCTTTCCGTTGTCAACCCTTGAAAATCTGTTGTCGAAGCCTGCGCCGATATTTACGATAACCGTATCCGGATGCTTTTTAATTATTCCCTTCAACTGTCTGTCGAGCATAATTGTGCGTGCAATCACGCCCTCATGGGACATAAATTTATCATATTGCTTCGTATCAATATTAAGATGCTTTATTATCTCCACCGCCTTGTCATCCCTGATGCGGGGAGCGCTTCTTAAGGTTTCGCTTGCCTTTACCGCAAGCGGTATCAGTGCTGTTGTCTGAACATCTCCTAGTTGCAGTTCCATAATTTTCCCTCCGTTTGTCTTATTGAACTTTAGTTAGTCATCACTAACTCATTATGATAACATCAGACCATAAAAATGTCCAGCAATTTATTTTATTAAGCCTGAGATTTTGGCATCCCTAAATGAGAATATGCAAGCTCACACACGACCCTGCCCTTAGGCGTGCGGTTTATGAAGCCGTTTTTTATAAGATACGGCTCGTAGACATCCTCAATAGTCCCGGAGTCCTCCCCTATTGCGGCAGCAAGAGTATCAAGTCCCACGGGGCCTCCGTCAAACTTTTCTATGATGGTAATAAGTAAATTTCTGTCGATATGATCCAGTCCTAATTTGTCCACATCCATTATATCAAGGGCTTCATTTGCAATATCTGAGGTAACTGTGCCGTCATATTTGACCTCCGCATAGTCGCGCACCCGCTTTAAGATTCTGTTTGCAAGCCTTGGAGTTCCCCTGCTTCTCCTTGCCATTTCGTATGCGCCTTCCCTGTCTATCTCCACGCCGAGCACCTTCCCGGAATGAAGTATGATTGTCGCAAGCTCCGGCACGGAATAAAACTCTAAGTGATGTATCAGTCCGAAGCGGTCACGGAGAGGCGCAGACAAAAGCCCCGCTCTGGTGGTTGCGCCGATCAGGGTAAATTTAGGCAGATCAAGTCTGACGGAGCGGGCGCTCTGTCCCTTTCCAATCATTATATCAATGCAATAATCCTCCATTGCAGGATAGAGCACCTCCTCAACCTGCTTGTTCAGGCGGTGTATCTCGTCCACAAAGAGCACATCTCCCTCGTCAAGATTGTTCAATATCGCCGCCATATCCCCCGGCTTCTCAATGGCAGGCCCGGAGGTAATCTTGATGTTTACGCCCATTTCGTTTGCGATTATCCCGGCAAGGGTGGTCTTGCCAAGCCCCGGAGGGCCGTAGAACAGGATATGGTCAAGGCTCTCCCTACGCTTCTTTGCAGCCTCTATGGAAATAATAAGGCTCTCCTTTATCTTTGATTGACCAATATAGTCATTCAGCCTTTTGGGTCTTAATGAGCCCTCCAGCTCAAGCCTTACATCTTCCTCTGTAATGTTTGTCTCTATTGTTCTGTGTGCCATTTTATTATCCTAAACTAAAAAATATACTTTAGCGCCTGCTTAAGAAGCGCTCCCGAATCCAAGGCATCCGCATCCTTTACGGAATTTACCGCCTTCATGCTCTCCGCCCTGCCGTAGCCTAAGGATACAAGCGCCTCTATAGCCTCGCTCTTCTCCGGTGTCTCTGCATATGCGTTTGAGCCATGTCCGTCCTTTTCGTCAATCTCTCTCTGTATAAGGTCTGCGTCAAGCTTTATTTTGTCCTTCAAGTCAAGGATCACTCTCTCGGCCGTCTTTGCTCCCACACCCGGAGCCTTGGCGATTGCCTTGGCATCCCCGCTCATAATGGCAAATCTTAAGGAATCCGCATCCATTACGGAAAGTATTGCCAGTCCGCCCTTGGGACCTATGCCGTTTACCGTAATAAGCCTTTTAAACATTTCCAAATCCCCTCTTGAAAGGAAGCCGAAAAGCTGGAAGGCATCCTCCCTCACCGAGGTATATGTATAGAGCTTTATATGCTCTCCAATGCCCGGAAGCTTCGAGGCGGTGTCACCCGATATATTCACGTTTACACCAAAGCCACCCGTATCGATCACAACATACTCCGGTGCGATATGGTCTATAGTGCCTGACACAAAGCCGATCATAAAAATCTCCTTATACGAACTCCAAAACTCTCTCTATCTCGCTCAACAGAAATTCCTTGTCCACAGGCTTAAGCACATATCCTGCGGGTATGGATTTAAGTACCCCGTAAACCTTGCTCTTGTCGGAAATGCCCGTGAGAAAAATTACCGGAATGTCCCGCATATATTCATCTGCAAGGATTGCCTCGTAGGTTTCCTTGCCGCTCATTCCGCCCATCTCGTAGTCCAGAAGTATCAGGTGCGGACGCTTCTTCGGGATCTGCTCCAATGCCTTTTCCCCTGAGTTTGCAAAGAATACCTCATACTTTGCTTCCAGCATTGCCTTTGCGCTCCTCAAGAATATGGCGCTGTCATCCACAACCAATATCCTCTTTTTGGATATGTCATACCCCTCATTCGCATAGCCGCTGTCAAAGCTTAGCGTTCCGGATTCAAATTTCATCCCCAGACGGTCATAGCATTTCCCGGCTATAACCTTGGTGCTGACAGGTCTGTACAGCACATCAAACTGATCATCATCAACAAGCTCGGCAATCTTTAAATAATCATCCCTTGTGGTAATGACAATGACGGGAATGTGCCTTTTGCTCTCCTTTACCCATAGGAAGAACTCATCGTCCTTCTCCTCCACTCCGATCTGGCAATATATGATAAGCTCCGGCTTAACAATATGCTCCATACTCTTAATTAGCTCTATATCCTCGGAGCATATCTGCACATTGAAATCGTCGCTGTATGCAGAGAGCCCCTCGCTTATGGAACGGACTATTTCCCCCATCTGCCCCGCCAAAAGTATTTTACGCATTTAAGTCTCCTCCTTTACGTATTCCTGTTGAAATTCCAAGATTAGCCGTTTGGCGCTTATTTCGTCAAGATTGCGCACCGCACCGTTTAATTCCCTCAAAACCCTGTGTGCCCCTTCGTTGAACCCGTATTTTGAAAGCTCCTCCATTATAACATCGCTGGCATCGATATCAAGCTCCTCCATGGCAATCTTAAGCTCATACAAAAGCTTCTCTATCCGCTCCCTGTCAGGGATAAGCTTATCCGCTCCGTCATCCTCCGTTATATTAAAGGCGCTCCTTAGCCTGTCGTTAAGCGCAGACAGTTCATCCATAAAGGAAGGCATAAGCACTCTTATTTCAGCTGTTTTCTCCTCCTTTGAAAATCCCTCCAAAAGCCTTGCCTCCGAGGAAAGCATTATAGCTCCTATCATTGCAAGGGTATTTTTCATGGCATGGATCTTTACACGGTAGCCGTATATGCCCTCTTTTTCTATATTCTCATACAGTCTCTTCAAATTGTCAAATTCTATATCCGAAAGCCTTATGTATTCCTCCGTTATCTCCTTTAAAAGAGATACATCCTTTAACCTTGCTGCCGCATAATCCCAGTCTACTCCGTCAACTACAGGCAGTTCTGAGGTATCGAGGCTTGTCCGCATTGCAGTTTCCGCAGTTTCTGCAGCCTCCATCTTTTTGTAGCCGCAGCTTCCCTTTGGCAGGATGCCTATTAAGAGCTTTTCCAGCTTGTCCACCTGTATGGGCTTTGAGATATATTCATCAAAGCCTGCCTCCAGATACATATCCCTTGCGCCGGATATGGCATTGGCAGTAAGCGCAATCACGGGGGTATCGATATTTATTGAGGAAACATTCTCTTTAAGTCTTTTTAGCACATCTACGCCGTTCATATCCGGCATCATATAGTCCAAAAGGACAATATCATACTTTTTGATTTCAAGCTTTGAAAGCGCATCCCTTCCGGACACCGCCTCCGTGATATCCATGCCGGAGCGGTCAAAGAGTCCCCTGAATACCCTTCTGTTCATGGCATCATCATCCACAAGCAGCAGGCTTACCTCCGGCGCCTCGAAAAATTTGTTTGAATTTTTCTGGTTTGCGGTATTTTCAATCCTTGCCTGCAGATTCCCGATGGGCTCCGAATCGGAGATAACCTGATCTAATTCAAAGGAAAAGCTTGTGCCCTCCCCATATACGCTTGATACGTCAAGCTTTGAATCCATAAGGGAAAGGAGCTTCACTATTATGCTCATTCCAAGCCCTGTACCTTCGATATTGCGGTTTCTCTCCTCCTCAATGCGGGCAAACTTTTCAAAGAGCTTGTGAAGATCCTCTTCCTTTATCCCGATTCCCGTATCGGAAACCGTGAATTTGAGCTTGGCGTTGTAAACACCTACATCCCCGGTGACCGCAAGCTTTACGCTGCCCTTTTCCGTATACTTCACGGAATTATTTATGAGATTTACAAGTATCTGGCGGATCCTCACATCATCCCCGTATAGCTTGGAGGGAATCCTTTCATCTATATCTAACTCAATCTTAAGCCCCTTGTTCTCCGCCTTTATGGATACCATATTCACAATGTCGTAGATAAGGCTCGAAAAATCGTAGGAAACGGGAATTATCTCCATCTTTCCGGATTCAATCTTTGACATGTCAAGGACATCATTTATGAGTGAAAGCAATGTGTTTCCGGCGTTGTCGATATCCCTTGAATACTGCTTTATATTTTCCTCCCCGCTCTCCCTCTGGATCATAGTGTTTAATCCCAGGATCGCATTTATGGGGGTTCTTATCTCATGGGACATATTTGCAAGGAAATCGCTCTTCTGCTTGCTCGCCACAAGTGCCCTCTGCCTCTCCCCCTCGGAGCGTATAAACTCCGCAACCGTGGAGATTGTGGCAAAGATTATGAGAAGTATAAGCCCTGCGGCAAGGATTACTCCGCTGAAGGTCTTTGTCCTTTGGAAATATGTGATTATCTGAACGAACGCTGACGAGAAGGCGGCAACCATCCCCCATACCACCAGCCGGTATTCCTTTGAATAGCCTCTGATCTTGTCGATTACCATTGTCCCTATGAGGGTAAGTATCGTCGTCATGCACACAAGTGCCATAAAGGGAAAGGTGTCCGCAAAGTCCTTTATCCCCGATATGTGAAGCAACGTGCATACAAAAAAGTCGGCGAGTGCCAATATTTCAAGCCCGTAGCACAGATATCCGTAGCGCTTTTTTTGAATTGAATTAAAGTACAGCAAAAACGGTATCGGCAGAAGCATTACCATATTGAAGGCAAGGTCGTTTACCACCGAGAGATTCTTAAAGATAAACTGCCTGAATACGGAGTTTGCGATTATCCATATTCCCGCCTCCAAAACGGCGATTCCCAGATATATTAAAGGAACCTCCCGCTTATATATCATTCCCATTGCAATGCATGAGAATATGACGATTATGCTTAAGATGAGCACCACAAGCGCTACGATAAGCTCCGACCCATAGAGCGAGAAATAATGCTTCCATACTGAAAGGGTGCTTCCCTGATACACGGTGTAGACTATTCCCGAGTATGATGAGGCGGTAGTACTCTCAAATCTCAGGGTCTTTCCGGCATCCTTTGGAGAAACCTTGAGAAATACATATGCCACGGCGGAATAATTTCCGAACACTCTGGTTTCCTTCGTGTCATACGTAAGCCTTAATTCATCATCAATATAAAACCTCATATTCTGCTTTCCGCTTCTAAAGCACAGATACGTCCCCTCCGCAAAGGCATCCTTCGGAAGAATGGTTTCTAGTGTAACTGTTTCGCCCTTTTTGACCTCCGCTCTCCCGGGAACCGTAAAAGGCGCTCTCTTTCCATCTTCCTCTACAATGTACCACTCTCCGGCATATTCCTGCATACTTTCGTCGCTCCCCAGATTATCCTCCGGGAACGCAATGACTCCGACAATGGTATACAAAAGCGCCATGCTTAAGAATGCCACAAACAAATAGCCTATTATTTTGTTTAAAACTTCCCTGTTCTTCAAAATATCCTCTAAATCAAACTTATGCACATTAGTGTTTATTTTAATTCTTTTTAAGTCCCCTGTAAATGACCGCAAAGCAGACAACGTGCGCAATAAAGGTCAAGGTCCAGCTTATGGGATAGGAATAATACAGGCACTGCAGCGTGTGGACGCTCTTAAAGATTGTATATATCCATATAATCCTGAAAAGGCACGCCCCCGTCAGCGATACAAGCATAGGCACGACGGAATGCCCCATTCCTCTCATCATCCCCACCATCACATCCATCATACCGCAGAGACAGTACATCACGGCTATAATGGATAATCTGAGCGTTCCATAGGCTACAACCTCCGGCTCCTTTGTGTATATCGATAACAGCTTGTCTGCAAGAAGATATGCGCCGTTTCCGAGAATAAGCCCGGTAAGGATTACCATTCCCTCGCATATGAACGCAATCCTTAATACCCTCTTATAGTTCCTGGCTCCGTAATTTTGTCCGGTAAAGCTTATGGCGGTCTGGTAATAGGAATTCATCGCCATATACACAAAGCCCTCAATATTGGATGCCGCCGTATTCCCCGCCATTGCGACTGAGCCAAAGGAATTCACCGAGGACTGAATCAGCACGTTTGACAAGGAGAAAAGCGAGTTCTGGAGCCCTGCGGGAAGTCCTATCTGCATCATCTTTAAGAGCTTGTCCTTTTTAATCTTTAGAAGCTTAGGATCAAGCTTATACACGGCATCGGAGCGAATCAGGCAAAGGATTACCAAAATTGCCGAAATTCCCTGTGAAATAATCGTTGCAAGCGCCACTCCCGCCACATCCATATGAAATACTATCACAAAGAACAGATTAAGTATTACATTTATCACGCCGGAAAGCAAAAGATAATACAAGGGTCTTCTGGTATCTCCCACGGCACGCAGTATTGCGCTTCCGAAATTATAAAGCATTAAAAACGGCATGCCGGCAAAGTATATCCTCATATACAGAACAGATTTGTCTATGACATCCGCCGGCGTATCCATCAATGTGAGCGCAGGCTTTGAAAGAACAAAGCCTGCACCTATCAGGATCATTCCACTGACAAATGCAGTCGCCACTGAGGTATGCACCATGTCCGACAGCTCCCCCTTTTGTCCTGACCCGTAGAATCTTGCGATAAGCACATTTGTCCCCACGGACAGCCCTATAAAAAAATTGACCAAAAGGTTTGTAAGGGAGCTTGTGGAGCCCACAGCCGCCAAAGATTCCGGTCCTGCAAAGCGCCCGACAACGACGATATCCGCTGCATTGAAAAGAAGCTGTAGTACTCCCGAAAGCATAAGAGGGAAGTAAAACAGCATAATCTTTCCGAACAACGGCCCGTTTACCATATCTATTTCATATTTTTTTGAAGCTTTTACACTCATTTTAAGCCTTGGAATTTATACGGTTTACAAGTCCTCCCGCATCTATTATCTCCTGCATAAAGGGAGGGAATGCCTGCCCCTTAAATTCCTTACCTGTGGTAATATCCTTTATGACACCACTGTCAAAATCAACCTCAACCTCATCCCCTGCCTTTATTTCTTCGGCTGCCTCCTTGCACTCTATGATGGGAAGTCCGATATTGATGGAGTTCCTGTAAAAAATTCTCGCAAAGGTCTCTGCGATGACACAGCTTACCCCTGCCGCCTTTATCGCAATGGGAGCATGCTCTCTTGACGAGCCGCAGCCGAAATTCTTCGTTGCGACGATAATATCTCCCTTTCCCACATTCTTTACAAAATCCTTGTCTATATCCTCCATGCAGTGCGTCGCAAGCTCCGCCGGGTCGGATGAATTTAAGTATCTTGCTGGGATAATGACATCCGTATCCACATTATCCCCATATTTAAACACCTTACCTTTTGCGTTTTCCATATTCTTTCCTTTCTTCTATAAAAACTTTCCTGTCAAGCTTCATATCATCATCTAAGTGAAAATGGGTCGCTTATTTTCCCCGTCACTGCACTTGCCGCCGCTACCGCAGGGCTAGCAAGATATATCTCCGAATTGACATGTCCCATACGTCCTACGAAATTCCTGTTGGTGGTGGATACGCATCTCTCCCCCTCCGCAAGTATTCCCATATATCCTCCAAGACAAGGCCCGCAGGTGGGTGTGGATACCACAGCCCCCGCCTCTATAAAGGTTTTTATGAGCCCCTCTTCCATTGCCTGCAGATAAATCTTCTGTGTCGCAGGAATTATTATCAAACGGAGCCCCTTCTTAATATGCCTGCCCTTAAGTATCTTTGCGGCGATTCTCATATCGTCGATACGTCCGTTGGTGCATGACCCGATTACCACCTGATCAATATTTATATCATCCATTTCATTGATTTCGTCTATGGTATGGGTATTCTCCGGAAGATGAGGGAATGCAACCGTGGGACGAAGGGTGCTTAAATCTATCGTATACTCTTCGTCGTACTCTGCATCCGCATCAGCCTCAAATACCGTGTACTCCTTGTTTGTATGCTCCTTTAAGTAGCTTATTGCAATATCGTCCACAGGGAATATTCCGTTCTTTCCACCTGCCTCTATCGCCATATTTGCGATGGTAAAGCGGTCATCCATGGTAAGGTTCTTAATACCCTCTCCCGTAAACTCCATTGACTTGTAGAGGGCTCCATCCACACCTATCATACCAATGATGTGAAGAATGACATCCTTACCCGATACCCACTCGGAGGGCTTTCCAACAATATTAAATCTGATGGCGGAGGGCACCTTAAACCATGCCTTCCCAGTAGCCATGCCCGCAGCCATATCCGTCGAGCCCACGCCTGTGGAGAAGGCTCCCAATGCCCCGTAGGTACAGGTATGAGAATCCGCACCGATTATCACATCCCCCGGCACGGTAAGTCCTCTTTCTGGAAGCAGGGCATGCTCTATACCCATCTCTCCCACCTCAAAATAGTTGGTTATATCGTTTTTAATGGCAAATTCCCTGACGCATTTGCAGTGCTCTGCGCTCTTTATATCCTTATTGGGCACGAAATGATCCGGTACAATGGCAATCTTATCCTTGTCAAACACGCCCTCCACCTTCATTTTCGACATTTCCTTTATTGCCACGGGGCTTGTAATATCATTACCCAAAACCAGATTGAGATTTGCCTCAATAAGCTGCCCTGCCTCCACCTTCGGAAGCCCTGCGGCTCTCGCCAGAATCTTTTGCGACATTGTCATTCCCATAATCAATCATAATCCTTTCATATTGTTTAGTATTATTCTTAAAATAAATATTTTTTATACTACCATAATTGATTTTTTGCTTCAAGGAGTGTATTTAATGTGTTTTTATAAGCTCCTTTATGCCTTCGTAATCCATGCTTTCCAGCTTTTGACCAATTTCATTAAAGATTTGCCGGTCATTATCGGGAATACGGTAATCCTCCAGAGATTCAAGCACCATCTTTATCAGGTCATAATCGTAGCTCTCCGCATAATCTCTTATGGACAGATATGCGTCCTTTAGCATATCCTCCGTAATGTCAGGCTTTTCCTCGTTGTCTGCCTTTTTTGCATTATCCGCAAAATTAGCCACATATTTGCTGTACTGTCTGTATAGCGACATCATATCTCCGGTTCTCTCTGATATGATTCTTGTATCCTCGTTGTTTCCGGCGGCTTCAAGCTCCGCCGCCATATATGAAAGCTCGGTGGCACCGACGATTCTTGCGGAGCTCTTTAAAGCATGCACCTTTGTGGTGTAGTTTTCGATATCTCCCTCGTCAAGATACAAAACAATCTCCAAAGCCTTTTGATTTACGCTCTCACAGAATATCTTAAGGGCATCCATATAACCCTGCACGGAGCCGCAGTTCGCAATACCTGCTTCAAAATCAAGGATTCTGCTTGTCCTTATCCATAGTGGAAGTCCGTCGTTCTTTTCCTCTGCCACAGCTGCAGTTCCTTCTGCTCCCAAAGAATCCTTATTGCTCTCCTTCATCTCCTCCACGGATTTATAGCGGATGACCTTCTTTACAGGGAGATATTTAAGCAACATCTCTTCTAGCTTCACGCCGTTGATGGGCTTTGACATATAATCATTAAAGCCCTCCTTTAGGTATTCCTCCCTCACGCCCGCTATGGCATTTGCGGTAAGGGCGATGCAGGGCTTGTTCCTGTTAGGATTAAACGAAAGCTCCCTTATGGCATGCAGAAGCTCCACTCCGTCCATTCCGGGCATTCTGTGGTCAATGAGCATAAGATCGTAGGTATTTTTCTCTATGAGAGCAAGCGCCTCCCTGCCGCTGTATGCAGTATCTATCTGTATAAGCGTATCCTTCAAAAGCCCCTTTGCAACGGTAAGGTTTAGCTCCGTATCATCCACTATAAGTATTTTTGCAAAGGCTGCGGTAAAGAGCTTGTTGTAATTGTTTTCACGGTGCTGGGTCTTCTTTAATGCCTCCTCAAAATCCCCTGTGGGCTTGTTGTTCTTTATCCACTGCCTTACGGAAAACGAAAATTCCGAGCCCTTTCCGTACTCGCTCTTGACATTCAGCTTCCCGTTCATAAGCTTAAGCAGCTGCTGCACAATGCTCATACCAAGCCCGGTGCCCTCGATAGTTCTGTTTCTCTCCATATCGAAGCGCTCAAAGGGATTGAAGATCCTTTGAAGATCCTCCTCCTTCATACCGATTCCGGTATCCTTTATCGTAAAAATTAAGGAAATACTCCTGCTGTCTAACCCCTTAAAGTCCACATCCAGAGAAACCGTGCCCTCCTCCGTATATTTCACGCTATTATTGAGTATATTTATGGCGCACTGTCTTATTCTTGCGCTGTCTCCGTATAGGAGCGAGGGAAGCTCTGAATTGACATTTACCTTGAAATCAAGGGATTTTTTCGATGCGGAATCCGATATCATATTTACTATTTCGGATATAAATTCGGCAGTATCATACTCCGCATTGGAAAGCTCCAGCTTCCCTGCCTCTATCTTTGAGAAATCCAGCACATCATTAATGATTGAAAGCAGGGAATTTCCGGCATTTTTGATATTTGTGGCATACTCTGAAAGCTTATCCTCCTTGTATTCGCGCAGAATCATCTCGTCAATGCCAAGAATCGCATTTATGGGAGTACGTATCTCATGGGACATATTTGCAAGGAAATCGCTCTTTGCCCTGTTTGCCTCCTCTGCGGCATCCCTTGCCTTTTTAAATTCATCGCTGGCACGCACCTTTTCCGAGGCAAACACCAGATAGAACGAGCCTATCGCTACGAGCAGCATCAAAAGTCCAAACACCCAGTACACAAGAACATTCATGTTTGCAAGTCCTTTTTCGACAACTCTTTGCTCTATTCTGCCTATCAGTATAAAATCCGTCTCGGGAATCTCCGCCTCGTAGAGATAATAATTTCCGTTCTTTGATTTATACAGCTCTGCAGCAGAGGCGGATATTTCCATTTTGGTATGCATTTTCGAGAAGGTATTCCTGACGCTGTCGCTTTCAAAGAACGCAATATCCTCAGCGCTTACTCCCTCAAAGGGAATGACCACCTGCTCATCCTTTGTGATTATCACTGCCTTTCCGAGCCCCTCATATATATTTATGTTGAAGCGCTCGTTTAAGGTGTTTCTCGGGAAATATTCATACAGACAGTAGTGGACGTTTTTATTTCTGAATACAGGACAGGAAAAAAGTATGCCGCCCTCACTGTCAACGCTTATGGAGCGCTCTCCTCTGAAGGCATTCTCGATTCCCGGATATTTCGACATATCCACTTCTTCCCCGTATACAAATCTTCCGTCAATGCCGATAAGCCCTTTCTTAATACCGTCTCCCGGACTTGACAAAAGCATGATTCTTGAATACAGGACATCCTCGTCATTTTCGAGAATCTCAGCCACATACTGGAGATTATCAAGCTCCGAGCCAAGCTTCTCGTATGATAATTCCGCAAGGCTCTCCGCCTGCCTCTCAACCTGATGCTCTATAAAGGTATTAAAAAGAGACAACATTCTGAAACGAAGGAGTACCGCAACCATTACAAGCACCAGAAGGAAGGCGATTATGGAGCTTAAAATATGTCCATTAAACAGGTCTTTTTTGTTGTTCTCATTTTCCATAGAATTCAACGCCCTCTACGAACCAGTCCATATGATACAAAAGCTCATCATCACTCAATCTTTCACCGTTATTGCAACGCACATTGCCTTTATTGTCAATTATCCTGTCAGAAAAAATATCCCAATAGGCATTGAGCCGGTTTGTCTCCTCCTCAACAACCCTTTTTGCCTCCTCGGACACATAGTTTGAAAAATCCGAAAGCCTGATCGCTCCGTCATTAATGCCCTCCCAGTGTCCGCCGGAGAAGCTGCTCTTTCCCTTCAAAAATTCGGTTATTTCATTCTCGTATATCTCGTCCCAGTCAAAGAGCGCAGCTGTGAGCAGCTTGTCCGAATATTTCCCGTAGATTACATTGTAGCCTATTGTATATACGCCCAGAGAATCCGCCTCCTTTGTGGCATAATCGATATCCTCATGGTAGGTTATTATATCCGCACCGTAATCTATGAGATTTCTGGCGCACTCCCTTTCCTTCTCCTCGTCATTCCAGCTTCCCGTAAAGGAAACTACGACCTTCGCATCTGGATTGACCTTTCTTACGCCCAATGCAAAAGCGTTTATATCCCTGTTTACCTCGGAATTCTCCATTGATGCCACATACCCTATCTTACCGCTCCTGGTGGTCATTCCCGCCACAAGCCCCGTAAGATAGCGTATCTGATAAAGCCTTGCAAAATATGTGGTCATATTACGCACATCATCAGAATTTGAAATGGTAAAGAATGCCACATTGGGATTAGACCTTGCGATATCCTTTGAAATTTCCCCATAGCCGTAGCTTGTAAGGAATATTATGCTGCAGCCGTCGGCAAGCAGGGAATTAACTGCCTTTTCGCAGGCCTCCTTCTCCTCCGGCACATTTTTTGAATAAAAAAGGTCACAGTCAAGTCTGCCTGCGGCGACACGCAGGCCCTCAATGTGACTCTGATTCCAGCCCCTGTCGTTTGTATCCCCGATAAGGACGCAGCCTATCTTAACCTTCTCGTCGTCATCTCCTGCGCTGAAGGTCATAATTGATGCAACTATCACAGCCACTACTGCAAGCGCCAGAATAAGCAAAACTACACGTATAGCCGTAATCTTATTTTTAAACATATTTACCCCCGATATATGTTTTAGCTCTGTATCTTTTTAAGGCGGTAAAACTCGCCCTTTAATTCCATAAGCTCGTCATAGGTTCCGTATTCCGTGCATCTGCCGTTGTTTATGACGGCAATCTTATCTGCATTTTTTATCGTTGACAGCCTGTGCGCCACCACAAAGGTGGTTCTGTTCTTCGTAAGGTTGTCGATAGCCTCCTGAATAAGTCTCTCGGAAATGGAATCAAGTGCGCTTGTGGCTTCATCAAGTATTATTACCTTCGGATTTCTGATAAGCGCCCTTGCAATGGCGACACGCTGTCTCTGTCCTCCCGAAAGCCTGCCTCCGTGCTCTCCCACATTTGTGTCAAGCCCCTCCGGGAGCTTGTCTATGAGACTTTTTAAATTTGCCGCCTCTATGACCTCGTTTAGCTTTTCCTCCGATACATCATCACAGCCGTAGATGATATTGTCCCTTATGCTTCCCGAAAAAAGGATTGAGGTCTGAGGCACTACCGCAAGATGCTTTCTGTAGGTTCTAAGGTCTATAGCCTTCATATCCACACCGTCAAGCAGAACCTCTCCGCCTCCTGCGAGATAAAAGCCGTCCGCAAGATTTATTATCGTGGTCTTCCCTGCGCCGCTCTCTCCCACAAGAGCAAGTGTTTCTCCCGGATTTACATGGAGATTCAGCCCTCTTAATACCCTGCTGTCCTTCTCGGGATAATTGAAGGTAACATTTTTAAACTCAAATTCTCCCCTGACATCAGAGATCTCCTTCTTTCCCTCATTGTGCTCCACATCCTCCGAAAGGAGCACCTCACCTATGGAATTGACGGATTCTATACCCTTTGCAATGGTTGGCACAAGGGTAATTATTGCGGAAACCTGATTTACTATGGTGGTAAAATAGTTTTGGTAAAGCGCAATATCTCCCACCATTATCGCCCTCTTAAAGGCAAGGTATCCCGTAAAGGCAAGGCATATTACCTGAAATATCTGGAATATGGCCCAGCCTACGCTTCCAAAGAGCGCCTGAATGAGGTCAAGCCTGTAGCCTCTTTCGGCAACGGTCAGAAGCTGACCGCTCATCCTTGAAATCTCCTCATCCTCCAGAGCATGCGCCCTTGTTACGGGGATGAGCTCCACCATCTCCATCACCTTTGCGGAGGTTTCCTCCATCTCCTTACGGAAATCCGCATTTCTCTTCTTCATTATATTCCTGAAAGAAACCAAAGTAAAGGCTGCAATGGGAGTGGTGACAAGGAAAAATAAAAATACGATAAAGCTCTTTGATACCGTTACCACCATTGCGACGATTATATTGAGTGCAATGTTAAGGATTCCCAGAAACATCTGCGTGGAAAGAGTCTCAACCGCCTCCACATCCCTCATTATCTTGCTCTGAAGCCTCCCCGACTGGGTTCCTACGTGGTAGGAAATGGTGAGCACCTGCAGCTTTTTAATTAGCGCCTTTCTAAGCCCCGTCTCCACATACCTTGTAGCCTGGGACTTATAGTCGGTATAGAGATAGTTCATGGGGACATTTATGGATATAAGCACAATCATAAGGATTGTATAAAAGCATAAATTTCTAAGTAAATTCGGATTTGATATTGTGATATCGTTTATGATATTTGCCGTGACTATGGGAAGCACCCAGACACAGGCATGCTTGATAAAGAAAAAAATGACCGCCAGAACGAAGCGGTAATAATTGCCCTTGTATATCGCAAGAAGGGTCATCATCGGATGACCCTCATGCTTGCGATAACTTTCGGTAAACCAGATTTCCGGTTCAAGCCCCCTGGGGGGCTGCATTTTCTTTTCGAAATCTTTCATAGGACTCCGGCTTTTCTTTTATGGCACATCAGTTGTTGATCAACTTCTCATTCTCGTTGTTCCAGCTGTAAAGCTTTCTGATTTCCTCGCCAACCTTCTCTGCGGGATGCTCTGCTGCAAGCTTTCTCAATGCGGTAAAGTGAGCCTTTCCGCTGGCTGTGGACATATCCAGAAGGAAATCTTTTGCAAAGGAGCCATCCTGAATGTCCTTAAGAATCTTCTTCATGGTCTTCTTTGTCTCTTCTGTAATAATCTTTGGTCCGGTAATATAATCGCCATACTCTGCGGTGTTGGAGATGGAATATCTCATTCCGGCAAAGCCGCTCTGATATATAAGGTCAACGATAAGCTTCATCTCATGGATGCACTCAAAGTAAGCGTTCCTCTCGTCATACCCTGCTTCAACGAGGGTTTCAAAGCCTGCCTGCATAAGGGCGCATACGCCGCCGCAAAGCACTGCCTGCTCTCCGAAGAGGTCGGTCTCTGTCTCTGTTCTAAAAGTGGTTTCAAGAAGTCCTGCTCTCGCTCCGCCAATTCCTGCGCCGTATGCAAGTGCAAGCTCAAGTGCCTTTCCGGTCTCATCCTGCTCTACAGCCACAAGACAGGGAGTGCCCTTGCCTGCCTGATACTCGCTTCTTACAGTGTGTCCGGGAGCCTTGGGAGCTATCATAGTTACATCCACGCCCTTGGGAGCCTTGATAAGTCCGAAATGCACATTGAAGCCGTGTGCAAACATAAGCATATTTCCTGCGGAAAGGTTGGGCTCAATCTCATTCTTGTAAAGGTCTGCCTGCAGCTCATCATTTATGAGAATCATAATGATATCAGCCTGCTTTGCAGCCTCGCCTGCGGTGTAAACCTTGAAGCCCTGCTCCTCTGCTCTCTTCCAGCTCTTTGAACCCTCATAGAGTCCGATGATGACATTGCAGCCGCTCTCCTTAAGGTTAAGGGCATGCGCATGTCCCTGACTGCCATAACCGATTATGGCTATGGTCTTTCCGTTAAGAGCCTGAAGATTACAGTCCTCCTGATAATAAATCTTTGCCATTTTTAAATTCCTCCATCTTGTATGTTAAATATTATTTATTTCAAGGGATAATTCCCAAGTAAACTCAAATTAAGGCAGATAAGTCACATTATCTATGCCCCTGCCAAGTCCTGCGATACCCGTGCGGGCAAGCTCTAATATCTCATAGCCGTCCAACAGGGCAATAAATGCGTCAATCTTGTTCTGATTGCCCGTAAGCTCTATCATAAGGCTCTCCGTACCCACATCTATTATCTTTGCACGGAAGGTGTCCACTATAGCAATGATTGCGGGTCTGTCCTTCGCCTCCACCTTTACCTTTATGAGCACAAGCTCCCTGTATACAGAATCCTCCGGCTTAAGCTCCTTTATGTCCCTGACATCCACAAGCTTTGCGACCTGCTTCTCAATCTGCTCCAAAACCTCGTCATCTCCGCTGGTCACAATGGTAATACGGGTATATTTGGGGTCTGCGGTAACACCTGCGGTAATGCTCTCGATATTGTAGCCCCGTCTGGAAAAAAGACCCGAAATACGGCTTAAAACTCCCGATGTATTGTCCACTAAAAGCTGATAAACTTTTCTTTGCATAATATATCTCCGTAATCTTTCCTAAATAGAATCAAATTATTACAAAAATATCACTAAAAGAGCTTGATGTCAACCACCGCAGATACCCTATTTTGCCACAAACAGCGTGCCTATTTTCTTTCCCTCCACCACGTCATAGAGTGCTTTCGGATTTGCCCCGTTTGTCACAAGCACATCTATTCCCTGTGCCGTTGCAAGATCCGCAGCCTGCAATTTAGTCCTCATGCCTCCTGTGCCACGTCTGCTTCCTGCGCCTCCCGCAAGCTCATAGACGCTTTCATCAATATTCTCGATTCTGGAAATAAGCTTCGCATCCTTATAAAGTCTCGGATCCTTGTCAAAGAAGCCGTCTATATCAGAGAGGATGACCAGCTTATCCGCCCTGCACAATACAGAAACCACTGCGGAAAGCATATCATTGTCGCCAAAAAGCCTCTCCTTTGACTCTATCTCCGTATAGCTTACAGAGTCATTCTCGTTTACAATAGGGATTATTCCCTGCTCCAAAAGCGCCTCAAAGGTATTTGAGAGGTTCTCCTTTTTCTCCTCTTGCTCTATATCGGAGGCATTGAGGAGTATCTGCGCCACGGTCTTGTTGTAATAGCCGAAGAATTTGTCATATAGAAACATATTCTCACACTGTCCCACAGCCGCAGCCGCCTGCTTCATACGCATCTCCGCAGGCTTTTCCTTAAGGTGCATCTTGTTTGCTCCCACAGCTATTGCGCCGGAGGAAACAAGCACCACCTCATTCCCCATATTCTGAATGTCGGAGATTGCAAGACAGAGCTCCTCCATTCTTCTGAGGTTACTGTTCCCCAGCTCGTTTGTGAGGGTGGAGGTTCCCACCTTTATAACTATTCTGTTTCTCTTGATTCCCATAATTGTATCCTTCCTTAAACTTTTAAGTCCGCCAAAGCGTACGGCAGGGTCACTCCGTAAATCATATATGCGCAGATAACTACAAGTATCGTGACAACAAAGACTGCTGCAACGGTCTTTATCCTTTCATTTATTATCCTCAACGAGAAATATTTTTCAATACCCTTTGTCAAAAAATAATATATCGGAATCACGGCAGGTATTATATATCTTCCCTGTGACTGATAATCAGAGGTATAGGAATATATGATAAGCACAAGGATTACGGATATTATACAAAGAATAAGGCATATTTCAAATATTATTTTCTTTAATCCCTGCGCTTTTTTATCCTTATTACCCTTGGATGGTATGAAAAGTCCCAAAAAGGCGCATCCATACAAAAGCTTATAGATACGGTATATCCAGATATTTCCAACTGCCTTCATGGAAGCAAATACCGCCACAAAGGAGACAAAAACATTATTTATATATTCATCCTCAATAAGCATATCAATAACCGACAAGCCTCTGTTCCTGTAAGTATTTTTGCTTAAGGGATTGACCTCGGGAAGCGCATATTTTACCGCAAGCTCATACCTTGTTTTAAGTCCCAGTATATCTCCGGAAAGTACGAAATATTCTCTCACAAACCACCAGCCTGTGCCAATGAGCACAAGTCCTGTTATGAAAAACCCATGCTTAAGCATTTCCTTAAAATCATATTTTCCCAGCTCATCCTTTCTGCGAATAAACGAAGAGACAAAAAACAATACACTGCACATTATAAAGCCGTAGGCATTGTAGTAGGATAATGCGCATATTATGATGCCTATGGACAAAAGGATATCCGTCTTATAGGAAAAGCCCTCATCCATTGAAAGAATCCATGCATAAATTATAACAGCCGTTGAAAGCACTGCCATGGAATCCGTATTTACATAGGTATGCACAAAGAGATGCTCCGGGAGAAACATTATCCCGAAGGAAAAGAGCCATTGCAGGCGTTCATCAAAAAACAGCCTTTTTGATATGGCGTAAACAAGGCATGCCGTGATCACGCCGTTTAACACATTAGAAAGCCTTGCTATATAATACAGCGCATCCCCGGACTTTGTGAAGATTCCGGCTATTTTCATAAAAAACGCCTGTATTATATAGGGCAGCACATTATAAAGGGCATATGAATATCCGTACCCCGATATGCGCACCTCCTCTTCAAAGCCTGTGGGAAGCTTTCCGTTTTCATATATGTATTTCGGAACTAAGAAGCGAAAGAGCTCATCCGGCGGATTGGAATAGTCAGAGCCCCTTCTGTATATCGCCTGAATAAAGACCATGCTGACTGCAAAAATGACAAACAAAAGAATATATAGCAGGAGTATTGCTTTTTCCCTTCCTCGCTTATCCTGCATTTTCAGTTGTATCCTCTTAAGTCAAAATTCGAAATAAAGGGATATTCATCCGTTTTAAAGGCGTATATCAGATAATAATCCTCCTTGATTTCAGAGGTATTTATAAAATAAAGGCTTCCTCTGTCTATACCTTTTACCGCATAGCCGCTTATTGTGCCGTCCACGCCCAGATAGATATTGCCTGCCGAATATCCGTTCTGCTTGAGTTTTTCTGCATGAACTTCTGAAAGTCCTGTATTATCCTTATAATATGAGATAAGCTCTTCCTCTGAAAGCGGACTTTTGACGAGTATTGCTCCGAGAAAATCTATTCCGTCCCCATTTCCAATAAGGCTCCCCGAAATGTATGTCTTGTCGACAAACTCCGTGCCTGCGGGAAGCTTCACATCATCCAGAGTAAGCATTACCTTTCTTGCATAGAAGTCATCGATATTAGGCACATACATAAGAAAAAGTATGCACATAAACGGGATAAAAAGCGCTATGAAAATAAGAAAATATTTATGCCTCATAAGATTATTCATCCACGCATTTGGAGAGCGCCAATGTCCCTGTGCGGGCGACCTCCACCACCGACACCGACTGCAGCATCTTGCTCATAAGCTGCACCTGCTCAGGGTCGGCGCAAATCTGGATTATCATATATTTTGCGGACATATTTACGATATATGCCCCTGTAAGCTTGCATATATCCATAATCTCCCTGCGGTTTGCCTTGTTGTATTTTATTTTTATCAGCATAAGCTCCCTTGTAATACACTGGCTCTCCTCGTAGGTCTTTACCTTTATGACATCAAGCTTTTTGTTTAGCTGCTTCTCTATCTGCTCCTGCGTCCTCTCATCCCCAGAGGATACGATGGTCATGCAGGACACAGAATTGTCGAAGGTCTCCCCCACCGCAAGGGAATCAATGTTGAAGCATCTTCTGTAGAATATGCCCGCCACCTTAAAAAGCACACCGGAGCGGTTCTCCACAAGCACGGAATATATTTTTCTCTTCATATCCATTGTTCTTCTCCTATTTTACCAAATCCATCGGGTCTACAATACATTCCATAAGGACGGAATTTTCATCCTTCAAGAACCTGTCAATGGATTCCTCTGCATTCTTCATATTTTCAAGCCTTATGAAATCAAAGCCGTATGCCTCCGCAATCTTTGAAAGATCCGGGCTTCCCGAAAGATCCACCACGGAATAATTGTCCTTGTACGCATAGTGCTGATATTCCCGCACCATACCGAGATACCCGTTCTTTAATACGATGATCTTTGCCTGAATGCTGTGCTGCCTGTAGGTTGCAAGCTCCATCATTGACATCTGGAAGGAGCCGTCGCCGCAGACACATACTACCTGACGCTTCGGAGCGGCAAGCTTTGCACCCATTGCCGCAGGGATTGAATACCCCATGGTGCCCATTCCCCCGGAGGTAAAGAATCTTCCGTCCTTTACAACATTGTATGCGCAGGACCAGATCTGATTCTGCCCCACATCCGCCACATAGATTGCCTTATCCTCCATAGCCTCCGAAAGCTTTTCAATAAATGCGGCAGGATCGACATATTCAGGGTTCGGTTTTCTTACTACGGAGAGCTTTTCCTTGTATTCGTTAAGCGTCCTTATCCACTCCGAATAATCTCCCTCTATATCCTCCTTCATAAGATCCTCAAATATTGCGTTTGCATCGCCCACAAGAGGAATTGTGGGACCGGCATTCTTTCCTATTTCCGCCGGATCCACATCTATATGCACAAGCACCTTGTCCTTTGTGATAAGGTCTGGCTGATTGACCGCTCTGTCCGCTACCCTTGCGCCCACCATAATGATAATGTCCGCATCATTCATAGCCTTGTTTGCATAGGGCTTTCCGTTGTTGCCTACCATTCCGAAGTACATTTCATGCCTTGTGGGCATGGCTCCGAGCCCCATCATTGTAGATACCACGGGGATATTGTTTTTTGCGGCAAACTCCCTTAATGGATGCTTGGCTCCCGACAAAAGCACTCCGCCCCCTGCGCAGATAATGGGGCGCTTTGACTTGTTTAACTCCGCCACAACCTTTTTTATCTGTACAGCATGCCCCTTTACCGTGGGCTTGTAAGTACGCATATTTACGGAATCCGGATACTCAAATTTGTTAATCCTTGCATTCTGCACGTCTATTGGAATATCTATGAGCACAGGTCCCTTTCTCCCGGTATTCGCCACATAGAAGGCTTCCCTGAACACTCTTGGTATATCGTTTGCGTTTTTCACAAGATAGCTGTATTTTACGAAGCTTTCGCAGGCTCCTGTAATGTCCGCCTCCTGAAACACATCTGAGCCAAGAAGCTCTGAATTTACCTGCCCGGTAATCACTATGAGAGGAATGCTGTCCGCAAATGCGGTGGCAATTCCCGTAATTATATTCGTGGCTCCCGGACCCGAGGTCACAGCGCACACTCCGGGCTTCCCCGTCATCCTCGCCATGCCTGATGCCGCATGAGCCGCATTCTGCTCGGTTCTTATTAGGATTGTCCTTATATTAGAATCAAGTATACTGTTGTAAAAGGGACATATCGCCACACCGGGATATCCGAATACGGTTTCTACCCCTTCCTTTTCCAGACATTTGATTATAGCATCAGCACCCAGCATTTCTTCTCTCCTTTATCCTTCTATAAGCTTTTGCGCCAATTTTACCGCATCTGCGGCGTCCTTTGAATATCCGTCAGCCTTTATTTCATCCGCATAATCCTTTGTTATGACTGCCCCGCCTATCATAATCTTGCTGCTTACGCCGCTTTCGTTTTTCAGCTCTATGACCTCCTTCATGCGCTGCATTGTCGTCGTCATAAGCGCCGAAAGTGCAATTATGCTTGCATTATGCTCCTTTGCCGCCTCGATTATTCTTTCTTTGGACACATCCTTCCCGAGGTCGATTACCTTAAAGCCGTAGTTTTTGAGCATCAATGCCACCAGATTCTTGCCTATATCGTGTATATCTCCCTCAACCGTGGCGATAATGACTACAGGCATATCTCCCTCCCCCTGCTCCTTCAAAAGAAGGGGTTCCAAAACCTCTATGGAATTTTTCATAGCCTCTGCCGAGGCAATGAGCTGCGGTAGAAAATACTTGCCCTTGTCAAAAAGCTCTCCCACCTCGTTTATGGCAGGAAGAAGCACATCATTTAATAGATGTTGTGGCTCCTCTCCTGCGGAAAGCGCCTCGTTTGTGAGCTTTGCGATTCCCTTTTTGTTGCCCTTAAGCACAGCATTTTTTAGCAGGTCGGCATGATTTTGCAGGTTTTCCTTCAAATTAGAGTTTTTTTCCTCCTCTTCCTTTTCTTCCCTGCGCTCCTTTACCTTTGCAGCATATTCAATATATTGTATGTCCGCATCCTCCTTTGCCAAAAGAAGATCCGTGGCAAGAGCGCAGCTTACCAAAAGCTCCTGCGAGGGATTTGCGATTGCCATTGTAAGCCCCTCGTGTATTGCAAGATTAAGGAATGCAGTATTTACAAAGCTCCTCTCCGGCATGCCGAAGGAAATATTTGAGAGTCCGCAGATTGTGGCAAAGCCGTTCTCCTTGCAGTATTTGATGGTTTCGAGAGTTTCTAACCCAGCCCTCTTGTTTGCTCCCACGGTGGCAACCAGTCCGTCGACGATTATGTCCTCCTTTGAAAGCCCGCATTCCAAAGCTCTTTTGTATATTGTGTCTATAATTTCAATCTTTTCCTCAATATTTTCCGGAAGCCCCTTGTCTGACAGCGGAAGCAGTATAAACATTGCGCCGTACTTTTTGGCGATGGGGATGAGGGGCTCAAATTTAACCTTTTCGAGGGATATTGAGTTTATGAGGGCTCTTCCCGGGTATGCTCTAAGCCCTGCCTCCAACACCTCGGGGAAGCTCGAATCAAGCGAAAGGGGAAGCTTGGTAATCCCTGTCACTTCATTTATGGCATTTAGCATCATAGCCTTTTCGTCTATTCCGCTCATACCCATATTTATGTCAAGAATCCTTGCTCCGGCTTCCTCCTGCTCCTCCGCAAAGCGTATAACCCTCTCCATGTTCCCCTCTCGAAGCTCCGCCTGCAGCGCCTTCTTTCCCGTGGGATTTATCCTCTCTCCCACTATCATAAAATTCCCCGACAGCCCGAAGCACACCGTACTTCTCTCGGAGGAAAGATATCTTATTCCATCCTTTCTTCTGTCCGGCTTTACTGTGGGAACAGTCTTAAATTTGTTGTGAAGCTTTTCTATGAATTCCGGAGTGGTTCCGCAGCAGCCGCCTATTATTGTGGCTCCGGCGTTTATGAGCACCTCCATCTCGCCTGCAAAGTCATCCGCCCCCATATCATAATGCGTAACACCATTTTCATCAAGATAGGGAAGCCCCGCATTGGGCTTTGCAATAATGGGAATCCTGGTATTTGCAGTCATATCCGCTATGATTTCTCTCATTTTTGCGGGACCTGTAGAGCAGTTTGCGCCCACTGCGCATGCCCCTAAGCTTTCACATACCACGGCAGCCGTCACTGCATCCGTGCCAAAGAGCGTTCTCCCGTCGGCTTCAAAGGTAAGGGTTGCGATTATGGGAAGGTCGGAAACCTCCTTGCAGGCTATTATTGCGGCTCTGGTCTCCGCAAGGCTCATCATAGTTTCAACTACAATCAGATCGACGCCTGCCGCATCCAGAAGCTTGATCTGCTCCTTGTATACATCTATCAGCTCCTCAAGCTCCATATCGCCCATGGGCTTAAGCTGTCTGCCCGTCATCGTTATGTCTCCGGCGACAAGCACCCTTCCATGCGTCGAGGTATTTGCAGCCTCCTTTGATATGCCTACAAGCCCTTTTATGAGCTCCTCCTTTTGGTCATCAAGCCCGTACTCTGAGAGCTTGATCCTGTTTGCGCCAAAGGTCGGGGCGTAGAGTATATCCGTGCCCGCAGCCACATATTCCTTTTGGAGACTAAGCATAATATCGGAATTGTCGTATATCCACTTTTCCGGGCACACTCCCGCAGGCATGCCCCTCCTTACAAGATTCGTACCTGTGGCGCCGTCGAGATATATTATTTTTCCTTCGCAAAACGCTTTAAACTCTGTCTGTGTCATTTCTTTAATATTATATGAATATTATAGGCTTCTTATAAACTTCAATATTCTAGCATAATTCTTTTAAGTTCACAAGTGTTTGTATTGTCCCTTCTTTTTCTTGCATTTTATTAATTTTATTCTTATAATCCTTGAAATATATATCTAAATGTGGTAGATTGGTTCTGTCACACGCACAAAATAAAGTATTAACGGAATGAAAATGCTTAAAAACAAATTATCGCTTCACAGAAAGCCCTTTGCGGCATTTATATATTCAATGCTTATCGTGTTCCTGCTTGCTGCCTGCGGGAAAACAAAGGATTATTCCGAATTTGAAGGAAAAATCAATTCCTTCTGCGACAGGATTGCAGAGATTGATGAAAACATAAATTCCATCGACACATCCTCCGACACCGCCACGGATTCAATGCTTGAAAATCTTGATTCTCTGGATTCGGAATTCAAGGCTTTTGCGGAGATTGATTTCCCGGAGAGCTATGATTACCTCGAAAAATTTGCGGATGAAGCCTCTGAATATATGACGGAGGCTGTAAATACCTTTTCAGATGTATATACCAACACCGAATACGACGAGGAAACCCTTCGCAATCATTTCGAGTATGCCGAGGAAAATTATAACCGCGCCTTTAAGAGAGTGCGCATAATCATTACCTTCCTGCACGGCGAGACTCCCGAGGATGTGGTGGCGCAGGATGACGCCTCCGACGTTGCCGCAGAATAGCTTTTATTCTCTATTTTCATTTACCGTAATACTGCTGTTAATCATCCCCATCCAGCAGGAATATGGAATTACTCCTGACCCTTCAGGCGTAAATTCCACCATATTTTTCCCTTCGCTTACCTTTTTGAAAAATTATTGCGGACTTACTATAGTACTAAATTTGATTTTGCACAATATATTTTATGGATTTAGATTTCTTAAATATTTGGGTTTTTCTATCTGTTTTCAATAAACTTATCGATTCCGTTGGCGATACCCGCAGCAATCTTAAGCTGATAATCCTCCGTCGCCATAAGTGCATCTTCATCCGGGTTAGTCATATATCCCACCTCGACAATGGTCACAGGGACGGTACACCAGTTAATTCCGCTCATTGTGTCCGTCTCCCAGACATACTCTTTTTTACAGCCCGTAGCGGCGACAAGCCCATCCAAAACCGCAGTGCTCAAAGCCTTACTCTGGGCATAGATATTTCCGTTATAAGGATTGTTTGCAGTCTGACAGATTGTCATTGCGCCGTGAGCCGATGTATTTGCGCTGCCGTTGGCATGCACCCTTATAAATGCGTCGGCATTTGCCTCGTTTGCAATCTGCGCCCTCTCGCTGTTACTGATATTTACGTCATTCTCCCTGCGTATCATAATGACCTCATAGCCGCATTCCTTTAACAGCTCCTCCAGCTTAAGGGAGATTTCGAGGGTAAGCTCATATTCATACAGACCGCTTGTGTTTCCGTGTGTACCTCCTGCGACCTTCGCCTTCATTTCCGTAGCTCCGGGACCTACTGGCTCCTTTGTATTGTCCCCCTTTGCCTGATGTCCGGCGTCAATAGCGATAATGATTCCGTCGTGACTGCCTGTGCGGACAGCGGCGGTCATATCTGTCTCACTTGCAGCTTCCGTCATTATTTCCGAATCTGTCTTGATTTCTGAATTTGATATTGCCTCCGGCACACAGTCTATGCCGGCGGATACCCCGCTAATGATAATGCTGAATAATATTGGGATTAGCTTTGCATATGTGTTCATATTTTAAGCAGCTTTACCTTTGCCTGTTTCTGGAAGAATGCCACTCCGTAGCAAAGTATCTGTTCATAACCATAAATCCCCTCTGCATACTTCCCGGCAATAATCTGTTTGATTGCCTCATCACAATCCTTGTCCATGTCGGATTCCTTGTCAGACTTCTTCGCCTCTATGATAATGGCTCTACGATTGTCCTCGTCTTTTAACAAAATGTCCGGTCTGCCAAGCCCCTTTTCCTTATTGGATTCCACCTCGTAACCCATTCCTACAAATGCCCCCGCAAGGAATGCGTGGTAGTAGTCCTCATGGTAATCGTTGTAGCTGATTGTCTTCCAGAGAAGCTCTGAAACAATCCGTCCAGCTTCTTTAGCGTCCCTGTTCCAAAATGCCTCCATCATACTTTTCTGCATATTGGTATCTATGGTCTCCCTGAACAGCTTGACTACCGTATCCTCAAAGATGGATGCAATCTCCCTGTTAGGGATTTTAAGACTTACGGTTTCTTCATCCTCGTCGGCATCCGCCTTCGTGATATAGCCCGTCATCAAAAGGACGCTCCATAAGTTATCCTCTGATGAATGCATAGTATCATAAGTAAGCTCATCCGTAATCGTCTGAACGATTGTCCCACCATTCATCAATGCTTCAAATTTACCATTGACCTTAAAATCTGTGCGCTTTACAAATGTCAGAAGAATACCGTTATGGCTTGTATTTTTCCAATAGTTTTTCGGTCTTGCATTTGGATAATTACGCAGTTCCGACAGAAAATTGATCACATCCCACGGACAATATAAATAAGAGTTCCCGAACACATATCCGTCGTACCATTCCTTTATTGTGTCCTTTCTCTCTCTTCTGTCCGCAGCTTCAAGCATACGGTCAACCTCGTCCGCAGTAAAACCGAAATATTGTGAAAAATTCTTGTCAAGCACAGAATATGAAGCGAAGTTATTAGTTACAGTAAAGATACTTTCTTTTGCAATCCGTAAGCAACCCGTAATCACAGCGAATTGCAAAAACTCATTATCCTTAAGCGCTGTGCTCATAATGCCTTTGATGACATCAAGCATTTTGACGTAATACTGATTCTTTTCGGTGTTCTTTTCACTTGCCCTTGCAAGAGGCACATCATACTCGTCGATAAGGAGTATTACTTTCTTCCCATAGACAGCACTCATCATACGCATAATAGTCTTAAGGGAATTTTTTACCTCATCCTCTTCTGCTGTCTTATACATCAATCGGTTAAAAATATCTTTGTCCCCTAAATTTACAGAAGCACTATCTTGGATTTCCGATATCTTTTTACACAAATCAGAAATACTCGTTTTGAGCATTTTATACGCCCCATCAAATTCTTCTGCTTCCACGTCCTTAAAGGATATAAATAAAACCGGATATTGGTTCATCCATCCCTCGCAGAAATCTTTATGTCCGGTTATTGCAAGCCCGTCAAAAATATCCTTACTGTCCTTGCGGATACTAAAGAAGTTCTCAAGCATGCTCATCATAAGCGTCTTTCCAAACCTGCGAGGTCTTGTAAAGAGCGTTACCTTGTTTTTAGTTTCCCGAACAAGCTCATAGATGATATCAGTCTTATCTACATAATATGCATTTTCTCTGCGAAGTGACGCAAAATCCGCCTCTCCAACTCCTACTACAAAACTCATAAATGAGCTTCTTTCCCATCTTCATTTCAAAAGACTCGCAACCACTCTGTTAATTCAATCCTATTTGTTCTGTTTATATAGAATATCACAAATATGGCAAGGTTTCAACAAAATCGCCATTTTGGGATTGTATCCCTGATTATATGCTTCTTCTATAGCGTTCTTTTTAACATCAAAAATAAGCATAGCGGCACTAATTACTAATGCAAGGCTCCCCATTATAATTCCGGCTACCGCCATACCCGTTTTATACTCGCCACCTTTTTTCACGCCAATTAATCCCAATACTAATGCAGCTATACCCAAAGGTAGCCCTATAAACCAAACACAAAAAAGACAGAGGCCAACAATTCCCAGCACCATTGAAATAATTCCAAATATAGATTGATTTTGTGGACCGTTATCGGTAACGGTTACAGTATTATCATTTTGATTATTTGAATTTGTTTTTGTCGCACCGCTCCCCATGCTTATCATTGCACCGCATTTTGGACAAAAGCTTTCCATTGTTGAAATTTCTGCACCACATTTACTGCAAAAAGTCGCCATATCACTTTCCTCCTATTCTTTTCCGTCCAAAAAGTGTACTTTTTGAGACATAATGAAGCATATTACAAGAGAAATGCGTGCAGACATCTGCATTATTGATATGCCTTTATTAGATACGAGGCGTGGCAAGGATTTGCTGGGCACCTTTTTATCAGATATAGTGCTTGCATTATTGAGCTATGTCGCTGAAAACGAGAGAAATAATATAAGAAAACGTCAGGCAGAAGGGATAATGGCAGCTATGCTAGAATTTCCTCGCTCCACGTTCTACAACAAGGTAAAAAAATATGAAAAATCAATTTTATATAAGTAAGAAGGTATCTGTCTTAGAAAGGAAACCAGGGCATTGAGAAAAATATTGATTTTATGCGATTTATACGGTAATATAATAATATAAGTAGAAAATCTATAGGAGATTTATCTTATGATGGACACATATTTGGCAAGTATATATGACAGCTTAAGCCCTACTAATCGTGCGTCAGTGGACGATTTCATTGTATTTTTATCAAATAGGCAGAATAATAATGAGGAAACGATTAAAACTATTCAAGATGCGATGAATGGAATCGGTTTGTCGGATGCCTATGAGTCTGTAGATGATTTAATGGCGGCGCTGAATGCTTAAGGTAAGATTCACTACAAAATTCAAAAAGGACTTAAGGAAAGCAAAGAAGCAGGCGGTTTATGACGAAAAAATACTTACCTCTGTTATAGATACACTGATGAGAGGCGAACCGCTTGACGAAAAATACTTAGATCATGAATTAGTAGGTAAGGGATATGCAGGTTCAAGAGAATGTCATCTCAAGCCTGATTGGTTATTAGTGTATAAAATAGAAAAAGATATCTTGGAGTTATTGCTATTACGGCTGGGGTCACATAGCGAATTGTTTTAATAAATCATTTTTTAATATTTTTTAATAATTTATATTGAAAAATTCATAAATGTGTGTTATCTTAAGTGAGGTTAATCTGTCTCAAAAAGTACACTATATCGACATTTTGAGGCAAATTTATTTTTTTTAAAGGAGGGAGAAAATGTACTACTGCAAACACTGCGGCACTCAATATCAGACTGATGAAGCTGTTATCTGCACCAATTGTGGCGCTCCCAAGGGAAAGGGCGTAAATTTCTGCCACAACTGCGGAAAGCCTGTTGAGCCTCAAGCTGTTGTATGTATGAATTGCGGCGTTGCATTAAATGGGGCATCCTCCGTTGCAGCTGCAAACGGAGCCAAGTCAAAGCTGGCAGCGGGGCTTCTGGGTATATTCCTCGGAACCTTCGGGGTACACAACTTCTATCTCGGTTACACCCAGAAGGCTATTATACAGCTTGTATGCTCCATCGTCGGTCTCATACTTTCATGTATTGGAATCGGCGTATTGATTGTCATAGGCATAGAGATTTGGGGACTTATCGAGGGCATTATGATTTTAACAGGGAAAATTGCGGTGGATGGGAAGGGCGAACCCCTTGCCGACTAGTCAAAAACTATACACCGTTATTTTAATATTTTAAAAGGAGAATAATTATGAACAAGAAAACTACAGGTATTGTAAGCTACATCACTCTCATTGGATGGCTTATTGCATTCTTTGCAGGCGATAAGGAGGGCGCAAAGTTCCACTTGAACCAGTCTCTCGTGCTTTGGATCTGCAACCTTGTACTTACCATCATTACCAATATCGTTGGGAACTTCGGAACTGTAGGAGCAATCCTTTCCATCGTATGTCTTGTATGCTCTATAGCGCTTTTCGTATTCTGGATTATCGGACTTGTACGTGCATGCAAGGAGGATGAAACTCCCCTTCCCATCATCGGCGGCATCCAGATTCTTAAGTAATTAAGTATTTGTATTTTCAAAAGGCCTCTGTTATAATTTTCAGAGGTCTTTTTGTTTAATATGATTAGCAAAACAATAAAGGAAGGTATACAAAATGGACGGAAATAATCTTAACAACGAACAGCCGGTAAACACCACCTATCAGGAAACGGCATCCGAGGAGGTACGTGAGATTCCTCCTTACGGTTCTGCGCCTCAGGTTAATCCCAATCCCAATGCGGGCACCTACAACACCGGCTACTATCAGCAGACTACCGCAAACACCAGCTATTACAATCCCGACGGTACGGTAAACGGTACTAAGAACAACGAAAGCGCACCCACTATGTC
The DNA here is from genome assembly GCA_017483735.1 of Lachnospiraceae bacterium. Lineage (GTDB taxonomy): Bacteria > Bacillota > Clostridia > Lachnospirales > Lachnospiraceae > RGIG4856. The sequence goes on along the minus strand of JAFUVF010000047.1, from coordinate 5,345 downwards.
AATTGTGGGACTTATCCTTGGTATTATCGGTCTTCTCTCCTCATGCTGCTGCGGAGGCGGAATCATCTTCGGTATCGTAGGCTGGATACTTTCTGCAAAGGGTCAACAGGAAAAAAAGACAGGAATCGGCACTGCCGGAATCGTGCTTTCCATTATAACTGTCGTTATCTCTGTCATTGTCTTAGCTGTATGCGCAATACTTATTGCAAGCGGAGACTCGCTTGAAGCGGTAATGAACGAGGTGGCAGCTGAAGGGTATAATTATTATTGATAACACGATTCAAAAAACTTGATTTTGAAAAACAGCTTTATGTGGCAGGTCTCATAGCACTCTTCTTTCTTGTGCTTATGGGACCTGTCTGGTATTTCTATGTTCTTCCCAAATATGATATTCCCTGCATATTTTATACTCTGACCGGCTTTTACTGCCCGGGCTGCGGAGGCACAAGAGCCTTCAGCGCAATGGTACACGGACATTTCGTGCGCTCTTTTTATCTCCATCCTCTGGTAATCTATGCTTCTGTGCTGTATACCGTCTATATGATAAGCCATACACTTTCAATCTTTAATCCTAAGCTTAAGGGAATGAAATTAAAAGATGCCTATCTTTATATTGCGATAGGCATCGTGTTCGTGAATCTTATTATCAAAAATATACTTCTTCATAAGTATGGGATAATGCTGCCTAAGTAAAAAGTTTTTAAAACGCACACTCGCAAGCCCGCACTTCGTGCTCTATTGGCATCTAACGATGCCTGCTTGCTCGTTATCCGTGCGTTTCTCCACCATTTTCGCATAGCCAAATTTGCCGACAAGTCGCCATTTGGCTATGACTCAATGGTGTAAAAACTTTTTACGCTAACATCATCCTGTCGTTTGCGAATTCGCTTCCGGATACCTGCTCGAATTTGGCAAGAAGGTCTTTTACGTGCAGCCTGCCCTTAGCCTCTCCTCTCTCGTCATAGATAACTCTGCCCTCATGCATCATTATGAGGCGGTTTCCATGTGCAATGGCATCCTTCATATTATGCGTGACCATAAGCGCCGTCAGATTGTTTTCCTGAATAATCTTGTCGGATATCTCCAGAACCTTAGCCGCGGTCTTCGGGTCAAGGGCTGCCGTATGCTCATCGAGAAGCAAAAGCTCCGGCTTTTTCAATGAAGCCATTAAAAGCGTGATTGCCTGACGCTGCCCTCCGGACAAAAGCCCCACCTTTGAGGTCATCCTGTCCTCCAATCCAAGGTCGAGGGTCTTTAACTTTTCCCTGAAAAGCTCTCTCTCCTCCTTTGTGACGCCCCATTTAAGCCTTCTCTTCTCTCCCCGCCTGTAGGCTATAGCCATATTTTCCTCTATATCCATTGTGGCGGCGGTTCCGGTCATAGGGTCCTGAAATACTCTTCCCAAAAATACGGCTCTTTTGTGCTCTGGAAGCGCTGTGACATCATTTCCGTTTATGATGATATTTCCGCCGTCTATGGGCCAGACTCCGGAAATCGCATTGAGCATTGTGGATTTACCTGCGCCGTTTCCTCCGATAATGGTTATGAAATCCCCGGGCTCCACCTGTAGCTCTAGCTTATCAAGGGCAAGCTTTTCGTTTATTGTACCCTTGTTGAATACCTTTCTTACATCCTTTATTTCCAATGCGTAGCTCATGCCCCTACCCCCTTCTTAAGCGCTCTCTTTTCCTTAAGATAAGGAATTGCGAGGAATACTGCAACCACTATTGCCGAGAAGAGCTTCATATCCTCGGAAGGCATCTTTAACCACAGCACAAACTGATATACCATAAAGTAGATTACTGCGCCCAATATTACCGCTATAAGTGTTACCGCAAAGGTAAATCGGCTCTTCTGCGCAAGCTTGCCGAATATGACCTCGCCGATTATCACGGCGGCAAGTCCTATTACGATTGCGCCTCTTCCCATATTCACATCCGCCGCTCCCTGAAACTGTCCGTACAATGCGCCGGACAAGCCCACAAGACCGTTTGATATCATAAGGGTCAGCACCTTGATTGAATTAGTGTTTATTCCCTGGGCTCTCGCCATATTTCCGTTACAGCCCGTCGCACGAATCGCCTGACCAAGCTCCGTACCGAAAAAGCAATAGGTACATATTACGAGAAGCAGTAAAAAGACAATCATTCCCACAAAGAACAGCAGTTCGCTCATAGCCCCGTTGGTAACATATCTTAATGATACCACCAGAGGATAATTGTCCACCGATACAGGCTGATTGGATTTTCCCATTATATTTAAGTTTATGGAATATAATGCAATCTGTGTGAGTATGCTCGAAAGTATTCCCGGTATGCCCAACGCAGTGTTCAGAAGTCCCGTCACAAGCCCTGCAAGCATTCCGGCAAGAAAGGCTATGGGCAAAGATACAAGCGGGCTTACGCCTGCCCTTATGAGCATTACCGATACCGCAGCCCCCGTGGCAAGACTTCCGTCCACCGTAAGATCCGCAAAATCAAGAATACGGAAAGTGATGTACACGCCAAGCGCCATCACTCCCCATACCATTCCCTGTGCTATTGAACCCGGCAGCGCCCGAAAGAGCGCCACCGGATTAAGAGACAATAAATAGTCCATTTTAATATTCCTGTTATAATTATTCGCCGATTGCTACATAGTCGGAGGGAACCGTTATTCCGAGCTCATCCGCTATCTTCTTGTTGTACTCCTTTGTAACCTGGGGCGCATATGCTACAGCCATAGTGGATACATCAGCGCCGTTTACAAGGATATCATAAGCCATTTCGCCGGTCTTGTAGCCAAGGTCATAGTAGCTTATGGAAAGAGTTGCGACGCCGCAGCCTGCGCATATTCCCTCCTCGCCACAGATTACGGGAACCTTTGCGGGTCCTGTGATGCTGTATACGCTCTCTGCAGCATTTGCAAGAGTATTGTCGGTAGGAATATAGAGAACATCACACTCGGAAGCTGCAGTGGATACAACAGCCTGAATCTCGTTGGTGTCTGCTATGGAATATCTCTTTGAGGTTACGCCGTCAGCGCTCAAAGCCTTCTCGAAAAGCTCTATCTGATAGAGGGAGTTAGCCTCTGCGGAGCAATAGAGAAGTCCTACCTGCTTAGGAGAGGGATAGAGCTCAAGCAAAATCTTCTCCTGCTCGTCGATGGGAGCAAGGTCTGATGTACCGGAGATGTTTCTTCCGGTGGAGCCTGACCAGTCGCTTATTTCAAGTGCGGTAGCATAGTCGGTTATAGAGGTTCCGAGCACGGGGATCGTGGTGGTTGCGGCAGCTGCAGCCTGTAAGGGGGATGTAGCGTTTGCAAGGATCAGATCCACATTGTCGGAAACAAAGCCGTTACAAATAGTTACGGCGTTGGGCTGCTCGCCCTGAGCGTTCTGCTCGTCAAACTTCACATTGTCTCCAAGCTTCTCGGTAAGCGCATCCTTAAAGCCCTGTGTAGCCGCATCAAGTGCGGGATGCTCTACGAGCTGGCAGATACCGATATTGTAGGTCTGTCCGTCGTTGGAGGCTCCTGAGCCTGCCTCGGTTGCAGCTGCTCCGCCGTCCCCATTGCCGGTTCCCGATGCGGTGCCTGCTTCGCTTCCACAGCCTGCAAGTACGGACACAGTCATTACGGAAGCAAGTAATACGGATAAAATTTTCTTTTTCATAATTTTCTCCTCTTTTTCCTTATCTTTCCCATAGTTTAAATTAACCGCCGCAAAAATCTTAATGCCGATTTTCACAACGGTTTTAATATTACCTTATTTTTCAATATTAGTCAAGATTTTGCCACGATATTATCCTTGTCTTTAAATATATGCCTTGCAGGGATTACGCCCCTTACGCAGGATGTCGGATACACATTGCACTCCCTTCCAAGCACAGTGCCGGGATTTAAGACGGAATTGCAGCCCACCTCCACATTGTCTCCAAGCATTGCACCAACCTTCTTAAGCCCTGTCTCTATCTTGTTTTCCCCATCCTTTATGACCACAAGCGTCTTGTCGCTCTTTACGTTTGAGGTGATGGAGCCGGCTCCCATATGGGATTTGAAGCCCAATATACTGTCCCCTACATAATTGTAATGGGGCACCTGCACCTTGTTAAAAAGCACCACATTCTTAAGCTCCGTGGAATTGCCTACTACTGCGCCCTTTCCTACGATAGCGCTCCCTCTCACAAAGGCGCAATGCCTGATTTCCGCCTCCTCATCCACTATAAGAGGTCCATTGAGGCAGGCCGTGGGCGCCACCTTTGCGCTTTTTGCGATCCAGATATCCTCCCCCCGCTTTTCAAACCTTTCAGGATCCAGAGTATTTCCAAGCTGTATAATGAATTCCTTTATCTTGGGAAGCGCCTCCCAGGGGTATGTAAGCCCGTCGAAAAGTCCTCCGGCAATGGTTTCGTCCAAATTATATAAATCCTTAATTGTAATGTTTGACATACTGCATCTCCTTTTTATAGCTTATATTATTTGTATTACTTTTTCTGCGCCTTTTTGTAATATTGCGCGCTTTTCCTGTAAAGCCCCTGCATCTGGTTTTGGTTATTCATTGCCTTTACCGCATTTGTGCGCCTTATCACGTAATCATTCAGCTTATCCTGATACTCCTTTGCGGAGATATTTCCCTCCGCAACCCCGGTAAGCCCCTTTTCCCAGCTTGCCGTAAGGGACGGATTGAGTAAGGGCTTTATGGAATTGTCTACAATATCATATATCATCTCCCCCATAAGCGTGGGAGTAAGTATCTGCGTCTTTTTATTTAAGCTTATATATTCCTTGTCCACAAGCTTTTTTAATATTTCAGCTCTTGTTGCGGAGGTTCCGATGCCGCTTCCCTTTATCTGACTTCTAAGCTCATCATCCTCGATAAACTGCCCCGCATTCTCCATTGTAAGTATGATGGTGCCGGAATTATATCGCTTCGGAGGCGAGGTCTCGCCCTCCTTTATCTCATACCCTTTTGCATTTATCTCTGCATCCTTCTTTAAGGACATTAAGAGCTTCAAAAAATCCGCATCAGACCTTATATCCTGCTCCTCATCCTCCTTGCTGTCAGAGCCTTCCTTCTCTTCCTCGTTTTCCTTGGTCTTCTCGCCTTTTTTGCTTTTGAAGGAATACTCGGAGACCCTCATATACCCCTCATCCTCCAATGCCTTGAAATTGGAGAAGAACACCTCTTTAACATCATCCTTTTCTATAAGCAGCTGTAATGCAAACTTTCTGTATACCGCTGGGGGATAGAATATCGAGAGAAATCTTCTCACAATTATCTCATACACCTTCTTGGAGGTATCGCTTAAGCCTGCGAGATTGTTAAGTCCCTGCCCCGTGGGTATTATTGCATAGTGGTCAGTTAT
>JAFUVF010000046.1 GCA_017483735.1 Lachnospiraceae bacterium | reverse complement strand
CGTCAAGATAGCCGAGAGTCTCCACGCGCTCGGAGGTGTTCTTCCCACCTTTGTATACTGATCTGATTATGTAATAACAGCGTCCGCGCTTGGTATCGTTATAACTCAGTCTCATATCCAGCCTCCATGGAAGATGTTGTGGTTATAGCTATATGATACCACATAATATGGTATTACGCAAGACGTAAAACCAAATTTGACGCAAAAAAATAGAGCCTATGCGGCTTTGCTGGTTTTGGGGTGTCAAATGTCCGGGCGAAGCCGTTGCCTTGACAATGGCTGAGAATAATGCTCAAAAGGTTGTTTTTTGCTGTGTAAATGTAAATTCCATTTATAAAAAAGTAAGACTAAATTCCACCGATTTTTTACAGTTTTGAAACTGGAATTTAACTTTTCACTTCAGCTCGTATTTGTTTTAGCAATAGAAAATAAAAATTTCATAAAATTTCTACTTAAATTAACCTTGCATAATACACGGCCTTGTGCTATTATACAAGTACAAAGGTGGGAGTATCTATGTCCCTATTTGAAAATGGATTTTCAAGTAGCCTTTGTATTGTATACAGACAGTACGATGTCCACAAATATCAAGGAAGAGAGGAGGTGCGACGATGAGTGCTGTATCAGATGCAATCTATAACAATTATCTTACGACTTATTCGCCGATGAGTATCACAAAATACGATACTCACAAGAAGAGCGAGCTTCGTGACGTATACAAGTCCATCGTAAAGATGAATAAAGAGTCGCCCTGGTTTCTTCCTGTTACAAGCAAAGAAACACAAGCCTTTGCGGTAAATATAAAAGAAGGCGCACGGATGCTGCACAACAACATTGCGCAGCTCGGTGGGCTTGATGAAAATGGTCTGTTTGACAAAAAGAGCGCCTATTCCACCGATGAGGATGTGGCAAAGGTTACCTATATCGGTTCCGACAAAGCAGAGGAGGTTGACGATTTCCAGCTGGAGGTCAAAAATCTCGCTTCTCATCAAGAGAATCTTGGGGAGTTTCTCTATTCAAACGAGGAAGTAGATCTTCCGCCCGATACTTATTCATTCGACTTAAGTATCAATGATATGAACTACGAATTTCAGTTTGCCATAAGTGAAGGAGAGACCAACCGTGATGTGCAGGGAAGACTTGCAAAGCTTATAAACAACTCCTCAATTGGGATTCGTGCTTCCGTCATAGAATCAGGAGATCGCTCCTCGTTAAAGATGACTTCCGATACAGAAGGTCTGCCGGCAGGAAAAGATGCGATTTTCTCTGTGAGCGATTCACGTACCAGCAAAGCCTCCGGAACGGTGGATTATTTCGGATTGGACTATACGAGTAAGGCTGCTGCCAATGCCTCGTTTAGTATAAATGGCGAAGACAAGACCGCCTCGACCAACCACTTCACGATAGGAAAACTGTTTGAAGTGCAGCTAAATGGAGTTAGCCCGGAGGGCGAGCCGGTCACTATCGGACTTAAGACGGATATTGAGTCCCTGTCCGACAATATCAATAACCTAGCCGCCGGTTATAATGAGTTTTTGAGAGCGGCCGCCTCTTATCTGGATACCCAGTCCAGAAGTAAGGCGCTGCTTAGTGAACTTAACGGAATCGCAAACCGTTTTGGCGATTCCTTCTCATCCTTAGGACTTTCAATACAGGATGACGGTCTGATACAGGTCAATTCCGAAAAGTTAAAGTCCACAGCACTATCTTCCGAGGATGTTGCGCAGACCTTCAATACAATAAAGGTTTTCTCCAACGCACTTTTGAAGAAATCCGATGCGGTTTCGCTGAATCCTATGGAGTATGTAGACAAAAAGGTCGTTGCTTACAAGAATCCCAACGGTCCGAACTATGCAAGCCCATATATGACCAGCGCATATTCAGGCATGATGTTCAACGGATATTGTTAAAAGAAACCCGGGTGTCATACAGACATCCGGGCTTTTATTATTATTCTTCCCTCTCTGCCATATCAAGTGCCGCCGCAATAACCTTATCCATATCGTAATATTTATACTGCCCCAGGCGTCCTCCGAAGAGCACATTTTTTTCTTTTTTTGAAAGCTCGGTGTATTTCTCATAAAGCTCCGAATTTTTCACGTCATTTATAGGATAATAGGGCTCGTCCCCCTGGTTCCATGTTGCAGGATATTCACGGGTTATGATGGTTCCGTTTCCCTTCCCGAACTCGAAATGCTTATGCTCAATGATGCGGGTATATGGCACCTCTCTCTCGGTGTAATTTACAACTGCATTTCCCTGATAATTGTCGACATCGGAAAGCACCTCCGTATCAAACCTCAAAGACCTGTACTGCAGCTCTCCTAATTGACAATCGAAAAACTCATCTATCATTCCGGTATAGAGTATCTTCCCATACTCATTTTCCCCCGGTGCGATGAAATTCTTGTAGTCCGTTTCAAGCTTTACCTCAATCCCGTCCAAGAGTTTTTCTATAATCTGTGTGTAGCCTCCAATTGGTATGCCCTGATATCTGTCGGTAAAATAATTGTTATCGTAGGTAAATCGCACGGGAAGTCGCTTTATTATAAATGCGGGGAGCTCTGTGCAGTCCCTTCCCCATTGCTTCTCGGTATAACCCTTCACAAGTTTTTCGTACACATCCCTTCCTATCAGAGACAACGCCTGTTCCTCGAGGTTTTTCGGCTCTTCAATATGGCTTTCCTTCTTCTGCTCCTCTATCTTTTCCATAGCTTCGGCAGGAGTTCTTATGCCCCACATTTTGCTGAAGGTATTCATATTGAACGGGAGGTTATAGAGCTCATTCTTATACACTGCCACCGGAGAATTGATATAATTATTGAATTCCGCAAACCTGTTCACATATTCCCAGATTCTTTTATCAGAGGTATGGAAGATATGCGCACCGTATCTGTGCACCTGTATTCCGTTCTTCTCCTCAGTATATATATTTCCTCCGATATGGGATCTTCTGTCTATACATATACATTTCTTTCCCTTTTTATTCATTTCATAAGCAAACACGGAGCCGAAAAGCCCCGTGCCCACTATAAGATAATCATATTTCATATTTCCTCCTATTGGCTTCGGGTTACTATAATAACATACCACAAGCCATAGGGGGTTCGCAATCCTTTAATTTGCAGCCGCCTTCAATGCATCAACCTTGTCAAGCTTCTCCCAGGGAAGATCAATATCAGTGCGTCCGAAATGACCGTATGCCGCCGTCTGTCTATAGATAGGGCGTCTTAAATCAAGCATTTTTATAATACCCGCCGGACGAAGGTCGAAGGTCTTTCTCACAATCTCGGTAAGTTTTTCGTCAGATATCTTTCCTGTTCCGAAGGTGTCTATCATTACGGATGTGGGATAAGCAACACCTATTGCATAGGAAAGCTGTATCTCGCACTTGTCCGCAAGCCCTGCCGCCACGATATTTTTCGCAACATATCTCGCTGCATAAGCTGCGCTTCTGTCCACCTTAGTGCAGTCCTTTCCTGAGAATGCGCCGCCGCCATGCCTTGCATAGCCACCGTATGTGTCAACGATAATCTTTCTTCCGGTAAGTCCAGAATCCCCGTTAGGTCCGCCTATTACGAAGCGCCCTGTAGGATTGATGAAGAACTTCGTCTTGTCATCAATGAGCTCCTTGGGAAGCACGGGATCAAATACATACTTCTTAATATCCTCATGGATCTTTTCCTGAGTAACCTCGGCATCATGCTGTGTTGAGAGCACTACCGCCTCGAGGCGTACAGGCTTTCCGTTTTCATCATACTCTACGGAAACCTGACTCTTTCCGTCGGGACGGAGATACTTAAGTGTACCGTCCTTTCTTACCTTTGTGAGCTGCAGGGTAAGCTTGTGCGCAAGAGAAATAGGATAGGGCATATACTCCGGGGTCTCGTTTGTTGCATAACCGAACATCATGCCCTGGTCACCTGCGCCGATTGCGTCAAGCTGCTCATCGGTCATCGTGTTTTCCTTTGCTTCAAGCGCCTTGTCAACGCCCATTGCGATATCTGCCGACTGCTTGTCCAAAGATACGTGTACCGCACAGGTATTTCCGTCAAAGCCTTTTTCGGAGGAATCATATCCGATGTCCACTACGGTCTTTCTGACAATGGCAGGGATATCAATATTTGCCTTGGTGGTAATCTCACCCATTACCATCACGAAACCGGTATTCGTACAGGTCTCGCACGCCACACGGCTCATGGGATCCTGCTCCATAAGCGCATCCAGCACCGCATCGGAAACTGCGTCACAGATTTTGTCGGGATGTCCTTCCGTAACTGATTCGGAAGTAAATAATCTCTTTTCCATTTTTGTTCTCCTTATCTAAATTAAATTGACATTAAAAAATCCGCTTTCAACAAGCGGACTTAAAACCAAATCTAAATCCTCTTATTGTTCAATCATTCAATCGCTCAGGTTGGCACCTTCCTAACGGGGTTGCCGCAGCTTCACAGATCCTATGTATCTCCACTGCTCTGAATAAGAGTTTATATTCAATTTCTATAAATACATTACTATGTGTCTATAATAATGTCAAGCACCATATCAATTATTTATAAATTTATAATATGCCTAGCCTGTCTTCAGGCGGAACTTGCTTATATCTCTCTCGCTCTCCGCAAGCTCAATCTGGGCTCCGAGCTCCTGTAGCTTTATATGGAAATCTTCATAGCCTCTCTGGACATATCTTATATCATCCACCACGGAAACTCCGTCGGAAGCAAGTGCTGCCAAAACAAGGGCTGCTCCTGCTCTTAAGTCTGGTGCGGCAATATTTGCACCGGTAAATCTTGCTCCGCCGTCAATAATCGCAGTATTGCCCTCAACACTTATATTTGCACCCATACAGATAAGCTCATCCACATACTTAAATCTGTTCTCGAAAATACTCTCCGTGACTATGCTTGTACCCTTGGCAAGCGCAAGCGCAACTGTTATCTGTGGCTGCATGTCCGTGGGAAATCCGGGATAGGGAAGAGTCTTTACCTGAGTGCTCCTAAGCTGCTTGCTGGCAACAACCCTCACGCAATCATCCGCCTCCTCTATCTCACAGCCTATCTCCGTAAGCTTTGCCGAGATGGATTCAAGGTGCTTTGGTATTATATTCTTTACCATAACATCGCCATGGGTTATGGCTGCAGCAAACATAAAGGTTCCCGCCTCTATCTGGTCGGGTATGATGGTATAATCACTTCCGTGGAGGGATGGAACTCCCTTTATACGGATGACATCCGTTCCTGCTCCCCTTATATTGGCGCCCATACTGCTTAAAAAGTTTGCCACATCAACAACATGGGGCTCCTTTGCGCAGTTTTCAATTATAGTAAGCCCCTCCGCCATGGATGCGGCAAGCATAACATTTATTGTGGCGCCCACGCTTACCTTATCCATGTAGATGTGAGCCCCTCTGAGCCTTTCCGCTTTTGCCTTTATGCGACCGTGCTCTATACGAACCTCCGCACCGAGAGCCCTAAAACCCTTTATATGCTGGTCAATAGCCCTGCATCCTATATCGCAGCCACCTGGCAGAGTAACCTCTGCGCTCTTATACTTTGCAAGCATGGCTCCTATCAGATAATAGGATGCACGTATCTTCTTGATGTTCTCGTTGTCCGCCACATACTCGGTTATATTCGCCGAATTTAAAATAATCCTGTGACGGTTCTCATGCTTTATCATCACTCCCAGAGATGCCATGGTATCAAGCATTACATTGATATCTCGCACATCCGGCACATTATCCACATATACGGTATCGTCCGTCATAACTGACGCTGCAAGAATCGGGAGCGCCGCATTCTTTGCTCCTCCGATCTCCACCTCTCCGACCAACGGATTGCCGCCTTTTATCACATACTGTTCCATAAGCCTATTTATACCACAAGATTTCTCGTTTTGCAACTTTCTGCCAACTGCAATATTTACACAAAATTAACAGAATAATCCCATAATTATTGTATATATTTAAGCGGATTGACCTGACTTCCGTTTATGAGTATCTCGAAATGCACATGAGGTCCCGTGCTGACTCCGGTGCTACCCGACAGGGCTATCTGCTCACTCTGGCGCACAGTCTGTCCAACCTTTACCTGAATCTTACTCAAATGCGCATATCTGGTCTGCCTTCCATCAGCGTGGTTTATGTAGATAACATAGCCGTAGCCGCCGCCCCACCCGGCTTTCGCAACGACACCTCCTGAGGACGCATATACGGGGGTACCCTTGGGAACTGCCCAGTCAACGCCCTTATGATAGGATGTTGCACCCTTTGTGGGAGCCTTCCTGCCTCCGAAGCCGGATGAGAGTCTTCCTCCCGATACAGGCTTAATATACGTAGGAGGTATCTTTGTGCCTCGCTCCACAATCTTCGGCACCGCCTCCATGAGAACCTCTTCTTTCAATATTTCCTTATCCACCACTTTGTCATTCAGATATGTGACATCAGCGACCACCTTTCTGAAGCCTGCGGAGGGCTGCTGATGCACAAGGGTCTGGGTGGTATACCATTCGTCATTGTCTATGTATTCCACGGGAGCATCATATATTTCCTCGGAATATATTTCTTCCTTTCTTTCTATGGAAAGCTTCGGCTCCGGAACCGTAATCACAAGCTCGTCGCCGGGACGTATCGTGGAAAAGACATCATCCAGCTTGTCCGGATTCATTGCTATTATCTGCTCCATGGGAAGATTTACCTTCATTGATATCTCCGAGAGAGAATCTCCCGCAACAACCTCGTATATCGAAGGAGTCTCCTGCTCATTGACCACATCCTCTATCGCTGTTTCAAGCGACGTAATTTTTGAGCTCGAAAGATAAGTCTCCACTATCTCAATCTCATCAGGAAAGCTCATGTTTTTAAGTCCCAAATCATAATCTGAAAAATCCATATCTCCGGTCAAATCACTTGTCCTTGAGAGCTCCGCAAATACATCCTCTATTCCTCCGCTTCTGGGGATATCTGCAGTTTCCTCAGCCCCCTCCTTTTCCGTAACCTCCGTAGTAAGCATTGCAAATTCATGGTTGTTATCCCTTACAAGATTTACGACAAATTTTCCCTCATTATCATATTTATCTATAGCAGCCTGCAAAAGTTTTAGCACGTCATCAATGGACGCAAGGTTTACACTGTATTCATTGACCTTTATGGTATATGCATGCTGCATTATGTCGGAATCCTCTCCGGTAAGAACAGCTTTTATCCTCTCTTTTACAGTAATTTCGGCATCTGTTTTCCCAAACAGCACATTCTCGCCCTCAACCCTAAAATCGGAATCCATAAATTTGAGCTCTCCGGAATCTCCTGCGAGCTCTCTTCTGCTTTCAGCTATAAGGCGCATTGCCTCATCTAAGGTAGCCACACTTCCAAGCTCGTCCTGCCCCGAAAAAATATGAAAATAATTATTATCCTGAATTCGCACAAAGCCTGCACTTTTGACAAAAAACATACAAAGAAGGAATGTGAACATCATTCCTCTCACAAAATTGAACCTGATAAGATTTTTGAAACTGGAATAACCGACTTTATTCTTCATCGGAAAACAAACATCTGTAATATTTGAAGCACTACTGATACGAGAGACAGTCCTGCTGCTCCTATCGCAATACCCGTTACAATTCCTAATTTCTTCTTTAATACGGCGACATTCTCCTTGCCTGCATCAATAACCTTGCCGTCCTCCTCAACAACTATCGCCTGAACATTCCTATACACCTTAACGCACTCCTTATGAGTGTAGTCGTTGGTGCTCTCCATCTTCTCGTCAAACATCCTCCCGATGCTTGCCGTATCTACCTTTGGACGGTTCTCCTCCTCGAGAAGCTTGTAATCCTTGATCTTTTTCAGAGCATCATCCGAGATGCGCTTAATCTTCTCAGTACTGGTCTGCACCAGCTCCTCAATATTTTCGGTATTTACCTGCGTGCTCTGTAATCTGTCGATGCCGGCATCCGCAACAGCCTGCAGCTGAACCGTGGAAACCTGTGTGATATTCTGCATACTGGACGCAGAATTATGTATCATCTGCCTGATATCTGTGGTATCAACCGTAGCAGCATTGAGCCTCTCAATACCGGATGCGATAAACTGATCCATTCTGGGTTCAACAGTTTCGTCAAGAATCCTGTTAAGCTTTTCCGAAAGCTCCGTTTCTATAAGTCCGTCAAGCTTGGGAGCGATCTGGGTCTCGATCATATTGTCGAGCTTTGTACCCATTTCATCTTCTATGAATTTATCAAGCTTCGAAATGGATGCTTCCTCCGAAGCGCTGTCTCTTACAATATTTTCGTGGGGGATGCTTTCTCTGACAGGAGCATATCCAGAATTCTCTCTAGCCGCCTGAACACCCTGAGCTCCATGAAGCTCTCTTACCTCCTGACCAGAATAAGGCATTCTTCTACCCGGGATATTCTCACGTTCATTTAACACCCGTCTAAATCCCATATTCTCTCCGGATGCGGTATTCCTTCTGGGTCTTGCATCCTGCCTCATGGGATTCCTGCGCATATCCCTGTTATTCATTGCCTCTCCCCTTCGCATACTCATATTATCTGGATAAGGCATACCTTGTCCGTATACGGATCTCCCCCCCTGACTCGGATATCCTCCCTGATAATCCGGCTCGTCATAATCCGGTTCATCAAAAGAATCCACATCGGAATATTCCCCATCCTCTGGAACATCCCAAGCCGGATAATCATAGTTATTCTGTCCTTGATTTCTATCTCTATAATTTTCCATATTTTGTATTTTACCACTTATTGCAAGCTATGACAATATTTTAGTTAAAATTATGTAAATTCATTTTGTGCATTTTGCATAATTTTCTTTTAAAATCCAGCATCAAATTAGTGAAATTCACATAACCTTTAAAGTTCATTCATATTCTGTTCATATTTGCTTGCTATACTTACCTACAGATAAGGAAATTGAAGCGACGTTAGATAAATTTTTTCATAATAGCCCGGGTAACCGAAAGGTTCCCGGGCACTCCTCATTTTATGGGCATATTGCCGGATATTAAGCTAAAAAGAAGGGAACCATCAGGCTCCCTTCTTCTCTGTCTCTTTTTCTTCATTTACTGAAAGAATTTCCTCGTTCAGTGATAGCATTCTCGCATCCAGATCCGCCACAAGCTTTGAACATTCCACAAGCTCTTCCTTTATATGATCGGGGGCTGCCCCCTCGAACTTGTACTGTATCTTGTGCTCCAGGGACGCCCAAAAATCCATGGCTACGGTTCTTATCTGAATCTCCACCTTGGTATCCACAACCCTGTCCGACAGATATACAGGCACCGTCACTATGATATGGTAGCTCTTATAGCCGCTGGCTTTGGGAAATGTGATATAGTCCTTCACATTTATGACCTTTATATCCTGCTGCTCCATTATCATATCGGCGATACGGTATATATCCGATGTAAACGAACATATTATTCTGATGCCCGCTATGTCATTGATATATTTTACCATATTCTCCACAGTGGACTCATAGCCGTGACGCTTAAGCTTCTTGACTATGCTTTCCGCAGTCTTAAGCCTCGCCTTTATATGCTCTATTGGGTTGTACTGATGCACATGCTGAAATTCGTCATTCAGTATCTGCATCTTTGTCTCCACCTGACGAAGCGCCGCATTGTAGAGGAGCATTACCTCTTCCCAGCTGCTCACTTCGTCAGTGGTATTTATGAAATCCATTTCAAAATCCTCTATTGTTATTTTTACTAAAGAATTACGCCTGCTTTAGCCCTTGACTGCGCCCGCTGCTACACCGCCTACAATATTCTTGGAAAGAATAAGGTATACAATGATTACGGGGAAGATTGAAAATGCAATACTCATATACACAGAGCCCATATCAAACTTAAGGAAGTCTGCGGAACGGAGCGTTGCAATAAGTATGGGCAGTGTCTTCATATTGTCCTTGTGAAGGATAAGCGCAGGAGTGAAGTAGTTATTCCAGTTCTGCACAAAGGAGAAGATTGCCTGTACCGCTATTGCCGGTCTCATAAGAGGCAGAACAATCTGATTGAAGGTTCTGAACTCTCCGGCTCCGTCTATTCTTGCGGATTCCACAAGTGACAGCGGAAGTGCGCTCTCCATATACTGCTTCATATAGAAGAATACCGCAGGAGCCGCTATTGTGGGAACAATGAGAGGAATAAAGTTATCTTCTAACTTCATTTTAGTTACCAACTGTAGAAATCCGAGTGCGGTAACCTGTGTGGGTATCATCATTATCATAAGTATGAATGTAAACATAAACTTCTTAAGCTTAAAGTCATATACGTGTATTGCATAAGCCGTCATCGCAGAGAAATATGTGGACAATGTTGCACAACAAACCGATATAATAAGGCTGTTTAGCATACCTCTGGCAAATGGCTGGCTGCCGCGAATTACCGACATAAAATTCTTCAACGCATACGAACTTGGAATCGGCGTAAATCCGGTTGAAAGTTCCGAATGGCTTCTTGAAGCATTTATAAACAATATATAGAACCAAATAAGGCACAGGAAAGACATAAGGATGAGCACCGCATAAGCGACTACCCTTCTGACCTTTACACTTGCTCCGTTTTCTGTTCTTCTGGTATCGTCATTCATCTTTTTTATCCCTCCCTTACTTCTTTCCGTCCGGGTCAGTATTCCCGGAGAACTTAAATACGATGAGGCTGAGTATTCCGGTTATGATAAAGAGGAATACAGAGAGCGCACCGCCAAGTCCCATATTCTTGCTGAACAGGTGCTTGTTCAGGTACATTATAAGCGTCATTGAGGTTCTCGCCGGATCTCCTGTACCGTTGGTAAGTATCTGCGGAACATCAAACATCTGCAAGCCGCCAATGAGGGATGTAATCATAACATATATAAGTATTGGACGAAGCAGGGGCAGTGTAATCCGCCAGAATATCTGTGAAGCTGTTGCGCCGTCCACCTCCGCAGCCTCAAAGAGGGATGTGTCTATGCCAAGCATACCAGCCATGAGAAGGATTGTGGTGTTTCCAAACCACATAATCATATTCATAAAGGCAACCAAGCCCCTTACGCTCCAAACATTATCCATAAATGCATAAGGTTCGGACAAAACTCCCAGCGAAACAAGAATTGAATTGATGGGACCAGTCTTTGCAAATAATGTGAAGAACAACATTGAAAATGCAGATGCCATTATCAGGTTAGGCAGGTAAATGACTGTCTTAAAAAATCTCTGCCCCTTAAGTCTCAGCGAAGGGTCAGTAAACCATGCACCGAGAAGCAACGATATTATAATCTGAGGCACAAAGCCCAATACCCACATTATCAAAGTATTCTTCGTGTAAGCAGGTAAGTCCCCATTTGTGAAAATTGTCTTGTAATTCTCCAAACCAATGAAATTCGGTCCAATCTGTGTAAGACCGGAGCGATAGTTCTCAAAGAAGCTGTTGTACACAGTAGTCACAAGAGGAATCATCTGGAAAATCAGATACACTACAACAAAGGGAATGAGAAAGATATAGCCCCATCTGTTGTATTGGACAACTTTGCTCTTTTTATTGTTCATTTTACGCCTCCCAATACTATAGAATTAGATAGCATTAGTATATACTTTTTTGGGCAAAAAGTCAATTTATATCAGCAATTTTCGAAATAATTTATGCAACTTGTACAAAAAATTTCCCCGCCATTTCTGACGGGGAAATAATAGCTTTTTGTTATGAAGCCTTAAGCTTAGTAGGAAAGCTCAGGGTGCTTCTCAACTACAGCCTTGTAGAATGCCTGAAGAGCCTCATCCTTATCCTTGTAAGAGCCGGTAAAGTATCCCTTCATAGCGTTCTGAAGAGACTCGTTACAAGCCTGATCATATGCGGAGATATTGGAGAGGTCGATGCCCTCAGCTCCCTTTGCAAGCTCTGCATAAGGGTTCTGTCCGCCAAGGAGTGCAATGTTACCGTCTGCGGAACCTGCAAGGTCTGCAAGTACAGACTTGCTGTTTACACATTCAGACTCGTCTATAGCAATCTCCTTGAGAACTGCCTTGTCGGTAGTCATAGTAAGGATTATATCCTTAACAAGAGAAGGATTGTCGGTACCAGCTGCTGCGCAAATCCATGTTCCGCCCCAGTAGTAAGACTGAGGACCTTCTACAAAGCCCCAGCCGCCCTTGTTAGCTACAGAGCCTTCACGGTCAGCATCAAGGCAGAAGTTGAAGAACCAAGCGGGTCCAAAGTAGCAGAATACTCCGCCATCCTTACCCTTTGCCCAGTCATCGCCCCAAAGGTCATCAGTAGTCTCTGCCTTTGAGTCTGCAAGCGCCTTGGAATCATCAATCCATCTGTCCATGTTAGCATCAACAACAATCTTGCCATCCTGTACCCACTTGCCGGATACGTTGTTGGAATATACACGATAGGTGTCATTTACAGAACACATCTTGTATCCTTTTTCAGCAACCTTTGCTGCTGTCTCTACATACTTATCCCAGTCAGCTACAGCCTTCTGAACCTCAGCAGGGTCGTCTGTGCCAAGCACTTCCTTAGCAATCTCACGGTTGTAGATAAGTCCTGCGGAAGCTGCCTGCCAAGAAGCGCCCTTAAGGTTTCCGTTGGAATCGGTAACAATCTTCTGGGTGTACTCATACTGGTCAGAAACGTCTGCTGCGCTGATTCCAAGGTCGGAAAGTGCAAGAGCAAAATCAGAATCTATGTACTTAAGCGCATAGTCAGCCTCTACAAGGAAAATATCAACCTTGTCATCTGCTGCTGCGTCAGCCTGCTTAAGATATGCTGAATCAAGTGACTCCTGATATGCGTTGTTATCGCTAGGTGTCTGATGGAATACAACTTCTACGTCTCCAATCTTACCACCCTTCAAAGGATTCTCTACATCTGCTGCATCATATCCGGGAAGATGCTTAGCCATTCTGCTTGCATACTCCTCGTTCCATACATAGATGTTAAGAACCTTTCCTTCTTCTCCTGCAGCTGTGGTTGCCCCCCCGTTATCTGCGGGTGCTGCGGTTGCTGCTGTGGAACCGCCATTGTCAGCGGGAGTTGTGTTGGTGCTTCCGCCATCGGAACCGCATCCTGCGAGAACGCCTGCAAGCATTGCAGTTGCGAGAGCTAAAGAAGCAAACTTTTTCATGTTTCTCATTTAGAAATCCTCCTTCTGCCGTTTCCGGCTATTGCTGCTCTTTCGAGCTGTTTGCGGCAAAGCTAATCTATTTGCTTTACCGATTTTCCTATTGATATAAAGCCTTCGACCACCTCATGCGTAATTTCGGTTTCCTTTGGCTTTTCAATAAGCCTTATAAGCTTTCCTGCGGCGAGCCTTCCCATCCTGTCCGTATCCTGTACCAGAGTGGCAAGCTCCGGGTCGCAAAAGCGGCTGTACCCTGTGCCGTCATATCCCACTACCGATATATCCTCCGGGATATTGAGCCCCTTTCCTTTTATTACATTTATTCCGCCCATTGCGGTGTAATCATCCGGAAAGAGTATGCAGGTGGGTGGATTTTTAAGTTTCAAAAGCTTTTCGGTACATTCCGCCACCTTTTTTGTGTCTCTGTATGAACACTCCAAAAAATATTCTTCAGGAACATCAAGTCCCAATCTCTTGCATTCTTCCTTGAAGCCCTTAAGCCTTTCGTCCGTCACTGCGGAGCTGCTTCCATGGATAAAGGCTATCCTTCTGTGACCCTTATCATATACGAATCTTACAAGGTCTGCGGCTCCCTTTTCGTTATCGGAGGAAACCGAAGAGTTTCTCTCGTATATGTGGTCTATGGTTACCACCGGTATGTCACTTTCTGCAAGCTCTATCACATCCGGGTCGGAAAAATTGATGCAGGCAATTACTACTCCGTCATAGCCCCTGTGTCTGCAATGCTCCGTGTATGTGACCTTGCGTCCTCCGAGGCGGTTATTTATGAAGGTAATGCTGTAGCCCTTACCCTCCGCCTCCTCCTTAATCCCCTGCAGAACCTTTGCAAAGAATTCCTGAGTGAGTCCGGTTCCGGCATCATCATAGAACAAAATGCCGATATTGTATGTTCTGTTTGTCTTAAGTGCCACTGCGGCGAGGTTTGGAAGGTATCCTAACTCGGCTGCTTTCTTCCTGACGGTCTCTCTGGTCTTCTCGCTGATATCGCTGTAACCGTTCAGCGCCTTGCTCACCGTGGCTACCGATACGTTACATGCTAAAGCGATGTCCTTAACCGATACCATTCTAACACCCTATCTGTAAATTGCAAGTATTTTCGCCGCTAAATCGTTTTCGTAGAATCATATTACAACAATTTGCATAATAAAGCAACTATTTTTTTAAAATTTTTGTTGATTTTGTTTTATAAATAGAATATAGTAAATTTATGACTAAATCGTTTTCGTAAGCGATTGGACATTAATATTTAAAGAATGGAGAGAAAAATATGAAATTCGGACATTTCGACGACAATGCAAAAGAGTATGTCATCACTACCCCAAAGACTCCCCTGCCGTGGATAAACTATCTGGGCACCGAGGGCTTCTTTACACTCATCTCCAACACCTGCGGAGGCTACAGCTTCTATAAGGATGCAAAGCTTTTACGTATCACGAGATACCGCTACAATGATGTCCCCTACGACACCAACGGCAAATATTTCTATATAAAGGACGGGGATACCCTCTGGAATCCCGGCTGGCAGCCTGTAAAGACGGAGCTTGATTCCTACGAGTGCCGCCACGGCATAGGCTACAGCAGGTGGAAGTCCTCAAAGAACAATATAGAAGCAAATCTTCTTACCTTTGTTCCCATGGAGGACACCTGTGAGCTGTCACAGATAAAGCTTACGAACAATTCCTCCGAAAAGAAGGAAATCCAGCTTTATTCCTATGTAGAATGGTGTCTTTGGAATGCGGATGACGATTCCAGAAACTTCCAGAGAAATCTTTCCACAGGCGAAGTGGAGATAATTGATTCCACAATCTATCACAAGACGGAGTACAGAGAGCGCAGAAATCATTATGCCGTTTATTCCGTAAACGCAAAGGTGGACGGATACGATACCAGCCGAGACAAATTCTTAGGCTTCTACAACGGTGCCGACAAGCCCGAAGCAATACTTAACGGTGGCTGCACCAATTCCGTTGCAAGCGGATGGTTCCCCATTGCATCACATCAAATAAATGTTTCCTTGAATCCCGGAGAGACGAAATCCTTTATCTTCGTATTGGGATATTGCGAGAACCCCGAGGAGGAAAAATGGGAGTCAAAGGGCATAATTAATAAGAGGCCCGCCAAGGCTCTCCTCTCCAAATACCGGACAGATGCCGATGTGGAGAAAGCGTTTAATGCGCTTAAGGAATACTGGAACGAGCTTTTGTCCAAGTATACCGTAGAGTCGGCAAACGACAAGGTAAACCGCATGGTAAATATCTGGAACCAGTACCAGTGTATGGTTACCTTCAATATGAGCCGCTCCGCTTCCTACTACGAGTCCGGAATCGGCAGAGGAATGGGCTTCCGTGATTCCTGTCAGGATCTTTTGGGCTTCGTACATCTTATCCCCGAGAGGGCAAGACAGCGTATCATTGATATCGCTTCTACACAGTTTGAGGACGGCAGCGCTTATCATCAGTATCAGCCCCTCACAAAAAGAGGAAATTCCGATATAGGCTCCGGCTTCAACGACGACCCCCTGTGGCTCATCGGCGGCACAAGCGCATATATCAGAGAGTCCGGCGATATGTCCATACTTGATGAACCGGTTCCCTTCGACAATGACGAGAGCAAGGCAAAGCCCCTGCTTGAGCACTTAAAGCGTTCCTTTGACTATATAGTAAACCACAAGGGTCCCCACAGACTGCCCCTTATTGGCAGGGCTGACTGGAACGACTGTCTGAATCTCAACTGCTTCTCGGAGCACCCCGGAGAATCCTTCCAGACCTTTGGTCCTTCGGAGGGTCCGAACGCCGAGTCGGTATTCATCGGCGGAATGTTTGTAAAGTACGGCGAAGAATATGCGCAGCTAGTAGAGCTTAAGGGAGATACTGCGGAAGCTGAGAGAGCAAGGAAGGAAGTACAGATAATGTACGATACGCTTCTCGATACCGGTTGGGACGGAAAATGGTTTATCCGCGCTTACGACCATTACAAGAACAAGGTCGGCTCACATGAGTGCGAGGAGGGTCAGATTTATATTGAGCCTCAGGGCTTCTGCGTGCTGGCAGGCATCGGCGTAAAGGAAGGAAAGGCTGTGGAAGCTTTGGATTCCGTGAAGGAGAAGCTTGATACCGACTACGGAATTATGATATTGCAGCCGGCATATACCAAGTACCATCTCGAGCTTGGCGAGGTTTCCTCATATCCGCCCGGGTACAAGGAGAATGCAGGAATCTTCTGTCACAACAACCCCTGGGTATCCATTGCGGAGACTGTTGTGGGCAGAGGCGACAGAGCCTTTGAGATATACAAAAAGACCTGCCCCGCATACTGCGAGGAGTTCTCGGAGATACACCGCACAGAGCCGTATGTATATGCGCAGATGATAGCCGGAAGAGATGCGGTATTCCACGGCGAGGCTAAGAACTCATGGCTTACCGGAACCGCCGCATGGACCTTTGTAAATATCTCTCAATACATCCTCGGCGTATATCCGACACACAAGGGGTTGTCCATAAATCCCTGCGTACCCAAGGGCTTCGGCGACTTCAAGATTACACGTAAGTTCCGTGAGGGTACATACCATATCGAGGTTAAGAACCCCGACAATGTGGAGAAGGGCGTAAAGAGCCTTACCGTGAACGGACAGGCTGTAGACGGATGTGTCGTTCCCTATGTAAAGGGACAGACCGAATATAATGTTGTGGTAACTCTCGGATAATGTTCAGACTTTGGGCGAGAGAATTTAAGAATAACAAAATGGTGCGGGATATCGTCGTTGAGGATGGAACTGACGATACCCGCACTCATAAGATTTTTAATGCTTTAGATTACATATGCCGTGAATTTGACTTAAGCCACCCCGCATGGCTCGACCAGAACATCCGGGACTTTAAGAGGGTTTCCAAGTGCAGGTTCACGGCGGATTCCTTTATAGACAGTATTGATTTCGATTATCTGGAGATACAGGTAATCGAAGAGGATTAGTACCCATTAGGGTTATTCTTCTGCCATCTCCAGGAGTCCTCGCACATCTCCTTTATGCCGTATTCCGCAGTCCAGCCAAGCTCCTTCTTTGCAAGGGATGCATCCGCATAGCAGGTAGCAATATCTCCTGCCCGTCTGGGCTTAATCACATAAGGAATCTTAACTCCCGTCGCCTCCTCGAAATTCTTTACGATATCCAGCACAGAGTATCCCACGCCGGTTCCCAGATTATAAATCTTAAGTCCAGCCTTTTCCTCAATCTTTTTGAGCGCCTTTACATGACCTTTCGCAAGATCCACTACATGAATATAGTCGCGTACTCCCGTGCCGTCCGGCGTATCATAATCGTTTCCGAATACTCCAAGCTCCTTTAGCTTTCCAACCGCAACCTGAGTGATATAGGGCATAAGATTATTGGGGATGCCGTTTGGATTCTCCCCCATGGTGCCGGACTTGTGTGCTCCTATCGGGTTGAAATAGCGAAGCAGAATTACATTCCATTCGTTGTCCGCCTTTTGGATATCGGACAATATCTGCTCGAGCATGGACTTTGTCCAGCCGTAGGGGTTTGTACACTGTCCCTTCGGGCATTCCTCCGTAATGGGTATGAATGCAGGATTCCCATAGACAGTAGCGCTGGATGAAAAGATTATATTCTTTACATTATGCTTTCTCATCACATCTACGAGAGTGAGAGTTCCTGCGATATTATTCTCATAGTACTCCCATGGCTTCTGAACCGATTCACCCACTGCCTTAAGTCCCGCAAAGTGAATGACCGCATCAGGAGTCTCCTTTGAGAAAATCTCCTCCAAGGCATCCCTGTCAAGGATGTCAGCCTTGTAAAATGGAGCCTTCTTTCCCGTAATCGCTTCAACCCTTTCCAGAGATTTCTCGCTGGAATTGGAAAGGTTATCCAATACCACCACATCATATCCGGCTTCCTCTAACTCCACCACAGTATGGCTTCCGATAAAGCCTGCTCCGCCTGTCACAAGTATCTTCATATCTACCTCCTGTATCTGTTTTATTATAATTCCACTCCGTTCTTTTTAAGAAGCTCTCTTGCGCTGTCCACGGAATCCACTCCGGTCTTGTTCTTAATCGGCGCAAATTCCTTTTCCCTGACTACCTCAAAGGGCAGGCAGGAATCCATCTTGTGTATCATATCGAGCACAAGGTTTTCGAACTTATAGCCGTTGGGCTCCTCTGGCTTGACAAGCCTTCCGCTCTCATCAAGGTACGGTATCTTCTTTTCAACAATATGCAGTGGCAGATTCCCCATAAGCTTCTCCAATGCCTGAACGCTGAAAAGATAATTCAATATCACTCCGAAGTTGTATGCAGGGTCGCCCTTTTCATTCTTTGCATTCATCAGCTCCTCTGTGAGCTCATAGTATTCCACGATTGACGGCTTGCCGTCCTCGAGACACATAACTCCCACCTTTTCATCAGGCGCAGCCTTCCGCACCACCTTGGCTCCCACTACACAGTCTTTGCTGATTGTCGCTCCCACAAATACAGGGTCTGCGATGCGCTGCAGTACATTGTCCACCGCAAAGATATTGAGCCACTCAATGCCCTCCTTCTTTACTATATCGAGAAGTCCCGCATTCTTTAGTGATATGAACCATCCGCCGTTTCCGTTGGGAGAGGTTGAAAGCTTTCCTTTTTCCTCGAGATAAATCCTTCCGTTATAATCGGATGCCGGTGCCATCTCCTGCTTAAAGAAATGAACATAATTTTCATCATATCCAAAGAATTTGTGCTCGTTCAAAAATTTGACAGTCTTGTCATTATTTTTGTCGCTGGTCATTACAAAGAGGTGTACAGGCTTCCCTGCCTCGTTTGTAACCTCCATAAGATTATTTATGAGGCATTCAAAGATATAAAGCTTTTTTGTGACACCTATATTATACATCCCTTTAGGGTCATCGCTTCCAAGGCGTGTTCCCATGCCTCCCGCAAGGAGCACGGCTCCTACCTTTCCGTCTCTTATGGCGGTAAGTCCTATATTTTTGAAGCTGTCCCTGTTCTTTTCTATCTCGGAAAGCTCCATTGCGGCAAGGGGCGTAATCCTTCCCTTTTTTGAGAGCTCGCTCTTATGAGACACACTTGACAGAACCGTCATATCTGTTTCATCTATCTGTGTAAGCAGCGCCACCTGTTCTTCTGCACTTAATTCCTCATAATATTTTAAGAGATGCTCCTGCCCGTATTTTTTTAGTTTTTCTTTTGCAGCTTCAATAGTCATAATTTTTCTCCTGATTTTTATTTATGCTAATTAAACCACAGCCCCGGTCAAAGTTCAAGCCCCGCAAAAAAATCTTCTCCTCCGGATGAAGCTTTCTTTTCCTCCATATATTGCAGAAAGTACGCCTTCATCTCCGTATGCTCTCCCTTTATGTCTTTGAGGATTGCATCAAAATTATCTTCGTTAAGACAGCCCAGCCTTGCAAAAAGCTCATAATATTCTCTCTCGGTTCCATATTCATTAAGCACTACAGTCCACGCTTCCTCGCCGTCTTCGTAACCGGACTTTTTTGTATGCGCCAAAAGATAATCCTTTAACTCTTTTTCGTTTTCTTCTGACAGTCCTGTCGGATTGAGGAGCCGGAGCATTGCAATGCGAACCTTCCGCTTTCTTGCATTACTGCAAAATGCTCCCAAATCAGTGCTTCCATAGTCCTCCTCCCCGCATAGTATCTGCTTTGAATACCCTTCATCATCCCTTGTATGAAGTATGGTCATCATTCTTGCGTCCCATTTTGAAAGCCATTCGTCGCTGCCCGCATCCCTTGTATTCAAAAGGTACGGCGCTTCCTCCACTACAGACGCTAGAAGCGCTCCTATCTGCGCATCCTTTCCTCGGATAATCAGCCGTTTTAGCGCCGGACATTCCTTAAATACATCCTTGCCAAAGCTTATGCCGCCTTTACCCGCCTCGGGAAGCTCCACCTCCTTTAGGCTGTCACAGTAAGCAAATGCCCAATCTCCAATATCTTTGACACTATCTGGAAAGACTATGCGCCGGATAGATTTTTTGCTTAAAAATGCTTTCTTTTCCACTGTGGTAACGGGTATTTTCTCTATATTTTCGGGTACAATAATCTCTCCCGGCATTCCCGACACTCTTGTCAGTATCATTGCGCTGTTCCCGTCTTTAGTTTTTCTTTGCTCGAAATACAGACTGCCGCCCGGTATTTCGGATTCGTATTCTCTCATATTTACCCTATTCCAGATTTAGCGCAGCTATCTCTTCCTTTAAGTCGGCACTTCGCTCCGTCAGCATAAGCTCCTTGTTATGCTTTGAATAGTCCTCGCTTCCGAAGGTGGCGATGAACTGCGAGCTCTTCGTGTGAACGGTAAGCTCCGTCATAAGTATAAGCATTTCATTGTCATTTCCAAAGGCTTCCTCGACGAAAGCAAAGAGATTGTGAAGCTCAGCCTTGACCTTTGCCGATGTTTCTTTTAAACCATTGACATTACCGTCATATTTATTCTTTACTATGCCGAATTTGTCCCCGGTGCCATTATTTACCGCTTTAAGAGCCTCCTCAAAAAATCTTGCTATCCTAAGATGCTTTTTCCTCTCGGAATCGGAAAGTGCTCCTGCACGGCTCTTCGTCTCTATAAGCTTCCTTCTTGCATCAAGAAGAGTTGCCAGATTAGTCTGTATGACATCATCGTCATTACCTTTCAATGATGCCAGCGGTGCTCTGAGCTCCTTTAAATACTCCGCCTCCTCCATAACCTCTTTGATGTCATTCTGCAGCCTGTCAAGGAGCATCCCCATGAGGGACAGTCTTTCGTCAAACTTCGCATTTCCTGCTCTTTCCGTCGACTCCTTATTATATTCTCCCGTGAGTATCTCCTCTATGCGATAGTCCCTCTTGTATTTATTGTACAGCTCATAATATGCCGCAAACTCTCTGACGACCTTGTCATTTCTGATATACTGTTCTATGAGGCTCTCCTCTGCCTGCTTTCCCTCTTCCTCGTACAGATATAGAATCTGGGAAAGATCCTCCCAGCCTCTCGCCGTGACATAATTTCTGCCCTTTGTGGTCATTTCCATCAGATAGAAATGCTCCTTTTTGATATCAAGATAGTTCGTTATCGCCGGATGTATGCCCCTTTCTGTGGCATAATTCTTCCATGTCTTTAAATCCGCTTCGACCTCTATCAGCTTAAGCCTGTCCATTGTGACTACATCAAATTCACGCACGGATTTGTTAAACTCCGGGGGATTGCCCGCCGTCACAATTACCCAACCCTCGGGAACGCTGTGCCTGCCGAAGGTTTTGTATTGGAGAAACTGCAGCATTGACGGCGCCAGAGTCTCCGACACACAGTTAATCTCATCAAGGAAAAGTATTCCCTCATTTACTCCGCTTTCCTCCATAGTTTCATATATCGAGGCGATTATCTCACTCATTGTATATTCTGAGATTGCATATTCCTTTCCGCCGTACTCCTTCTTTTCTATAAAAGGAAGCCCCAGTGCGGACTGTCGCGTATGATGCGTCATAGAATAGGATACCAGTGCGATGGAAAGTTCCTGTGCAATCTGCTCCATTATTGCAGTCTTTCCGATACCGGGCGCACCGAGAAGGAAAATCGGGCGCTGCCTTACTACCGGAACCCTGTATTCTCCGAACTCATTTTTCTTCAAATACATACGTATGGAATCCTTAATATAATTCTTCGCTTCCTGAATGTTCATCAATTTGCTCCTTGTTTATCCGCTTTTTCAAATTCTTCCTCGTCAAGTATTACCTTAAGGCTCCAGGGTGGCACCGGCGCCCTGTCGTTATCTTCGTTTAAGAATGCAAATATGACATCATAATCCGGCATTCTCTCCGGATACACTCCGTATCCGTCAGTAAAATATATGAGACCCTTGAGCTTTTCAAACTCTCCCTGTTCCTTCAGACTTTCGACATAATCAAATACAGGTCTGAAATCCGTGCCGCCGAAGCCCGTGAGCTTTCCGTATTTCACGAAATCATCAAACTCCGCATCCTCAGTAATTTTTGTGTCGCTTTGAATCTCGCTGTCGCATTGTATGATGTGCACATTTATTTTCTTAAAAAAATTCTCACTGCTCTTTAATATGGAATAAGTTTTCTTCAAAAAATTCTTTACAATCTCTCCTCTGCAGGATGCGGATGTGTCAAGCGCTATGACAAATTCCCTGACCCTGTGCTCCTCCTTGTATTCCAAGGGCTCTATAAGAGGCAGATTACCGTAGGTCGAAAGCCCGTAAGTATAATATATATAATCAAATTCATCATCATTTACCGTGATATTCTCCCCCATTACGCTAAAGCGCCGTAATATATCGCTGTAATCATATTTATCCCTTGTGCTCTCATCCAGATTTTTGGAAAGAGTCTCTCCGCCCTGCCTGGATTTGGTAAAGGACTTAAGGTCAGCACGTATCCTTTCACTTATCTTCTTCCAATCCTCCAGATTAAGCTGAATTTCCTCTGCGGGTCTCCAGAGAGTATGCACATCCTTGCAGGTAAGCTTCCTGTACTCCTTTTTTTCCCTGTCCGACGGCGGATTGTTCTTAAAATACCGATAGATTTTTTCCGCCGTGAGCCCTCCCGCATCCTCCTTAAGCACTTTCAGCTTTCGCCTTAAATCCTCGTCCTCGTCAAAAAGCGTGCTCTCTACGGAAAGCTCCAAAATCACATTTTCGACTGCAATGTCCGCCGCCATATCCCAGATTTCGGTATCCAACTTGTCATATTGGAAGCTGTGGGAAAAAATACAGTGAAGAAGCAGGTGCAGATATAGGCGGTTTATGTATTTCGGCGCTTCCTTATAGGTTTTTAGCACATATACCGGGTCATAAAAGAGTGTGTTTCCGTCCGTGGCAATACACATTATCCCCTCTCTCTCCTGCAAAGTAAGTCTTGCAAGCGCCACATCAAAGAAGCGGAGCTGCACAAGAATGTCATCATGCGAAAGAGTGAGAACCTCCCCGGCCAGAGTGCTTATTTTCTTCTGCTGCACATCATCCCTCACTCCTTCTGTACTCCTTTGCGAAGATAAAGATGATGAAAATAAACATTGATAAAAGATGCAGCGGAATGTCCGACCAGCTTATTGCCTGATGCTCCAAAACATCAGCGGAATAGTTCCCCGATATCACGGGTATCAAATTGTTGTTCAGATAATGTATGCATACCGTTGCCCAGATATTATTCGTTTTAAGATATGCATATCCGAAGAAAATGCCGTATGCCATACAGGTAATTATCTGTGTACAGAGCATTTGAAGCCCCGTATCATCGCTGTAGTAGAAAAGGTCTATGGGAAGATGCCACAAGCCCCACGCTATCCCCAAAAGCAACACGCCTGATCTCATCCCAAATTTCCTTTGAAGCAGAGGCTGTATATAATATCTCCAGCCGTATTCCTCTCCGAAAAATGCGATGAAAACAAAGAAATAATTTATCGGGAGCACTGCGATTGAAATCCACGTCATCGACATTTTAAAAATTCCCAGCCACTCATAAAAAGCACCCGTGTCTGCGCTGCCTGTTGCGATTGACAGCATTATCGAAATGATTGTGCGAAGGAAATATATTATGATAAACAATGCCACCATCCAAACCGTCATCCCCCAATTATTCCGCACAAGTCCCGCATTTAGGCGTTTCTCCCTGCCCTCCACAAGCGCAAGGATGAATGCTATAATGCTTCCCAATATCAATGGATACCGGGATAACAGATAGTATACGGATATGCTTGCCGCCTGTCCCGGAATCTCAATATCATATGGCGGTGCAAAAAATGAAATCAGCGCTATGAGAAAGATTATCGCTGTTGTGACTATTACCGTCCAAAAAAA
Source organism: Lachnospiraceae bacterium (assembly GCA_017483735.1). GTDB lineage: Bacteria > Bacillota > Clostridia > Lachnospirales > Lachnospiraceae > RGIG4856. The sequence continues at coordinate 2,155 of JAFUVF010000046.1, read as the reverse complement.
GCCTGTTGGAAGCTTTTTCCTTCCTTTATTTGTGACAAACAGGCCTATTATGACACCGCATGCCGGATACATCATCTGCGCCGCCGGAAATGCGTTAAGGCCAATTCCACTTTTCTTGCCGAAATACATAAGTATTCCCATAAGATACGATATTCCATAGGCTGTCAGGATAAATATAATAAGCCTCTGCTTTTCTGTTTTAAGCTCCGCTTCATTCATTTTAATTCAATCCTCCGCCTCTTTTACCTTTAATTTCTCGCTTATTCTTTTCATACGCTCATCCGCTATATGATAAACAGTTTCAAGACTCCAGGGAAGTCCCAAAATGTATTCCCTGTCCCTGTCAGAGAGCACTTCAAGAGATTTTACGAATGCATCCTTATCCTTATATATTCGCTTTCCGAAATCGCAGGGTATATATTCATCCGCATTATACCTTTTGCTTTTCTTTACCCTCCTAAAGCTCACATTACCATACTTATCCTGTTCTTTTTCGTATGTGTAGCTTTCTGCCTCATCTCCGGGTTTATCATTTGCTATTTTTATGACACCAATGTCGATAAAATGTTTCCATACAGTTTCCCTTATCCTGTCGATGGGAGTGGGATATGTGAGATTATCCTTTATCTCCTTTACGGTATATCCCAAATCCGCAAGATGTCTGATGGCGCCGCCGCTTGCCACCTCATTCGTAAAATTTGAAAGTGCCCTGTTGAACTCGCTCATTTACTTTGCTCTGCGGTCTGAATCGATGCATTCGTTCAAATGAAGATCCGTATACATATCCAGCTTTGCCACCGTGACTGTGGAATCGGTTCCGTATGCCTTGCAGCATTTATGAGATACATTTGAATACTCATCCTGTGTATCGTCCATCTCCACGCTCATTCGCATTGAACCTGTAGTCACTTCACTATCGAGGTGCTTCATTATTTCCTCTATGAGCTTGTCATTGACATCTGCCATATTCAGTATCCTCTCAAAAATACTTTGTCTGACCCTACAGAAGCTTTATTGCCGTACCGTATGCTATGACCTCCGCTGCTCCCTGCATTACCGCCGAAGAGCCATAGCGGACTCCGATAATCGCATCCGCTCCCAAAGCCGCCGCCTCATCAACCATCCGATTGGTGGCAAGCTGCCTCGCCTCGTTTAACATCTCGGTGTAGCCCTTTATCTCTCCGCCGACTATTGTCTTCATGCCTGCCATGAAGTCCCTGCCTATATTTTTCGACTGCACCACAGTTCCCTTTACTAATCCCAACGCCTCATACTCTTTTCCCGGATAATTCTCAATACTTAAAAGCTTCATTTGTTTCTTCTCCTTTCAAAAATTAACGTCTGTGTCTAAACTAAAAGTAAACTTCTTCCTAGTGGAATGTCAAGAGTTTTATGAAAAAATCCCGTGAAATGAATCCACGGGATTTTTCATTAGGTGCCAGTCGGATTTGAACCAACGATCAGGGAGTTGCAGTCCCACGCCTTACCACTTGGCTATGGCACCATGCGCCCCGAATAGGGCTCGAACCTATAACAACTCGGTTAACAGCCGAGTGCTCTACCATTGAGCTATCGAGGCATATTGATATCTCAAAGCAAACCTACTGCAAAACAGGGAACCCGCCGCAGTGCTCTACCATTGAGCTATCGAGGCATATTGTTCTTTCCAAAATACAATACAAGCGGTGCTATCTACACCGCTATATTTTTAGGTTCTTGAACACCCAATAACGAACCAAACCTGTCTTGTCCGCAGTGCGTCACTCATAGATTTTCTCTCTTCGTTCGCAAATCTATTTCGTGAGTGCTTTCCGCACTGCTCCTCACACACATTCGCTGCTCTTGCGAATTGTGGCAAGAAAGCTTTAGATTTTGTTCCCGCAGACGGCTCTCCGTCCAGGGATTACAAAATCTCTTTCTTGTGGTCAAGCTTATAGGTCTATTAGTAGCTGTCAGCTTAACATGTCGCCATGCTTACACCCCAGCCCTATCTACCTCATACTCTCTAAGGGACCTTTTTCGGATATCTCATCTTGAGGGGGGCTTCACGCTTAGATGCCTTCAGCGTTTATCCCTGCCGGACTTGGCTACTCTGCCATGGAATTGGTTTCCAACAGATACACCAGTGGTCCGTCCACCCCGGTCCTCTCGTACT
>JAFUVF010000045.1 GCA_017483735.1 Lachnospiraceae bacterium | reverse complement strand
TCTTGACCGCTTGGTCCGCTCGAAAGCTTGCGCCTTCGGCGCTTATTGTCTGCTTCGCAGACTGCTTTCTCTTGACCGCTTGGTCCGCTCGAAAGCTTGCGCCTTCGGCGCTTATTGTCTGCTTCGCAGACTGCTTTCTCGCTGACGTATAGTGGTAAAAAGCTCGCAAGCGGCTTTTTCTCCACTATACGTCAAGCTGTAGCTGCACTTCCTCCTCCGCCTGCGCACGGAACTCCTCCACCTGCAGCGGATTTATCTCCGGCAGCTCATCGAGGCTCTTTACTCCGAAGCTTCGAAGGAACTGCTCTGTTGTTCCGAATAAAAGCGGTCTGCCCGGTGCATCCAGTCTTCCCAGCTCGCATATAAGGTCATACTCCAAAAGCTTATTTATGGGATGGTCGCAGTTTACGCCCCTCACACGTTCCACCTCCGCTCTTGTTACCGGCTGCTTATAGGCTATTATCGACAAAGTTTCAAGCATACTGTCAGATAAAACCATCTTCTTTGGCGCATTCGCAACCTTTATAAGATACTCGTACATAGATGCCTTCGTACACAGCTGTACGGATTTTTCTATAAATGTAAGCTGTATGCCCCTGTCTTCCTTCTCATACCTTTTCTGCATACCGTTTAAAAGCTCCTGAGTTTCCTCCTCGGTAAGCTCAAGCACCTCTGCAAGCTTCTTTATTTCAACGGTATCCCCCATTGTAAAGAGAACCGCTTCTATTATGGCTTCCGCCTTCTTCTTTTCCATAACGACCTCAATAAACTATGCAACATTTGAATCTATCATTATATCGGAAAAGGTTTCCTCCTGACTCACGGTAATCTTTCCCGTTTTCATAAGCTCCAGCATTATCAAAAAAGTCACTATCAGCTCTAATTTGCTCTCCGCTTTTTCCAAAAGCTTTCTAAAGCTGAATCTCTTATGCTCCTTGATATATGCCTCCACAAAAAGCGCCTTTTTCTCAATATCCACTTCCTCACGGACTATATTGCCGTAGGTACTCCTTATGGGGTCTATCTTGTCCTCCTGACGCCTTACAAGCTCTTTGAAAAGGTCGTAAAGACGGTTTAATGTTACATCCCCCACAAGCTCCTCATAATTTATGGGTTCTTTGTATTCCAAAACCTCATCCGGCAGATTCTTTTTCCTGTACAGGTTCTGTTCCGCATCCACCTGCCTGTCACGCAATTCGTATGACATATACTTATACATCTTGTATTCCAGAAGCTTTTGTACAAGCTCGGCTCTCGGGTCCTCCTCCTCGCCGTTCTCGTCCACCTCCTTGGGAAGCAGCATACGACATTTTATGTCAACCAAAGTGGCTGCCATGACCAAAAATTCGCTCATGACATTCATATCCCGTTCTTCCATCTTCTGAATGTATTCGAGATATTGATCCGTGATTTCCACTATGGGAATATCATATATATCAACTTTATTTTTTTCTATAAGATGGAGCAGAAGATCCAAAGGACCCTCAAATGCCTCCAGCTTAACAGGAATCGCTGCCATCAGTCTTTCCCTCAAAATCTATTGTAATAAGCTCTGCAGGATTAAACATCCGCAAAGGTATCGTATGGGTGCCGAGTCCTCTCGACACTATCATTATTGCTTTTCCAGCCGCAAACTCTCCTCCGTCATATTTCGGAAACAAGGTAAATTTCGGGGAGATAACACCCTTGCCTGTAAACGGCACACGCACTATACCGCCGTGAATATGTCCTGCCAGAGTAAGATCAGCTCCCCATTCCGCATATTTTTCAAAATGATCCGGATTATGAGCAAGCAGGATGTTATATTTCGTTTCGTCAGCCTTTCCGAGAATAGTTTTTAAGTAATCATCATCCATTTTGACATCTGTGAAGCGTCTGTAAAAATCCCTGTCTATCTCCAGACCATATATTGAGATACCGTATTCCGCAAGCTCAACATGTGAATTAATGAGTCTGTCAACTCCTGCTTCATCGAGCAGCTTTTTGTATTCTTTACCCGCATCGCCATAATCCTTCTCAGGAAGACAAATATACTGCTCATGATTGCCGTTTGCATAATATATCGGGAAATCCTTTTTAAGCTCAGAAAGAAGCCTTATTGCCACACCGAATTTGTGTCTTCTGTTTGCGGTAATCATATCTCCGGCAATCAGAATAAAATCCGGCTTTTCCTCCCTTATAGCCGCCAGAAGCGACTCATTATTCCTGCCGTAGCTCTTGTTATGCAGATCGGAAATGAGTACTGCCCTGCAGGACCTTTGTATTCGCTTGTCGCTGTATTTGTAGCTTGTTTTCACAAACCTTGTGCTGTCGAAAAGTATGATCCATATGCACAGCAGCACAAGTATTCCCAATATTACAATAAATATTTCCATATCAAGACTTTTAAAAACTTAAAGCCCCTGACCATATGCCAAGGGCTTCAATCTTTACTTAGTTATATTTACGCTTTCTTGCAGCTTCAGACTTCTTCTTACGCTTTACGCTTGGCTTCTCGTAATGCTCTCTCTTACGGATCTCCTGCTGGATTCCCGCCTTTGCGCAGCTTCTCTTGAAGCGGCGAAGAGCGCTGTCTAAAGTCTCATTCTCTTTTACGATAACGCTTGACATCTCGCACCTGACCTCCCTTCAGTCCCAAATACGACTGATTGGGTTATTTACGTGCATTAATCATTTGCACGCAAAATTTATTATAGCATAATTTCGCCATACGTCAACAAAAAAATTATCCCCTTGTGCGCAGTAATTCAAGGAGAAAATTCCATACCCTCCGTGTAGAAGAAATGCTGAGACGTTCATCTGTAGTGTGCACTCCCGACATATCAGGTCCTATGGATACACAGTCAAGCCCCTGCCGCTTTTCGATCAGAAGTCCGCATTCAAGCCCCGCATGGATTGCACGGACCTTGGGCTTCTCTCCATATAACCTTTCGTATACCCCTTCCATCTTTTTGCGAAGCTTGGAGCTTTCGTCAAATTCCCAACCGGGATACAAGCCTGATACTACGGTTATGGCCCCGTATTTTGATGCAATGCTCTTCAAGCTGTCTATAAGCGCATCCCGCTCTGCCGTAATACTGCTTCTTACGGAAAATGTAACTTTTAGCTCTGCCTTTTCCTTATCCGGCTTTAATTCCAATATTCCCATATTAAGAGACGTTTCAACCAGCCCCGGCACCGTCCTGCTCATTGCCTGCACCCCTTGAGGAAACTGCCTTAACATTCCGATTATACTTACAGTATCCCCTGCATCCAGGGCATACTCGCTTCCTTCTTCACCGCCTTCGCTCAAAAGACAAAAATCCGGTTCGTTTTCGCATATTTCGGACTTGATGCCTCCGTATATGTCCGACAAAACAGCTTCAGGCGAGGAGATTGATTTCTCTTCATCCCTTAATATGAATACGGCGGAAGTGCTTTTTGCTATTGCATTGTCCGCCATGCCTCCGGACAGCTTTGACAGTTCAAATTTAATTCCCCTATCGAGAAGCTCTGACAACACTCTTCCCATAAGCACATTTGAATTCTCCCTGCCCTTGTCTATCTCATCCCCGGAATGACCGCCTTTTAAACCTTTTATCGAAATCCTCCATATCTTCCCATTTGATATACGAAGCGGTAGTGTGAGTTTACATAACACTCTTCCCCCTCCGGCGCAGCCTGTCAAAAACTCCCCTTCCTTCTCGGAATCAAGATTCAAAAGACGCATTCCCTTTAAATGCGACATATCTAAGCCTCTGGCGCCGTCCATGCCCACCTCTTCCTCGGCAGTTATGATTATTTCAAGGGGCGGATGCTCTATCTCGTCACTTTCAAGTATCGCAAGAGCATACGCTACGGCGATTCCATCATCCCCTCCGAGGGAAGTTCCCTTAGCATAAATATAATCTCCATCCACAGCTGCTTCCAAAGGAGTTTTTTTCATATCCGCATCATAATCGTCGGTATGCACCGCCACCATATCCATATGCCCCTGAAGCATAAGCGTAGGCTCATTTTCATATCCTATAGAAGCATCCTTAAATATGATAACATTTAAAAACTCATCCTGTATGTAGGAAAGCTTATGCTCCTTTGCAAAATTTACGAGATAATCGCTTATTGCCCTTACATTCCCGGAACCGTGGGGAATTTTTGTGATTTCCTCAAAATAATGAAATACTCGCTTCGGCTCTAAATCAGACAATACTCCCATAGTCATTTCTTCTCCTCTCCGTTTATAAGGGCATCAATGTAAGCAGCAGTATCCCAGTGTTATTAATAAAGATATTTGCAGAAAAAATAATCTCCGCCACACTTGAAATATTACTTTTATGTGCTAATTTGATTTCAAGAAATGGGGCGACACCCCTTGAGTTGAAAGCAATTAAGAAATCGCTTTTTCCTCTGTTAGCAGGGTACGGGAATCGAACCCGCCTCCTCAGCTTGGGAAGCTGATATACTACCGATGTACTAACCCTGCACTTACATATGCATTATTTTATAGATGTTAGTTTCTTTTGTCAAGATTTTTATATTACCCCCAGCCACTTAAGTGCATTGTATACTCCGTCGTCCCCGATATCGGTTGTCACATAGTCGGCGCAGGCAAGCACATCCTTAGATGATCTCCCCATGGCTATTGCGCATCCCGCATGCTTAAGCATTGGCAGATCGTTGTTGGAATCCCCTATAGCCACGGTATCCTCCAGCGGGATATTTAATCTCTCACAGATGAAATCCATTGCCGTAGCCTTTGAACAGCCCTTCAAAAGGATTTCATAGAAGCCGTTTTCCCTGTCTATTATTTCAAGCCTGTCTGAGAATCTCTCAAAGAATCTCTCCATTGCCCCCTCTTCCTCGGTATAGGCAAAGAGCTTTAAGAATTTTCCATAAGCAGCTTCATATCTTCCGAAATTCCTGTCGGTATACTTTCCGGCGTACTTCTCAAATCTTTTTGTAAAAAATTCACCGGGCTTTTCGTCGTAATTATCCTCATCTCCTTCAAGTATCGCATCAATCCTGTTTGAACGCAGGAATTCAATTATCTCCTTTGTGAGGTCATAATCCAGCGTCTTTTTGAGAAGAGTTTCCCCCTTGTATATTATAGTCATGCCGCAGCCCAAAAGATACCCGTCAAAGCAAATCCTGTCGGTAATGTCCCTCTCTATCAGTCTTTTCGTCCTTCCGGTATTAATAAAACAGAGGTTTCCGTTCTCCTGCGCAAGCCTTATTCCGCTTACGCAGGATTCGGGAATCCCCTGTCCTATATTATTGTCAAATAATGTTCCGTCTATATCAAAAAATATAGCTTTCATACTATGACTTATGCAATTTTTGACTTTGCAAGCTCTGCAAGGCTCTTGAAGCCGTCAGCATCGTTTACGGCAAGGTCTGCTAACATCTTTCTGTTGATATCGACCTCTGCTAATTTAAGCCCGTGCATAAACTTGCTGTAGGAAAGTCCGTTCAGCCTGGCTGCGGCATTGATACGAGCAATCCAAAGCTGTCTAAACTGACGCTTCTTCTCTTTTCTTCCCGAATAAGAGGTTGCAAGCGCTCTCATAACGGACTGCTTTGCTACTCTGTACTGCTTGCTCCTTGCGCCTCTGTAGCCCTTAGCAAGCTTCAAAACTCTGTTCTGCTTCTTTTTATGGTTTAAGCCACCTTTTATCCTAGCCATTTTTTAATCCTCCACTAACTATTTACAGATAAGGCAATATCTTCTTCATATTCTTTACATTGGTAGCATCCGTGACAGCGGACTGTCTTAAATTTCTCTTTCTCTTGGTGCTCTTCTTTGTAAGGATGTGGCTCTTATAAGCCTTGGATCTCTTCAACTTCCCTGTTCCTGTGAGCTTAAAGCGCTTTGCGGCAGCTTTGCTTGATTTCATCTTAGGCATATTCTTTTCCTCCTTAGACCTATTTCTTTTCAGTTAAAAACATTGTCATGGTTCTTCCTTCCACCTTGGCGGGCTTATCCACCACCGCTATGTCGGAAAGGCTCTCCGCTATATCGTCAAGGATATGCTTTGAATTGTTCATATGAGCCATCTCTCTGCCTCGGAAACGAAGCGTGACCTTTACCTTGTTGCCCTTGCTCAAGAATTTTCTTGCGGCCTGCACCTTGGTATTTAAGTCGTTTGTATCGATATTCGGAGAAAGCCTTATCTCCTTTATCTCAACAATCTTCTGCTTCTTCTTGGCTTCCTTTTCTTTTCTTAACTGCTCATACTTGAACTTGCCATAGTCAACAATCCTGCAGACCGGCGGATTTGCCATAGGAGCTATCTTCACAAGGTCAACTCCGGCTTCATCAGCCAATGCCAAAGCCTCCTTTGCGGACATTATACCTACCTGCTCGCCGTCGAGACCGATAACTCTGACCTCCTTGTCCCGTATCTGCTCATTAATCATTAAATCGCTAATAGCTTTACCCTCCTAACAAAAAGTGGATGACCGCAAAGTCATCCACATAAATACATAACAATACACATACACATATCGCAATCTTCGTATTTGACACTTACAAGCGTATTTGCCGTAAGGTGAGAGGGATAACTCTGCTTTGTTTTAACTTGACACAAATGCTAATCTAACACAAACAAGGCGATGTGTCAATATATTTTACAAATAATTTTATGCAATCTCGGATGTGATGTAATCCTCCACCTCATCCTTCGGCATTCCCAGCGCCACGGCAAGCTCTCCGTACAAAGAATCCTCCGCCATACGGGAATACTTTGCATCCACGGCGGTTATCTTTCTCCCTGCCTCTATGCGCTTCTGCTTTCTTCTGTATATTGTCTTTATTATCTTTACCCACTCCTCGCAGGAATTGGATCTTATCGACACCTTATACTCCTGCTCCAAAAGCTTGTCCGGTATATTCTCGATGAGCGGGATATCCGGAATTAGCTTGATAAGCTTCTTTGCCTGAGTCTTATTCAGAACCTTCCTTAACGAGTCCGAAGCGTCTATGGGAACATAAACCGTACTGCTCTGTATATACAGAGGCTTCAAAATATAATACTCCCTGTCGCTGTCAACGTCCGGCAGATTCAGAGTAGAGATATCTTCTACCGTACATACACCCTTGCTGCCATATACAACATATTCACCAATACTAAACACTTCGACTCCTTTCCTCTTTAATCGTAAAGACAAGCTTAAATACAGTGAAAAAAATACCGTGAACAGGATTTTCCAAAACCCCACCCACGATATCAATTATAGCATACGTTTACATAAAATGTAAGCACTTTTTTATTTTTCTTTAATAATTTTCTTTATATATTCTATGCGCTCTGATTCATTTTTGCAAGCTTTGCCGCCTGGTCTGCCGCAATGCAGGCATCAACGATCTCTTCTATATCCCCGTTCATTACCTTGTCGAGCTTATAGAGAGTAAGTCCAATCCTGTGATCCGTCACACGTCCCTGCGGGAAATTGTAGGTTCTTATCTTTTCCGAGCGGTCTCCCGTGCCTATCTGGCTGCGCCGAAGCTCCGCCTCCGCATCATGCGCCTTCTGCTGCTCTATGTCATAAAGCTTTGCCTTGAGGAGCGCAAATGCCTTTGCCTTATTCTGCAGCTGGCTCTTCTCTGTCTGGGAATAGATCACGATACCCGTGGGCATATGTGTCAGTCTTACCGCCGAATCCGTGGTATTTACGCACTGTCCGCCATTTCCCGATGCGCGCATCACATCAATCCTTATATCCTTTTCGTCTATCTGCACATCCACATCCTCTACCTCCGGCATAACCGCCACGGTGCATGTAGATGTATGTATCCTGCCGCCGCTCTCCGTCTCAGGCACTCTCTGAACCCTGTGCACACCGGATTCGTACTTAAGCTTGGAATATGCGCCCTGACCGCTTATCTGGAAATTAACCTCCTTCATTCCTCCTATGCCAATCTCGTCCACATACTGGGTTTCGACCCTCCAGCGGTTTGCCTCAGCATAGTGCACATACATACGGTAAACCTCCGCAGCAAAAAGCGCCGCCTCATCTCCGCCTGCGCCGGCACGGATTTCCACCATCACATTCTTATCGTCATTAGGGTCCTTCGGAAGCAGAAGTATCTTTAATTCCCCCTCCAATTCCTCCACACGCTTCTTTGAATCCGCCAGAGTCTCCTTAAGCATCTCCTTCATATCCTCATCCGACTCGGACTCCAGCATTTCAAGAGAATCATCTATATCCTTTTTACACCTTTTGTACTCCGTATATGCATTTACAAGGGGAAGCAGGTCGCTCTGCTCCTTCATCAAAGCCCTGTAGCGCTCCTGATTGTTTGCAACATCAGGCTCGTTCAACGAATTTAATATCTCCTCGTATCTTGCAAGAATGTCATCCAATTTATCAAACATCATATACTCCTTTTGATTCCGTAAACAACACGGTCATTTCCGCCGTAATCCTTTATAACCTCTATGTTCATATAATCATTTTCCTGCATAAGGCGGCTTACCGCATCCCCCTGGTCATAGCCAATCTCAAAATAAAGCCTGCCGCCGCCGTTTAAAAATTTTTTTGCCCCGGGAATTATCCTTCTGTAGAAAGAGAGCCCGTCCCCGAAATCCGTAAGGGCTATCCTCGGGTCATGCTCCTTTACCTCGGGCTGCAGGCTGTCCACAACCAAGGACTCTATATAAGGGGGATTGCACACTATTATATCATATTTTTCATCATCTTTAAGAGCCTCAAAGATATCCCCCTGCTCAAACCGTATGCTTTCAAGCTTTTCCGGAATGATACTCCTTGCATTTTCCTCCGCAAGCTTAAGCGCCGCCTCGGATATGTCCGTTCCCGTTCCGCTACAGTCGTTTGAATATTTCAAAAGTGAGATAAGTATGCAGCCGGAGCCGGTACACATATCAAGAAGCCGCATTCCGTCGTGAAGCTCCCGCATAACCTCCTCAACCAGAACCTCCGTATCCGCCCTTGGAATAAGCACATCGGGACTCACCTTGAAATCAAGCCCCATAAAGCTTTGGATGCCTGTTATATGCTGCAGCGGTATTCGCATTGCCCTCTTTTCTATGAGCCTGTTATAGAGAGCCGCCTCATCCTCCGAAACCTCCCTCTCGGGATGCGCAAGCAGCGTATTTCTGTCAGTGCCGCATACATACTCCAGCAAAAGCCTCGCATCCAGAGCCGCTTCATCTATTCCTGCATTTTCCAATATTTCCTTTCCGGAATTATATAAACTTAAATAGGTCATATTATTACTGCACGGCTTCTCCGGCCTTTTCCTCCGGCTCATAGTCATCATAATTTATGTCCGCATCGATGCCGAAGTTTTCATATAGATACTGTCTCCAGTCAAACACCGCCTGCACCGAGGTTATCGCCACCTCTATCATGGATTCGTCGGGTTCCTTTGTGGTTATCCTCTGTATCAGCATTCCGGGAGCGGATATGATGTTTACAAAAATATTGTCATATCTGCCCGCAAGCCTTATTATCTCGTAGGATATTCCGGCCACAACGGGAAGCAGCAATATACGATACAGCACTCTCTGCCATATATTGTCGGTTCTTATAAAGAAGAAAAGCACAATGCTCACAAAGAGGACAAGGAAGATAAAGCTTGTGCCGCAGCGCTTATGCAGTCTGCTGCTGCGCTTTACATTATTTACCGTAAGAGGTCTGCCTCTTTCTATGCAGTTTATACACTTGTGCTCCGCCCCATGGTATTGATAGAGCCTTCTTATATCCTTCATTCTACCTATTATGGTCACATAGAGAAGAAATATTATTATGCGCAAAGCCCCCTCGATCACCGCCATCAGGGATTCGTTCCTCACAAAGGAACGGAAGAAATCCGCAACAAAATATGGGAAAACAATAAATATTCCCACCGCCAGCACGATGGATATAAGTGTCGTTACCGCAGAGAGGAATCTCTCCGTGTTTCCTCCGGATATTTTGTCTATGAACCTGTCAAAGCCGGTCTCCCCGCCCTCCTCTTCCTCATAGAAGGATGCGGAGAAATTGAGGGATTTCATCCCAAGCCTCAAAGAATCTATGAAATTGAACACCCCTCTCACGAAGGGAATCTTCTTTATTGTCTCTCCGGGAATCGTGTCGTTGAAGTCCTGAACGTTGACAGTTATGGTTCCGTCAGGCTTTCTTACCGCCACTGCGTATTTATTCTTATTTTTCATCATAACGCCTTCAAGCACCGCCTGTCCGCCGATACCCGAATAGCATCTGTCCTTCGACTTCTTCCTTGCCATAATGCACCTTTTTTGAACATACAAGAAAGGGCTGAGATATTAACCTCAACCCTTTAATCCATACTACTCGCTCTTCATACCGTACTTCTTGTTGAACCTGTCTATACGTCCGTCAGCCCTTGCCGACTTCTGCTGTCCTGTGTAGAATGAATGGCACTTGGAGCAAACTTCTACGTGGATTTCAGGCTTTGTTGAACCGGTTACGAAAGTATTTCCGCAGTTGCAGGTAACGGTTGCCTGATAGTACTGGGGATGAATTCCTTCCTTCATCTTTATCACCTCACTATATAAATGTTAATAATCCGTTCTCATCCACTACTGCCTATGGAACCACAGACAGCTTTGTAATTGTAGCATAAGGATTTGTATGTTGCAACACTTTTTTTCAAAAAATGTCCCATAAAATTTGTCCATAACCAAATCATCTGTGGAACTTCCCTATTATGGCCTCCCCATATTCATTGCCGGTAAAAATATAATTTGTGTCTTTAGAGTCCCCCTTTATTATGCATTCTTTCATTACATAATCATAGTCTGTATAAATTATACGCCTCTCCCTTTCATCTCCTTCATTCCACTTGAAAATCTCTCCTCCGCCTTTGCCATTTAACAGCTCATAATATGAATCCTTCAAATCCGCCTGAGAGATTGGCGCACTATTTATCTGCAATATGTCGTGATGCTCATCAAAGCCTTTTATCATCAAAAAGGAATCCTGACGCTCCCACATTTCATGCATGCCGTCAAAGCTCACACCGTGATCCGACATAAAAATAATTACCGAATTATCATAAACCCCATCCTCCTTAAGTCTGTTTAAATATGCCTCCATCATTATATCCATTGACTTTATGGAATCATCATAGGATAATGTAGGAACCCACTCATCCGTTTCCGGGTCTATCATATCAAATGGTACATGAACCCCTTTCAAATGTATAAGCTTAAACTGCGGATCCCTGTCTACGTTATATTTCAGATTTTTACATTCTCTGTAAAAAAAGATATTGCTTTCGGCAAAATTCCATTTTCTGTAATTATTATCATACTCAAAATATTGATTAAATTCGTTCGGATATACCTGAACGTATTTTTTCAAAAAAAACGGAAAATATTTATATGCGACCATTTTGAGCCATACCTTTGAAAAAATCACGGGATGTGCCAGCTTAGGCACTGTATTTACCGCATTCTGATAAATGAGGGAATCCTCAGTATTAGTATTTGCATTGTCCGTGTATAAGCCTAATTTATAGCCGTTTTTTTTCATTTGCCCGATAAAGTCCGATTTATAGAAAGCATGCTTATTGTAATCATCATATCTCTCCTGCCCTTCAAACCATTCACCGCTAATTATCAATGGGAGGGCAAAGTCAGTAAAAAAATATCCGCTGGCATAATTGTCATAGTAAGTAAAATCCTTAAAGCTCTCTCTAAATTCCTGATTATTATCAAGCGCTGCCTTTTCATATTCTCCCCTTGCCATATCCATCACAATTATTATAAAATTTTTGTCATTTGAATAATCCATGACATTATTGGATGTAAGATATATATCAAGATTCTTCTCATAACCCTTCGTCACGATTCCAGTAGTAACCACCGTGACGGAAAATATCGCCAGCAGAACAAAGCTCACAATCCTGACAATCTTAAGCATTTTATCTTTTTTAAGTATATGTGCGGCAATAAATACAACCGCAATAATGCCCCCCCAAATCAGCGCACTTTGTACATACTGAGGATAATATTCGTTCCATACTACTTCTCTGCCATCCATTATTGGAAGCTTTCCTACAAAAAAATTCCCTTGAACATAGAGACAGATTGTGACGGCAAAAAATGAAAGCAGGACAAAATATGATAATTTATCGTTCATTATACTGAAAACTGTGAAGGCAGCCAGTTCGACAGCAAAAATACATAAAAAAAGCATCAGGCAAACCGGTATCAGGCTATATACATCATATACATATTCCTTTTTATTTTCAAAGAAAATGCATAAGGGTTCAAATATCGTTATCATAAATGCAAACAAAAAACCCAAAATTAACAGGCTCTCATATGCCTTATTCTTTCTTAAGCCTTTTAAAGCCTCTTTCATTGTATTCCTCCATATTATTTGTTTGTATGATCAATTTGTAAAATCGTTTTATATGATACCTCAAAGTTTCGCCAGACGCAAGTAACACTCCAATTTATCATATATCTTTTGCCAAATACTCATATTTATGTTAAACTATACCCAAATATTTCATTTTTGGGGGTTGTTTTGATGACAAAGCTTAAAAAGGGGCTGCTTTTTGCTGTTCTTATATCATATATATGTTTTTTTTGTAAGCACGCTTTTGGGAAGTTCTTTTTTTACCGAGTTCTTCTCCCCGCTTACGGCAGCTCTTGCTGTAGTTCTCATAATCGCCTGCCTTAAAACTCTCGACCGCTTTAAATACACGGCATTTTTGATGATGCTCGGCATAGCCTCATGGGCTGTTGCGGATATTATACTCTTCTTCAACAATTATATACTGCACACGGAGCCCCTTACGGTATTTGTGCGTAATCTCTACGTTTTCCCGAACTACTTCTTCGGGCTTTCCATTGCAACCTTCCTGTATTTAAAGCTCCCCGGAAAGGATCTGCTGCTTACCGCTATAAATACCTTCGTTATATCCATAGTTGGCTTTGTATGCTTAAGAAAGCTTTTGCAGCTCCTCACAAATGAAAGCAGCCTTGATACACATACCTATCTTAGGGTTTATCTGTACTTTTTTATAAACTTCTTCATCATTGTGCTTGGAGCACGCATTATATATCTTATGGGCTCCTCCATGATCAAAAGAGGCACCAATCTCATTGTATTTGGGATTTTAGCCTATATTGTCCTCGACTTCCAATATACCTATGTGGAGGCTTTGGGCGACGAACCTGAGAATATCTATCTCGACCTGCTGTATATGCTTTTTATGGTGCTTATGTCCTTAGGAATCCTTATCCAGTCCGTAAGACAGTATGCATATAGTCTTAAGCAACAGGATTACTCGGAAAAAAGCTTCATACGAAACCGTGCGTTCATCCTTATAGGCGCCTTTGTAGCTTTGCTTCTCTGCATTTCCGGTTTCTTTACCCAAACGGAGTTTTTCTACATATTGATTGCGCTCCTTGCCTATCTCATAATGATTTCCACCTACAGGAGCAATATGCTTAGCGAGGATCTTTTGGAAAAGGAGAGGGAGCTCACAACCTCTTTGGAGGAGCAGGTTGCCGCAAAGACAAGCGATCTGCAAAGGGCTAATGATGAGCTTGAAAAGCTGTCCTCCACAGACATTCTGACAGGTCTTTATAACCGCCGCCACGCTTCCCGGATTATGGAAAAGCTTTCAACCGAAGCAAATGAAAATGATTCCATCTTTGCGGTCTTTAGCATTGACTTAAACCACTTCAAGCCCATAAACGACACCTACGGACACGATATGGGCGACAAGGTTCTTGCGGCATTCGGCGAGCGTATGCTGCGGCTTCCTGACAATTATATTTCCTTTAGAACCGGCGGAGACGAATTTTTGATCCTCTGCTCCGGCTTTAACGACAGGGGAGAGATTGAGAGCGCCGCAAGACGCATTCAGACATTATTTAACACTCCGTTAATTGTGGAAAATTACATCTTTAACCTCTCCGGAAGCATAGGAATTTCCTCATATCCGGAGGACTCCACAAGAACAGATGCGCTTTTGCAATATGCGGATGCGGCAATGTATGAGGTAAAGCAGAGCCACAGACGTGATGATTTCAAATTCTTTGACTTTGGGCTTTTCGAATCCACGGAAAAAAGAAGGCTGCTCGAATCCTTTATGCGTGATGCCAATCCCGCAAAGGACTTTACTTTGGAGTACCAGCCACAGATTGATGTATTTGCGGAGGAGATTGTGGGTATGGAGGTATTCCCCCGTCTAAACAATGCCGTCATAGGCGACTACTCCCCCGCGGAGCTTATCCCCATTGCAGAGGAAACCGGGCTTATGAACCGTCTGGGAATATGGATAGCGGATACCGCCCTAAGACAATGTGCAGTATGGAGAGGAATATACAAAAAGCCTCTCACTGTCACAATCAATCTCTCTCCATTGCAGTTACTTGATTCAGAGTTCATAGAGACGCTTATAAATCTTACTGAGGAATTATGCCTTCCTCCCTCCGATGTCATTCTTGACGTCAGCAACGAGGTTATAATGGGAGCCGCAGACTCTGCTGCGGATACCTTAAACGCTCTCGAAAAATATGGCTTCGTCCTCTCCATAAACGAATTCGGCGGTGGCGACATCAATCTATCCTATGTGCTCAAATGCGGCTTCAGCGTGATAAAGCTTGCACGTTCCCTCGTGGATGGCATAGAGAAAAATGAAAGCAGTGCAAAGCTTGTAGGCTCCATAGCCTCCCTTGCACGAACTCTTAACATTGACCTTACCGCAGTCGGCATTGAGAATGAGGAACAGGACGGTATAATAAAGGACTTCGGCATACGCCATGCACAGGGATATTTCTACGGAAAACCAAAGGATGCCTCAAGCTTTGAAGCGCTCTTGGCATCCCGTTAATTCTTTGTTTTATGACTTTCCTTAGATAAACTTGTTCTTCTTTACCACATTTACGAACTCGACATTATTCCTCGTATGAGCGAATATATCAAGTATCTTATCCGTAGCTTCATCGGGCTTTAGGCCGTTCAATGCCCTTCTCATTATATTTATGGCATCCAGCTCATCCTCCGACAGAAGCAGATCCTCTCTTCGTGTACTGGACTTTGCAAGGTCTATCGCAGGGAATATCCTCTTTTCCGAAAGTCTCCTGTCAAGCACCATTTCCATATTACCGGTTCCCTTGAATTCCTCGTAAACAACATCATCCATCTTACTTCCGGTTTCCACAAGAGCCGTCGCAAGTATGGTAAGCGAACCTCCCTCTCTTATGTTTCTGGCGGCGCCGAAAAATCTCTTCGGCATATGGAGCGCAGAGGGGTCAAGACCACCGGACAAGGTTCTTCCCGAAGGGGGAACCACCTGATTGTACGCTCTTGTGAGACGGGTAATGCTGTCTAAGAGTATCACTACATCCTTTCCATGCTCGACAAGGCGCTTTGCCCTCTCTATAACCATCTCGGAAACTCTCTTGTGATGCTCAGGAAGCTCATCAAATGTGGAATATATTACCTCCACATTCCTGCCCCTTATTGCCTCCTTGATATCCGTAACCTCCTCCGGGCGCTCATCTATCAGAAGTATCAGCATATGCATATCCGGATTCATGCGGAGTATGCTCTTTGCAACCGCCTTTAGGAGCGTTGTCTTACCTGCCTTTGGTGGGGAAACGATCATGCCTCTCTGTCCCTTTCCCACCGGACAAACCAAATCCATAACCCTCATTGCCACGTCGCATCCGGGTGTCTCCAGCTTAATCCTCTCGTCCGGGAATATGGGGGTCATATCCTCAAAGGCTCTGCGCCTCGCACATTCCTCCGGAGTATAGCCGTTTATGGTATCCACAAAAAGTAACGCCGCAAATTTCTCCTGCATGGTCTTGATACGCTTGTTTCCTCTTAGGATATCTCCGGTCTTAAGCCCGAAGCGTCTGATCTGCGAAGGAGCCACATACACATCGTTATCTCCAGGAAGATAATTTTCACATCGGATAAATCCGTATCCGTCGGGCATTACCTCCAGAATACCGTATGCCTCCTCGCCGGAATCCAGCTCCTTGGGATATGAGGTCGAATCATATACCTCATTGTTCCTGTTATAAGTAGTGTTCTCTCCTCTTCCGGCATAGCCCCCCTGCTGATAGGAGCTGTTCTGCTGTGAAAGGGTCTGCTGCGGTGCCTGTTGCACTACGGTCTGAGTGCTGTCCTCAGTCTTTTTTTCCTCCGGATTTTTTCTGGGTCTCCCTCTTCTCTTCGCAGGCTTTTCCTCCGCAGTAGCACTCTCGTTCCACGCCAGAATAGCATCGATCACGTCTGACTTCTTCATACCTGCCGAGATCTTAATTCCCTTTGACTTTGCAAGCTCCTTGAGCTCAACAAGGGAAACGGCTTCTAATTTTTCTCGCATAAATTCCTCCTGAAAAAATTTGTATATACATCGGGAAAATTACTAACAAGATTATTTTGATTTTTGACACAAAAATATTAACACACTTATTTAAATTTGTGAAGTCCCTTTTTGAAAGAATTTTTTATTGAAAGAAAACAGGTTATGCTGTATCATAAAAAATGATTTTTATAACTAAACAAATCTCTTATCTTTAAGGAAAGGAACTGTTGAAATGGATGTAAACGAAAAGGCATTGAAGCTCCACGAGGAGTGGAACGGAAAAATAAACACCGTGGCGAAGGCGCCCGTAAAGAGCAGGGAGGATTTATCCATAGCCTACACCCCGGGAGTGGCGGAGCCCTGCAAGGTTATAGCAAAGGACAAGGAGGCTGCATACAAGTATACTATCAAGGCGAATACAGTAGCCGTGGTATCCGACGGAAGCGCAGTTTTAGGGTTAGGTAATATCGGTCCCTATGCCGCAATGCCCGTCATGGAGGGAAAAGCTGTACTTTTCAAGGAGTTTGGCGGAGTGAACGCATTTCCCATATGCCTCGATACTCAGGACACCGAGGAGATTATTAAGGCTGTTACCCAGATAGCTCCCGCCTTCGGCGGAATAAATCTTGAGGACATTTCCGCTCCCAGATGCTTTGAGATTGAGGAGAGACTGAAAGCCACTCTCGACATCCCCGTGTTCCATGATGACCAGCACGGTACCGCAATAGTTGTGCTTGCGGGTATCATCAATTCCTTAAAGATAATAAAGAAGGAGAAGGAATCCTGCAAGATTGTCATAAGCGGTGCGGGAAGCGCCGGTGTTGCCATTGCAAAGCTTCTTTTGAGATACGGCTTCAAGAACATACTGCTCTGCGACAGAAAGGGCATTATTTCCAAGTCCTCAGAGAACTTAAATTCCGTCAAAAAGGAGATGGCTGAGGTTACAAACCCTAATAACGAGACCGGCTCACTTGCAGATGGACTTAAGGGCGCCGATATATTCATCGGCGTATCCGCTCCCGGAATAGTTACAAAGGAAATGGCTGCCTCCATGAACAAGGATGCCATAATATTTGCCCTTTCAAATCCCGTTCCCGAGATTATGCCGGATGCGGCAAAGGAGGCCGGAGCAAGGATTATCGGCACAGGAAGAAGTGATTTCCCGAACCAGATAAACAATGTGGTGGCATTCCCCGGAATATTCAAGGGTGCCCTGGAGGGAAGAGCAAGACAGATTACCGAGGAGATGAAGCTTGCCGCTGCGGAGGCTATAGCAGCCCTCGTTCCCGAAGAAGAGCTGTCGGAAACCAACATTATGCCCGAAGCCTTCAATCCCAAGGTTGCCGAGGAAGTGGCAAACGCAGTAAAGAGACTTATAAAGTAATATGAGTGAAGTATCCGAACAAATACCTGAAAGCTATGATATGTCAATGGGGCTGTCCTCCGGGCAGTCCCAGGATTTTATGACTTTGAACAAGCTGATTATATTGTATATGCTCTCCCTCGTCGATTTCCACCTCACGGGAAACGTGCTTGCGGACTTTATAGTTGAGAGGGAGTATACTGATTATCTCTCACTTCAGCAGGCGCTTTCAGAGTTAGCCGACACCGGCTTTATCACGGCAAGCAGATTCAGAAACCGCACTGAATTTTCTCTTACCGTGGATGGAAAGCATACCCTTGACCTCTTCTATGAGCGTATGGACAAAGCCATACGTGAAGACATAAAGGATTATCTGAAAAAAAACGAGCTCTCAATACGAAACGAGCTCTCAATAAAGACCGAAGTATATAGATCAACCTCCGGCGAGTACGAGGCTCATCTTTGTGCGATGGAAAAAAATGTAAAATTGGTTGACCTAACTCTTTCGGTGCCCGATATGGAAACTGCGGATTCCATCTGCAGAAACTGGAAGGAAAAAAATGAAGAAATCTACGGCTATCTCACATCAAAGCTCTTTTAATCAATCCTCCGGTTCACTTTTTATCCTCTTGAAATGCTCCTTTATCTTAACCTCATAACCGTTTCCGGTTGGCGAATAGAATTCTTTTCCATTCAATTCATAGGGCAGATACTGCTGCCTGACATAATGATTCTGATAATCGTGGGCATATTTGTAGCCTGTGCCGTGTCCCAATTTCGCCGCCCCCTTGTAATGCGCATCCTGCAAATGCGAAGGAATCGGCAGATTTCCGCTGCTTTCCACCTCCGCCATCGCCCCTGCTATAGCCATATATGATGCATTTGACTTAGGGGCTGTAGCCACATAGTTTGCCGCCTCCGCAAGTATTATCTGCGCCTCCGGCATACCTATCCTCTCCACTGCAAGGGACGCATTCGTTGCCACAACCAGCGCCTGCGGGTCTGCCAGTCCCACATCCTCCGCAGCGCATATCATTATCCTTCTTGCTATGAATTTAATATCCTCTCCGGCATAAAGCATACGTGCAAGATAATATGTCGCCGCATCCGGGTCGGAGCCTCTCATGCTCTTTATGAAAGCCGATATCGTATCGTAATGATTGTCCCCTGTCTTATCATATCTGACGGCACGCTTCTGTATGCACTCCTGCGCCACATTAAGGGTAATATGAATCTTCCCGTCCTCATCCCTGTCAGTGGTCATTATGCCCAGCTCTACCGCATTTAAGGCATGTCGTGCATCTCCTCCCGATATGTCCGAGAGAAAGTCCACCGCATCCTCATCTATGACCGCATCAAAGCTTCCCATTCCCCTGTCCTTGTCCGTCACGGCGATGCGGATTAGCTCTGCGATACCCTCCTTCGGGATGGGCTTAAGCTCAAATATTATGGATCTGGAAATAAGGGCGGAATTTACTTCAAAATAAGGATTCTCTGTGGTGGCTCCTATAAGCGTTACCGTGCCGTCCTCCACAAAGGGCAAAAGATAATCCTGCTGCCCCTTGTTGAAGCGGTGTATCTCATCTATAAAAAGTATAGTCCGCTTCCCATACATCCCCTGCATATCCTTCGCCTTATTTACCACATCCTCCATATCCTTCTTCCCGGAGGTGGTGGCGTTCAGCTGTGTGAATTCTGCGGATGTGGTATTGGCAATAACCTTTGCGAGCGTGGTCTTTCCGGTGCCGGGAGGCCCGTAAAATATTACCGAGGATAGCTTATCCGCTTTTATTGCACGATAAAGGAGCTTATCCTTTCCCAGAATATGCTCCTGCCCCACCACCTCATCTATGGTGCGTGGACGCATTCTCGCTGCCAGCGGTGCATCCTTTTCCTTATTGCTTTCACGCATGTAATCAAATAAATCCATATTATGTAAACCTTAAATCAGACTTATGAATACATCTCCCCGCTCCTCAAAATTTTTGAAATGTCCGTAGGAAGCCGCTGCAGGGGAGAGCACTATCGCCCTTCCCTTTTTCGTTATCTCCTTTGCCTTTTCGACAGCCTCTTTGAGCTCCTTCACAAGATATACGTTCGCCGGAGGTCTCTTTTCCTTTCCCCCGAAATGCTTGATCAATTCATCATATATCCTCGCACCGGAATCATACATACATACAAAATCAAATTCCCTGTGCATATATATGAAATTCACTAAAGCCCTGTAATCCACTCCCCTGTCCATTCCTCCAATCAAAAAGGTCTGTGCATCGGGGATACTCTCCGCTGCGGAAATGGCTGCCTCCGGTATGGTGGATATGGAATCGTCATAATACTTAACGCCGTCCTTCTCCTTCACATACTGGAGCCTGTGGGGAAGCCCCTCAAACTCCGAAAGGCTCTTTAACACCGCTTCATCATCACATCCAAACTGCGCCTCCGCAATGCGCCTTACAAATTCTGCATTGTAGAGATTGTGCTCCCCAAGTATCTTTAACGAATAATCCGCATGTCTCACATCCTCTGGAGAGATTATGGACATCCGGGCCTTTGTTGAAAGCTCCGGAACATTGTCTCCCACATAGGCAAAATCGCCTCTGTTTTGATAATATACGATATGGCTCTTTGCCTTAAAATACGCCCGAAGGGATTTGTAATAATCAAGGTGCTCCTCATAGAAATTCAGGAATACCGCAATATGTGGCGATATATGCGCATGCATAAGCTGATGGCAGCTCATCTCATACACAATGATGGTATCCCCGGTTACCTCATCAAAATAATCAAGACATGGAAGTCCGATATTCCCCACCAATATTACAGGGCGATCGGTACAGTCCTTAAGCACCTTATACAGCATCGAGGAGGTCGTGCTCTTCCCCTTCGTCCCCGTGACACCTATTACCTGCTCCCTGTAGGCTTCAAGAAAAATCTCTGTCTGGGAGGTAAATTTGCGGTTTACCTTTTCCACATATATGCCGGGGCTCTTTATGACAATATCATATGGTCTCTCATCCAGCTCATAGGGCAGTCCCTCAAATATATCAATACTTTCCGGGATACAGTTTTTTTTGAGGAATGCAACCGTGCTCTTTCCCTCTCTTCCATAGCCCCAGACAAGAATTTTTTTTCCGTTAAATTTATCTGCTATATTCATCCAGCTTTGCCCTTAATAATTTCTCGAATTCCTCCGGAAGATTGTGTTCGCTGTTCCATTCGGACAGTACCCTCTTCATCTCCTTCTCGCCCAGGGGGGATTTCATAAGTATGTCCTTGTATCTGTCGGTCAGAAGGCTCCTTGCGCCCCTCTGGATATATGTCTTTGCGCATATCTGAACCTCACGCCTTGTACCGACACATTCAAAGGGCTTGTTCTCCTCTATTCCTGAAAGCTCCCTGAAATTTTCATCAAGAGAATCCTTGTCTAGGAGCTTCTCCCCGAAAATCCTGATAAGCTCATCCTCTGGGATAAATGGACTGAGCGCCGTATATACAAAGAGACACTTCGGGCAGTTACAGCACCATATTCCCTCCTTTGAGCCTGCATTGCAGCTTCTGAATACCGGATGATACTTTTTGCAGCCCGAAAAAATATATGCAATCTGAAGCTCGGTAAGAGGACGTAAGAAGCTGAAATATTCTATTTCGGAATCCGTCATATTCCTTATATACCATCTGAAATCCTCTTCGAACTCGAAGCTCTTTGAGTATTGATGATTTATGTTTGAATCCTTCACAGTGCTTTCGTTTGCGCTGTTTTCATTGGACAATGCGATATATTTTCTTCCGCTCAAATATGCGGATATAACCGTTGCAAACGCAACTATCGCAGAAAATGGAGTGTGCCCGTTAAGATACCCTTCCGCATTCAGATCAAGCATACGCTTATCAAGAGTCCGCCTGCATACATAATCAGACAGCTTTTCGTAGCAGGTATCTATGACATTCCTTGTGGTTTGGTTTCCGTTTATCGTAAAGGTAGTGATGCCCATACCCTTCAAAAGCTCAAGGGATACTACGGAATCCTTGCCTCCCCCGACCGGCACCAAACACCCCGAATAATACTTTGAATCGTGAAGAATCCCAAAGCCCTTCGTGCCATCATTGTCGATACATCTGATATCAAGAAAATCTCTTTTTGTTGTCTTTATGCCGTTCTTGTATCTGAACTCTCCCAGACCGTTATAGAAAAGCTTCCGCCACCATTTGAGCTGCTCTATGGAAAGGCTCTCATGATGAACATTAAGAACCTTCGGGCATGCAAGCTTGTAATAGCTGATGCACTCCACCATTCCGAGGCTGAATATCAGTCTGTTGAGCACGGGGTCAGAGGTTGATACATCCGCATAGCCGTCCCCTCTGCATGGAAATTCCCATGTGGGCTCAAACTCAGAAAGTCCCGGAATCTCCATATGGTATCTAACGGCAATTACTCCGTTCTCATTCTTTATGTCATACCCCAGATATTCGAAGGTTGGATATTCTTTTCTTAATTCGTCAAAATTGTGCATAGCACTATTTTATCCGACTATTGAAGTAATTGCAATACCCACTGTGCCGTATTATTATTTTGCGCAAGCATAGCCTCCGTTGCCTGCATCAGAATATTCTGGGTAGCCAAAGCCACGGACTCCTTTGCCATATCCGTATCCGCAAGGCGCATATCCGCAGCCTCGGTATTCTCCGAGGTATTATTATTTCCGCTTATACTGTGTTCAAGCCTGTTCTGCTCTGCGCCGAAGGTAGTGCGCATATCCGCCACCAGCTTTAGCGCATCTTTGACACGCTCCAACGCCTTCATCGCATACTTGGGTCTTGTAACGGTAATCGTATTTATCCCCAAAAATGCCGTACTTGCAGGCGGCCTGTCTATGGTAAGAGAATCATTTGTATCGCTGCTTAGCTGTATATGAATTTCCCTTTCAGCTCCTGTCTCGCCGCCCTCGTTAAACATAAGGATCTGCCTTGCGCTGCCGTTTACCTCTGTTATCGGATGGTTTCCCATTTTCTTCTGGGTAAGCTTCAGTGTCCCCGCATCGCTTATCTCCGCCTTTACCGGAGAGCTCTGGTCTGAAAGCTGTGAGTTTATCTCGTCGATAAGCTCATCCGCCGTATATTCCTTTGGCTCCAGCTCGATGGTATAGGTACTGTCGTCGGTTTTGAATGAAAGCTGAGTCTCATCCTCATTTATCGTTATACCCTGTGTTATGTCTCTTGCTCCGGCTATATATGCGGGCACAAGGTCTCCCTCTGTCTGGTAGAATACGCTGAACGCCGCATTTCCGCCTATGCCGTCTATGACGTATTTCCCCGCTCCCGGAAGAGTAACCTTCGAGGATAATACAAAATTCAAGGCATTATCGTCATTAGAGCCTGCTATATTATTGTGTATCCTTCCCACATCCACCTCTATGGTGTCTGCCAGCAGTCCGTCAGCCACCAGCTGCTCATTCAATTTCTTCTGTATCTCAGCCTTTAAGGTGTCTGCATTATACACGCCCTCAGAAAGCTTCATTGTGTAGGTGGAGGTCTTACTCCCACTTCCCGTCGGATACTCAAAATCCAATGTCAGTGTATCGTTTACGTCCTTTACTATATTAACGGGAACAGTCCGCACATTCTTTCTTCCCACCGCATAGGGAATTCCAAAGCTCGAATCGGCAGTATTGCTTCCATCTTTATTTGTGGCAGTCTGGTTTATGGATTCCTCCTTAAAGGTACACATTACCTTGTCATAGAAGCTGCCAAAATTTGTCTTTGTAGAAAAACCGCTATATCCCAGATTGCTGTCCGTATAGTTGGGATTTCCGATGCGCACCGTGCTTCCCGCCTTTACCGCCTCAATTCTCACTCCGTGCTCATCCACAGTCGTCTTCAACTGTCCTGTGCCTGCTGATGAATCAAGCTTGGATTGAAGCTCGTTTTGGAGCGCCTCATAGGACGTATATGTCCCCTGTGCCACATTTATATCGACAAGCCTTCTTGTACCTGTATTTCCGCTGACTCCGGTATAATAGGAGAATGAAAGCTTATTATTCCATTCATCTATGACAAGCGGACTACTTGACGAAATATTCAAATCCACACCGTCCAAAGACGCATGTGTCGTGGATGAATAGCCCGATACCGTGGAAGGCGTATTTGTGACAGGCGTGCGGTTGTCAGATACTATTCCGCTTGTCTGGGATGACATTCTGAATGTACGTCCGTCATCTCCCGTAAGAATCAGGTGGTTATCATCATCAAAGCTCGCAGTGACCGCCGGCGCAGTAACTGTTGTGGTTCCCCATATAGCCCTCATGGCACTGCTCGAGGACGAATCATAGCTTATTCCAATTGTTGCGGAAGATCCGGTTGCATTTGAGGTTAATCTAAGTCCGTTGGAGGATGTAAGACTTGCCGTTGCATCCGTAAGCTTGTTATTCAGCATTGTGACGAAGCTGGACGGAGTGTAGCTTCCTACATCCAGCTGTACTGTTTTCTGGCTTCCGTTTACGGTATATGTGAAATTTCTTGCATCCTCCTTTATCTCGAAGGTGCTCTGCATGGCGGAGGTAGTTGTAGATGCTGCAGTCGAAAGCGGACCAAATAGCGCCTCTGCAGAGTTCCCGCCATTTGAGGAGCTGTAATTTATGCTGTACTGCGAACCTGCATTGTCCGTTTGCAATTTAAGAGCCGTACCTGAAACGCTTGCAGACACCCCTGTACCCTCAAGCTTTGTATCAAGCATTTGAGCAAAGCTCTGGCGGTCATAGGTTCCCGCATTCAGTGTAACGCTCTTTTGCGCTCCGTTGTATGTATAGTTAAAGGTGTCGTTTACGCCTGACGTAATTGTTATACTTGAATTAAGAGCCCTACTCGTATTTACATAGGCGTTGGTTCTGGCAGTATTTAACTCAGTCAACAGACTGCTGGTACTGTTTCCTAGACTTATATTGGTCTCACTGCCGTAACCCTCACCGCCTCCGGGCAGATTAAGTCTGGAGGTTATCACAATATCGTTTCCGCTTGCAGTCACGGTGGCACCGCCGTAATTCGTGCCGTATGCCTCGTCAATCTTACTCTGGAGTGCAGCAGCAAAGGTTGCGGGAGTATATGTGATGTGGTCAAAGGTAAAATTCTTTGTAACTCCGTTTAGGGTTATCCCGACTCCGTCAGTTCCATCCCCCGGAGTAAAGGATGCCTTAAGCGCAACAGTAACCTTTGCAGGAGTATTTACGTTATCGCCCACAAATCCCTCGGCAGCCCCCGTGGTAGTTCCCGTACTTGAATAGGATGCCGGTGTGACTGTCGTATTTCCGTTTGGCCTTCCGCTGGAAGTAACCGTATTATTATTTCCGGAGTACGTCCCTCCTCCGGTAAATCTATTGTCAAATTCCTGAGACACATCCGTGGATGCATTTACCGCATCCCTTATCTGATCATGGGTAATACCATCCCCTGTGGGGAGCGTTATGTCATAGCTTACCCTTCCGTCTGTAGAAGTCACGGTAATGGTGTTTTCTCCCGGAGAAATGCTAGTGGGGTTGGGAAAGGTTTTTTCGGTTGTATAGCTCTCCCCGGATACGACTCTTTCCGTCACGTTTATGGAGGTGGTAAAAATGTCCTTATACCCGGCGTTCCCCGATACCGCAGAGGCGGATATATTTGACACACCGCTTCCGTCCCTTGCCTCTATCCTTATCATACCGGAATATGTACCGTTACTCGTACTGCTTACCTGCAGCTTGCCAGCATAATCTCCCAATGTTGCGGATGAATCCAGCTTATTCTGAATAGCTGAAACTATACTTCCCACATTGGAGTAGGTTCCCGCATCCAGCTGTACTGTATATGCGTTGCCGTTCACATTTATATTAAATTTGTCATTTGAGCCCGCAGTTATTGTAAGAGGCAGATTTTCATATGTATATCCGCTTCTTCCCAAAAAAGGCTTTCCACCGGTAAAGGATGCCGTTCTGTCCTCGGTAGTCTCATTAGTGAGCACTGCGTCATTTGCATATACATTGTATTCTCTTTTTACAAAAAGCGTGTCATATGCACTGCTTGCAGAGTCCAATCCTACACTGCTGCCTGCGCCCTTTAACTTTGAGGTAATCGTAATCCCCGAAAAGGTACGACCCGAAGCTGTAACACCGGGATTCGTTGTTGCAGTAAGGTCGAGATTGTTTGAATTAAAAAGCTCATTCAGCTTCTCCACCATACCGGTGTTACTGTATCTTCCCTCCGGAATACTTATAGTCACAGCATTCTCCGCTCCGTTTGCCTTGAAGGTAAGGCTGTCATTTACTCCCGCCTTTATGTCATATTGCTGATGCTCCGTATCCGGAGGAGTGGTGTTTGATGTCAAAAGCACATTGCCTCCGGTAAACACGCCGGGGGATAAACTCACTTCCCCATAATTGATATTGTCATAGAAAACTGAGGTATACAGACTTCCGTCTATCTGAAACATATTACCCTTGAACTTGGAAATTATTGCATCATCACTGCCAAGCATTATACCTGTTCCGTGCTTGGATGCTCTGATTGTGGTTCCGCTAAGCTTGTCATTTAGAAGGTCTATGAGCTGGTTTCTCGTATAGTCTCCCGGTTCAAGAGTGAGTGAAACCGTGGAACTATGCCCGTCGAAATCCTCCACATTAAAGGTCATATTATCATTTCTTCCGGAGGTAATATGGAGCCTTGAGTCCTCTGTAGGGAACACCGTCGTTCCAATGAGCGCTCCCACGGCTCCGCCCTCGTACATGTCGTACATAAGATAAGAGAGCCCACCGGAGATATCGCCTATATGAATCCCGCCCTCAAGATTCATATTGAAATTGCCCTTGCCCGTCAGTTCAAAATACAGTCCATCATCCGCAGCGCCGGAGGCAATGAGCGCATCCTCAATCTCATCCGCCAGCTCCTGCGTGGTGTACTCGCCCTCTGGAATCTCTATTTCCACCTGCTTCTTGGGACTTTCTTCATCCATAGTATATTCCACAATAAGGGTGTTTTTGGGAACATGCACCGAATGAAGCTCGGCATTTTCCCAGATTGCATTCCCCTCACACTGGTAATAGGTGGTCTCGTGATCCCTGAATATATGCTTCTCGTTAAAGGTAGCGCTGTGTGTGACATGATCGATCTCTGACTGCAGCTTGTCGAACTCAGCCTGCATATACGCACGATCCTCGGCAGTATATGTATCATTCAGGGACTGGACGGAAAGCTCCGTCATCCTGTGGAGCATATCATCCACCTCGTTCAGGGCGCCGTCGCCTATCTGCACCCAGCTTACTCCGTCCTGTGCATTCTTTGTTCCCTGATTCAAGCCTCTTATCTGACGCCGTAATTTCTGTGAAATGGCAAGACCTGCCGCATCATCCGCCGCCCTGTTTATGCGGTAGCCGGATGAGAGCTTCTCCATAGACTTCTTCTTTTTATTTTCATTTACCTTAAACTGGTTCTGCGTGTTCAACGCAGCCAGATTGTGCGCTATCGATATCATTTGCTCCTCCGTGAGCCATAAACAGACATTATATATATCGGTCACATACAATAATATTATAACACATATATTATATATAAATACATATGCTATTTATTATGTGCTCTGTCCGGCGAACTGCGTCATATACAGCTCGTAATATCTGCCCTGCCTTTTTAAGAGCTCTCCATGATTTCCCTTTTCCACTATTCTTCCCTTATCCATTACCACAATCACATCCGCATCCTTTATGGTGGAGAGCCTGTGGGCGATAATCAAGCTCGTCCTGTTCTCCATAAGCTTAACCATGGCATCCTGTATACGCTTCTCCGTCCTTGTGTCTACAGAGGATGTGGCCTCATCAAGAATAAGTATTTTCGGCTTTGCAAGAAACGCTCTGGCTATTGTGAGAAGCTGCCTCTGTCCCTGAGAAAGATTTGCGCCGCCTCCCGACAGGAAGGTATCATATCCCTCCTTCAAATGTATTATCATATCGTGACAGTTGGAAAGCTTCGCCGCACTCCGCATCTCCTCATCCGTGGCAGCCTTGTTTGAATATTTTATATTTCCCCTCACGGTATCCGAGAAAAGCACCGTCTCCTGCAGAACTATCGCCGTATTCCTTCTAAGCTCGTCACAATCTATATCCCTTATGTTTACACCGTCTATGAGTATCTCTCCCCCATCTGCATTGTAGAAGCGCATTAAGAGATTGACTATCGTTGTCTTGCCTGAGCCTGTGGCTCCCACAAGGGCAATCTTCTGACCTGCGGAAACCTCCAGATTAAAATCCTGTATTACCTTCTCGCCCGGAACATAAGAAAAATCCACATTTCTGAAGCTTATTACGCCCCTTGCCCGCTCCATATTTTCATTTCCGCTTCTGTCCTCATCCCTCTCATCAAGGATAGCAAACACTCTCTCTGCGCCGGCTATCGCCGTCTGTATCTGCCCGTAGACCTGCGCCAGCTCGTCTATGGGTCTTCCGAACTGCTTTGCATAGACTATGAATGCAGAGATTACGCCTATGGATATCTGTCCCTTTATCGCAAAATATCCTCCGAAGGCTGCGATTATCACAAAGCCCACATTGTTTATGACATTCATAAGCGGTCCCATGGAGCCTGCGAGAATTTCAGCTATTATTCCTGCTCTTGTAAGCTCATCCGAGGTTCTGTCAAAATCCTCAATGACCTTGTCCTGCCTGCCATATGCCACCACCGTCCTGTAGCCGCCTACCATCTCCTCAACGGTACCGTTTATATTACCCAGAAGCACCTGCTTCTTTACGTAGAATTTCCGCATAAGCTGTGACAATGCCTTGGTCGTAAGAATTGTAAATATGACCGTGCTCATGGAAAGGAGGGCAAGCTTCGGCGATAAAGTAAGCATCATAAATACCGTTCCCAATATGGTAAAAATACCCGAAAACAGCGAGTTCATGGACTGGGATATAGTGTTTGAAATATTCTCGACATCATTGGTCATGCGGCTCATCACGTCGCCGTGGCTGTGGCTGTCCAGATACCCCACCGGGAGGTTTACGATTTTTCTAAAGAGCTCCTCCCTCATGCGCCTGACCACACTCTGGGATAAAAGCGCCGAGCCCCTGCCCTGAAAGAGACTCATAAGGCTCATTATCCCGTACATGGCAAGCATCATTGCAAGTATCCCTGAAAGCCTGTGATACTCGCCCGATGCTATTGTATCTATGGCATTGCTTTGAAGCTTAGGCGCATACACATTGCAGACGACAGAAATAAGGACGATTACAAAAAGCGCTATGACGCTTTTAAGCTCATCCTTAAAAAATCCCACAAGACGCACAAAGGTTCCTCTGACATTCTTTGCCTTCTCGACCTCATTGCGGTTCCTCTGACCTCTCATGCCGGGCACCTTTATGCCCATATTTCTCATATCAGGCTGTTCTCTTTTCTGCTCTGCCATAAGCTTCTATTCCCCGTTTGCTTCCCCGAGCTGTGAATCATATATATCCCTGTATTCCGGGCTGCTTTCCATAAGCTCTGCATGGCTTCCTGCCGCCACAAGCTCCCCGTTGTCTATGACGGCAATCCTGTCCGCATTCATTACGGATGCAATTCTCTGTGCGATTATTATTCTCGTCTGTCCGGGCTTGTATTTGTCCAATGCCTCATACAGCTCCTTCTCGGTCTTTAAATCCAGAGCGCTTGTGGCATCATCAAATATGAGTATCCTCGCATTCTTTAATATTGCACGGCTTATTGCCACACGCTGCTTCTGCCCGCCGGAGAGGCTTCTGCCCCTCTGTGCGACCTTTGTATCCATTCCGTCTTCCTTTACGGATATGAAGCCGTATGCCTGCGCAACCCGTGAAGCCTCCGCCACCTCGTCATCCGTGGCGGACTCTCTTCCCATAAGTATATTTTCCCTGATTGTGGCAGAAAAAATCTCGCTGTTTTGAAGCGCTGTAGAAACCATGGCACGAAGATCCGACAAGCGATAATCCTTAACATCCACACCGTCCACATATACCGCTCCCTCAGAGACATCATAAAACCTCGGGATCAGGTTTACCAGGCTTGATTTTCCCGAGCCTGTAGCGCCTAATATGCCTATGGTTTCGCCCGCTTCTATTTTCAGGGAAAAGTCCTTTATTATCATATCAGCCGCATTTTCGTATTTGAAATATACATTTTTAAATTCGACGGAAGCTCCTGCGGGATTCTCCACGGTGCCATTTTTGACAGATGTGTCATAATTTCCATCCCTTATGAGACTGTCCGTTGCAAGCACCTCATCAAGCCTTCTTCCCGATGCGGCTCCCCTTGAAATGGACTGGAATATCATTGTCATCCGGGTAATAGCTCCCAGTATCTGCGATATGTAGGTTATCGCCGCCATTACATCCCCCGGCGTCGCCGCCATATTTTCCACATTTACTGCGCCCACCTTTATGATCGCCACGACAGAGATATTCATTATGATGTTCATTATGGGCGTCATATATGAAAACAATAGAAGCACCGAAAGCTGCGTGTCTATCAGATCCTTGTTGGTATGCTCAAACCTCTCTGTCTCTGCGCTTTCCCTGACATACGCCTTCACAACCCTCTGACCGTTTATATTTTCCTGCATAACATTGTTGAGCGTATCCAGTTTACTCTGCAATACCGTAAACTTCGGACTTGCCTTCGACAGAAAGAACACTACACATATGAGTATCAGCGGAAAGGCGCACGCCACCACAACCCCGAAATTAAGATTAAGCGACAGCATACATATTATACCGCCTATAAAGAGCACAAAGGTGCGTATGAAGCCTCGTATGGACATGCTGACAAGGTTTTGAAGCTGCGTCACATCGTTTGTTATTCTGGTAATGAGGGAGCCTGTGGTAAAATCATCCGTCTGCTCGAAGGATAATGACATTACTCTTTTGAAGACCTCTTTCCGCACATCATTCCCGAAATTTTGCGCTGCAATATTCGCAAACACACCGCACAGAAAGCCCGACAGTCCTCCCAGAACGACAAAGAGTATCATGCGCAAGCCCAGAGAAATCACCAGACCTATATCCCCCACTCCGTTGTTGGAGATACCAAGTACTCCCTCATCCACAATCTTTGCCATAAGACGAGGCTGCAAAAGATCCATTCCCGCCTCTCCCAGCATAAAAAGCGGGGCTATGACCGCATAAAACCAATATTTTTTTAGAATCTTCAAAAACCGCATATCGAACCGCCTGTATTTATTGCAATAATTATAACACATTTCTTCATTCATTTGTTATAATACTTGCTGTATCAAAAATTAAGGTGTAATATACGTGGGTATGGGTAAAAAAAGCGACAACAAAATCTGGTTCATAAAGGGACTTAAAATGGGAATACCCATAGGGCTTGGGTATTTTGCGGTGTCCTTTGCCCTTGGGATAATGGCCAAAAAGAGCGGACTCACAGCATTCCTCGCCGCCGCAACAAGTGCGCTGTGCAATGCTTCCGCCGGAGAATATGCGGGCTTTACCGTCATAGCCTCCGACGCTCCGTATCTTGAAATGGCTCTCATTACCCTGGTTATTAACGCAAGATATATGCTTATGAGCACTGCGCTGTCGCAAAAGCTGGATGAAAAAATGAAATTCTTCCACAGATTTTTCATAGCCCACTATATCACGGATGAAATATTTGCGGCTTCAGTAACCGTTCCCGGAAATCTCAACCCCTTCTACACCTACGGTATGGCGGCGGTAGCCGGTCCCTCATGGGCGCTCGGCACAGCCTTCGGGGTTATGATGGACAGCCTCCTTCCCGACGATATTGCAAAGGCTCTTGGGGTATGTCTCTACGGAATGTTCCTTGCTATCATCATTCCCCCCGCAAAAAAGAACCGGGTCATTGCAGGGCTGATAATTCTTTCCTTTGCGCTAAGCTTTGCCTTCTCAATAGCCCCCGTAGTCAGGACGCTTTCCGAGGGCACAAGGATAATAATACTTACCGTGGCGCTCTCGCTTCTTGCGGCGATATTTTTCCCGGTTGAAGATAATACCGCAGCCGAAGCGACACAGGAGGCATAGAAAATGAAGCATAATATCTATATATACATATTGATAATGTTCGGGGTATCCTATCTGATAAGAGTGCTGCCCCTTACGCTTATACGGAAAAAGATTACAAATAAAACAATACGCTCCTTCCTGTACTATGTGCCCTACGTAACCCTCTCGGTAATGCTGTTTCCCGCTATAATGAATGCGGGGGCAAATCCCATATCCGGCATCGCAGCGCTCATAATAGGAATAATCATGGCGTACTGCGGGCTCGGATTATTCCCCGTGGCTATAGCCGTGAGCGTGATTGTCTATATTTTGGATAAGATTCTATGACATTATATAATGAAAATACGTGAAATCTCCTTCCACAAAAATTTCAAATGCACTGCCTCCGAATGCAGCGAAAACTGCTGTCACGGCTGGCAGATCCCTATCAATAAGGATGACTTTGTGCGCTTTTCAAACGAAAATGGAGTGCTGGGGCTCAAGCTCTCCGCATATTCGATAATAGGTTCAAATTATGTATTTAATCCCAATTCAAAGACCTGCCCGTTCCGCAATAAGGATAGGCTATGCACTCTCCAGATAAAAAAGGGGCATGACTTTATTCCGCAGGCATGCAGGGATTATCCCCGCTTCTACAGAAATTATGGCGAGTTTGAGGAAAGATATATAGACCTTTCCTGTCTGCACGGAGCGGAAATGTTTTTGTCCGAATTTGAAAATATGTATCTTAATGAATATGAGGATGAAGCGGGCTCAAAGCCCTGCGGAACGAATGATGATGCGGATTTTCTGCATGCGCTTGACAATACAAGGAAAATGATGATACAGGCTCTGTACGAGGTAAAAGACTTAAATGCTTTAACGAATACACTTAACCATATGAAGCGCTATGCGGAGCTTGCACAGGAGGCTTTCATAAATGGAGATACCGGTTATTTAACCGAAAATCCCTTTGAAGCTTTTGCATTTTGTATGAATACCGACACCTCCTCCGAGGACTTAAGGCTTTTCCCGTTTCCCGCAAAAACTCTTGAAAAGCTGATGTATACGAGATTTTACGGCGACAGGCTTAAAACTACACAAAATACATTGTATAAGCTTTGCCGCCACTATTACGACAAATATGAGCATATACTGTATGCTGAGGATAAATGGGCGAATATGGCAAGAGGGCTTCTTTCAAAATATCCATATCTTTTAAGGCATCTTGCCGCATATCTTATCTACTATCTGTATCAATATTACTTTAAAACCTATGAGGATTACAGCTTCCGCAGGAATATCCTTATGGGTATCATACATATGAATATGGTTTTTATGCTTGAAGTTATTTATGAAAACGAACACAAAAGCCTCACTTCAAGCGAGAAAGCAAGGCTGATCTCTGTCTACAACCGAAGGGCATTTTTCAGTGAGCTCATAATGGACGATATGTATAAGTGCCTGTAGTCTTCTCTGCACTCTTCAACTCCTAATGCCCTTGCCTCAGCCCTTGTTGCCTGCACATCATAGGGTTCAAAATTCTCAAAAAGCTGTCCCATCCGCTTCTCCTTTATCCTCGTCGAAAAATCCTGTGCCTCGCTATAAAGGTATCATACTTTCATTTCAAGTTGTCTTTTTAATTCTTCTATCTCTTTATCCTTTTGTGAGATTGTTAATTCTGACATTCTATTTTTTGCTCTTTCTTCCAAAATTTCAGCCTGTGCCTCTGAAAGTGCGGTATTTGCCTTCTTGAGCGCATTTTCCAAAGTAAGCTTATCAAGCACAAATTTCTCATGCGCTTCCGCAAGATACTTCTCCATATAATCCGAGTTCGCCTTATACATTGACTCTACCGCCTCCTTTGCCTCTATACTCATTGTCGCCAATGCCTTC
>JAFUVF010000044.1 GCA_017483735.1 Lachnospiraceae bacterium | reverse complement strand
GCATTTTCCAATCTTTTGTATAAGGTTGTTGTCGCAAATGACATTATACCAAAAGGGAGGTCAATGCTCATTTCTTTTTGAACTCCCAATAAATAAAGGTTTTATATAAAAAAAGGGGGTGTCAAAGTTGACACTACCTATAATAGTGCAGAGGTTAAATATATGTGGATTGCGGACAATTGGAAAGATTATGAGGTTCTTGATACCTGCGGCAAGGAGAAGCTGGAGCGCTGGGGCAAATATACGCTTGTGCGCCCCGATCCCCAGGTAATATGGGATACCGGGCACAAAAATCCGTATTGGAAAAAGAAAAACGCCCATTATCACAGAAGCAGCAAGGGGGGCGGCGAATGGGAATTTATAGATCTGCCGGATGAGTGGAGCATAAACTATAGCTTAAAATCCCTGCAAGAAGGGGATTCTACCCAATCTACCCAAAGCTCCCTTACCTTCCGGCTTAAGCCCTTCAGCTTCAAGCACACCGGGCTTTTCCCCGAACAGGCTGTCAACTGGGAGTGGTTTTGTAGGATAATATCCGAAAAAATCTCCAAAGCCTCCGAAAATGGCAATTCCTTTAAGGTATTGAATCTGTTTGCCTATACGGGCGGAGCCACAATATCCGCCGCTTCTGCAGGTGCCTCCGTGACCCATGTGGATGCCTCAAAGGGCATGGTTACCTGGGCGAAGGAGAATGCCTCCTATTCCGGGCTGTCCGATGCCCCCATACGCTGGCTTGTGGACGACTGCGTAAAGTTTGTGGAGCGTGAAATACGCCGTGGCAGCAAATATGACGGTATAATAATGGACCCACCCTCCTACGGCAGAGGACCCAAGGGCGAAATATGGAAAATCGAGGACAATATATGGGAGTTTCTGCTTCTTACCGAGAGGCTTCTCTCTGAAAGTGCCTCTTTCTTCCTTATAAATTCATACACCACAGGTCTGCAGCCTGCCGTTTTGTCCTATATGCTCAATGAAGCGATTGTCAAAATGCACGGCGGCAGAGTCGAGGCTGACGAAATAGGCCTACCGGTAAAAGAGAGCGGACTTGTGCTTCCCTGCGGCGCCTCCGGACGCTGGATATCCCGTTAAATCCAAAGATTTATGCCGCCATATAATCCAGATAGTCAGCCTCGCAGGAAAAGAGCATATACATATTTCCTACCCATCCCATATATCCGTCAGCTGTATTAAATCCCTTCATAATAAAATACCTCCTTATCAGAAATTGATTATCTTGTTCTGATAAGAAGATATCATTTTTTAAGTCCCAAAAAACTCCCTCATTCGAAACTATGTTCGCCCACTATTATATAACACACGTTTTATTTATTCATTATCGCATCTACAGATCTGATACAAGCACCTCTGAAACCACTTTCCTCTAATGCTGCCACCCCACATATGGTGGTTCCTCCCGGCGAACACACATTGTCCTTAAGCACTCCCGGATGCTCTCCCGTCTCCGCCGCAAGCTTTCCCGATCCGCTTACCATCTGTGCGATAATGCGGTATGCTGTCTGTCTTGGCATTCCGTACTTTACCGCCGCATCGGCATATGCCTCCATAAACATATCCACAAACGCAGGCGCACATCCTGCGACAGCGCCTCCGATACCCATAAGATTACTCGGAAGCTCCTCTACCAGTCCGACAGAGGAAAAGAGCTTTATCATCTCCTCTCTCTCAGAAGCTTCAAGAGAATTTGCCTCCTCAAAAAGAATGACACCCTCTCCCACCATTGCAGGGGTATTAGGCATTACAAACTGTATGCGCACCGGAATGTCATTTAATATCTTGTGATATTTTTCGTAATTCCAGCCTGCCGCAATGGATATAAGCGTCTTGCCGGAGAGCTTTTCCTTTATCTCCGAAAGAACCCCCTCTATCTGGTATGGCTTACACGCCATTATAATAATCTCTCCCGAAGTCAGAAGCTCCACAAGGGATGATACCGGCGTAAATCCCAGCCTTTTAGCATTTGCCCGCAGCTTGTTCTGATGCGGCGCATACGCAAATATATCCTCTCCTCGCACAAGTCCCGAATCAATAAAGCCTGCCGCCAGCGCCTGCGCCATATTTCCCATACCTATAAAGCCAATACTTCTCATTTATTATCCCTCTCTTTTCCTGCTATATATTCAAGCTCCCTGCCTTCGTCCACCTCGTCACAGTTTGTCACGGTACCCTTAGCCCAAGGACTTCCTACATCACAGCGTCCATGGTGGTATTCCTTCCTCATTCCGCCATCTACAACATCATCGGTAAAGCCGACCTTAAGCCTGCTCACTCCTCCGCTCATCTGGCTTTCTATCATATTGATAAGTTCATTTTCATCCATAAATTTTTCCCCATGTATTTAAAGTATAGTCTGAAAAAAACGCTATGGCAACAAAAACAAGAGACGAAGTAAAATTATTTCTCATTCATTTGAAATCTCTGCAAGGTCAAATAGAGATTTTATATAATTTTCATTTAATTTGTCCGTGCCGTCTAAAAAATCCTTCATACCCCCATCCTTAAGAGTAAGCACCCTATCCGCCAATTTTCTCACATCCTCCGGCTCATGGAGCGATATGATTATCCCTATGTTAGCTTTATGCGCCAGAGATTTCAGGATATAAATCAATTCTTGTTTATATTTTATATCAAGAAATGTAAGAGGTTCATCCATTACCAGTAACTCCGGTTCCTTACATATGGCTCTTCCCAGCATCACTCTCTGCTTCTGACCGTCAGAGAGCTTCGAAAATGCCGCATCTTTTATGGCGTCGAGCCCCACAAGATGAATTATCTCTTTCGCCTTCTCTCTGTCCGCATCTGATATTCTGCCGAATATACCGCTGTGCATATATCTGCCCGACTCCACGACCTCCGATACGCTCATAAGCTCTGCATCCACCTTTGCGGTAGTGAGTATGGATATCTGTCGGGCATTGCGCTTCAAATTATCCCTGCCTCCACTATATATATCCCTGTTATCCAGCAGCACCTTTCCAGATATGGGGGGAAGAAGCCCCGAAAGCGCCCTCAAAAGCGTGGACTTTCCCACACCGTTAGGTCCCATTACGGCAGCAATTTCGCCTGAATGCAGTTCAAATTTAATATCGCCAATTATTTTATTTTTTCCGTACCCGATTTCAAGTCCTTTGACGCTCAGCAGGGTATGCCTATCCATAAGCCCTCATACCTCCCTCCTGCGCTTTATCATAACCCATATTACTACCGGAGCTCCCAATATGGATGTAACGGTGCTTATTGACAGCTCCGTTGGTGCAAATATTACTCTTGCAAGAAAATCCGAAAAGAGGCAGAATACTCCGCCTCCCAAAAAGCAGGCAGGGATGATGACAACGGGCTTTGCCGTACCAAATAACGACTTTATAAGCTGCGGTACAGCAATCCCCACAAAGGAAATCGGACCGGCAAAGGCAGTTACCGTTGCAGACAATACGCTTGAAAAGACTATCAGCGCTATCCTGAAAAGCTTCACATTTACCCCCATATTTACCGCATATTCCTCCCCGAAAAGATATGCGGACATAGGCTTTGTCAAAAGCATTACGGGAATTGCCATAACGCTTGCTATCCAACATATTATACCTACATTTTCCATATTTATTCCCGAGAAGGAGCCCAAAGACCAATAATGCAGATTGACTATATTTGAATCCTCGGCGAAGTTTAAGAAAAGCTCCGTGACGGATGAACAGATATAGCCCACCATTACGCCACACACTACAAGCATGGACATATTCCTTACCCTGTAGGAAATCACTAGAATAAATCCTGTAGAAACGAGGGAACCCAAAAATGCCGCCATTACCATCCCGTATGAATTAAGTCGTAAATTAATTTTCAGCATTGTTATCAGTGCAGTTGCGACAAAGAGCTTTGCCCCCGAGGATATGCCAAGCACATAGGGACCGGCTATCGGATTTGCAAAAAAGGTC
The DNA here is from genome assembly GCA_017483735.1 of Lachnospiraceae bacterium. Taxonomy (GTDB): domain Bacteria; phylum Bacillota; class Clostridia; order Lachnospirales; family Lachnospiraceae; genus RGIG4856. Next base: position 73,922 of record JAFUVF010000044.1, on the reverse strand, counting down.
TGCAAAAGATAGCCTGAGACCGCAAGCATACCACCTAAAATTCCGGCAGCAATAAGTCTTGGCAGGCGGATGTTAATAAGTATTCTTTCCGCCACCTCGCTGTCGTCAAGCCTTACGCTCCCAAATGCCAGATTCAGACCTGCAAAAACAATAAGCAGCGCAACAAGTATAATATAGCAGCATATGTTCCTTTTATTAAACCGTGTTTTCATTTATTCCAATTTGTATAGATAATGCTCTTCCTCTTTAGAACGCTCTTTCCCTGATATAATCTCATTCATTTCCACTATCATATCTGCAATGCCGGTGCTTCTTTGAAACATATCGGAGCCAGCGCAATAGACCTTTCCTTCTTTAACTGCCTTAAAATCGGAAAAAAGAGCATTTTTTGACAAAAGCTCATCAACATCCTTTATCTCCCCTTCTATAGTACCGTTATATATAAGTATATCCGCATTGACCGCCTCTGCATAGAACTCTTCAAGCTGCATATTGACCGCCGTGCTCCCTCCGGGAACTGCCTCCCTTAAGAAATACTCCCCCCCTGCAATATCTATCATGCGTGTTATATAATCCCCTTTATTTCTCACATTTATGCTGCCTGAACGGGTCAGATAAAAAAACACTACCGACTTTTTCTCAGCATTCTCTGCTATTTCAATGCCTTTAATCTCGTCTAAGCTTTTTGCAAAAAACTGTTCTGCCTGAGCCTCCCTGCCGCATAATAGTCCATAAAGCTTTATCCATTCCAGCCTCCCCAGAGGCTCCTTCTCATAGCTGGAATACTCCACCATGACAGGAATCCCCAGCTCCTCCAGCTTTTCCATCGTCCTCGGACTATGAAAAATCATGGTATTCTCCAAAGCGAAATTGCAGCCATAGTCCAAAACCGCCTCATAGTCCGGCGATGAATATTTGCCGACATATGTTATTTTTTCTTTCTCCACCAATTCCCCTATTTCTTCAAGCCTCCAGTCTGAAGCCTTCGTTGAGGTAAGCGCTATCTGCGAAAGAGCATCCAGCTCCCTGAAGTAGTCCATAGCCGAGCTTGATGCAAGATATATATGATTATCGGAGATGTCTATGGGCTTTATGCCCTTAGGAAGCCCCGCCGGAAGCTCTTTGTCATAAGCAAGATACCTGTCGGCATCATTTATAGTTATCAAAGTGTATCCGCCCTCATAATACTCTGCGGAGAACCTCTCGGCATATTCGAGGGGCATATCGCCTACCTTGGTCAGATCATGCCAGCTTACCACATTTGTCCCGCCTGTGTCAGATGCCGGTTCTGCACTGCAACCGCCCAGTGCAAGAAGAAATGCAGCAAATATTAAAATTATTTTTAATTTACTTCGCATTTATACTGTCTGATTCAAATTTCAGAGTGTAGTCTATTAAGTGCGGGCTGCTCATTGCTGTGGTATCTGCACTTATGGGAAGTCCAATGTCAAAGCCTGCCACCGGAAGCTCAAATGTAGAGTTTCCCTCACTGTTTACCGGCTTATACATATCGTCTCCCACCAGGACATAGTCATAATTCGGACTGCTGAAAACTATGGTTGCCACAGCCTGACCATCCTTTATTACAAGCTTTGCCGGACTTTCGACAGAAGCCTTGCCGCTACCGCCGGAAAGCGTAACTGCAACACTATACTCCCCGTCCGACAAACCGAGCTTTGAAACGCTCGTTATCAAATTATCTCCCATGGCCTTCGCCGAAAGAGAATCCAACCTGAAAAGAAGGGTTCTGTCATACCATTTTTCCTTTGCCTTGGAGAATGCCGCTACCGGAATCCCCATATCAAGGGCTTCCACAGGTACAGTAAAGGTGTGCATGCCCTCCGAATCTTCTACAAAGGGGATATAACTTTCCTCCGATGCCTTTGCTGCCTCTTCTCCTGTTCCCATATAGAGATATAGATAGCCCTTGCCTCCCATGGTCATAGTCGCCGTCATTTCATTTTCCTTCACAGTCAGAAGCGCCTTTTCAATGGAAAACATTGATGAGCTTGAATCGACGGTAATTTCGTACTCGCCGTCATTTATTGAGGACGCATATACCGGAACCATCCCTTCCTCCACAACCTCCTCAATTGTGGTCATTTCTGACGCAGTGGCAACCTTATCCGATGTATCCTGCTCCCCGGTCTGCGCTTCGCCGCAGCCGGCAAGAAGGGAAGCCGCACAGATAAGTGCAGCCCCCTTTGAAAACAACTTTATATTCAAAAAATAACATTTGTCTTTCATTTGTATACCTTACTTTACCTCAGCCAAAGTTTCTTTTGCATGTGCTACATAGATATCTCTTACGGCAGGAATTTCTCCAAGTCCTTTGAGTATGCATTCCACCTCAAAGCCCTCAGCCTCAAAGCGGTTCTTCCATGAGTCCTCATCATCCCCTGCCATATCATTATTGGCATGGTCTCCTGCCACAACCATCAGCGGCTCCAATACCACCTTCTTGTAGCCCCCTGCCTTGACTGCCTTTATAAGGTCATCTATCGAAGGCTCTGCTTCAACAGTACCGATATAATAATTCGCATAACCGTCGGCAGTTATCATCTCCTGCAGCTTTGCATAAATTCCGTTGGAATCCGCCTCTGTGCCATGCCCCATAAAGCAGATTGCTGTCTGTCCGTCGTCATATTTTTTCGTTTCATCCGTAACAGCCTTTATGACAGCCTCAAAATCATCATCCGTCGAGAGAAGATTCTTTCCTATGACAATCTTTTCAAAGGCATCCGAATAATCCGCAAGCTCGTCTATTATGTCGTTGTACTCATATCCATCCATAAGATGTGTGGGCTGTACAACCAAAGTCTTAACACCGTTTTTGACAGCTCTGTCCAAAGCGTCCTTAAGGTTGTCTATCTGCTCCCCGTCACGCTTTGCCACATGGTCGATTATTATCTGACTTGTGAAGGCGCGCCTTACACTGTAGTCATCAGATACCGCATCATCTATTGCGCTCTCTATTGCGCCTATGGTAAGCCTTCTTGAATCGTTGAAGCTTGTGCCGAAGCTTACCACCAAAAGCTCTTTTTCTCCTATATCATCCTGATTTCTGGGATTATCCAAGGATGCGTCCCCCGTTTCGTAATTTTCTTCGTCTTCTTCGTCGGCTCCGGGATTTTCCGGCTGTTCTTTGCCTGATACCTTCTGCGCCTCCTGACCGCAGGCGGTAAGCCCCCCTACAGCCAACGCTCCAATCATAAGTGCTGCCAGTAATTTTTTCATTTTGCTCCTCGCTTTCTTTGATGTGTTATTCGACTGCGAGGAATACAGCAAAATAAATCCATCTGCATTAACAGATGGCTGTACTTAACAAGGCATCAAAGGATGCCCTGACGGTACGACCAATTCCTCGTAGCCTTACGTACCGGTCATACGGCAGGTCTCCTGACTTAAGCCTCATTGCTCCGACTGCGCCTTCTCGGCGGCTTTGCCGCCAATGGCATATAGCCAATCGAAGCTCCGCTAATACAGTGACGGGTTCGCACAGGATTCACACCTGTTTCCCTTTTCACCTGCACCCGGGACGATTTATCCCCTGCAGACACCGTACAACCATATATTTACTTTCCTAATATAATATAAAACAAAATCCCCGTCAACACCTCAGTGCGACGGGGATTGTATTTTGTTCTGAATTTACTCTCTCTTTTGCGGGGAATTTACACTTTCTCTGCTGCCCAATGTAAGCTCTATCTCATGCGTCACATACTCTCCGTTCTCAGGTCTCTGCAGCACTATGGTTACTGTCTCTCCTGCCGGATAATATTGCAAAAGCGCCTGCAAATCCTCGTAATCCTTTATTTTGTTGCCGTCAAATTTTGTGATTATATCGCCCGTGAGTACGCCTGCCTCCTTTGCCGCACCGCCCTCAACGGCATTTACCACATAGATTCCCTGAGGCATATTGTAGGCTGCTGCAATTTCTCCGGTTATTGCCTGCAGCCGGATTCCCAGATAGCCTCTCTCGGATTCATTATAAATTACGGTTCTGGTCTGCCTCTCCATAAGATCTGCAATTATCGGACTTGCGGAGGATATGGGAATGGCATAGCCCATACCTTCTATTGCCGTACCGCCTATCTTGTTGGAGTTTATACCGATTACCTCTCCGTACATATTAAGAAGCGCACCTCCGGAGTTGCCGGGATTTATTGCCGCATCAGTCTGTATGAACGTTCCCTTGGAGCCGTCGTCCATGGTAATCTCTCTGTCTATTGCGCTGACTATACCGGTGGTAACCGACTGACCGTACCCTAGCGCATTTCCTATGACTATAACGCTTTCTCCAAGCTCAAGCTGCGTGCTGTCTCCAAGCTCCGCAATATTGATGGCATTTAAGGTATCATTGGAAAGCTCGGATAAAGCTACGGATATTACCGCAAGATCCATATCCTCATCCACACCCTTGGTTACTGCCACAGCCGTGGTTCCGTCGATAAATGTGACTTCAAGACTGTTTGCATCCTCTACGACATGATTATTCGTCACTATGAGAAGCTCGTTTTCATCTTCCTTTACAATTATTCCCGAGCCGCTTGACGGAACCTCCTGAGAGTAGGTGCGTCCCCAATAATTTGCGGTAACGGTGGCTTTGTTGACGATGGAAACCATTGCAGGCATCACATTGTCCACAACGGATGGAATATCCGACTGCAATACTGCTCTGTCAACAACGGCGCCCGTGGAGTTTGAATCGTAATCCGCATCAATCCTTGAGCTTATCTCAGGAATCACTTCGGTTTTCTGTACATTCTCTACGGTTTTTCCATCCTTTGCAGAATCCAAAAGCCCCATTCCCTGTCCCACGGCAAAGAAGCCTACTCCGGCAAACAGTCCAAAGAACAGCCCCAATGCAATGCTCAGCATTATTTTTCCGAATATGCCGCTCTTCTTCCGCTTCTTTTCAGGCTCCTTATTCTCCCCATAGCTCTGGGAATAGCCTGTGGTCTGATAGGTAGTATAGCTGCCGGTACTGCCTGTATCAAAATTGTCCTCGTACATAATATTACTCCTCCTTTATCCAATCCCTTTCCGGATTTTCTAATGCAGAGTATATTCCCGGTTTGTGTTCAAATTGTGTTCAATTTATTGTCTTTTTGTGAAATAAAACAACAATTACTCCACCGTAACGGATTTTGCCAGATTTCTCGGCTTATCCACATCACAGCCCCTTCCCACGGCGACATAGTATGCGAACAGCTGCAGAGGGATAATGGCAAGGGAATTCGTAAAGTACGGATTTATCTCCGGAATATATACCACATAATCCGCCTCGGATTCGATTTCCTTATTGCCTTCGTTTGTGACCGCCATGACAAATGCGCCCCTTGCCTTCACTTCCTTAATATTGCTGATCGTCTTCGCAAAGAGCTCCGGCTGTGTGGAAAGCGCCACCACAAGGGTTCCGTCCTCTATGAGGGATATTGTGCCGTGCTTAAGCTCTCCCGCCGCATACGCATCGGAATGGATATACGAGATTTCCTTTAATTTAAGCGAGCCCTCTAACGATATGGCATAATCTATGCCCCTGCCAATGAAGAATATATCCTTTGCGCCCACATATCTGTTGGCAAAATGCTGAATTTTCTGCTTCTGCCCCAAAAGAAGCTCTATCTGATCCGGAATTGTCTGCAATTCCTTAAGCATTTCCTGAAATTCCTTATCGGCAAGCCTGCCTCTCACCTTTGCAAGCTTCATCGCAAGCATATACAGCACAACCAGCTGTGCGCTGTACGCCTTTGTGGTGGCTACGGCAATCTCCGGCCCCGCCCATGTGTAGATTACGCTGTCAGCCTCCCTTGCAATGGAGCTTCCCACTACGTTCACTATTCCGAGAACCTTGATTCCCATCTCCTTCGATTCCCTGAGCGCCGCAAGGGTATCCGCCGTCTCGCCGGACTGGCTTATCACAATTACCATGCTGCCTTTTTCAAGCAGAGGATGACGATATCTGAACTCGCTTGCAACATCCACCTCGACAGGAATCTTTGCAAGACTCTCAATCACGTACTTTGCCGTCACACCCGTATGGTATGCGGAACCGCAGGCAACAATATGGATTCTGTTTATGGCTCTGAGTTCATCATCGGTAAGCTTTAATTCCTCAAATACTATATCCTTGTTCTTTATTCTGGGAGAGATGGTATCCGCAACGGTCTTGGGCTGCTCGTACATTTCCTTAAGCATAAAGTGTTCATAGCCCGCCTTCTCCGCCGCATCCGCATCCCAGTCTACGGTCTTTGGCTTCTTCTCTATCTCCTCCTCATCCACGGTGTAGAATTTGATATTATCCCTGCCAATCTTTGCAACCTCCTGATTATCGAGGTAATATACCGTGCGGGTGTATTTCAGAATCGCCGGAACATCGGATGCAATGAAATTGCCCTCCTCGCTCTGTCCTACTATAAGGGGGCTGTCCTTCCTTGCCGCATACACCTCATCAGGAAAATCCGAGAAAAGAATGCCGAGAGCGTAAGAACCTTCAACCCTGTGAAGCACCTTTGTGACAGCCTCCAGCGGATTTCCCTTATAATAGTAGTCCAAAAGATGCGCAAGCACCTCCGTATCCGTTTCGGAAACAAATTCATAGCCGTGACGGGTAAGCTTCTCCCGAAGCTTAATATAGTTCTCGATTATTCCGTTGTGGACAACTGCAATTGTTCCCGCAGAATTTGTATGAGGGTGCGCATTTAAGTCGTTGGGTGCTCCGTGAGTAGCCCAGCGGGTGTGCCCTATGCCGGAAAGCCCCTTTATGTTCTCTCCGCCGTGGGTTAAGTTTTCCAACACTTTGAGCCTTCCCACAGCCTTCTTTGTGATTATCTGATTTCCGTTGTAGACTGCGATGCCCGCAGAATCATATCCTCTGTATTCAAGCTTGGATAGCCCGTCCAAAATTATGGGGGCAGCCTGTTTCTTTCCTATATATCCCACTATTCCGCACATCTCTCAAATCCTCCTTACCGTTCTTTATTCCAGTATTCTTTATTTGTCGTACACTTCATTATCACTTTTTCTGGCAGGTATCTGTATTTCTTTCCCAAGAGATACCCCGCATATTTTGATGCACATTGCAGATAGAAGTATGGAATAGCAGCGAATCTTCCATGCTCTATCAGATGCCTTGTCGCTTCAATTACCAGCTTCTTTCCTTCGCTTTCCGAGCTTATACCCGCAAACACCTCAGGATGCTCCGCCTGTGACACACCCAGATCAAAATTTCTTTGAAACTGCTGTTTACAGCTATAATTATGGGAATGCAGCACTCTTGCCTCCGCCACATAGGCTATACTGTAGCCCGCCTTTATTGCAGCCGCCGCATATATCATATCCTCATTAAAGATCGTCCTCTCTGCGAAGCCTCCGAGCCTGTCATACACATCTCTATTGTATGCCGCACACACGTTTGAGCAGAAAAAAGTCTTTACCCCGAGCCTCTCCATATCCGCCATACTCTTTATGCGGCTGTCTTTGGGATAATTGAAGCTTCTGGTATATCTCTCCAATATACCACTATCCCTTCCTGCAAGCTGCCTCCCATAGGATACTGCAACCTTTGGGGTAAGCTTGCGCAGAGGCTCTGTAAGCCTTTCTATAAGCCTTTTGTCCGTGGGTACAGCGTCCTGCGTCAGCATTACAAATATTTCCGTATCACTGTATTCCACCGCCATTCTTCTGGTGCCGCCGTGGTCAAATTCATGCTTTTTTATATGTATAACCTGAATCTTCTCATCAGCCAGAGCTCTGTCCTCATTTTTCAGAAGCTCGTCAAAATAGGCCTTTTCGGTGTTTATGAGAATTATTTTGTTTATTTTAACACTCTGCGCCCGAAGCCTTCTTATCTGCTCAAAAAGGCTTTTGTCCGGCTTGTACAGAGGAATTATCACATCTACCTTCATATTTACCATATCTATCTTATAAAAAAAGGGGGCTTTTTACAAGCCCCACTTTTTCATTATCTGCGGACTATTCCACATATTTGTCCGTATCAGACTTGATCTTCTCATTGTATTGCTTAACATCCGTTGTAACTTCATAATTCTGATCCTCAAAGAGGAACTGATGGAGCCAAACAACATTTGCCGTGAGATCCCTGGGAACGATACAGCTTCCCTTTGCGCCGATATTTCCTACGGTTCTTAAGGTTTCCTGAGGGAATCCGTTCTCGTCAACAATCTTATATTTTGCGATATCCTTGAGCATTTCCAGCACATAATCCGAGGAGAAGCTCATATATATGTCATCCACAGCCTCGTTGAAGGTCTTTGTCAAGGTTCCCAGATCCGTTTTCTTTGCCTGATCCTCGATGGCCTTTATTACCTCACGCTGTCTCTCCGCACGCTTGAAATCGTCTCCGCCGCCATATCTTATACGACAGTACGCCGCAGCCTGTAAGCCATCCACAAGCTGATACCCTGTATGGGTTACCTCATTGTAGTCTATCTTGTAATCCTTGGCTATGGTTATCTGATAGTTGTTGATATGCTTAAGCTCCGTCTCGTCTATATCCAGATATATTCCGCCGAGACCGTCAATAACCTCCTTAAGTCCCATATATCCGACGGTAATAAAGTTCTCAATATCCATATCAAGGTTCATATTGAGCATCTTTACCGCCTGCTCCGCACCCTGCTTGGCGTATGCCGCATTACACTTGGAATATGTGTCATTTCCGAGATTCAGATATGTATCTCTGTATACACTGACAAGCTTTATGTCTCCGGTGTCCAGATTTATGCTGGCTATCATTATACTGTCGCTTCGGCTCCCCTTGTAGAGCTGGTTTTTGGAGGTGGCATCCACACCGAAGAGCGCCACGTTCATATAACCGTGCATGGTTCCGCCTTCCTGCTTCTCCGCCATGACCTTTTCGTTTATGGCGACATTTTCCGCCTCAAGGACAGTATAGCTTGGTCCCTCCGAGCTGGTATTCTTCATTACAAATATGAGAACACATACCATTGCCACTATAACCGCCAGCTCAATTCCAAAGATGACAAGCTTGTTCTTCTTTTTCGCCTTCCTCGCCTGCTGTTCCCTTGCTGCACGCCTTGCTCTGGCGCCCTCATCGCTTCCGCCGTTTCTCTGCTGTGATGCCATTTTTAAATTCTCCTTTTTGCCTTAATAGGCGTTTTTATTGACAAATCCCGTAAAGAATGTCTTTAATATAATCTTTATATCAAACCACAAAGTCCAATTCTCAATGTAGTAGATATCATAATCAACCCTCTTGGTTATGGAGGTATCTCCTCTGAAGCCGTTTACCTGCGCCCAGCCGGTAAGACCGGGACGAACCTGATGTTTTATCATATAGCGGGGTATCTGCTCCTTGAATTTGTTCACAAAGAGTGGTCTCTCGGGTCTGGGACCCACAAGGCTCATATCTCCCTTAAGTATGTTGAAAAGCTGTGGCAGCTCGTCTATGCTGGTCTTTCTGATAAACTTCCCGATGCCCGTCACTCTGGGGTCGTTCTTAACCGTCCAGGCTTTCGCCTCGGAAGAAGGTGCCTGCACCTCCATACTTCTGAATTTATACATATTGAAGGGTCTGTTGTGAAGCCCTATTCTCTCCTGCTTGAATATAATAGGTCCGGGGCTTGACAATCTGACCAGAAGCGCCGTAACCAGCATTATCGGAGATGTTATGATTATACCGCACAGAGCGCCCACGACATCCACAATCCTCTTTAATAGGATATTTCCGGTATTTGTGAGAGGCACATATCTTATGTTTATAACTGGAAGTCCCATTAAATCCTCGGTATAGGTGCTGGTTGAAATCATGCTGTTGTAATCCGGAATGAATTTTGTATGCACTCCGGATTTCTCGCAGGTCTCAACAAGCTCCTCCAGCTTGTAATAGTCCCTCAATGAAAGCGTAATTCCAATCTCGTCAAGCTTATTCTCCGGAAGGATATATTCAAGATTTCCGATACTCCCCAGAACCTTGACGCCCTTGTACATAGTTCCCGCAGGGATATGATCGTCCAATATACCGCATATCACATAGCCCCACTGAGGATTTTCCTGTATTCTGTTTATGTATTCCTCGGCCGCTCTCGAATATCCAACCAGAAGCATATGCTTCAGATTGTATCCATGACTCCTCATGGAGCCGAGAAAGCCCCTTAAGAAAACTCTGGACGCTGACGTTAGCACGATGTTTATAAAGAAGAACAGAACCATCACGGAACGCGAAAAGTCTATCTCCTTGAGCACAACATACATAAAAATAACCAGCGCCGCAATACCGATGAAATTAGCCTGAATTATACCTGCGAGTTCATTGCGTCTGCGCACGGTTCTCTTTGGAGTATATACACTACAGTAATAATACAGAAGTATGTAGCCCGGAATAATAAAGAGAAGCAGCCTCATATAATCCGTAACCGGCAGAACTCCCAGTCCGGGACCATCTTCAAAAACATAAAATTTTATATAATATGCGAGTACGAAAGAAAAGCCAGTCATTAGACTGTCGATAACAACCAAGAGTCTGTTAAAGATCTTCTGATTATCCTTTATCATGCCCGTCTCCCGTTTCCGACAATAAGCCACATTGTCATCATCGAGATAATTGTACAATTTACGGCATCTTTTCTCAACTTAAGATATTATGAATATACCCATTTAATTCTTAATATTTCTTAATAATTAGACGGAATATATTGAGGTAGAGCTCTGCCTGCACAACAATATAATGTGGCAGTCTAATGAATTTAAATATGAATCTTTTCCGTCTCCCCTCCTCAGAGCAGGATTTTTTTACTCCCTCGTAAAGACCCTTCAGATATACCCTTCCATAGCCTTTTTTTGCGAAGAAGAGAAATTTGGCAAAAAATCCAGCACATAGAAACGGAAGATTCAGAAGCACTTGAAAAACCGGCATATTTTTTGCAATGACATAAATATTATTTGCTGCAGACAGTCTTATCTTGGTCTCATTATAACGTGAGCCGGTAGTACCAGAACCATAATGCAGCACTCTTGCTTTCGGCTCATAAAGATTCACATAGCCGCAAAGAGAAGCTCTGTAGCCTATATCCAGATCCTCCAGATACGCAAAATGCGCCTCATCAAAGAGACCTATGCGCTCAAACACTGATTTTCTATATATCGCCGCACCGCCACAGGAGGAAAAAATTCTTGCCGGTCTGTCATATCTTTCTTCCGGCTCTCCCTTTCCTCTGGCTCTGTGCCAGCCAAGGGCAGTGTATAGATCTCCCGCATCGTCTATGCGCCCCGCAGAATCCCACATAAGCATCTTCGCACTTACCGAAAACACCTTTTTTCTGTCCTTTATAGCCTCATAGAGTGCCCTCACAAAGCCACTCTCCACCTCCGTGTCATTGTTCAAAAGAATTACAAAGGGAGCCTTTGACTCCCTTATTCCGACATTTACAGCATGACAGAAGCCGGTGTTTTTTTTCAAAAAAATTGTCCTTACCCTGTCATTTCCAAGCTCTCTCAAATATTTTTCGCTTCCGTCATCAGAACCATTGTCTACCACAAGCACATCATAGGACGGCGTACCCTCAGCCTGTGAAAGTACAGCCCTCAGACAGCCTTCTATGAATCTCTTGCCGTTGTAGTTAGGTATGACTACAGTAACCTTGCTCATTTTATCTTCTTCCCCGCTTTGCCCGAAAGCTTCAGCGTATATTCCGGGCAATAAACGCTTCGATAGCCTTTTTCTATTAAAAATCCTCCAAAATCCAGAGATTTCCTTATGTATTCCTCATCCGCAGATGCTTCATCCGTTATTTCGGCAAATCCATTCTTCCTCTCACGATATTCTGAAAGACCGAATATCCGGCAGAAGTCCTCCCTAAGCTCCGGTCTGACCCGGATACAGCGTCCGTCCAGAGCATAAACCTCCTGTGCAAGCTCAGCCCGGTGGAGATATCCTCCGAAATGTATGTCCAAGCCTCCATATAAGGGCTTTCCCAGATGATTAAGGGCTCCGCCAACCACCCTTCTGCCGTCCGTAATGCGTCCCCCGACAGCCCCTATATCCTTGCGGGCGACGAATATATCCTTTTTGTACCGAAGCGTATAGAAGCCCACATGCTTTGTATCAAGCACCTCCGCCGCATATCCTGAGGAATCTGCATGGGCCTGCAGAGCCCGTCTGCCCGCCTCGTAAGCATAATTTTTGCTTCCCGGATTCTCTGAGGTGGACGCCCTGTGACAGCGCCAATGATACAGTACCAACGGAATATGATGCACATTCCCCCCGCATTCCTTCACAGCTCTCAAAAACAGATCATAGTCCTGCGCCCCATCGAATTCAGTCCTCAGCAGAAGCCTTTTTATTATATCTGTCCTTATCAAAGTAAAATGACAGATATAATTGTTTGAGAGCAGAAGCTCATAATCAAAATCCGGTTTTATATTGGGCTCATAGAAGCTTTCGCCGTCTTCGTCGCATTTATCCTCATCCGAATACAGCATATCCGGCGGATTTTTTGAGGAAATGACTGCATTTGCCATTTCGTATAAGGCATCCTTTGTCAAAAGATCGTCATGATCCAAAAGCCCTGTATAAGCTCCGGAGACCGCCCCTATTCCCTCGTTTGTGTTCGCCGATATTCCCATGTTTTTGGCCAGACTTAAAAGCCTAAGCTTAGCTTTTTCCTCCGCAGAAAGCCTTTTTAAGTATGCCTCCGCCACGCATTTTACGCTGTCATCCTCCGTGGCATCCGCTATTATCAGTTCGAAAAACGGATAGCTCTGGGAGAAAACCGAATCCAGAAGCGCCTCCAGATATGCTCTGGGGGTTCTGTAAGCAGGCACCACGATGCTTATTCTTATTCTCTCATCCTGCGACAGCCCTTCAGCCCACACTCTCTGTCTCTTCAGCTCATCATCAGAAACAGGCGAAAAGCGGTATGCTTCGCCTTTCGCCTGTAAACCTCTCTCCTTTACCGCATACCAGGTTTCCCTGAATCCATTGCGCTTAAGATAATATAGAGTTTTCCTGATATTTGCGGTATTTATCACTTTTGCCTTTAAAGCAGAGCCTTGACATCCGCAGTAAGCTCTTCAACACGCTTGTTTGCGTCCTCGAGACTGCTTCCCTTCACACCCATATAGAATTTAATCTTAGGCTCGGTGCCGGAGGGCCTTGCACAGCACCACTCATTGTCGGGAAGCTCGAAATAGAGCACATTGGACTTAGGCAGACCTGTTGTGGTCTTCTCTCCGCTCTCCATATCTATGACTGTATCATTCTGATAATCCCTGAATTTGAGCACCTTCCTTGCGCCAAATGCCTTGGGCGGGTCGTTTCTCAGCTTATCCATAGTCTCCTTTATCTGCTTTGCACCGTCCACACCCTTTAAGGTAATGGTGTACTGGCTCTCCTTGAAGAAGCCGTACTTGTCATAGAGCTCCAGCATCATATCCCAGAGAGTCTTTCCGTTCTTCTTGCAGTAGGATGCAACCTCACACAGCGCCATTACCGCAACAATGGCATCCTTATCCCTTGCATATGTGCCAGTAAGGCAGCCGTAGGATTCCTCCAGACCAAATACATAATTTTTCTTGTTTCCGTTCTCCTCGAATATCTTTATCTGCTCTCCGATATACTTAAATCCGGTAAGCACCTCAATGACATCCACACCATATGCCTTTGCAATCTCAAAAATAAGATTTGAAGTAACTATCGTTGTTACCAGAGTGGGGCCTGCGGGCATCTTTCCTGTAGCGGCTCTCTCTCTCAAAAGATATTCCGCAATGAGGGAGCCCGACATATTTCCGGTAAAGCCCACATACTCTCCCGTCTTTGTATCCTTGCAGTATACACCCAGTCTGTCCGCATCGGGGTCGGTGGCAAGAACTATATCCGCATCCTTTTCCTTTGCAAGATTTATAGCGTAGGTAAATGCCTTCGGATCCTCGGGATTGGGATAATCAAGCGTAGTAAACTCGGAATCCGGTCCCTGCTGCTCCGGAACCACATACACATTTTCGAAGCCAAGCTCGGAAAGCACACGTCTCACGGGCTTGTTTCCGGTTCCGCAAAGAGGAGTATAGACAATCTTTATATCCTTTGCCACCTCCTTTATTATCTCTGGGTGGATTATCTGCTTTTTGAGTTCTTCGATATACTTATCATCAATCTCCTTACCGATGACCTGATAGAGCCCCTTGCTCTTTGCCTCCTCCTTGTCCATGGTCTTGCAGTCGGCATAGGCCTTTATAGCCCTTACCTCATCAATTATTCCCGTATCATGGGGAGGCGTAACCTGTGCTCCATCCGCCCAGTATGCCTTATATCCGTTGTATTCCGGAGGATTATGACTTGCAGTGATGTTCAGTCCTGCAGTACATCCCAGTGTGCGCACCGCAAAGGAAAGCTCGGGCGTAGGGCGAAGCTCGTCAAAAACATATGCCTTTATACCGTTGGCGGCAAGACACAATGCAGCTACATCCGCAAACTCCGGAGACATTCTGCGGCAGTCGTAAGCTATTGCCACTCCCTTTGCCTGAGTTCCCTTTTTGACGATGTAATTTGCAAGCCCCTGTGTAGCCTTGCGCACAGTATACACGTTCATCCTGTTGGTTCCGGCGCCTATAACCCCGCGAAGGCCGCCTGTTCCAAATTCCAGCTCCTTATAGAATCTGTCCTCTATCTCCGTCTCATTATTGCGGACAGCGAGAAGCTCATCCTTGGTGGCCTGGTCAAAATAGTCATCATTCAACCAGAATTCAAATTCCTCTTTGTAGCTCATTGTATACCCTCCTTAAAAATTTACTTTGGATAATCTTATCATATTTTCCCTTTTTTGTCAGTACCTAAGGGAGAAATCACTTCTGTCCAAGGACAGGTTCGGATTATAATACGGGTCTCCCGCATCGATAAATTCCTTCCATTTCTTCTTAAACTGCCTTGCCTCTCTGTCATAACGGGCTGCATTTTCTCCGTCCTCATCCGTTCCTCTTGATACGGATTCGTAATGATAAAGCTCCGCAAAGGGCGTAAATACATTGAGATACCCCGCCTGCAGCAATGTCAGGCAGAAATCCACATCATTAAGGGATACCTCAAAATTCTCGTCAAGCCCGTAAAATTCCTCATACAGGCTTTTTTTGACCATCAGACATGCACCCGTGACGGCAGATACATCCTGCGCATAACAGAGCCTTCCCATATATCCAAGAATGGTTCTTGCATCCCTGTAATGAGTATGTCCCGCCGTTCTGTGGGCTCCAAGCCCTATCACTATGCCGGCATGCTGTATGGTATCATCCGGATAATACAGCTTTGCGCCCACGGCTCCTACGTCCTCCCTCTGGGAATACATCAAAAGCTCCTCTATCCAATTGACGGTTATTACCTCCGTGTCATTATTCAAAAGGATGATATGCTCTCCCGTTGCATACTCCTCGCCCACATTACATATCTTGGAGAAATTGAATTCTCCCTCATACCGCACTATGCGTATACGGGGATCGTTTTCAAGCACACTGTAGTACTCCTCTATCTCTGCCGTTTCTGAGTTGTTTTCTATTATTATAATCTCGTAATTGTCGTAGGTGCTCTTTTCAAGTATCGAGGTAACGGCACGCTTAAGATCCTCTGTATGATCCTTGTTCGGTATGAGTATGGACACCTTCGGATTCCCCAATATCTCATATTTTATCCTGAATATTGTCTCAAATGCCCTGGTGGATATTATCTCGAAATTTTTAAAGCCTGCCTTTGTCAGATGATCTGCCACCGCTCCCTTTGCCGCATCTATTGCATAGCTCTTGGCACTGATATCCGATGCCGTGCTGCCTTTATGCGAACGCCAATAATAGAGAAGCTTCGGCACATGGACTATTCTTTTTGCCCTTGCGGTAAGCCGCAGTATCATATCGTGATCCTGACTTCCGTCGAATTCAGAGCGGAAAAGCTCAGTCCCGTCGAGAAGCTCTCTTTTAAAGACGCTGAAATGACAGATATAATTGTTTGCCCGCAGATTGTCTATGGCAAAATCCGGCTTAAAATGCATGGTTATCATATTGTCTATCGTGCCGTCGCCCTTGAAGGTGGTCTCGTCGCAATACAGATAATCCGCATCCTCGTCGCATATTCTTTTCATATATTCATACAGAACCGATGGATGCAGGATATCGTCGTGGTCAAAAAGTCCTATGTATTCTCCTGTGGCGAGCTTTAAGCACTCGTTGGTGTTCTCCGATATTCCCTTGTTGCAGGGAAGCTTGCGGTACACTACTCGGCTGTCGGAATCCCCATATTCCCTGCATATATCCCCCACATAGGAATGCTCGTCATCAGAGCCGTCAGCAAGACACAGCTCCCAATTCACGTAGGTCTGGTTTTGCACCGATTCTATCATTTCCTTCAAATACTTTTCCGGTGTATTGTATAAAGGCGTGAGTATGCTGAATTTTATTTTTTTTGAAAATTTCGTATTTCTCTCAAGGCTTATCCTGTCCGCATCCGGAAAGCCTTTGCTTCCGTGCTTTAAGCGTACACGTCTCTCTATAAGCTTGCTTTTGAGCTTTTTAAGCACGCCCCTTAATGAGCCGTATCGTTTAACCTTCTTAACAAAATTCGCATACCGATGGTAAAGCTCTCTCATCGGAGCGGACAGCTGCCATGCCCTCCCCTCCTTCAAGACCTTCAGTTCATTCTCCAGAGCATCCGCACGTTCCCTTGTCCTTTTCGTATTTCTCTCAAGCTCAAGCACACGCCGCTTCTGCTCCGCCAGCTTCTCTTTATAATATTCCTCTGTATTTGCGCTGCTGCCCGTCATATGATAAGCTCCCCGTCCGCCTTGCGGTAATATTCCTTTCCGTTTACCATATCCCTGTATAATACGCCCATGCCCCAGCTTCCCGTATGCAGGGTGTTTTTCCTTATTCTGCATACAAATCCGGAAAGCCCGGTATTGCGCTCCCCTGAGAGCATATTTTCCACATCATGCCTGTATTTTTCGAATATCGGATATATAAAGCTTGTAGCATCATCCGAATTCAGGACAAAAAACCTTTCAAAACGGGAATTATCGGCTCCCTCCATATAGCTCCAGCCCTCTGCACACAGCACATCCGTTTCGCTCTCGTCGTATTTTTTCTGGGTCTCCACACTATCCATATTCAGACTTATGAGAGGATATTCCTTTCTTGACAACCCTGATGTTTTCCTGACATTGACCCTCTCCACGGTCTTTATTCTCTCCTCCCACGGGAACATATAATTGACCTCATATCCCAGACAATTTCCCTTTAATCCGTTGCTGTAATACGGATCATGCCCTTCAAATTCCGGATGAAGCTCATAGAGTTTTCTTCTCTCATGCATCAGCCGTTTCCACTTCCCGCTGTCATCCGCATCAGCACCTCTGGAGAGTGACTCATGATGTATGAGCACAGCATCGTTTCTTTGGACATTTAAAAGTCCTGACTTCTGAAGCCGCACACAAAATTCCACATCATTGTATGCAACGGGGAAATCCTCATTTAGACCGCCGATTTCATCATATACAGTCTTTTTTACCAGAAGGCACGCTCCGGTTACCGCTAACATATTCATGTTGCAGCTTCCGTATCCGTAATAGTGAAATCTGTCCTCTGGAAAAGTTGCCAGCTTGTGCGATGGACCCACCTGCATATTGGTTATGCCTGCATGCTGAATGGTTATCCCGTCAGGATAGAGCAGTCTTGCACCCACTGCACCCGTTCCCGGCACAGAGGCCTGACCTGCCATGATTTTTAACCAATCCTCCTCAATTACCTCCGTGTCATCATTAAGCAGCAGTATATATTCTCCTCTCGCTTCCCTCTCTCCCCGGTTGCACATGGCTGAGAAGTTGAATTTTCCGGGCTCATATATATATTCCGCACGCTTTATTTTCGCAGATATGCGTATCTTTTGGATATATTCCTCTATATCCGCCCTTGCGGCCTCGGCGGAGCCGTTATCCACTATGAGCAGTTCCAGTCTTGGATAGTCGGTAAGCTTTATTATACTATCAATACATTTCCTCAATTCCTCCGGATGATCCTTTGTGGGGATCACTATGGAAACCGTACCGTATTCCATAGTAATCGGATAAACACTGCCTATATCCGTTCTGAATGACTTCCGTCCCTTTGCGTTCACGCCTATTCTTCTCAGAGCATATATTTTGACATTTATATATTTTTCCTCATAGCCCCAGAAATTAGCCGCATATTTATAATCCTCAGAGATCTCGTCCAGATGCTTTTCCTCCGCCGGTATGTGATAGAGTACAAGCGGGGAATGCCCAACGCCGTATCCTCCCGTGCGGCTGAAGGTAAGCTGAAGGCAGAGGTCATATATACATACATCCTCATCATCCTCCGAAAGAAGCAGCAGATTTTCAGCTTTGCTTACATTTACTGCAACAAAGCTTCCAAACAAAAAGTAACCAAGAAGGGAATCCCTGTAATAATCCTGTTTAAAAAAGGGCAGCCTCCTCTCCCCTGAAGCGTCCGTATAATCCTCATCGGCATACCAAAGAGCCGCATCCGGATTCCTCGAAAAGTAGTCATATGCATAAATGAGTGCGCTTTCATCCAGATATTCCGGATTTTTTGCAAAAACATATACCCTTTTTGTGATGGACAAACCTGCAATCTCGCTTAAAAACCTGATGTTTTTGAGATCCGAAAACGGACGCACCTCACAGTTTTTTAGCGCCTCATCTCTCGCAGCGGTAAGTCTTGTGTCAGCCTCCGCATACAATATAGGCTCCTTTTTTCTGATCCACAAGGAGTAGGGATTTTTCTGATAGCCGTAGCGTTCCTCATAATCCTTTCGTATGTCCTCCGGCGCATCCTCTCCCGATGCCTTCATGAAAGGATTCTTTCCCGCCTCCAGAAGGACTGCCGGATGCTTCAATTTTCTGCTCAGCTTATAAAAGGGATTTGACTTTATCTTAGAAAGCTTGTCATCATATTCCCTTATGCGCTCCAGCTCGTCCGCATATTCTCCGGCCAGCTTCGTAGCCTTTGCCTTTTCATTTTCATACGATTCCTTCAATATTGATATTCTGTCTTTATTTCCGTTCTCCATATCAGATAAACAATCCCTTTCCCCTGATAAGTTCATTTGCGATCCGCTCCGATATACGGCTTACATGCATTTTTACCCTTATTATCTTTTCATCCGTATCCCGGACTTCTCCTAATGCCACATTTATATTCGGATCATTATGGCCAAAAACATACATTGCGCCTTTTAGCTTTCTTCCATTGGTTTTTATCCTTGCCTGCTTTGTGCTGCCGGTGCTTTTATCCGTTATCTCGATAATATCTGCGCTGACAATACACGGCTCGTCCCCGGGATCGATACGGATATTCTTAACTCCCGGCTTTACTGACAGCTTGGTTTCAAAGCCTTCAGCATCATATATCACTGCCGTATCGACAAAATATGAAGCCTCCTCCGAATAGCCGTTCCCGTAATCCTCATATATCTTTAGCCTTCCGCCGGCGCCTTGCATCGTATCCTTCCCAGGTCTTACCACCGCTTTCCCTATGCGCTCACGTATCTCGGAAAGCGCCAGCCTTCCTCCCGTAACCTTTTTCTGAAAGAGCGCTTCGCCTCTTCTTATCTCGTCAAGATCCCTCTCGTCAAATCCGCCAAGCTCCATCAACCTGCTTAAATCCGCTTTTTTCTCCCTTTTTACGTCCTCCAGAAAATAGCAGTATACCGCTCGCGCTGCCAGCTTCCTTGTCTCTATCGGCTCATTATCGCTCCATTCATAATCTATGAGAGTCCAGACATTATCCCGCAGAATAATATTTGAAAATATCATATCCCTGTCGTAGATTTCCACGCTGTCATTACCGGAAATCCGCTTCATGTATTCCGCAAAGAGGGAATAAAAGCCCTCCATATCTTTTGAAAAAAGCCTTTTATCCATAAGTGCGGATAGAGTCTCGCCCTCTATATATTCAAGCTCTGCCTGCGTTCTTCCATTCTTTGTTATCCTGCACTCATTTATCGAAAGACCGCTGCCTTCATATTTTCTTTTGAGTTCACTGCATATATCGGCAAGCCTTTCTATATGCAAAACTCCCGCATCACATATCGGGCGCTTGATAAAGCGATAGCCTTCCTCATCCTTTACAAGCTGTGTCGATATTGCATACTCCGGGGCTCTGTCCGAAGAATACTTTGCGTATTTTACAGAAAGCTTGCCCCCTGTTATAAGGAGAAAGGAGTTTGCAAACACATTGAATCTCCCCTCCGCAACAATACCTCCGAAAGCTGCGCTCTCATCAAACAAAAGGAGCCTGTCCCTGTCAAAATTCCTGATATTGTCGGTAAGCTCTCCCGCCAGAGGCATGCGCTTCTTGCCAAATAGCTGATTCATAAATTTATAATCGGGGTAGGGATAATACTCGTTTATCTTTTTTATCCCGGCGGCTCTTATAATGCTTTTGAGTTCATTTATACCAAAAGTCCTTACTCCCTTTGCTTCAGGATAGTTCTCTATTCCATCGAAGAATCTTCCGGTATGATCCTCCCTGCAGCCGGCAAAATATTTGAGACCGTACTTATTCTCGATGGCAATGACGAGCCTTCCGTCCTTATTCATGTGCTTCTTTAACAGCCTCAGAAAGTCCAGCTGAGGAAAATCCCCTCCGATATAGCTGTCCGCATATTCAAGAACTCCTATCAGAAAAATATAATCATAATCCGTGGCAAGTGCAGGCTCAATATCCTTAAAATTTCCCACCTTTATAGTGACATTGTCGTAATCCCTGTTCCTGTAGGCGTTTATGAGAGAGCGTTTTTTTGACAGCTCAACGCAGGTTACCTCGCCGGCCTTTTGGGCAAATGCTCCCGTTATAGCACCACAGCCGCTTCCGACCTCCAGAACCTTCTTTCCCTCAAAGGGAATCCACTCAATTACATTCCTGCGCTCATTTGAGAGATGATACAATATCTCCCAGCTTTTTTTTTCTTCTATGATACGTGGAAATTCTGCCTCGGGATTGTTCCTTACTATCTCTAAAAGCTCGTCCTCTACCTTTCCGTCACAGTAGTAATCCTCTCCTGAATAATAGCTGTAGTCAAGAAGCAGCTTCCCCACATATTCGGTTCTCTCCATGCTTTTTTCTTCCATTATCACTCCGAGACAGTTATTGTCGAAACCATATCATAAAATCCGACTGTATCCTTATCCGACACACAGGTTATGTTGAAGGCATCATACAGTCTGTGATACACCTCAAAATTATCCTTGTTATATCCCGTAACGCCGAAGGAGATGAGGTACTCCCCGCCCTGCAGCGACATTTTCTGTGTAAACGAAATATCCTTTATATCTCCCGCCTTTGCATCTTTTAAATAGGCTTTCTCTATCATCGTGTTTGTTCCCGTTATCTCCGTTCCCCTTACGTTTTTGATAGAGAAGGCAAATATGGGGGCAGGTACATTATCCGTAAATTCAACCCTCATATGCACTGTAAATTCCTCGCCCTTTATTACCGCTCCGGTTCTTGTTCCCTTTTTGTCCGTCACATAGAACTCTTTTATCAAAGCCTGCTTAGTACCATATTCAAGAGCTTTTGGATTGGAGGCTTCCGAAAGCTCCGAAAGCATTTGCGTATTCTCATTCTCTATGCCCTTTATATCTTTGGTGTATTGTCCCACCAGCACCTGCTTATATGCATCTATCATCTCCTTGGGGCTGCCCTCTCCAAGGATTTCTCCCTGATTTAGGAGAATTACCCTGTCACAGTATTTGCTTATGCTGCTCAAATCATGGCTTACAAACACTATGGTTTTTCCGGCTCTTTTAAATTCCTCGAACTTATGATAGCATCTTGCCTGAAAAAAAACATCTCCCACGGAAAGCGCCTCATCCACTATGAGTATCTCCGGCTCAATGTTTATCGCCAATGCGAAGGCCAGTCTCACAAACATTCCGCTGGAATAGGTCTTTACCGGCTGATACACATAATCTCCTATATCCGCAAACTCAAGAATAGCCGGGAGCTTCTCATCTATCTCCGCATCCGAAAAGCCCATCATAGTGCCGTTTAAATACACATTCTCAATGCCGTTATATTCCTGATTGAAGCCCGCCCCCAGCTCCAGAAGAGCGGATATCCTGCCGTTCACGCCTACCTCTCCCGACGTGGCGCTCAGCACTCCCGTAATTATCTTCAGTATGGTGGATTTCCCCGAGCCGTTGGTGCCTATTATTCCCACGGTCTCTCCCTTATAGACATCAAAGGACACTCCCTTCAATGCATAGTGCTTCTTGTAAAGCTTTTCTCTTTTAGCAAGACCGAAGGCATCCCTCATCCTGTCAGAGGGCTTATTGTAGAGCTTATATACCTTTTGAACTTCCCTGACCTCAATGGCCTTTTCAGCCCTCTCCATTTCTTATCCTCACTGAATCTTTTTTGTACCACTCTTCCACCAGACGGTTTTCTTCCGCCTCAGGGTCATCCGAAAGCTCCCCTGCGCACAGCATCCACGGTCTGAATCTGTATGTCTCAAAAACCACATCCTTCTCTTCGCTTTTGAGCACCTGTACCCTTTCAAGATACTGTTCCCTGAAATTAAACGCCTCGCCGGAATGAACGTAATAATATGCTCCGAAACCGGCTATGGTTCCTGCCCTGTTTGTAGAAAGACCATAAGCACCTGCAGCAGTGGCGAAAAGTATTGCCGCATAGACCACACCTGTCTTTATTCCAAAGCGCTCCGCCGTATTGCGCATTCTTCCGTTTCTTCCGAACAGATAACCGGATATATATATTATATTAAGCACCAGCAGCATCCAGAATGTCAGCTTAACCGCATTCAATGTCCTGCCGAGCCCCGCATGCCCCAATGAATACAGACTCGGAGTGAATCCCGTACAGTATAACACATATGATACGGCTGCGAAAAGCCATGGTCTTGTATATTTAAATTCCGTGTTCCATACTGCGAGCACGGCTCCCGATGCCAGAAATACAATAAATACAATCCCCACAAGGCCTGTAAATGTCCACAGCTTAAGGATCCCCTCTTTAAAGGACAATAACACCGCCTTGATCGGGGAATATCCCCAACCCACATATGATCTGGCTCTTACGGAATTTCCGGGTGCCCTCACATTCATATAAAATCCGAAGGCATATATCAAAAAAGCCGGCAAAAGTCTGAGACTTCCGTATTTTTCCCTGATCACAGCATAGCACACAACTGCACATATTACCCCAAGTCCCTGTAATGCCGTAACAAAATTCGCCCCGGCAGGTGCGACGGAAAGAAGCGTTCCGAGCACTGTCCCCACATATCTGACGAATTTTTTCTCCCCACGGACGCTCCGTATCAGAAAAGCCGTCCACAGAAAGAAGATGGAATGCATCCCCACATAATGTACTCCTGCATTATACCAGTAAAAGCCTGCCTGTGAGGTATGGATGGTGTTGATAAGCGCCGTTGCCGTTCCCAGTCCCATAATAATTCCCGATACTCTTCTGCATCCGAATACTACCGTACATACGGTATACACAAAAAATATGGTTGTCGCAGCAAGTATCGATATGAGAAACAGTGCACCGAGAAAATAATATTCCTCTCCGAATACTATCGGTGAAAACGACATTAAAAAAATTGAGGAAAAGGTTCCTTGCCATGCCCACCATTCCACTCTGACGCTCTCAACGACCGTTTTCAGAATATCCAAAAGCCCCGCATCCGGATTGACCGTAAACAGAACATGCAGAGGTATACCGTAGCTGTAGTCATCATACCAGGGAACGGAATAGAGCGCCAGCCTGTACATAGGGATCAGCGTCACCGCAAATGCCGCTATGTACAAGGCACATATCATTCCGAATGCAAGTTTTTTGTCATGTCCATTCATAAGCATTTCAAAGAACATCCGCAAAATGCGGCTTTAACCTTTTAAATACAAGGGAGCCGAACAAAAACAGCACCACCGTTATTATCCAAAAATACATTGTCGAAAAGAAATCCTCAAAAAACCATTTGCTTTCATATATTGCGCTTCTGTATCCGTTTACAATATATACCAAAGGATTTATTTTGAGCAATGTAACTGCCAAAGAATTGTTAAGCGCATTTATATCCCAGAGTATAGGTGTCGCCCACATACCTATCTGCAGGGCAATATTTATTATCTGTGAAAGATCTCTGAAAAAAACCACAACCGAGCACGTCGTGTAGCACAGCGCCAGCACGAAAACGAAAAGGCAGAAGCTGTAATAAATAACCTGTATCGTATAAATTCCAGGATAATAGCCATAGATCGACGCCACCAGAAGCAGTATACAGACAAAGAAAGCATGGACGAAGATTGCCGCTATGACCTTGATGATGGGAAGTATGCTTATCTTGAACACAACCTTTTTTACCAGATAGTTGTACTCCAGAAGAGCGCTTGTTCCCTGCGACAGCCCTTCTGAAAAAAAGAACCACGGAACCAGCCCCGCCGTCAGAAAGAGCACAAATGGCACCTCTCCGGATTGTCTCTGATCCGGAAATATGAGTCCGAAGACAATATAATACATTCCCACCGTAATCACAGGCTGCATCAATGCCCATACACCGCCGAGATACGAGCCTGCATACCTTTTCTTGAAATCATTTTTTGCAAGCTTCCATATAAGGTGCCTGTTTTGAAAAAGCTCCACAGGAAGCACCGTAAGTTTTTCATAAAATACTGCGAACAGCACCGACGAAAAAACAATCACGGCACATGAGATTATCTTTTTTATTATTTCCTCCGAAGGGTCTGCCTCCGGATTTGTGTGTATGACTATTATCAGGGCAAGCACCGCCGCCAATGCCAAAAAGACGGCTATGCCTATCCTCTTTTTTCTCAACATACTCAAATATCCTCTATGGAGCCCCACCTTGTATCCCTTTCGGAAAGGATTAGCTCAAGCCCCTCCGGAATAGGCCATTCGACCCCAATCGCCGGGTCATTGTACATTATGCCGCCCTCGTCGTCAGGATGATAGAAATCCGTGCATTTGTAGCAAAACTCCGCATACTCCGAGAGAACCAAATAACCGTGTGCGAAATTCTTCGGCACAAAAAACTGCTTTTTATTTTCCTCTGTCAGAAGCTCCCCATGCCATTTCCCATATGTTTTGGAATCCTTACGCATATCCACAGCCACATCAAAAACCGCTCCCTTTATTGCGCGTACCAGCTTATCCTGCGGAAAATTCTTTTGGAAATGTAATCCCCGCAAAACCCCTCTCTTGGACGCTGACTGATTGTCCTGCACAAAAATCTCCGGTATTCCTGCCTCCTTAAAATCATTGTAATTGTAAGTCTCCATAAAGTAGCCGCGGGCATCTCCGTGTACTGTTGGCGTAATTATCTTCAAGCCCTCAATATTGCATGTTTCGACGATTATCTGTCCCATTCTGCGTCTCCTCTCTAGTTGTAGCTTATATCCAAATCTACATTGCCTTCTATTCCATCTACGCTCCCCTTAGAGCTGTACTGCCACATATTGTAATACCCCTGATATAGCGGCGTATTTCTGTATTCCGCAAGCCATATGTCAAAGCCCTCTATACGGCTCACATCAAGATTGTTGTTGTACCAGTTGCGGCTGGCATATACGCCCGCCTCATATCCGGCATTCTCCACAGTTCGGCAGAATGCCTCGCACACAAGGGTTCTGGTTTCCTTGTCGAGCCCGTCGGCTCTTCCGTGCCCGCCGGCACCCTCTGTGTCTATATAGACAGGGTAATCCAACTTATAATTTTTAATGAGGGATATAACCGCCGATGCCTCCTCCACGGCCTCCACCTCGTTGGTAGCCTGTGTGAAGAAGTATACTCCCGTCTTTACACCCGAGGTCCTGGCTTCCTTCATATTTTTTTCGTAGTACGGATCGACCACTATAGCACCGGTTTTAGAGCCTCTGTAACCTGCCCTGATTATCGCATATTCTATTCCGGCATTTTTTACCCTGTCCCAGTCTATATCCTTCTGGTACTTTGATACATCTATTCCCATGCGCACAGAGCCCGAGCTGTTCTTTATACTGCTGTCCTCGGAGGAATCAGCATCCGAAAGGGCATCCGCCTCGCCGGTATCCTCCACCGAAGCGTCTATCTCCGCCTCCGTCTTTATGAGCACCGATATATCGTCTATAGCGATATACTCCACCTTATCCTTTACCCTTACCTTTGTAGGATTATCGGGTACAATATAGCCCGTTAGCGGCATGAGCTTTACCGAATATTCTCCGGCATCCAGCCCACCTATGTATATGATGCCGTCCTTGTCAAGATCCTTGTACTCGCCTCTGTCCGATATGGCGACATAGAATTCCTCTCCCGGAACCTTTTCTCCGTTCCTGTCGACCACCTGAACCCTCAGATCCTTTTCGACACTTGTTACTATCAGTGACAGCCTCGCCGATGAATTCCTTGCCTCCTCGACTATGGCGCTTACCTCCTCATCAAAAAAGGTTCTGTCATACAGAAATGCCCTAAGATCATCCCCTATCATATCGGGATCCCTCATATCTGGAGTTGTTTCCGGAGTTTTTGCCAGATCCGATACGGCAACCTGCTTCTGCGAGTCCCTGTCAAAATACCCGTTCCCGTACAAAACCAGCAGGGATATCATCAGCATTACTGCTATGGAGCCCAGGATTGCAAGCCTTTTAAGCTTAGAGTCCATTCGCCACCTCAACGAGATATTTGCCGTAATTCGTCTTCATCAACGGCTCCGCCAGTCTGAGCAGCTGTTCCTTATTGATAAAGCCCCTCTTATATGCAATCTCCTCTATACAGGATATATACAGCCCCTGTCTTTTCTGGAATGCAGCCACAAAATCCGATGCATCCAACAGCGCATCATGGTTGCCCGTATCAAGCCACGCAAAGCCTCTTCCCATGGTTTCCACCCTGAGAGTCCCTCTGCGCAGATATTCATTGTTCACACTGGTAATCTCTATCTCTCCCCGGGCGGAGGGTTTGATGTTCTTTGCTATGTCCACCACGTCATTGTCATAAAAATACAGCCCCGGAACCGCATAATTGCTCTTCGGATGCTCCGGCTTTTCCTCTATTGACAGAGCCTTTCCGTTCTCGTCAAACTCAACAACCCCGTATTCTCTGGGGTCACGAACATAATATCCAAATATGGTCGCTCCGGTTTTTCTTGCCACAACCTCCCTTAAAATCGTTGAGAAGCTCTGACCGTAGAAAATGTTATCCCCCAGAACCAGTGCCACATTGTCGCTTCCTATGAATTTTTCCCCGACTATAAAGGCATCCGCAAGACCTCTGGGCTTATCCTGAATCGCATAGGAAAGCTCCATTCCAAGCTGTTTTCCGTCCCCCAGAAGCTCCTTAAAAACCGGAAGATCCCTCGGTGTGGAGATAATTAAAATTTCCCTGATACCGGCAAGCATCAGGGTGGAAAGGGGATAGTATATCATCGGTTTATCATAAACCGGCATAATCTGCTTGGATATTGCCTTTGTAAGAGGATAGAGTCTTGTGCCGGAACCTCCGGCGAGAATTATGCCCTTCATGTATATTTATCCTTTCAAAATATAATTATTGCAAAACTTATTATATTTTAATATGGATTCCGAAATATTGCAATTTTTTTAAGATGAATTAAGATTATCTGTTTCCGTACATCTCCTCGTAATATTTCTGGTAATCCCCACTAGTGGCATTCTTCATCCATTCCTCATTTTCGAAGAACCACTTTATCGTTTTTCTTATTCCTTCCCTGAACATAGTCTCAGGCTCCCAGTCCAGCTCCCTTTTTATCTTGTCCGGCGCTATGGCATACCGCCTGTCATGCCCCTTTCTGTCCTCGACATAGCTTATGAGATCATCATTTATATGAGCCTTTCTTGAATCGTCGTCCGGCAGCATCTCATTCAATGTGTCAAGTATGATATGCAGTATCTCAATATTCTGCTTCTCGTTATGTCCGCCTATATTGTAGGTTTCAAAGAGTCTCCCCTTCTCCTGCACCATATCTATCGCCTTTGCGTGATCCTCCACATAGAGCCAGTCCCTGACGTTCTTTCCGTCCCCGTACACAGGAAGCTTCTTGCCCTGAAGAGCATTATTTATCATCAACGGTATAAATTTCTCCGGGAACTGGTAAGGTCCGTAGTTATTTGAGCAATTTGTGATGTTCGCCGGGAATTTATAGGTATCCATATATGCCTTTACCAGCATATCTGAGCTTGCCTTGCTGGCGGAATAAGGACTGTGGGGATCATAGGGCGATGTCTCATAGAAAAATGCGTTGTCATCCTCGGGAAGCGATCCGTATACTTCATCAGTGGATACGTGAAGAAATTTCTTCCCCTCCTTAAAGCTTCCGTCAGGAAGCTCCCATGCAGCCTTTGCACAGTTCAACATTACCGCCGTTCCCAGGACATTCGTCTTTACGAATATTTCCGGATTCTCAATGCTTCTGTCCACATGGCTCTCCGCCGCAAAATGCACTACCCTGTCTATATCATTTTCGTCAAAAATCCTTTTTATCGCTGCCTTGTCGCAGATATCAGCCCTTACAAAGGTATAATTGTCCCTTTTTTCAACCTCCTTAAGATTTTCGAGATTACCCGCATATGTCAGCGCATCCACATTTATTATGCGAATCTCATTATCATACTTTCTGAACATATAATGTATGTAGTTTGAACCGATGAATCCGGCTCCTCCGGTTACAAGGTAAGTTCTCATTTTTTCTCTCCTTTAATATCCTAAATAGCTATAGTTCATATCGACATTTCCGCTTATACCGTTTACCCTGCCCTTTGACTGATACTGCCAGAGCTCATATCTTCCGGTGTATGTCGGCGTGGTTGCGTATTGAGCCAGCCATATCTTATACGACCCTAATGCCCCGGTATTTATCTTTTCGGTAAGCCAGGTCTTATTTGCATAAATTCCCGCCGTATATCCGGAGTTTGCAATGGTTCTGCAATACGCCGCACAGACGGCCGTTCTGACATCCCTGCTTATCTTATCCCCTCTGCCTTTGCTGGACTCCACATCCAAAAACACAGGATAGGAGATTCTGTAGCCCCTTATCAGGCTTAAGGTCATGGAGGCTTCCTCTACCGCCTCTACCTCGTCCACGGCCTGAGTAAAGAAATATATGCCGACCTTTAGGCCTGCTGCCGTTGCGCCCTTTATATTGCTGGCAAACTTCGGATCCTCTATCAGTGCCCCTGCGGAAGAACCTCTGTAGCCGCATCTTATGATGACATAGGATACTCCCGAATTCTTTACTGCATTCCAGTCAATGCTTCCGTTCCACTTTGACACATCAATCCCCAGTGTGCCGGATCCTTGAATAAGCGCACCGTCGCTGGAAAAATTATATCTGGTTCCCTGTATTATCTGCTCTCCTGTGACCTTTTCCCCGTTTGCATCGAAATAATAGGTGCTGCCGTCAATATTCTGCCAGCCGGTATACTTCGTTTCGCCCTTTACATAGAATGCATCGGCGATCCAATAGTCCGCATATACCGCTTCCCTGTAGGAACCGTTATCCTTTACGTAAAGCTGCCTTCCTGCGCTGTCCTTCAGCTTTGTGGTCTTGTCATTCTGCGCAGAGGTTACAACGGTAACCGTGCATACGGCTGTCTTTGTCTTGTCCGCAGGATGTGTAACCGTTATCGTGGCACTCCCCGCTGCCACGCCCTTTACGGTTATTGTCCTTCCGCTTACCGTAACTGCTGCCTTTCCCGCATCTGATGAGACTGCCGTTACCGCCGCATTCTCTGCGGTTCCCTTATCCAATGTGGCTGTAATGACTGCAGTGGAGTCTATCGCCACGGAAAGAGTTGTCTTGTCCAGACTTATATCGGCTGCGGCTGCTGTGGGAGAGGTTGTCGGAATTGCCGTTGCCGCCGGCGTTGCGGTTGCACTCGGAGCGGGAGTTACTGATGCATCGCCTCCCGATACCGATGTGAGCAGCTTAAAACTACCCGCCTTTGCGGACTTTCCGGGTTCAGGTATGTTGCTTTTCGATACTTCAATGTATGTCTCAGTTCCAGAGCTTGATTCAACCCATTCTACCGTATCCGAAAGTCTTGATTCCTCCGCCGTCTCGTTCTTTGCCGTATCCTCCGCTGCAGCATTTATCTGCGATTCTTTTTTTATCTCGTTCTTTACGTCTACTTCCTTATATGCCAATTCCTTGCTGGCTTCTGCACTTATCTCTCCGTCAGGTAGAGTGTATCTGGAATACGCCTCCCCTGAAAGAGCATTTACCTTTATCTTGTAGGTTCCGGGGGTTATGTTCTTCTTATATATTATTCCGTCCTTGTCGTCATCCGTCCATGTGGCGTTCTTATTGTCCGGATCCGTTATGCTCACAGAAAACGGCACATTGGCCACAAGCTTTCCTGTCTCCTTATTTGTAAATTTTATCTTAAGATCCTTATATACTGTAGCTGTATCTATCTTAACAGTTACGCTCTTGCTGAAATCATTTTCCTCATAGGCAACAATCTGGGTTGTTTCCTCAATATATTCTTCGACCTCTTCCGCAGATGACAGCTTTGCATTCAATAGTGCATTGAGCCCGTCGCCTCCGATTACCTCAATGCCTGCGATCCCGCCTCCGGCTTCCGGCATGGTCACTGGCTTTGCCTCAAGAACACCGCTTACGAGAAACGTACCTATACCAACGGCTACAGCTGCCATTGCAACACCCACTATGGCGATTGCCTTATCTATGGCGGCAAGATTCCTTATATATCCCAGTATGCCGCCCTTTTCTTTATGATAATCGTCATAATAGCCGTCATCATAGTACAGGTCATCCTCGTAGTCATCCAGATCGTCATAATACTCTATCCCATCATCATATTCCTCAAATGTACGATCCTCCTCAAAGGACTCGGCTTCGTAATATTCATCCTCACAGACAATCTCCGCCTGCTCCTCGTCCCAATCATCAAATTCGTCAATATCGTCAAAATCGTCTCTGATCATCCCAATTCCTTTCCAAATAAACTAAATCTGATTTCCGACATTATAACATTATGTAACCCATACTTCAACCCCTTTTTGCTGATTCACGCACAAAATACAGGTTTTACTTCTTTCAAATAAAATATATCTAGAAAAAAGCGTTATTTATGTAAACTTTTAACCGTGATTTTTATTACCCTCAATGTAGACTTTTTTTTATTTTGATAGTAAAATGAGTGTCATAATATTGTTGTCAGTATGATTTTTAAGAGGTATCTAATGGAAGAACAGAGCAACAGCAAAGAAAAAAAGGGATTTTTATTCTATTTTCATATATTTTTTGTATTGGCCATTCTTGGGATTATTATCGCAGTGGTAATCAAATTTAAAAATTGGGGTATCTCGGTTGACTTAAACGAAATCCGCGCACAGGGAGAGGGTGAATATTCCGACACCTTAGACACTATACTTCCTCTGGTCACAGGGCACAAGGGCAAAAAAAAGAAAAATGACCGCCTGAATATCGTATTTTTCGGAAACTCCGCATTCTCCGATGACAGAGATACTGATTCCTGTATCGTTAATATGGTGGGAAAGAAGCTTGATGCAAATGTATATAATGCTTCAATATCCCAAAGCTTTCTTTCTACCGTGGAATCCGAATTCAAACCGCAGGATAACCCCTATGACTGCTATAGCCCGTATTGGATGGTCTGGAGAACCATTAGTGATGATAACGATTTTTTCTACTTTGAAGCAGCCGATGAGCTGAAAGAGCGTGATGTGGTCATCCCCGAGGCGGAGGATGTGTTGGAGCTTATCACAACGATTGATATGAATGCTATGGATATCTGCGTTATTATGTATGACGCATCGGATTATCTGTATGCCAGACCACCCTACGAGGTAGATCACGAGACAGATATACATACCTTCTTCGGTGCCATGAATGCAACTCTTGATCTTCTTCAGGAAAATTATCCTAATCTTCGTATCATCGTTTCATCCCCTACCTACGCATACTGGTATGACGGAACCAGCAGTGATCTTATGTATTATATTGCTCCGCTTTCAACCTATGCAATATGGGAATCTACTGCGGCAATGGATCATGGAGTTTCCTTTATCGACAATATATATGGTGTCTTCAACGAGGATACTGCGGACGAGTATCTCAAGGATAATCTGCATCTTAACCAGAAGGGCAAGGAGCTTATAACGGAGCGCATCGTCGAAGCCATAACCTATTATGACAAATAGATGCCGTTTTTACCACCACTGATAGTCCGGATTCTCCGTATAGGGGAATTTGCCGTCATAATTCTTCCAGTATTTATGCACATATACGACGTAGTGCTCTGATTCGTAAACCTGCACCATTTCCGTAAAATTCTCAAGCCCTGCTTTATCCTTGGGGAGTACTGCGAATTTTCTCATCTCCCGTTTGATGGTTGCCGCATCCATTGGATCTGCCTCCATCGCCTCGTAAAGCTCATTATAGTTCTCCCATCTGTCTACAAGCACTTCTCTTCCGTATTCCAGCACAAGCTTCCCCGAATACTGGCGCACATATTGGAGCATTTCCGATGGAACCGCCACATAGCTCTCGTGCTCCGGATCCTCCGCTTCCAGGGCATCGCAAATCTCTATTACCTCATCCGGAATATGATACAGATTCTCCGCCCTTGAATAGTTCGGATTCATATATATAAAGCTTCCCGATATCATTATTATTGCTGCGGCTCCGGCAAGAAAGAGAGCTCTTGAAGCCCCTTGAAGCTTTATATATATCTGCGATACCGTATATGATAATACCGCTGTCATCGGCAGAAGCCAGAGAAGCCTGTAATAAATCTCCGAGTCAAGTATCCTCATCAAAAGTCCTGTGCTGAAGGGATTAAAAAAAATAACTAATACCGTTACCGGCATATACACAAAAAGTATCCTGCGGTTTTTGTTCTTCTCGGATACAAATAGATATATCAGTGCAATGAAGAACAGGATCATCACAAAGCCTTTTCCCATATATTCACGAAACAAGGTAACCGCTTCACTCATGCCATATCCCCTCATACAATCAAAGCATACATTCCGGCAAATATAACTGCCGGCAAACAGCATACCGCAATAAATGTGATAAATCTGAAATTTCTGTACATAATCGCCCCAAATATACCCGTTATTCCCATAAGAAGGCATACCAGCAGCGTCCCCATTGTTGTGCAGAGGCATCCCGCCGTCACAGAGGCGGCCAATAGCAGCCACTCCTTTATCCCTGCTTTTTCCGAAAGACGAAGCCTCTCCAAAAGCCTGTAGAGAAGATAGATGATAAAAGGAATTATCACACTTCCCAATGCAGCCTTTCCCTGACGGCTCCTTGCAAGCATGAAATTTTCTACACTGTAATAGGAATAGTCCCCAAACAATATCAGAAGCTCCGCCGCAAGCATAAACACCGGCAGCTGCTTTTTCTTAAGGATGCTGCTTCCAAGAAGAAACAGCACTCCATAGGACATAATGATCATAACCGCAGAAACCGCCACATGTGCCACAATAGCGGTATGTATTCCTGATATCCGTGATAAAAAGGATACCCATATGGGAAAGGGCGCAAGACCATGTCGGACGTCCAGTTCCGTAGAACCTCCTGTATAGGGCAGCTTCATATACATTGTATCGGCATCGTTTGTGACTGTGGAGGTGGCTATATAGTATGCATCATCTCCGTCCGCATATGCCAAAAAAACCGCCATAAAAACCTGTAATGCAAGCAGTAGCATCGACAGCAGGAAAAGCACCGCAGTCATCCGATCTGTCTCCCTGTCTTCAAAAAGCCTTATCCTGCGCAGTCTGAAGGTATTGCTTTTGATTCCTGCAATCACGGCACAAATTAGCATCGCCGCCGTCAAAAAGGCATATGCTGCCACAAGACTGCTGAAAGCCTCATTTCTTAGGATAAATATTACCGCAATTGGCTGAAATACCGCCCACATAATAATCTGCCCTGCTGTCAGCGAAAGACAGATTCCGTTAAGCCCCTTCTCCTTTCCCAAAACAACAGACCCTATCATTGCCGGGATAATCAATTCCCATATAACGAGTTGTATTGTTCCTATAAATATCATCCTTACCTCATTTATCAGTTTCGTTAGTATCAGCTATCCTGTATATATACAGTCTGTCCCCGTACACACTCTCCGCAAGCAGATTCTCGCTTGACTGCACGAAGCCGTAGCGATCCCTAAGTATACCGTCCACTTTTTCCGCATCCGCATTTTGCTTTATAAGCACCGCCATTTCATCCTTGTCCGTAATATCCGTAAGGACTTTTCGCCCGGACAGCTCTTTAGTTCGCAGCAGCAGCGTTTCCTTATAGTTTGTAAACTCTATCAGATTTTCATAATATCCGTATCCTTCATATATGCACAGGCACGGAAGATAGGAAAGCTCCTTTGACATTGCCTCCTGATATGCATAGCCCTTGTACAGATATTCTCCTCCTCCCCGGCAGCCGCAGAGAAAAGCTCCCAAAACAGCTATCCCCGAAATGACATACGTCATAACTCTCATAAATCTATCCTTATGAAATTCCAGCTCTTTTTTAATAAATTCAATGCTTCCTGCGGAAAGAAGAGCCATCACCGGAAAGATAGGCATAACATATCTGTCAACTATGTAGGGTGCCATTCTTGACACAAAAGCAAAATAAACTGCCACAGGTATCACAGTAAGCATCACAAGGGCTCCCTTCCCGTACATATCCTTCCTTCTTGCGAGTCTCAGCACACAGAGTATCATACCGAAGCACGCCGCAATGAGCGGGGCCGGTCCCATATTACGCCATATCATAAGCTCCAAAAAGCCTTTAAGTCTCTCCCCGTAGCCGGTAAGCCCCTCCGAAAGATTTCCCAGCGCCTCAACACCTCTTCCGGACGTGAATACATCCGATATCGCAAAGGGAAAAAGTATAAGCCCCGCAGCCGCCGATATGAGCATAGTCCTGATATACACCAGAAGCTCTGCTGTACGTTTTTCCAGAAGCAGGATTACCGTCATTGTCACAGCGAGACTTATGCAGTAAAAAAGGAAAAAATACTGGGTAAGAAATCCAAGCACCGTGACAGCTGTGAGAATGAGCTCCTTTCCATTAAAGCCCTCCCGATATCTCCTTATGTGCAGATACAGAGTAAGCATACACCACATTGTGAGCAGCCCGTACATTCTGTTCAAAAGCACAGAGGATATCGCACCTGCGCCCAAACCGTACATAAGCGCCGAAAGCCCGCCTGTTACCCTGCCTGCGGCTCCTGGACATATGAGTCTTCCTGTGCGGAAAAGACATATCATTATGATCATTACAGCCGATATGTTTATGACACATCCCATCCATGGACGCACCTTTCCCTTAAAAACGGAGGATACGGTGTGCAGCAGCATAAAATGAAGCGGCGGATGATTATCATCCTTCACATTGAAATATACTGACAGGTAATTAAAGGCATCCCCATCGCCGACTGTTATATAATCCTTAAATTCATCTGCGCCTATCCAGACAGGTTCATCATATACATCTGCCCGATATGACAGGAGTTTGCTGGCTTTCCGATTTTGAAGCACATCACTCAGGGCTTCTGTCAGTCTGCCGAAAACCAGATTTCCCTTATCGTCCCTGAGTTCATTTTTTACGAATTTTTCCAGTCTCCCCTCCGGCTGTGTCGGCACTATCCATGGTGTAAATTCGGCATTGGACAGCTCGAAGCTTAAAAGCTCATCCATATGATAGCCTTCCTTTTCGCCGGCATAATACACAAAAATCATCAGGCACACTGAAAGTATCAGTATCTCCGGGATATTGCCGCATATTATTTTTTTAAGCTTCGTCATAAGGTTCATATATATACAAATGATAATAGCTGTTTCCGGTTTCAAAGGCTTCCCTGTTTAAAAGCCTTAAGCCCGCCTCTTCGGCATTCTCTATATATGCCGCAGAGAGGATGTAATCCCCGGAAAGTCCTTTAAATGCATCCAAATCCATTGAGTAGTCCTTGTAATAAAAGCCTCCCTTTTCTATCGTAAAATATGCTGGAGTTTCGGCAGAATACAGGTAGCACCTGTTTCCCCAGCCATCAAAATATGCTGTCAGATATTCGCTTTTTTTAAGTTCCGGAGCGATTATCCTGCGAAAGCTGTGCTTGTAGTCCACGGAATAATTATTTGAATATCCGTCTATGGTGTAAAAGCCGTGATACAGTGACGCTGCCGGATCTATTCCCAGACTCGCCACCCGGAAATCCTCTATACTCTTTCCAGTATATTTTAGGAGATATTCCCTTGCCTCGTCCATAACGCCGTTCGCATAATAATCCCCATAGCTCATTACCCTGTAATCATCCCTCAGAAGCTTCATTATATTGGGCTTTATATCTCCCTTATACAAAATAATACTCAAAAGCAGCAGAATATTGAGGAGGGCGGCAAACCGCATAAATCCTCCGACAAAGGCTTTTCTGCGTGCCTTTTCCCATACTCCTGCCGCAGCGAGCCCAAAAACAGCATACCATATCACAGGCATTACCCATAAAACTCTGTCTGCCTGAAATGCACCGAGTGCCCCAAGTCTGCAGCGTATACGGCTGACAGAGAGCTCCGAGTTCCATAAGGCAGAAAAAACATACAAAAACACCCCCGTTACCGCCCAAGGTGTAAACCTTTTTATTCCTTCCCTGTCATTGAAAAAAAGATATACCAAAAAAAATATCAGAAAAGCCAAGCCCACAATATGAAAATCCTCACTATGCTCCCCATTGTACAAAAGCATGCCTGCAAAGCCTTTTAAAGCATTTTCCCCGACAAGAGCATATTCCGTTTTGTGGGATATGAAGCCCTGCCCAAAAAGTGCCCTGAACAATTCCATATCGGATAATATATACGTCAGCAGAAGAGTCGAAAAGATCAAAAGCTCATAACATATTTTTTCCCTCTTCAAAAGTCTGTATATTATATACACAAGAAGAATCCCCAAAATTGCATAGCCCACCAGCACAAGCGAGGAGGAAAGAGCATAAACTACAGCGTAGATAACCCCCGCAATTTTTTGTTTTCTTTCCCGTTCTGCCCTGATGACAAGAAAAAAAAGAAGAGGTATCCCGTATTGGGACAAGCCGTACACCCAGAGGAAGGGAAGCATCGAAAAGCAAAGCGCAAAGCCTGCAGAAACAAGTTTCTGATGCGTTATATCCTCCAAAAGCAGATACATTCCAATATATCCGATGATACGTCCCGCTATCCCCATTGAAAGAAGTGCGGTAAATGGCGGAAACATCCTAAAGAAAAGAACAAACAAAGGTGCCGGCGGCATCAGGGATACCGCCTCCAACCCTCCCATTATCTCAGGCAGCCTCCCACCTTCAAACAGGTGCTTTGCTCCGAGAATATATGCGATCATCTCTCCGTCAAGCTGATCGTGATATATCACTGCGGAATCCTCCCTCAATATCATATAGGGAAGCATCATCAATATCGTGGCGAAAAGTCCTGCAGGAAAGAATATATTCTTTTTAATTGAATCTTTTATCTTAATGTCCATAATTAAAATCCTGGTGCTAAAATTATTCTGTCTTACGGATCAGACAGGATAATATAAAAATCATTTCCGCCGCCAGAATGCCAAGGCTCAGCCTGTAGTCAAAGAGCCCGGCTCCGCGCAGAGACAGCGCAACAGCTAATACCGTCGACAAAAAAACCGGAAACAATATCATACGGCTGTCCCTCAATGGCTTTTTGCCAGAGAACACATCTATGACAGAATAACAAAGGGCTGTCGCACCCGAAATCAGAAACAGATATATCCCGTAAAAATAATATCGCTTCGCCAAAAGCGGGCTGTTTCTCCGCATTCTGTCATAATTTCTGCCGGACAGGTTCTCGTATCCGAAATTCCCGGACTGCTTTAACACAACCGGAGGGGAAATCAGATACCCCGTTACATCCCAAAGTGTTTCCTTGACAATCCTTGGCAGTCTCTGTGATATTGCCTCTCTCTCTATGGTATCATAGACCTTATCCGCCACGCCTGTCCCGAATTTCTCCTCAAGATCACTACAAAACTCCGGCTTCAATTCATCCGCATACACCACTCTCTTTGTTGCGAAATACACATATTCTTTGTATTCCGTATTTTCAAGCCATTCCTTGTTCCCAAAGGTTTCCTCCACGGACTCATCCAGCTTTATATAAGCTATTCTCGCAAAGATGCTCTGCCGTATTCTGCGCTCAATATCCGTAGCGGAAATCCCGGAAGCAGCTGCCGTCAAAAGACTTAAAACAATTATTGCAGCTATCGTACCCGCAAAAAGCCTCCGTTTACCCATATAAAAAATCCAGAGGATAAACAGAAACAGAAGCATTACCCCCGGATAGAAAATACTCCGTACAGATTCTTCGTCCCACCAGAATATATGTATGATCATAGGCATTGTTAGCAGGGAAAGCGCAGCAAATACCGATTCCCTTACCGTCGGAAATATTCCGTAAAACACCAGACATACAAAAGCTGCCGCCGCAATAAAGACTATCAGGGCTGCAATATTCCTTGTTTTTACAGTCTCAAAGGCCGCCCACAGCATTCCCAGCGCTATCTGCAGGCTGTACGCCATGATAAAAAAGACATACAGAAATCCTTTTATCCTCTTCACTTATAGAATTCCTTCACTTTGTCACATATGTATGCAACCTGCTCCTCTTCCAGTCCATAGTACATTGGAAGTCGTAAAAGCCTCTCGCTCTCCTTCGTAGTGTATACATCCGCACCGTGGAAGCTCCCGAACCTCTTACCTGCGGGGGAGGTATGCAGCGGAATATAATGAAATACCGCCATTATTCCATTGTCCTTAAGATGGGCTATTAGTGCGCTCCTCTCCTCTATATCCGCAGTCTTAATATAGAACATATGCGCATTATGCCTGCATCCCTTAGGAACAGTAGGCAGCTCTATCCTCTCATCATTTCTTAACGATGTCAGCAGTTCATAATACTGCGCCCATCTCGAGAGTCTGAAATCGTTTATCATTTCCGCTTTCTCAAGCTGTGCATACAGATATGCGGCATTCATATCGCTGGGCAGATAGGATGAACCGAAATTTACCCAGGTGTACTTGTCGATCTGCCCTCTGTAGAATTTGGAGCGGTTAGTGCCCTTCTCCCTTATGATCTCGGCTTCCTCAGCTTTTTCTTTATCCTTTATTAGAAGGGCTCCCCCCTCGCCCATGCTGTAATTTTTGGTCTCATGGAAGCTGTAGCAGCCATAATCGCCTATGCTTCCCAATGCCTGCCCCTTGTACTCAGACATTACGCCCTGCGCAGCATCCTCTATTACCGTGAGACCGTGATGCCTTGCTATATCCATTATCGTATCCATCTCACAGGAAACGCCGGCATAGTGCACCGGAACGATTGCTTTTGTTCTCTCTGTTATCGCACCCTCTATAAGCTTCTCATCTATGTTCATGGTATCCGGTCTGATATCCACGAAAACAACCCTTGCTCCCCGCAGCACAAATGCATTTGCGGTGGAAACAAATGTATACGAAGGAAGTATAACCTCATCTCCCTCCTTTATATCCGAAAGAAGCGCAGCCAGTTCAGTAGCATGAGTGCATGAGGTCGTCATAAGGCATTTTGCCGTGCCTGTCTTTTTTTCGAACCATTCATTGCATTTTTTTGTGTACGGTCCGTCCCCACATATCTTCTGATTCTGTACACATTCGGCGATATAATCCTTTGCGGGCTCCATATAGGGCGGTACATTGAAATTGATCATGCTTTTATCTCCTTATAAATTTTATTTCCGGTACATCTCCAACAGTCTTGCTTATTATATACCGCGGTCTTCCCTTTACTTCCTCATATATCCTTGCAAGATAGTGTCCTATAATCCCGAGACTGACCATCAGCAAGCCCCCCACCAGAAGAATCAGAAGTATTACCGTGGTAAATCCCGTTGCAGCATTTCCGGACAGATACCTTGCCAAAGTCTGTATACCCAGTATTACACTAAGGATTATTGTTATCGTGCCGATATAGGTAACTGCCTGCAGGGGCAGCGTGCTGAAGGAGGTGGCATTTCTTATTGCGTAGCTCACAAGTCCCCTGTAGGACCATTTACTCTTCCCGTGTTTTCTGTCCGCAACCTCATAATACACTTTTTTTGTTTCAAATCCAACCCAGAAGCTCAATGCCCTGAAAAAGGTATTTCTCTCGGGGAGCTCAAGCAGCACCTCCGCAACCCTTTTGTCCAACAGCTTGAAATCGGAGGATGCACTCATATCCATCCCGATAAGCGCACTCATTAGCTTGTAGAACAATCCGGCGAAAAGCCTGTGCAGCACACTTTCCTTTCCCCTGTCCGTCTTTATCCCCTCCACTACCATGGCGCCGTTTTGCCATTCCTTCCACATTTCGGGTATTACCTCGGGCGGATGCTGCAGATCACAATCCATAACTATGACAGCATCTCCTCCTGCCGCCGAAAGTCCTGCAAAAATCCCGGCCTCCTTGCCGAAATTTCTCGAAAATTCCAGTCCCTTTATGCGTCCGTCCTTTGCAGCCGCATCACGTATCACGTCAAAGGTTCCGTCATCCGACCCGTCGCTTACGAATATAAGCTCGTACTCTATATCCGCCTTTGAAAGGACATCCGCCAGTACGCTTATGGTCTCTTTGATATTATCCCTTTCATTGTATGACGGAATTACCACCGACAACATTGACATACGCTAATCCCTTCCTACATTCTCCGTCTTTACACAGAGCACTCCGTCTATCATCTTTACGCTGCTTTTACCCGGAAAGCTCTCCATTGCAATATACTCCTCGGAATAATAAATATCAGCCATCTCCTCCGGTGTCAGAAAATTAAGGGTTGCTCCGAGATAGTTTTTCATAAACTCCTGATAGTTCGCCGCAGTATACAAAAGCTGGTCGCCCGAAAGCCCTGTCATAGTCTGTGTAACGCTTCCGGTAATATCGGTTTCCGGATACGGCACATATCCAACCACACCCACGATGGCTATAGGAACTCCCGGATAATAGCCGTCTGCCTGCTCTATCCTGTCAAGGAGCCGCAAACAATATCCGTAGGTCTTTTCATATCTCTTGTTCAGATTCGAATACCCTATATTGTCATTTATCCCATTAACAAAAAGCATTACCGCCACGGCAAAGACCGCACCTTCCCTGACATATCGCCATAATCCATGGCTCCCCTCCGAATATTTTCTCACAAAGGCAAATATAAGTATGGGATAAAGCGCATACTGGTATCTCATCAACAGATGATAGTTGACATCAGGAGATATTAGCAAAATCACATTCGTCCCTATCGGTAGAAAAAGCGCAAGCACCAATATGCTTATGATATTAAAGGGTCTTTTGAATACGCCCCTGTCATTCATTACCTTTAAAAATATTGCCGCAAAAGCAAGTATCAGAAGGACAAAGGCTGTGGCGGAATAAGGATTCCCGAATAATATTTTTCCTCTTATCACAAAGGTCGCAAAATCCGCATATAGCCTTCTGACCATATCAGGCACATTTCCCTGCAAGCCCCCTGCCGCATCCAGACTGTCAATCCCCTGGTAACCCGCAAGCTGCTTTCCCTGAAGCGCAAGGAGCAGCCTCAGTATTACATAGTATTCAAGGATTCCCATAAGCCCCATGTATGCATACCGAAGCGCCTTTCCCACAAGCTCCTTAAATTCTTCCTCCTCAATGCACAAAAGAATTACCAGATAGGTAGAGAGGATTATGGCAAACGGAAGATATGACTGATATATTCCCATACTGAAGGCAAGACACAGTCCTCCCGGTATGAAGCCTCTGGCATATTTTTTCGTAAGATATACCGCAAGCACCGCAAGAAAGAGTCCCATCATATATCCGTCCAGCGTATAGACATAGGCAAAGGTGGATGCAAGAGCCGGAAAGGTTATGAGAATGCCTCCGGACAATACCGCCGTTGTCATGTCCGCTTCAAGTATCTCCAAAAGCACCACCGCCGAAAGCGATACAAAGAATACCCCTATCAGACCTATTATCCAGGGAAGGGTAAAATAGGACGAAAATCCACAGGCTATGGTCAAAAACCACCGCCCAGAGGTTATCATATTCTGGTCAAAATACATACTTGAAAGGCCGTCATGATTCGGTATATCCGAAACCATGGCGGGTATGTGTACGATCAGACCTATAATAAAGACATATAAAAATATCTTTTTTCTTTCCGTTGTAAAAAGCTTTTCCATAGTTAAAGTGACTACTTATCCATACCCTCGAAAATCCTCTCCGCCATAAGTCTTCTAGCGTATTCATTGGGATGAAGCCCGTCATTGGTATATTTCATCCAATCCTCATACTCCGAGGTTTCATACAGCCCATGATATATGTCTATCAGCTCAAAATTAAGCTCCTCCGCCAGCCTGTATTCGCACTCCACATAATCCTCAAGCACTCCATAGCCCGCATTGAATTCCTCACAGGTTAATTCTTCCTCAATAAACCAGCAATATGCCGGAGTTACCATAATTATCCTTATGTCAGGATTCGTTTTTCTGATATTTCTCACAGAGGTCCTTATTGCCCCTTCAAAGGTGTGGGTGTCGTAATGATTCCCGTTATCATATATCGGAACACCGGCGCCGTAATCATTAAGTCCGTGTCCCATAATTATGCTGTCCACTCTTTCAAAATCTATCTCTGACAGCTCGTCCAGAGTCTCTGCGAAATAATCCGTTGACCCCTCCTTTATCTGCACGCCTCTGACATTTCTGTAATCATCGGAAAGTATGGACGCAGACAGGGCTGCCATATTATATCCGCCCTTTGTATAAGCAGGTCTTGCATCCTCAAAGGTATAGGCGTATCCAGTCCCCCCGAAGCCCGCATTGAAAACATCTGCACCCAAAAGTTCGGAGAGAAACGCCGTTACTGAGGTTTCATCCCTGCATTCCCCGATAAGGCTGTCGCCAAAATACACAATATCCGGAACATATCCGCTCTTTTCCTCGTAAAATCCCGACAGGTACACTATCAGCAACACAAGCGCCGCAGCAATTGGCACGTATATAAAATATTCTTTTTTATGTTCTGCTTTCATATTTAAGGATATATTCCGCTATTCTGGATGCACCTTTTCCGTCAATGCGCTTTTTTTCATTTGCGCTCATAACACCCCTAATCGTCCTGTTATGTATCAGCTCCTCGAGATATTCTTCTATCCTTTTGAGCACCGCATTCGGATCCCTGTGATACATACCGGCATTATATGCGATACCCTCCCTGCCTATATATTCCGTATTTCTCTCCTGATTATATGCACAGGAGAAGCATATGAAGGGTACACCCAGCGTCATCAGCTCATATACCGTCGAGCCTCCGGCGGTTATGGCCGCATCACATTTTGTCATCAGTGCTGCCATGTCCCTTACATTATGCCATATATTAAGTGTATCCCTTGTCTGAGCCTTTTTGCTGAGTCCGCCTCCCTCCGAATACCTGCCGGAGACTATGTCAACAATAATCCCGTCTTCGTATTTCTCATATATCCTGTCATAAATCCTTTCCGCAACATCTCCTGTATCGCCGCCTCCGGCAGTTATAAGTATCCTTTTGATATCATCCCGCTGTACATATACGGTGTCCGTAAACTGCTCTCTTACCGGCGCATATTCACCGCCCAGCAGAAATTCCGTCTTTGTTCCCTTATATAACTCTCCATAGGGCAGCTCCTTTGCATACGCATTATAATTTATAACGGCATCCGCCCTGTAACATTCATCCGCCAGATCGTCCATATAGACCACATGGCAGAGACCACTCAGGCGCTTCATATACCGTTGCGTCACATAATAGCTGTCCACTAAAAGAGTATCGTCTTTATCTATCAGCTCTTCAAGGAGCTTAAGCTCCGACTCCATATCCTTAAGGTCGGTATTTAATATCTTTACATCCCTGCCTGACGATATGGGTATCTGCGCAGATTCGGAATCCGCACAGATGAAACAGGTTTTTCCTCTGTTTCCGGCAAGCTTTACATATGCATTACTTATGGTAAGGCATCTCATAAGGTGTCCGGCGCCCACATCCTTTCCGCCGTCAGCTCTTATCCAAAGCATATCTATTCTCCAAAATCTATCATTTCCACCCTGAGAGGTGTGCCGAGCTTTGCATCAGCTTTAATGCACTTCCCCAGAACATCCTCGTAATATCTCGTATGCAAGCCGTACCCCGGGCGCACCGACCTCACATTCTCTTCGGTAAATACATCCCCCGCCTTCATATCCTTGGCGATAAAAAGTGAGCGTCTGTGCTCTCTCTCCGCCTTCTGCTTGTCCGTAAGGTCATATGTAACTCTCCCCAGTGCCTTTTCCACATTGCGGATATTGGTAACCATCTCCTTAAATTCCTCGGGCTCCATTGAGAATGCGGAATCCGGCCCTCCATCGGCACGTCTGAGTGTCAGATGCT
The DNA here is from genome assembly GCA_017483735.1 of Lachnospiraceae bacterium. Classification (GTDB taxonomy): domain Bacteria; phylum Bacillota; class Clostridia; order Lachnospirales; family Lachnospiraceae; genus RGIG4856. The sequence continues at coordinate 29,438 of JAFUVF010000044.1, read as the reverse complement.
TTTCCACAACCTTTGCCCCCAATGCCACGGCTGCGCCCGGAATACTGCTTCCCATGGTATGGTCTGACAATCCCGCTATGCAGTCAAAGGTCTCCATATATGCCGGAATAGTCCGAAGATTGATATCCTCATAGGGAGCCGGATATGACGAGGTGCACTTTAACAAAATCACATCCTCGTTTCCCTCCTCCCTGCAGGTTCTTAAGGCAAGCTCTATATCCTGTATATAGGCAATTCCTGTGGAAATAATCATAGGCTTCTTAAGCCTTGCAATCTTTCTTATCAAAGGAATATCGGTTATCTCAAAGGAAGCAATCTTGTATGCCGGCACATTAAGCTTTTCCAGAAAATCCACACTGCTGAAATCAAACGGCGATGAGAAAAAAATAAGTCCCAGCTTCTTTGCCTCTTCCTTAAGCCTTCCCTGCCACTCCCAGGGAGTGTATGCACTTTCGTAAAGCTTATGGAGCGTCATTCCGTCCCACAGCGTCCCCTGCGTAATCCTGAACATCTCATCATCGCAGTCAAGAGTTATGGTATCCGCCGTATAGGTCTGTATTTTAATAGCATCTGCACCTGCATCCTTTGCCCTTTTCATTATTTCCACAGCTCTGTCGTAGTCCATATTGTGATTGGCGGAAAGCTCTGCAATCACAAAGGCGGGAGATGCTTTGCCAATTATCTTGTCTTCGATTTTAATCTCTTTATTCATATTTTTCCTCTTAAATTTGATAAATAATTTTTAACTTTCGTTAATCATTGGGAAAAGCTATATGCTCATAGCTTTTGCCTTCCCTTGTGCTTTGCCATCTTTCGGCAGTCATCTCCATATAGGTCACATCATACTGCTCTCCGTTTTTTGTGACTGCATTCTTTGTCTCTTTAATTATCTCGCATCCGCAGAGCTTATGCAGTGCAATGACACCGGTATTTTTGCTGAATACATCACTCACTATACTTTTTCTTGAAAGCGTAAGAAGCGCATAATCATACATACTCATTTCGAGAGAAAGTGCTGTCTTCATACCCCTTAGGCGCTTCTCTCCTATATAATATGCCCATCCACTCACTCCGCTGTCATCCGTAAGCTCCGTCAGATTTATAACTCCGGCATCCTCCCCGTTTACTGAGATTATCCAATACGCCTTGTCTTTGTCATTCTCGATACGCTTAAACCATTCCCTCTGTCCCTCTATGGTAAGCACAGGGTCAGTATTCATATATTTTGTGACCTCGGGCATCATGCGCCATTGCATTACGTTTAAAAGATCCGCCTCAGAAAGTCTTCGCAACGAAACTGCCATATTCTATCCCTCAATAAGCTTCATAAGCTCATCCACGCTCTCTACCTCTGCTGCCTCCTCCAAAGGCACGGATATCGACAACCGGTTTTCAAGCTCACCTATTATCATGACATGCATGAGTGAATCCCACTCCTCCACATCCTCTATTCTGGTATTCCTGTTTATACTTCCCTTTTCTATTCCCAAAACATCCTCTATGAGCGCTATGATTTTTCCCTCCATAATTCTCCCTTTCCGCTTTATTCCCAATTCACATAGTACTTTCTGTCCGGAATAATATTGAGCTTGTGAATGTAATCCTTCGTCACTTCCAAGCCAGTCTTTTCTTCATTTACCAATTCGTATCCCAGGTCGGCATACAAGCCTTCCACCGGCATATTCTTTGCGGTGGATACATATTTACCTCTGACCGTTTTAACTCCCTCCGACCTAAAGATATCCTCCACGTCATCAATAATGGCATATTCTATACGCCTACCCATTACCCGGCAGCTCATTACAAAATCGGTTATTGACACTTCGTCGGCACTCCTTTTTGCTATGAGAGCTGCGATTATGCCGCTGTCCCCGAATTCATCCCTTGCGCTGTACATAAATATTGTCTTTGACGGGTCGTTCAAGACATCCGAGATTTCTTCGTGCGTGTATCTCCTTGTAGTAAGATTAAACTGATTTGTCTTATTTAGCATATCTCTTAATCTGTCTGCATTTTCGCCGGGAGAAACCTTCTTTAGCACAGTACCGAGGCTTCTTAAATAATCGTCAAAGGTCTTTGAGCCGGCTTCCAGCTCCTTTCTCTTGACATTGTCCGAATACTGTTTTGCCTTGTTGGAATCCTCCGCCGTAAGTCTCGGTTTTTCAAAAAACTCACGATACAGAAAAAGCCCGAATTCCGGAAGCTTCTCTATATCCTCCGGGAAATACGGAACCTCCGCCTCCGGAATATTCATTTTCACAAGCTTTCTCTCATTGGGGGAATCATCCACAAAAACAAAGGAATCAATTCCCAGGGAAAGCTCCTTGGACAGCTCTCGTATACTCTCGTCCTTGTTAAACCACCCTATCTTTCTTGCCGCAAAATCCTCCGGCTTAAGAGCCATATGTGGGTGTTTTTCAATAATCCTCAATGCGTCTGCCTCATTATTTTTTGATGCGATAGCCAATATTACTCCATTGTCCTTCATCATGCGAAGTACTCTCTGGAAATTTTTGTAGACAAGTCCTTTCCCCGAATCAGAGAGAAGTATAGGCGTTGTGTCATCTTCTCCGCACAAGCCTCCCCAAAGGGTATTGTCAAGGTCAAGCACCAGAACCTTTTTAGGTGTCCTTTCTTCAAGTTCGGCTCGGTGTATTATTTCTGTACATATGTTGTCTGTTGCTTTTGTCGTATGCAGAATTTTTCCCATAAGAAAGGTCTTTGTGTTTATTGCTACGGACTCTCCGAGATCCTCCATTATCTGTTTGTAGGGAAAAATACGCACATTCTTGTGTGAAGACACAAAGCTTTTTAACGCCCTGTCATAGTAGCCCGATATCTCAACCATAAGGCCTGTGGGATTTATCCATTTTTCCACACCATACACATAGGCATTTGCAACATAATAAAGACCTTTCCCCTGTATGGCATTCCTAAAGGTATTAAACCACTTGTCTATGCTTTCGTATGCCCTTTCCGAGGGCTCATGATCTATAAGCTCCAAAACATCCGTAAACAAAAAGGTTATATCCGGTGCATAACAGGAATAGGAGGAAGCTTTGTCAAGCATCCTTCCAAGCTCATTTCCGAACCCCTCCTGTGGCAACACCTCCATGCCTGCGCCTTTGAGCTTCCGAATTATAAGGTCCATATTTATATTTGACAATACAGCTATCTTCATCACTTGTTATCCAAAAGTCTCTTGAATTTAATCTCTGCAATCTCCCAGTCCGTCAATGTGTCCAAATCCTGAACCTCAAGCTCCGATATCTCCATGGGGACGATATCTCCCACCATAAGATGCCTGTTCTTCAAAAAGCTTTCCGACTTAAATATTACAAACTGCCCCGCATCATGGAAGTGGGGTTCAAGGTCCTGCGAGCGTGAGTTTAAATGCTCCGGATATTCAAACACCAGACGTTCTCCTCTGATTACCATTGCACGCTGAGGAGGATATGAAAATCTCACAACCGGAATCAACACATCTGCGCCTGCAGCTTCCAGCTTCTCCACAGCCTCCTTAAGCCGCCCCGCCTTCACGAAGGGTGCCGTGGGATAGAGAAGACAGCCCGTGTCAAAGACTTCCCCTCTCTTTTCAAAATCCTTTAACACCTCGTACAAAACCTCATTTGCAGTTGCATAATCCCCCGAATTTGCGGCACTTCTTACAAAGGGAACACTTGCGCCGCATTCCTCTGCAATCTCTGCAATCTCGTCATTGTCGGTGGATACCATTACCGTATCAAATACCCCGGATTTAAGCGCCGCATCTATGGAATACTCGATAATAGGTCTTCCGCAGAAATTTTTAATATTTTTTTTGGGTATTCGTCTGCTGCCCCCTCTGGCAGGTATTACGGCAACTCTTTTCATATTGTTTTCCCTTTTAACCTTATCTTACTGTCGAAAATATAAACCGCCAATATTGCCATAGCCGAAACGATGCTTACATACATTGCGATATGCCAATATCCCATGCCGGTGTATTTAACCTCTACATTACCTGAATAACCCTTATCAAAATTTACCCTTACATCATAATTCTCTCCGGGAGAAATTGCAAGTTTATCGCCGGAATTTGCATCCCATGCAAAATATCCCTTGTAGTAAAGCATAGGAAGCAGCACATACCCATCCTCTGCGGCGTCAATGTGCATTGTGACGGACAAACCATCCTTAGAATAATTATCATAAGCTATACCATCAGAAAAATACGGCTCATGAAAGCTCATATGCTCTATTTCGGCATCCACCGGCAGGTATTCCGCTCCCAATACTCCGGTGCTTCCCATACCCTCGCCGTTATAAAGCTTAAACGGGTGATTCTTCAACGCTATATCATTGGTGTGATATATCCCGAATATCACTGACAATCCGCAAAGCACATACAAAATCGTCTTATTTTTGTACAGCATTAAAAATACACATGTACACATTACCGCAAGCACTGTCACAATCCCCGTAAGTCTTGTGGGAAACTGTATCGGACCCACAAAAGCCTTTAAGCCAATATTTGAGAGTGCATTCCAGGGGAAGAGACTGCTGCTCATAAAAGCGGACAGCCCTAGCATCGAAAGACATATTATGCCTGTGTGGCAGAGCGAGCTTTTCTCATATTTTTTTGAGAGAAAAATTATAAGAAGAACTACACCCAAAAGAAGCGCAAATCCCATATCTATCGGCTCTGCATCCATAAACGCATAGTCCGGATAGGACGAGGATGAGCCTGCCGCCTGATGGGTATAGAAAAACTGATACAGATAAACTCCCCTGCTCTGTATGAGCATATTTGCGTTTCCCGAAAGCTTGTATTCGTCGGAAAGCAGCAGGTCAAGGCATGGAACAATGTACCACAGATTGACCAATACCGTGCCTGCTACCGTGAGAAAAAGCTGTCTGAATATTCCCTTTGAAAAGGTTCTTTTCCACAGTATCAGACATACCAATGCCGTAAAGAAACCCGCCATTTCACAGCTTAGCATATGGGATTGTATTATTCCCGAAAATCCCAATGCCGGAATCAGGAAGCTCCATTTGTAGGATGTCTCATTCTTATCAAGAGTGTATATGCGGTACAGCCCGTATACGATAAGCGGGAAAAAGGTCATCGCCGCAAATTCTCCTACTGCGCTTCTATTGTAGCAGTTGTAAACTCTGTATGGAGAAAGAGTATAAAGTATGCTCCCTGCGATGCCTATATGTGTATCCCTCGAAATGCCCTTGAAGCTTATGTATGAAACGACAGCCGTCAATATATTTACGAAGAATATAAACGCCCTGTATGCAGTATCGGGAGTAAATCCGATAACCCTGAGAATTGCAGGGAACAGCAAAAGCGTATCCCCATAGAAAAAGCTGCTTGCATACCCGTGACCCGCCAGAAACCTTGCGCTGTTTCTCTGAAGAATATCTCCATTTATGATGTTGTCCGCAAGAGCTTCAATTCTCAAAAGATGGTAGCTTAAATCCGGCCCCATTATATTATAATCAACAAAGCTTGGAAATGACGACAATAGCGCCGCTGTGGGTATGGCGATGAGAACAATCTGTGCAGTCCCTCCAAGTCCGTATTTCTCATCATAATTTCTTATAAACACAAGAATATCGACAAGCAGAAATATCAAAAGTAGCGCAGATAAATCCATATAATAGCTGTTTCTCGTCTTTATTATCTCGACAAAAGAAACATATACGGAATCCTCAAATTCCGGAACAATCCTTATTTTGGCGGAGCCGCTCTTTACAATAAATTTTAACTGCGCTTCATCCATTCCCTTAAAAAGAGGGACGGAGTTTTCAAGAACGGAATAGTATTCCCCGTCTACCGTTTCGATATTAAGCGCCCCGGGATTATTGCTATCCCCCTCATATTCAAACGGCACATTAAGAGTATACGTACCTCTTTTGAGAGTAAGCTCCTCCCTTACCGCATCATCCATATTTTTGAAAAAATATACTGTGCCGCTCTCTGCAAAGACTGCCACAAGCACCCCTGCCAGTAAAAGCAGGCACTCTGCAAGGAGTAAAAGTCTTGTCTTTTTTCCTATAAGGGATTTAATCATTTCCATCTGCATGCTTTCTCCCCTTATTGTTTATTATGATAATTGCTATGATAACAACAAGCGACACAGCAGAAACCAGTTCCGATACCCGCCATACTGCCGCTTCATCATATATAAGTACGTATCCCACGTCTGCATTATTCAATATATCCTCTCCCCGCATAAATGCCCTTCCGATCATTATACGCCCCATCTGGAATTGGAAAAGAATATAATCCAAAAGGCATATTACCGCAATTATATATGTGTATGCTTTTTCCTTAAGCTCTTTTCTATAACCGGAAATTATTACCGCAAAGGCAGCTATAAGCAAAGTGTCCGCCGTGACGGCAAATTTTACCGGCATTTCAGTAAACGCCAAAATTATCGAAAACAGCAGATTCTTATTCTGTATTATATCCCACGGAAAATGGTTTGAGGACATAAGCATAAATACAGCCGAAAGTGCCAGTATCCTGTTTGCGGTTCTACTTCTTCCGCCTCTTACAAAGCAAAGGATTATATAGGATATAAGCACGAGGATTACGGCAAATCCCGGTCCTACGGCTCTTGTACTCTCGGTTCCGTTAATCCAGGTGTCCGAGGATACACCCGCAAATTCATAAACCCTGAAATATTGACTTAGATATACACCGTAATTGCGTATATATGCCTTAAGTAATGGTGCGACCGCCGAAGCATTTCTCATTCTGGACAGCATCGGGAATAAAAACCACAGATTGACAGTCACAAATATCATCACTGCCTTCAGATTAAAAATAATACTTTCTTTCCTTATATTGTCCCTAATATGCACCAAAAACAGAATTGCATATAAGACTGCCCCGCCGACAAAAAATACCGTTGAGGACAAAAGGAGCAGGGAGTAGCCTAAAACCAGAAGATACAATGCGGTGCGCATATCCTTCTTTGAGTACAATGCCCAGATACCCATAAGCGCAAGCGGTATAAAGCACCAGCCGAAAAGCTCTCCGAAATTTCCCGCCATATACACGGAATATATTCTTGCAGGACAAAGCATATATGCAAAAGCCGCCGACATTCCCGCAAGCTTTTCATCCGCCATATACGCAAATGCTGTGTAGGAGATTATCGCAGTGAGTACGTTAAACACAAGCACCGTATATTTGTAAGAAAGCTCCAATGACAGCCCTGCCCTGTACAGCGCTCCCGGCAGAAAATAGAATACATCCGAAGAGAAAGCTGCGGCACTGTATCCGTAATCCTGATTTCCAAGGGGCTGTATGCGCACCGGAAGCATACGCAGGATTCCGTCAGAAAAGGCCCGTATCCTTCCCAGAGTGGCTCCCACATCCTCCCCAAAAAGTATAAAATCCGTATACAGGGGCGCAGATGTCGCAACCACCGTTATCAAAAGTATATAAAGCATAAGCTTATTTTTTCTATAAAATTCTTTCATTCAAGCCCTGCTCTTTTTCGCCTTAAAGCACTCATAATTATCATAAAGATTACCGCCATGGCCGAAATAAGCTCCGCAATATGCCAGTATGCAGGCGGTACAAATCTAACATCTATCTGCCCCGAATAGCCTGCCGGCAGTATAACACACACTTCGAATTTTTCGTTTGTGCAAACCTCAAGCAAGGCATTCCCGGTTTTGTCAAATGCTCTGTAGCCCTTATACCACAAAAGAGGAAATGACAGAATATTTTCTGTCCCGTCAAGGTTCTCGACATGCACCTGAGCTCCGAGACTCTTTTTCCTATAATTATAAATATTTACATTTCCGTCCGATACCGGGTCGTGCGGCATAAAATCCGATGCATTTGCTCCGTATGGCAAATATTCCTCCCCGGATATGTACCCTGTGCCCATGCCCTCGTTGTTGTATACTCTCACAGGATTAGCGTTTTCAGCCCCCTCCTCAATGAGATAAATATTGCAGATAAAAGCAAGCAGTATGACAATCCCGCCGTAAAGATATACAAATTTCTTCTCATATCCTTCTATAAAAGCCCTCAACACAATCCCGGTAAGGACGCAGAGACATACGTTGGATATGGTCAAAAATCTGTTAGGAAATTGAATGCTTGATACCAAGGTCTTGGTAATACCATTTATATTCTGTATCCTGTCCCACGGAAACAGCGATAGACTCATACACATTGATATGACTGCAAACACGCTCAAAATTTTACCGAACGCCATGTTTTCGTCTGAATATCCCTTATCCCTTTTAAAGAACCACATATAGAGAAATACGAAAAGTCCAACTAAAAGCACACTTCCCACGCCACAGGCTGCAGTGTCATACATGCCTTCCGCATCAAAAAACACCGTGCCCCCGTTCACAAAAAATGTCATAAACAGATGTGCTGGCAACAGCCCTCTGTATTGTATGGTTCTCGCCGAAACATGCTGTATGACGAAATCCCCGTTAAGCATATAATCTGCAAAGGGAACTAAAAACCATGCCGACAAAAGCACCGCAAATATGGCAGACTTGGCAAGCTCTATAAAGGTTTTTTTTCTGAATGTCCTCCTCCACAGTAATATGCAGGCAATCACAGTAAACAATCCCACCATCTCGCCGGTAAGCAGATGCGACTGCACAAGGAGTGCAAGACCTGCCGCAAGCGGAATATACAAAGTGTTGTATCCACTATCCTCCGGATTTTGGGTGAAAATCATATAAAATCCATAAAGGATAAAGGGCAGCAGCATAATTCCGAACATCTCTCCCCAGGAACCGCAATAATATGCCTTATATATCCTGTATACACTTGTGGAATAGAGAAAGCAGGAAAGAAGCGCCGCATATCTGTTTTTTATAATCCCACGGAAGCTGTTGTACGCTATAAGCACCGTTGCCGCAGATATGAGAAGCATATACATGCGGTATGAAGCGGTAACCGTAAATCCTATAAGTCTGAACAGAGCGGCAATATATAAAAGCGTCTCGCCGTAAAATATAGGAGCCGCATAGCCGTATCCCTGCTGCCATTCCGGAGATATTCTTGTGGGGAATACACCGTTTAAAAGGCTGTCCTTTATTCCCTCTACCCTCTGTAAATGAAATCCCAAATCTCCTCCGCTTATAAGAGAGTCGGCAAAAAGCGGCGCAGAGGCATAAATAACAGTAACTGTAAGTCCTGCGAGGATAACCCTGCTCTCAAAGGAAGCGCCATACTTATTTATGTACAACGCATAAATATACACAAAGTCAACAAAAAGAGAAAAAATCACGAGCACAAACAGCGCCATTCGGTACATTGCATTGTTTTCCACGATTGTTATCCCTTCCAACGAAAGATCTCCGCTCCCACCATACTCAGCTATAAGTCTCATATCCGACGTCCGCCTGTATAGCCACATTTCAAAATCCGTTTCTCTCAAGCCCTTAAAAAGCTGCGCTCCGTTGGTTTGAATAAATCGTTCATCAGTGGCTACGGATTCCATAAAACATGTATTATTCAAATCCACATCCGTCGAATAAAAAAGATGCACCCTGTAGGTTCCCGCAGGAAGTGCGATATAATCCGATTCCAGATGCTCTCCGGCCTCGTTTACCCCCTCCTTTGCATTAAGCTCCAATGGATATTCATATATATCATTCTTTCCGAAAAGGTTTATCACTCCCAGAAGCAAAAGTATGCACTCAAAAACGAGAATAATCCGGAATGGTTTTTTTTCAAAAATATTAAGTTTTCGGATATCATACAAAAGCTTATTCATTTTCTTATATTCCAGATAAAATGCTTTATCTCATACATCACATAAAAATATATGTCCGACTTTAAATGTATATCAATAAAGCTCTTCTCTTCCGGCTTCGTGTATTCCATATAATATTTGTTTGTGCGAAATTCCGGAAACCGCTCAAGCACTCCCCTTTTTAGTTCCCTTATAAAATTAAGCTTTTTGTGTCTGCTCTCAGCCATATAGGAAAACAGGGTGTTTATATAATAAAGCTCCGTAAAGCGATATTCCAGTTCTTTTGCGTAGGTATCCGAAATCCCCCTGCTTCTGCACTCTTCACAGAGTATTTCCATTGCTCTTTTTCTGTAGCCGAAGCGCTCCTCATCCACCTTATGAACCGTGGACGCCTCATGCTGATAATAGTAATAAAGCGGCTCCTCCACCTTCTCAAAATGCCTAAAAAATACCGACCATATACTTCCTGCGGAAAGGTCTTCATAGAGCATATCCTCGGGAAAGCTTAAGCTGTTTTCCTCTATCACAAAACGCCTGTATATCTTAATTACCATAGAGCCGGGACGTATGAACAAAAGCTTATGCCTGTCTTCATCAAGAAGCCCCGTCTGCTCTAAAGTATTGTTCTTTACGGTATTTCCCTCTTTAAAGGTATGCTCCGTCACAAGAGTATAATCACAGCCCACCATATCCGCAGCGGTTTCATCCGCACGTCTGATAAGCTTTTCGTACATATCGGGCGAAGCCCAGTCGTCGGAATCTACAAAGCCCACAAACTCTCCTGTCGCATTTTTAAGCCCTGTATTTCTCGCTCCCCCCTGCTTTTTGTTACTGTCATGCGAAAGCACCTTTATTAATCCCGGATATTCCTCATTATACTTATCCCTGTAGGCTTCAAGAATACTATAGGACTCATCCGTCGAGGCATCATCCACGGCAATTATCTCGTATTCCGTCTTGGACAGGGTCTGTCCTATAAGCGAGTCCATACAGAAGGAGAGCTTATTATCCCCTGCCATATTGTATACCGGGACTATAATACTGAGCCTCTTCATAGGATTTCGCTTCCACGTTCTATCTTCATCTTTCCGTCCTCAACCCGATAGACAATATCGCACTTTTCGATAGTCTGGAGCCTGTGTGCGATTATTATGAGGGTCTTTTTCCCGTGCAGGCGGTTTATCGCCTCCATGATTGCCGCCTCCGTATCGTTGTCGAGAGCGGAGGTTGCCTCATCCAGTATGAGCACCTCCGGGTCGTCATACAGAGCTCTTGCGATACTGATACGCTGCCTCTGTCCGCCGGAAAGCCTTATTCCTCTCTCTCCTATGCCGGTGTCAAGCCCTTCCGGAAGCCCCCTAACGAACTCGTCAAGCTGCGCTTCCTTCAAAACCTCCCAGATACGCTCCTCCGAAATCTCCTTATCCGGAACGCCGAAGGCGACATTTCTCCTTATATTATCATCCAGCATAAATATCATCTGGGGTATATATCCCACATTTTTAAGCCACGCCCTGTAGCTGTCAAATATATTCCTGCCGTCTGCAAGCACCTCCCCGCTTCTAAGCTTTAAAAGTCCTAAAAGTATATCCACCACAGTGCTCTTTCCGGCTCCGGTACTCCCCACAATACCCACGGACTTGCCAACCGGAACCTTAAATTCCGCATCATCAAATATCAGCCTCTCCGTATTTGGATACGCATAGGTTATGTGCTTTAGGCTTATCTCCTTCTTTATTTCAAGCTTCGGAACCTCCGCCGCAAAGGACATATCCGTATTCCTTGCATCTATCTCGTCCTGAAGATTATCGCTTACACCCATAAAAAATGGCTCAAAATAGGCTATGGAATTTATCTGGTTGTTGATTCTGTTGACGCAGGGCAGCAGGATAAATGCAGCTGCCGCCAGGGTCGAAAAAACATTAAGCATATTCTCGGTGGGTACTCCCGTCGCAACGAGGAAAATCATATAGCCCACCATGGTTGCAATACATACAGTCTCTATCAAAAGCTTCGGAATATTATTGTACAGACTGTATTTCTGCACCGCATCCACATAGCCCCTCCCGGTCTTTTTGTATTCATCCACAAAATACTGCTCCTTGCCTGCTATCTTCACTTCCTTTATGCCCTGCACCGTCTGGGATATCCATTTGAAGAGACCGCTGTAATAATCCTGATTGTCCTTGCCCGCCTTGTACATTATGGGCTTTAGCACACGCTTGATCATAAACATCAGAATTATCATTACCACAGCCATTATCACAGTCATAGTTCCGTTTGTTATGAGGCAGTAGCTCACAATGAAAAGCGATACCACGCCGTCTGAAAGCATCTGCAAAATCGCAAGGATCAAGGCATACATATTATTCACATCCGATGTAATGCTGCGCTGTACTACTGCGGTGTCGGCATTCAGATAGAATTCGTAATCCCGCCTTAAATAGTTGCGCATCATCCTCTCGGAGGTTCTGAACTGGTTGCTGTACACAAAGGAAAAGGTCAGCTTCTGCTGGACAAACAAAAATATATTTTTGATGACAAATATCAATATCAAAAGCACCATTACGGTTATGGAAAAGCTGCGGTAATCCCTGCTTCCCAGAAACTCATAGAACCATTCCGCCGTTTTCGAATTTCTTACCGCATCCGGGTCTATGACCACATTTACGACCTCGACCAAAAGACCTACTCCCGCAGTCTGCAAAAAGGCTCCGATGACCATGAGTACCATAAGCCCCGCCATCTGGGTCTTCTGTTTCCTGTCCAATAATTTCTTCAGTTTTTCCAATATCTGCTTCATAAAATATGCTCTATTCCTTGTCGTCAGGTCTTGGGCGTCCTATTCCAATAGATTCATTCTGCCTGTGTACCGCCGGATCCTCGTATATATCCATAAAATCCTCTCCCTTTCTCACTATATTGTCGGCAAATTTTATCGCCTTCATCTCTGTGAGCACGGTCACGGCCGTCCTGAAATGAAGCCCGGGAAAATAATTGAAAATCTCCATCGGCATACCCGACTCGATTATAGGATATTCAGGGAATAATTTTCTGTAATCCAGAATATCTCTCGGATGCGGCTTTATGAATATACTTCCCTGAACCTTGTACTCGTCGACAATATCCCGAAAGATTCTCTCCCTCACATCAAGGGCGCAGATAGGATCCGTAAGTATGAGAATCGCATCGCCCTTTTGGTTTGCCTCATCCACCTTTAGCCGAAGCTCATCCCAATCCGTCACAAAGGCCTTCAAAAGAAGCTCCTTTTCATCAGAAGTAAGCCTGTCTGCAAGCGCAGTTCTCGATTCGCTCTTATATTTTCTGTATTGATACTGTATTAGGGATTTGTCATTGACCTCCATATCTATACAGTACTTGCCGTAGCCATTCTGTACAAATATGAGATTAAGCCTCTCCGACATAAATGCCTTAAGCTTGAAATGCCCTCTGTTGTCGTATCTTGCGGCATCGAAATTTCTAAGGACATTCAAGCCGTCCTCTATGGCATGATACTTTATACGATGCTTGTTCAGATAATATCCTATCGGATCCGAATCGCAGAATACATAAATGCCGTCATATTGCTTCATATCCACCGGCACATATTTTTCCTCCGCCTTGGCATACTTTGAAGTAAATATCATGCGGTAAATGAGATTGCCCACAAGATTTCCTCTTCCATCCCTCCATTTTTTGAGTTCCGGAAAAAAATCGTCCCGCTTTTCGTCAAACTCAATGACATCCTTAAAAAACCCTAAAGCCTCCAGCCTCTCCCTAAGAGAGCCGAAATCAATGGAGAGCTTTGAGAGCATAACACTCGCATCCCCTATAGGAATCCCAGCCTCTTTTCTCTCGCTTCTTAGCTTGAATTCCTTAAGGAATGTTATATATACATGATAAAATGTGTGACAAACATAAATTCTATTGTTTTCCATAACAATTTATTTTAACACATTATATTCAAAAATGCACCACTATATAATCCCCGAAGTCCCTGACGGAGCCCTCTTGCGGGAAGCGGGGCATATCTGCCGTATCCATCTCTATGCCATACATAGTTTCATAATCAATGCCCTTTATATAATTTATCTCCATACCGTGCATACGAAAAAATTTAATGAGCTCCGTTGAGTCTCCGAAGGCATATCTCCCCCACTCTATGACGGACAAAGCAGGGTGCTGGGCAACCTCCACGCCGTTCTTTTTATAAAACTTTTCAAGCAGCGTCGGGTCAATGATATCCGTAAGGCGCTTTATCCTGTAAAAGGTTTTTGAACCTATCTCTACATAAGCATCCGATATAAGGCTCTCCGGCACCTCATAAAGCCCCGTAAATACAACCGGCTTGGAAATATCAAAGCTTGATTTCAGTTCATAGTCTATTCGCTCTATGACATTAATTGCCTCTTCATATTTCATATATTCGATATAAAAATATCTGTTCAGCATCATGCATTGATTGAACAATAGTATCGCAGCCGCTGTCGCAGAAATAATTCTGGCGATCTTTATTTTGCTTATGCAGTAAAAGAGCATCAGCGCTCCGAATCCGCAGTACAGCGGAAGAAACTGCGCAGAGCGGTAAAGCGTAACCTTCCCCTCTATGGGAATCAAAAGAAAGCAGGATAGCGATGAAATAATGAAAAGCAGCAATACCCACACATTCTTTTTTTTGACAAGGAAAACAATGCTCACAAAAAACAGTATAAAAGCTGCAAACACAAATACTGCCACCGGAAGATATGCATACATAAACGCAAAGTACATTACATAAGCCCGCTTAAGCGCCATCACAAAATCGGAAAGGGCATCCTTCGAGGCCAGCCACCCCGCAAGCTCCTTCATACTGCGAAGCCTTGCCGTCTCCTTGTCCGTGGTAATATTAAACAATATGAGCACAAGCCTTATGCAGAGGCTTCTAAAAATTACGGATGCCGCTGCGGTAAGACCTCCGCAAAATACAAATCTAAAGCTGCGCCTTCCATAGAGCTTCAATGAAAATGCTGAAAGAAATACCCCCAATATCCAGACTATCATAAAGGATTCATAAAGACCTGTGGATAATGTGACAAGAAAGGCTATACGTATCAATCTCCCATATGGCGCCGGTTTCGTATTTGTTTCCATATGCACATAGGAATCCATCAAAAGATTCAGGGAAATCCCTGTAAGGAGGTATCCCAGGGCAGTTCCGTTGTGGAGAAAATACGAAAAAACCTCGCTGTGAATGGGGGAAGAAAGAAAAATACACGAAAAGAGGATATATCCGAAAAAGGGTATATCCTCCCAAAAAATCCTTAAGAAAAGCACGGCAAACACCGTAACTGCCGCCATAAAAACAATGACGGATATAAATTCCGTGGCAAAGGGCGCAAAATCCGTAAATTTAAGCACCCGTCCCAGAAGGAAAAGCACCCATCTTCCCATATAAGGAGCTAATCCCCCGTTAAAATAATCATCATACAGAGTATCATCAATTCCGATGACAGGCCAAACAATCCTGAAACCGTAACCGCACAATGCCGTCAACAAGAGTATGAGCACATATGGCTTGCTGTATATGAGCTTTTTTAAACCTTCTCTGAATGTACGCACCCTTATATCATACGGCATTTTGCTGATTATTACAAGAGTCCGTTGTCAGCGGCAGCCTTGTAAAATACGGACAGAGGTATGAAGCTTTGGCCGAAGTTTTTCGGACTTCCTCCGTTTAAGATTACCGCATCCTCCACAATCCTCTTGTCCGAAACTCCTCCTCCGGACTGTGCCTCCCCAAGGGCGCGCTTGAAGGTCGGAAGTCCGTATCTTAAATACTTCGCATCCTTCGTAAGCTCGTATCCCACAGCCATAGCCTCCAAAAGAAGCGTATTGTTTCCAAGTCTGTCGAGGCTCGGAAGCTCCTTGTAGTAGAAAAGCCCGTTGTCCATAAGGCAGTTGTCCACAAGGTCATCTATGGCGGACAGAAGAAGCTTCTTTATCTCCGCATCAGGAAAAACCCTGTAATATCTGATAATGCTTCCCACCGCAACAGATATCATAAAGCCCACTCTTATCAGGGTATTGTCGGTATAGGGCGCTATCCATTCGCCGTATTCCTCCACCCACTCCTTGAAATGTCCCAATATCCAGTCGCATTTTGCAAGCCATCTCTTGTCATGGGTTTCCACATATAGCGCCGTCAGTGTTCTAAGCGCCCATCCTGTCTCTCTGGCGTTGCTTTCGCCGCTTGTCTGATACATAGGTGTTTCAAGCAGCCTAAGCACATTTTCCCCTATGCCTATGGCAGTTTCCAATGCTCTCTCATCCCCGGTAAAATGATAGTAATCAAAAAGCCCTTCAACCCATTCATGGGAGCAGACCATAGTCGAATCCACCACATGATTTCTCGTATGCTCCCACTGTCCGCCTATATTGAGCGGATTTTTAGAATAATGGCATACATCAACATCCATCCAATGGCTTGCGGAGGCTATGAGATAATCCTGAAAACGTCTCACTCCGGTTCTTGCATATATAAGGGCGCAGCTGTGAGGATAGTCGTACTCATTATTCGCCCATACCAGCTTACCCTTGCCTCTTCCCTGCTTTGTATAGCCCATATCCGGCGCATCGCCGAAATTTAGCATTCCATAAGCTCTTCCGTGACCGTCTGCCCGGGAAATGAGCGCAATCTCCACCTCATTGTTTATCCTGTCCCTGTCCACAAATATATCCGGCATTACACCCGCTGCCCTGAACACATCCGAAGATATGCTCGGCTTGTCCGGCATCTGATAAATAAGGCTTCTGTTGTCAATCTCTGTGAGGCTTTCCTTCGGATCGTGGAAATGAAGGAGAAATCTCTGTTCCCTGCTCATACCACTCTCCATTACCACAGAATCCACACCCTCCGGCACCAGCATTACATATATTCCGCTCTCATCTGCGGATACCGCCTTGGGATAGTTCTGCTGAGCCTGAAATATGGTGGCGCACACTCCGTCCGCCGCATCGGTTCTGTCCGCAAAAAAGGTTCCGTAAAACACCTCTGCATAGTGCTCGTTGGCTTCTCCCACAAGATGCTTTGCATCTATTACACGGCTGACCCTCTTTCCTCCTGCCGCTATGGAGAAATTGGTCTTATAGTTGGAATTGCCTGCGCAGGTTCGTATGAATGCTCTGCCCACCGTGCTTTCCACCGCCTTTTCTATTTCTCCAAGCTCCTTGATCCCTGTCGTTTCGACAACTCCACCTCTCTTAAGCACCGAAAGCGCATCCTGACTTTCCGCATTCCTGTTGGCATTGCCCTCACCCACGGAGTCTCCCTTTTCATCCGAGGGAGAATACTCAAAGACAGGATTGAATTTTTTTCCTTGATCCGCAAGAAGTCCGAATACCAAGGACTTGATATGAAGCCTTTCATCCGTTGAATTTATGATCCTGTATGATATCTCCACCCATGGCTTCTCCGCGTAGGCTGTAAGCTTAAGTTCAAATGTCGGCGCTCCTTCCGATACTTCCTTTTTACAGAAGCCCTTGACTCTCAGGACACTAACCAGAGGACCGCTCTCCACTATATTCCATTTTCCGAGATATACACCGTATTTACTGCCGTTTCCGTCTGTAAGCGCAGGACCCACAAACTGTTCTCTGTCATAGCGCTTCCTTCCGTCGAAAAGATAATCAAAGAGATACTCGGAATCATCTGAGACTGCGAAGGTAAGCCCCCCGGATACGGTTATCTGCGCACCGTTTTTCGATACTGACAGAGGCTTTAGATTTTTATTGTCCGGCTCCCCGCTTTCAATACGGGCTGTCAGACTATGCTTCCCATTTGCTGGAAGATTTGCCAAAAATCTTGCAAAGATATATCTTATGCTACCGTCCTCATAAAGAGATGTAACCTTACTCTGCACCGGACCTTGCACGCCGTTCTCATAGATATGCAGCGTCTCCGCCTCCTTAAGCTCTCCCTTTGCAAAGGGGATTGCAACATTTACATGTTCTCTTTCTCTGTCATATCTATACAGCTTTGGAAATCTGATCTCTATTTCTTTCATTCCTACCTCCTATCGCTACTGCTTGATGTCATTTATACATCTGCTTCAATATCTGCAATTATAATAAATCGCAAATAATCAGTATGCGAATAATTCTTTTACTGTTTTTATATCAAAAATACAGATTATTTATCCTGTTCCGCAGGCTTCAAAATATGATTTTCAATATATGTTCCCCTCAAAGCGGTACACCGCGCACTCCCCTCCGGGAGAAAGCGGTATAACATCCGCCTTTATGGGCTCCGCTCCGGTCAATTCCTCAAGATACCGCATTGTAGCCCTGTTCTCCTCATTCCCGTCGGAATATATTATATAATAAAATTCCCTCACTCCTTCAAAATATTCTCTAAGCCCCTTCTGCACACTGGGCATATAGGAAAACCAGCCTCCGCTCAAACGGTAATTATGCACTCCGTATGTGTATGTCTCAAATGCGCTTCCATGGTAATATGTCACGGCATTTCCATCTATCAAATATTTATTTTCGGTATGGGAATCGCAGTAATCCGTAAGCTCGTACAGCCCCTGCATATATATCTCCTGCCCCTCATTCTCCTGTTTGAGATAGCGGTACTGCTGCCTGCCGGTTCTAAACGACGCAAGCAATAACATCATCAAAAATATTCCCCATATTATTCTTTTTTTTAATATATCAGTATTATCCGTAACGTCATAAATAAACAACGAAATAAAAATCATAAGTCCTGCCGCATATACACCGGCTGTAACTCTTAAAAGCACTCTGTCTATATAGAATAGATACAGCCATATAATTGAGTATCCGCACAGCGAAAACAACAGCGGAATCAGGCATTTATACCGTCTTGAAATGATAATCCATATTGTAAGCGCTCCAATAACGACAAACATCGGCAAATTCAAATCCCATTTGGATTTAAACAGGTTCAAATTTTTGAGATGGTCATAAAGCGCATCCGACATATCATTTTCAGGAAGCGATGCGCCGAATTTTTCTATTTCCTCCTCCAGGCCCTCCGGCATATATTCCGTTATCAAATACTCGCAATATGCCTCGTAGCGATTTCTTGATACCCCGTATCTATCCAAAATATCCTTAATGTCATCATATGACGGTCTTGAGTACTGGTCAAAAATGTTTCCTCTCGGGATATCATGCCGATAATATTCAAGCCACTCTCCCGATGCTTCTCCGAAAATAAGCTTTGTAAATCCCAATAGCGCTATAGCGCCCAAAACGACAATCAAAGCTTTGATAACCCGGAATATGCATTTTCTTATGTGTGTCCTTGCAAAGAATACCCCCGATTCTTGGTCTGTAAGCACAACTCCGGCATATGCCGCCATTCCCAACGGCTGCACCATAAGCATACTTCCGAATCTGGTAAATATGCTCAAAAATTCAAACACAACAAACCATTTAAAGCCCTTCTCTTTGTCATATATCAGGCAGAAATACCCAACTGCCGCAAGAACTATGGCTGTTGAGGTAAATTCAAGTTTCCCTATGGTATATAATGCAGAAAGAGCCAAAGACGCAACGACCAAAATCCCCTTTGTAAGTCCTAACAGTCTGTTTTTCTCAGCATTGCATATCTTGAAGATGATTATCCCGTACGAAAAAATATGAAGCAGACAGAGCAAAAGACCATACCATGGCAAACTGTCCGTAATGGCATACAACGCTGAGATGATAGCGCCTATTGCCGGGCTCAATACATATGTATGCGGATTTGCGTATCCCGAGACAGTTCCCGAGAGCATTCCGGCAATATACCTGTCATCGTTGGTTTCAAAGTAAATACCGCATTTTTTATATACAACAGCAGCCATCAAAAGCGCACAAAAAAACGAAATTGCTGCGCCTGCATATTTCTTTTTCAAAAGAATCCTCTTCATAACTGTGATTATACCATAATTTCTCGGCGCTCTCAATCCATTGCTCGCTGTTCCCTCGAAATTATGGCTATTATGGCTATACATCCGTGTATTCCATAATTTCTTTGACAGCGATACCCGTTAGATATATAATATCGTCGTGGCAAAGAAACCTGCGTCCGTGCAGGATACAAGGAGAAACATACAATGGCAGATTTAAAACCCATAAAAGAAGGAAAAGTAAGAGAAATCTACGACAACGGCGACAGCCTTATAATGGTCGCAACTGACCGTATCAGCTGCTTTGACGTGATACTTCACAACATCGTAACCAAGAAAGGCACCGTTCTGACACAAATGTCAAAATTCTGGTTTGACTACACAAAGGACATCATCCCCAATCATATGATTTCCGTGGATGTGAAAGATATGCCGGAGTTTTTCAGAAAACCGGAATTTGACGGGAACAGCATGATGTGCAAAAAGCTCGAAATGCTTCCCATTGAATGCATCGTGAGAGGATATATAACCGGAAGCGGCTGGGCAAGCTACAAAGAAAACGGTACTGTATGCGGCATTAAGCTCCCCGAGGGCTTAAAGGAGTCCGATAAGCTTCCCGAACCCATATACACTCCCTCCACCAAGGCGGAGATTGGAGACCATGATGAAAATATCTCCTTTGAACAGAGCGTTGCGCATCTTGAAAAGAATTTCCCGGGACGCGGCGAGGAGTTGGCTGCAAAGCTTAAGGATTATACAATAGCCCTTTACAAAAAGTGCGCCGATTATGCTCTTACCAAAGGAATTATAATAGCAGATACAAAATTCGAATTCGGTCTTAACGAAAACGGAGAAGTAGTTTTGGGCGACGAGATGCTTACTCCCGATTCATCCAGATTCTGGCCGGCTGACGGATATGAGCCCGGACATTCCCAGCCCTCCTTCGACAAGCAGTTTGCAAGAGACTGGCTTAAAGCAAACCCCGGAAATGACTGGACGCTGCCGCAGGAAATAGTGGATAAGACCATCGATAAATATTTGCAGGCTTATGAGCTCATAACCACCAAAAAGCTCATTTAATATTGCTCTTACTCAAGAATTGCTTTGTGCGCTCTTCCTTGGGGTTTTCTATGACCTCCGAGGGAGAGCCTTCTTCTACTATAACGCCTCCGTCCATAAATAATATCCTGTCGGAAACATCTCTGGCAAAAGGGATTTCATGCGTCACAATTATCATGGTGGTATTTTTGTCCGCCAGCTCCTTCATGACACGAAGAACCTCTCCGGTAAGCTCCGGGTCAAGAGCGGATGTCGGTTCGTCAAAGCACAATATATCCGGAGACAAAGCCAAAGCTCTCGCAATGGCAACCCTCTGACACTGGCCGCCCGAAAGCTGATGCGGATAATGCCCTTTTCTGTCGGAAAGCCCCATCTGATTCAATAATTCTAAAGCTTCCGTTTCTATTTTTTCAAGAATCCTTTTTTTGTCAGTCTTAAATTCCGGTTTTGCCTTTTCCAAAAGCTCCCTCGCAAGCATCACATTTTGAAGCGCCGTGTACTGCGGAAAAAGATTGAAGGACTGAAATACCATTCCGAAATGAAGTCTGTTCTTTCTTATCTCTGCCTCGGATTTTGTGCCTGCATTCGATGCGTCAAAAGTCACCTCATCATTTACCGTGATACTGCCCGTATCCGCCGTTTCAAGGAAGTTTAATATGCGCAGCAGGGTAGTCTTTCCGCTTCCCGAGGAACCCAGGATCGAGAGCACGTCCCCACGCTCCATTTTGAAGGATATTTCCTTCAAAACCTCTGTGTGCTCGAATTTTTTGCTGATATTGCTTACAGTAAGTATACTCATGACGCACCTACCTGAAAAATTCCAATTTCTTTTCGAGTTTGCTTAAAATAACCGTCATAATACCGTTAAAAATCAGATAGTAGAAGGCCGTGAAAAACATCGGCCATATAGCTCCGGAAATTCCCTTTGAACCCTTCATAAAGGACTGTCCCGCCCAAATTATCTCCTGCAGGGCTATAATCCTTGCAAGCGAGGTATCCTTTACAAGCGTTATAATCTCGTTGGACATTGGCGGCACTATATGCTTTATCATCTGCAGCAGCTTAACCTTGAAGAATATCTGTCCCTTGGTCATGCCAAGTACAAGCCCCGCCTCCTCCTGACCTATGGGAACGCTTTGAATCCCACCCCTGTAAATTTCGGAAAAATAGCAGGAATAATTCAATATAAATGAAAGAGAGGCGGCAGCAAAGCGCCCTGCTTCGCCGCCACCCCATACAGGATTTCCCAGTACAAGCCCCGGAAAATAATATATTATCAAAAGCTGTATCATCAGAGGAGTCCCTCTGAAAAACCATATAACAAGCTTCGTAATGGCACTTAACGGCTTAAATTTTGACATTGAGCCAAAAGCCATAACAAGCCCCAGGGGAAAACCCCCCAGAAGTGTCACGAAAAAAAGCTTTAAGGTTTGCAGAAAACCGATGTTTAAGGATTCCAAAACCACCGGCATCTGGGAAATTATAAGTTTCATAATTATTTGAATTCTACAAGCGCCGCCTGTACTCCGTACTTCTTTGCAGTTTCTTCAAGAAATGCATCCTTTGCCGCCTTCTTAAAGAAATCGTTCAGAAGTCCCGCAAGGTCGGAGCCCTTTCTGAAGCCCACTCCATATTCCTCGGAATTGAGAGCTACAGTATACGTAAGATCGGCATACCCCGTACCTTCGCCTACCATCGCTGCCGCCATAAGAGAATCAATAACAGCGGCATCAGAGGTTCCTGCTTCAACCTCCATAAGAGCATTCGCCTGCGATGTAACTGCGGTGTAATCAGTAATGCCAAGCTCCTTGAGCTGCTCCTCGCCTGCGCTTCCTGCTTCAACAGCAAATCGCAAGCTCTTGATTGAATCAACGGTAGAATAATTGCCTGCAGCATCAGCCTTAACAATTACAACCTGTGCATTGTTGCAATAAGGCACCGAGGTTTCCATTGCGCTCTTTACCTCGTCCGTGAGCGTCATTCCGTTCCATACGCAGTCGATGGTCTTGCCGTCAAGCTCAAGAATCTTGTTGTCCCACTCAATTTCGACAAACTCCACGTCAACGCCGAGGGATTTTGCAAATTCCCTTGCCATATCCGCATCGAACCCAATCCATTCTCCGTCGCTTCCCTGATAATCCATGGGGGCAAAATCCGTGATCCCCACAACCAGCTTGCCGTTAGCCTTCACATATTCGGAATCTGACTGTGCGGAACCGTCTGCGCTCCCCTTTGAAGAGCTGCCACATGCTGCCAGACCGAGCGCCATAGCTCCCGTCAGCAAAAACGCCAATAACTTTTTCATAATTCTCCTCCTTAACATTAAAAGAATGTTGAACAAAGGTATTTTAGCAATTTAGTCTGCTAAAGTCAACTATCAGTCCCTCTTAAACACATCTCTTGTATAAACTTTGTCCCTCACATCATCCAGACACACATCATATCTGTTGGCAATAATGCTTCCGCTTCTTTTCTTGAACTCATCAAGATCATTTACCACCTCAGAGCCAAAGAAGGTGGAGCCGTTCTCCAGGGTGGGCTCATATACTATGACCCTTGCCCCCTTTGCCTTTATGCGCTTCATTACACCCTGAATACTGCTCTGACGGAAATTGTCGGAATTGCTCTTCATGGTAAGACGGTATACACCCACCACAACCTCATGCTCCCTGCCAGGCTCGAAGTCTGCGCTGTTTCCGTAATATCCGGCCATATCAAGAACTCTGTCGGCAATAAAGTCCTTCCTTGTGCGGTTGGATTCCACAATGGCTTCAATGAGATTCTCCGGCACGGATTCATAATTGGCAAGAAGCTGCTTGGTATCCTTGGGCAAACAATATCCTCCATATCCGAAGGAAGGATTGTTGTAGAAATTACCGACTCTCGGATCAAGACTGACTCCACTTATTACATCCGCCGTTGAGAGTCCCTTGCTCTCGCAATATGTATCAAGCTCATTGAAATATGCCACACGGAGAGCCAGATAAGTATTGGCAAACAGCTTTACCGCCTCCGCCTCTGTATAGCCCATATAGAGAGTATCTATATCCTTTTTCTCAGCCCCCTCCGCAAGGAGTGAAGCAAAAATTGATGCCGCCTCTCTTGTGCTTTCGTC
Organism: Lachnospiraceae bacterium; assembly: GCA_017483735.1. GTDB lineage: Bacteria > Bacillota > Clostridia > Lachnospirales > Lachnospiraceae > RGIG4856. The sequence goes on along the minus strand of JAFUVF010000044.1, from coordinate 5,628 downwards.
ACACCCCACGATTATACGGCTGGGATAAAGATTATCATATAAAGCCTTTGATTCACGCAAAAACTCCGGCGAGAACAGAATGTTGTCCGCATTATATTTTTTTCTCACACTTTCCGTGTACCCCACAGGTATCGTGGATTTGATAACCATATAGGGCTTTTTATCACTGCTATCAGTCACACGCAACACCTGTTCAATGACTGCCTCCACCGCTGAAGTGTCAAAGAAATTTTTCTTTGGATCATAATTGGTGGGAGCGGCGATAATGATATAATCCGCATCAGCATAGGCAGAATCCCCGTCCAGGGTAGCTTTCAACGACAACTTTTTCTCCGCAAGATATTTCTCTATATATTCATCCTGTATGGGGGACTTTCTGTCATTTATAAGCTTTACTTTTTCCTCAATAATGTCCACCGCCGTGACATCATTGTTCTGACTCAAAAGAACTGCAAGGGACAGCCCGACATATCCCGTTCCTGCCACAGCGATTTTGTATGATGAACCTGTTTTTTTATTCTGCATAATCATTCTCTCCTATCCGTAATATTTCTTGTACCATTCGGCAAATTTTCTGAGTCCCTCTCTTATCCCTATCTTCGGCCTGAAAGAAAAGTCCTCCTCCAATCCGCTGCTGTCGGCATATGTGACCGGCACATCCCCGGGCTGCATTCCGACTAACTCCTTACTTCCTTCGAAATCAAAGTCCGCCGGAAGAACACCTGCACGCACCAGCTCCTCCTGTAGAACCGTCACATAATCCAAAAGATTCTCCGGAGTTCCCCCGCCGATATTGTACAGCGCATATGGAGGAACGGGAAGTCCATCGTCGCCCTCACGTTTCTTTGGCGCTCCCTGCATCACACGATATATGCCCTCCACAATATCATCCACGTATGTAAAATCCCTCTTCATATCGCCGTAATTAAATATCCTTATCTTATCTCCCGAAACCAGCTTCTGTGTCGCAGAGAAATAAAACATATCAGGACGTCCAAAGGGACCGTAAACGGTAAAAAATCTAAGTCCTGTCGAGGGAATATTATACAGTTTGGAATAGCTGTGTGAAAGAAGCTCGTTGCTTTTTTTTGTTGCAGCATACAGGCTTACCGGATTATCAACCTTGTCCTCCACATTGAAAGGTATCTTCTTGTTGCCTCCGTAGACACTACTGCTGCTGGCATAGACAAGATGCCTTACCCCCGTCCCTCCATCGTCATAGGAATGTCTGCAGGCCTCCAGAATATTATAGAATCCAATAATATTCGACTCAATATATACATCCGGATGATCTATGGAATATCTTACGCCTGCCTGCGCTGCAAGATTAACCACAATATCCGGATGATATTTCTCGAAGGTACGCTCCACCAGCGCCTTGTCCGCAATGGATCCTCTTATGAATACATGCGCTGCAGAGGCTGTTCCTGCCGCTTCCTCTATCAGCTTCAAACGATATTCCTTAAGCCCCGGATCGTAATAATCATTCATATTGTCAAATGAAATTACTACACCCGACTTCATCTCCGTAAGAAGTCTCAGCACCAGATTTGCACCTATGAATCCCGGAGAGCCAGTAACGAGTATTGTCATGCCGTCCAGATCAATATGATTTTTTTGTGTCTTCATTCTTTACTCCTATCCATAGCACCGGTTCCTCCCTCCACAACTCCATCATGCTTAATGACGGCCATCATCGTCCCAAAAAAGCATTTTAAATCCGTGTCAAAAGACAGAGATTTCACATATTCTCCGTCAATACGTGCCTTCTCCTCTATCTCAAGCTCATCCCTTCCGCTGATCTGCGCCAGACCTGTGAGTCCCGGGCTGACGCTGTTCGCATCATATTTCTCCCGTTCGGAAATAAGGACATCCTGATTCCACAGGGCAGGACGCGGTCCGATTATGCTCATATTTCCAAGCCATATATCGAAAAGCTGCGGAAGCTCATCAAGGCTGGTCTTTCGCAAAAAACCGCCGATTCTCGTAATATACTGCTCCGGATTTTCCAGCTTGTGCGTGGGAACATCATGTGGAGTGGACATCTTCATACTACGAAACTTGTGAAGTTCAAAATATCTCTTGTCCTTGCCGACTCTCTTCTGTGTAAACAGTACAGGTCCCGGGTCATCAAGGTATACAGCTAGCGAAACCGCACCAAGCACCGGCGAAAGCGTTATCATTCCCAAGCCAGACAGAAATATATCCATAGCCCGCTTTATATATTTTTCATACATTCCGGAGCTTCGCAAATCAGCTTCCCCCACAGCCTCAAGATGACCGCATACTCCATCGGCATTAACGGGTTCGGAATCGTTTCTCGCAAAACGTACTCTTTTCCCCTCCATAGGATTCTGCTCGGATGGCCTGTCCCGGTATACGGAGGACGGTTTCTTCAATAATCCCGCAAGCGCAAGAGCTCCTGTAGCTGCCCCCAAGCCTATCGCAATTGATTTTGCTTTGGATTTTCTACGTGCAGTCATTTTCCGTAACCTTTCCCTCTGCGGCATCCAGAAGATTCTGTAGTGTCGTGGATGCAATGGCACTCATCGCCTCTTTTGTGAAAAATCCCTGATGGGAAGTAATTATCATATTCGGGAATGAAAGAAGACTGGCCGTGATTGAATTTTCAAGGATTTCATCCGAACGATCCTCAAACACATTCTCCGTTTCCTCCTCATACACATCAAGGCCCACGCCGCCGAATTTGCGGAGCCTTATTCCCTCTATGAGATCATCTGTCTTTATCAGAGCTCCCCTGGAGGTATTTACCAATATAACCCCATCCTTCATCTGTCTGATGGTGCTGATATTTATCATATGATAAGTGGAATCCATGAGAGGACAGTGCAGGGAGATCAGATCGCTTCTTGCCAACAATTCTTCAAGAGACACATATTCCGTAAAATCCTTTATTGAAGGATTTTCGTACATATCATAAGCGATTACCCTCATCCCGAAACCGTTGCATATCCGGCACATTGCCGCACCAATCTTTCCGGTGCCCACTACTCCCGCCGTCTTTCCGTAGAAATTGACTCCCATAAGACCATTTAAAGAAAAATCATTTTCCCTGACCTTATTATACGCCTTGTACAAACGGCGATTTGCCGCCAACGCCAATGCCATAGCATGCTCAGCTACTGCCTCCGGCGAATATCCCGGCACACGCTTTACAGTTATCCCCAACTCCTTTGCCTTTTCCACATCCACATTATTGTATCCGGCGCAGCGCATAAGCACAGATTTGACTCCTTTTTCGGAAAGAATAGCAAGCGTATCCGCCCCGACATCAGCGCTGACAAATGCACATACCGCATCAAAGCCTTCAGCGAGCGACGCTGTTCTGGCATCAAGCTCCGTTTTCGTAAACTCAATGTCTACGTCCTTGTATTTCGGCAACGCCTCGCAAAAGCTGTCCCTGTCATAGGTTTTAGTATCATAAAATAAAATTCTCATATGCCTTCTCCTAACGTGCGCTGTAGGGCGCACAAATAAACGAGTACCCCTTATTGGCACTCGTTTATTATAATACATTATCCTTTGGTTTTCTACCTTTAAATTGCTGATTTGATTTAGGTCAAAATTATTCCATCTCTCTTAATAATCCCGTACAAGCGGTAAAATCTCTCATTTTTTATTTTCTATAAATCAAATTTTTTACACTATCTTCTGCGAATTATCACTTTTCTAATATTCTTATCAGTCTCAAAATCCCATCCCCAAAAATGAGACTACTTGAGACTAACTTGAGACTGTATGAGACTAAGTCAAACTTTTCGATTCAAAGTCCATGTCGATGTCTTTTTATCATACATTGCACCTGTTACTTTTTGATTTTAGCATAGTCTCTGAATACCGTTGCTCTTGATATATCAAGTTCTGCCATTACTTGTTCAACCGATAAGCGCAGGTTTTCACAAATCATATTATAAATTTTTTTTCTCTTTCAGATAAAGCTTTCTGTTCTCTTCCCTCGCCGGCAGCCACCTTGTCCAAAGGAATGGTTATTCTAAACACATCATCTTCAATCAATTCCGGCTTACCACCATCAGAATATATTGGTGTATATTTGTATATATTTCGTACACCGGAACCAATTGTATCTGTTCTACCAATATTTGCCAAGAATTGCTGTATCAATGGATTCTTAGGATATGGTGTAAACTCGTCACTCATAATATTCCCACGACGTCTTGGTATACACCAATTTTCCGTTTTTAGCCAATCCTTTTCGATAATTACCTTTGCCGAAAATGCACTGGAATAATCTCTATGCACAAGAATATTTGCAATTACTTCTCTGGAAATAATGCCTCTAATACTTGTATTTACATTATCAATCAGACAAAACTTATCAGAAGTATGCTTTGCCACAAAATCCATCAGAAGATCATATGCCTTTATCAGATTTGTTGTTACCTGCAATCTATCATCATATCTATCCAAATTTTCGCACCTGTAAGTTGCATCTGTAATATATCCCGGACTACAGGAACGTATCACTTCATCCTTACCAAACAAAAGTACTCCGGCAAGATTATATCCCTGGATGCCTGACGAAAAATCTTTTTCCCACAAGCCTGCACTCTTCAATATTTCCTCATCAGACATTTTCAGCCAAGGATAATCCGGATTTTTGCTCTTTGCAAGATTTCTTACTTTATCCATTAAATCCATGCTTAGGTCTTCCATTGTAACATATGGGAATATTTTTTGCTCCGCATATGTATTACTTTTTCTGTTATACATATTTTGCAACTGAATCGGCGAATCCGTAATATCCATGTTACCATCTTCATTCCTGTCATAAATCCTATTCACGCATTTTTCCACTGTAGATGTCGGTGGCACATATACCCACAGAAGCAACACTCCTTCATATTCCAATTCCTCTAATGAAAGATATAGTGGTGGGGACATCTTATCCTGATTATTGAGTTGATTCACAAAATTTTTCTTCATATCCTTGACTATATTCCGGTTAATACCTATTGGCGTCCCGTCATCTTCCGCACCCATGATGATATACCCACCATATCTGTTAGAAAAAGAACACACCGTTTCATACACATCTTCCTGAACACCATGCTGACAGGTTTTGTATTCTACTGTTATATTTTTTCATCTTTTGAAAGCAAGTCTCTCATAAATTCAATTGTCATTCTATTGCCTCCAATTTTGCGTTGCCATTACTAAAAATCCTCTATCGCTATTTCATTTGTAAATAAATATGCTTTTTCAAAAACTTTTTCTATTCCATCTTTTATTTCTTCGAAATCATCAATATACAATACACGTATATTTTTAATAGCTCTAGTAATCGCTACATATAATATATTTCTACCTTTTTCGTATTTATCAGAAACTTGTTCCTCATTCTTACCATAATTCATAAAATAGAGTTTAAATAAATCTTTATCTTGTCCAAAATCTTTTCCTAAAATAATTGCAACATTTTCATATTTCAATCCCTTGGTACTATGAAGGTAGTGTCAAGTCTGACACCCATTTTTTGTTACTAAATCCTTTATTTTCAGGAGGTTCAAATAAAAAGAGCATTGACCTCCCTTTTTGGTATAATGTCAACGACCAAATCAACATCCCAGAAAAGGAATCAATGCTCAT
>JAFUVF010000043.1 GCA_017483735.1 Lachnospiraceae bacterium | reverse complement strand
TCTTTTTGTCAAAACCCGTTAGTAACTGCCTGATATCGCATATAACCGGCAAAAGTCTTCTCTTCGGCCAAATTCATCGCCAGCCGAAAATCCCCCGGCGGCAGATACGCTTATAGGTTATGAACACAAACCCCGCCGCTTTTTTCACTAACAAGCAGAGAACGTTGGCCCGTTCGGGCCACGTTCGCTTGCCGGGGAGACCCCGAGCCCCCTTGTTGGGCTCCGCCCAAACCCGTGATAAGCGGCAAACTTACAAACGGAGGAATCAAGATGGATAACGTATTGAGAATAAGAATCGACCCGGAACTCATAGATATGGTCAAAACCAATTCCGAAAAGCTCGGCATATCCGCCGCTACCTACGTAAATCAGATAATCAGAAACGGCAACGGCAAGATGTATACGCTTGAGCTCGTGACAGATGATATCTCTGAATATACGGCAGAGATCCACTCCGTGGCACATGCAGCTTCATCGATGATAAATGTGATTGAAAAGACCGGCGGCGATTACTATGCGCAGGATATAGAAGCAATGAAGGGATATTTAAGTGAGATCCTTATTCTAATGAGAAAACAAGTCGCAACATCCTACACCAATCGCAAAAAGATCGCGCGCCAGGCGCAGAAAAAGATCTCAAAGATATTGTCCGACTCTGTAAAAGACTGATTGGGGGTACTCTATGGCAATCTCAAAGGACATCGCCATACACTCTTCCAAGCACCTTAGCCGCTGCATGGACTATCAAACTGGCGGAGACAAGGCGAAGCTTAAAGAAGAAAAACTCACGGCTGATGATGTCGACCGTGTCTTCAGCTATGCTGAAAACCTCGAAAAGACCGTATTTCGCTTAGACGGCGACGAAACCTTCTTGGCAAGCGGCGTAGGCTGCGCTCCGGAGACTGCATCCATAGAATTTGAAGCCGCAAGAGAACGGTATATGCAAAAGACCGGAGGGAGCGGCAGACACGGCGTATACGGCACAAAAACAGACAAAGCAACAGGAAAGCAGGTCTCAAAAGAATCCGTAGAAGCATACCATATCATACAGTCATTTGAGGCAGATCCGGACCTTGATCCGAGGCTTGTCCATAAGATAGGTATTGAATTCTGTGAGAAAGCCTTCCCTGGGCACAAATGCCTCGTTGCCACCCATATGAATACCGGGCATCTCCACAATCATATCGTAATGTGCGCCTATAATAATGACGGTATAAGCAAGTTTCATGGAGGGAAAGCAGCCAGGACGCGTTACCGAGAGATAAATGATGAGATCAGCTTATCTTACGGCCTTCCCATCCTTCTTGATACGGACATATCTCATAAGAATGTCGGCCGCACCAGGACCGAGACCTACATGGCTTCTACTCCTGCAGGCTCCTGGAAGGAGGAAGCCAGAAAGACCTTGGACGAAGCAATATCCCTTGCTTCAAGCTGGGAAGATTACATCAGGCTGCTTAATAAAGCAGGCTACGAAGTAAAAGAACGGGGCAAGAACTATACGATAACGCACAATTATGCGTGTATTGGCGGAGCATCCCGCACGATCAGAGGTGCAACGCTCGGCGCGGACTACTCTCGTGAGAGCGTAATGCAAAGGATCGCCCACTCTCACATCCTTACCGATCATCCCGAAGCAGCAAAAACTCAAAACATCACTTCACCGGATATCACATACCAGCGACAGCTCCACTTAAACCTCTATGTCTCAAAATATGCAGAAAACGGCAGACGCCGTACGGAACTTGAGATGCTGCTTATCAGAGCGTTACGACTTATCCGTTTCTTTAAGGACATGTTCGCTCCGGAATACTACTCTCCTGCTCTGCCGTCAAAACCATACAAATCCTATCCTAAAAGAGCAAAGGAACTTGAACACGCTCTCTACATCTGCCGTAAATACGACATTCAGAGTATCAAGGATCTGCATGATAAGCTTAACGAAACGGGAGCGCAGCTCTCCCACTACAGAAAAGTACTGCGTTCGCTAAAGGATCAGGGGAACCAGATACGCTCTGATTCCCCCGCTATTGAAAGTGCAGATATTCTGCACGTTGAGGCGCTTGTATCAGATTATGCCTCCAAGTATCGTATCCTCAAGCGCCTTGAAAAGGATATCGAATCTGCAAAAGACATATCTTTTACTCACGGACCCGCGTTCGCTGATCATTCGCAAAGGCCCGATATTGACCTTCTTGACCTTGATATCTCTAGAAGTTAGATATCAGCTTAGCCTCTAATTCATCATAATCATATTCGTTCTGCTTATATGCATTGAACGGATTCTTCTTTGCTGCTTTCTTCTTAGGCTCCCATCCATCCTGAATCGCCTTGATGATAAAACCTGTCGGATTATCAATCGAATCCCTGTCTGAGTTTCTGTATACATCAAAAGCTCTCTTACACTTATCAAGATCATAAGAAGAAGCTTCGGCTATTCCTCTTAAGTCCTTTGCGGTAATGTCACCCATCAGCTCCTTTAATTCAAGGATGAATTCGAGCTTGTCATCTTCCGAAAGAACTCTTATCTTTTCTGAGGGTTCCTTACTCTCTGCTTCAGCATTCTTTATGGTTACGGAGAAAATGAGGGAATGAACCTTGCCGCCCTGCCCGGACTTCTCGGTCTCATATTCTACATGCATGCTGGTCTTAGCATTTATCTCCTTTACGGCAGGATCTATGCAGTAGCGCTTAAAGTCAGCCCATCTGTCGTTGGTCTTATCCTTGGCCACTTCCACCGCTTTTTCATAATCAGGTGCCCCGGAAGTCTTATTTAAGACATTGCGGCATGCTGTTGAGTCAGCTTCAACCGTACCCATCATAAGCTTCATCTCAGCGACGGAATAACGGATCCCCGTATATTTTGTGGATTCTACGCCTTCCTGCTTATTGGTCTTTTCACCGTAACACTTCTGCTTAAGGACCTCATGAAGCCTGAAACTGTATATGCTTCTGAATGATAACTGCTCTTCTAAGTTCAGCATTGTGAAGTTAGAGCTTAGCTTTCTGTAATAGTTACCAAGGAGCGGATTGTAATAAAGTTTAAAGACTCCGTTCTTATAATCAGAACCTATAAACAGGTTACGATACATAAACTCGCCGTTTTCTTCAACACCGATCTGTCTTGCAGCCATCTTGGTATAAGCGCTCCGCAACTGTGTCGGCAGGTTCTTGGATGTAACTCCCAACTGCTTTGTAAGATCCGAAGAATACATGGTAGATGTAAATACAGGAACAACCTCTCCGTTTATCTCCACCTCTTCCTTGACCATCTTATCTGCCTGGGATAAGCTTATAGACATGAGTTTACACTCTACTAAAGAGGCTCTGTACTTTGCAGATATCAGGGAATTAGACTTCGCAAAATCCTGTGAAGGAGCAACTACCTGCATGTTTCCTTCTTTGGTAACTTTCTTCTTTACTGGCATGATTCACCTCGCGAACATTTATCCTGATCAAATGTTACCTTAAAAACTCACATTAAATCAACCACTATTTCTATATGTTGTGGTGGCTTTTACTACCCCTCCACAACCCATAGTGGTTTACAATATCTTATTTTTTCACACTATTTACCTTTTCGGATAACACTTTTTCAGGATTAAAACACAAGAGCGTATAGTGTGAAAAAATAAGCCGTTGACACATTTGGTGGGATTTTTTAAGCATCTTTGGTGTTAGAATTTAGGGGTAACATAATTTGTTCACCTATATCTTGTGGTTTATGCCACTTTTCTCATCAAAACATAGTATAAATTCCTGTTTAGTGTTGAAAAATAAGGCGTTCCTTAAAATTTCACACTATTTGCCTTGCCATTTCGCACCCCGGCCTTTAGATTTCACACTTCTTTTCTTAGCATTTCCCGGGTGTTTACTTGATATTTCCCACATACATATCATCCCGGATGCCTTGAAATTTCACACACCTTTACTTTTCACACCCCACCTCTAAGCTTTGATTTTCACACCCCTCGCCTTTAAATTTCACACTAAAGCATCCTGAAACCCTTGATTTTACTGGCTTTTATTCGTCCCCAAATAAAGAAAGAAACTGTACTTGTTTATTAAGATAAAAGAATAAACAACAAACACGTCGCCTGCTCTCCTCTCCCACCTGATCAGGAAAGCTCATTGAAAGGCCATATTTCCCATAGTATAATATGCATATTAAAAATACAGATGTTTTCAATATACATATAAACAATACCTATATTAACAATATGGTGCTAGATTTTAGGCTATAGGTGTGATAAAATAAGGCTTAAATATAAATATCGATATTTTTAATATAGATGAACAATATAAATATCGATATTGATAATATCAAAATAAACAATATCTTTATTGTAAATATCACAATTTTTGATATACTGATTCCTATAGGAGGTAAGAATCATGGCAACAGTAATATGTGTGACCAACCAGAAGGGCGGTATAGGAAAGACAACAACTGCGACAACTATCGCAAGTATCCTGCAGGAAAGAGGCAATAAGGTCCTCCTGATCGATACGGATGTGCAGTGTAACTCGACAGACACTTACCAGGCAGTATTTGAAGGTGTTCCGACCCTATATGATGTGATCCTCGAAGAAGATAAGACAGACATCATGGAAGCAATCCAGCATACCCCTATGGGAGACATCGTGGCAGCGGATCCGCTTCTTCGTGAAGGCGATTCCAAGCTTTCAACGCAGGGAATAAAGGGATACAAAGTCTTAAAAGATGCCCTGAAGGGTCTTAAAGACTATGATTACGTGGTATTTGATACGGCACCGGCAATATCGATGATCTTAAGGGCGGCGCTTGTTGCGGCAGATTACCTGGTAATCCCGATAACAGCAGACCGTTACGGAATCCAGGGATTATATGAACTTAATGTATCGATAAACGATGCAAAAGAATTGAATCCGAACCTTAAGATCGGCGGAATCCTGCTTGTTCGCTATAACGAAAGGACGATTTTGGCCAGAGATGTAAGGGGAGCCCTTGAGACTGTAGCAGAAGAAATGGGAACAAAGATCTATCAGAATACGATAAGAGAGTGCAACAAGGTCAAAGAAGCGCAGACCGTAAGATCTACGCTTATCAAGTATGACAAACATTGCACTGCAGCGAGAGATTACGACTATTTCGTCGATGAGATGTTAGAGGAGGTAGAAAATGGCTAAGAACAGACCAAGCTTCGGTGAAGCAGCCACTTCCGGAATGAATACGACATATCAGCCTGCAGAACCGGTGCAAGCAGCGCCTAAACCCGAGCCGGAGATCAAGCCCGTTGAAGAAATACCGGCCTCTGCACCCGTAAAGGCAGAAACCACGGATGAACCGATTCAGGTCATGGACAACAAAAAGCGTGGGCCAAAACCTGCTCCCGGGGAGCATAAGATGATATCTGCCCGCTTAAAGAAAGAAAACTACGACTTTGCTATGGCAAAGAGCGGTAAGTATAAAGGCCTGACCGGATATATTAACTATCTGATAGAGCAGGACAGAGCAAACTCATAAATATCAATATCAAAAATATCGATATTTATATTGTTTTTGTCCAAAACACATAGAAAACGCGTGACCAGTTCAGTCAACGCGACAAATTAGAAGCTAACATTTGGTGGAAGAAAATAAGGCGAGCACATCCGTAAAGCCTTAAAAATACACACTATGACCAAAACGGTCAATAAAAATAGGAGAGCATTTTAATGAAAACCTGTATCATCTACGCCTCAACTCATCACGGCAACACTAAGAAGGTGATAGACGCGATTGCGAATGAATTTGAAGTGGATCTGATCGATGCGACCAGCGTAAAAGAAAAGGATATAAGCAGCTATGATGTGATCGGATATGCCTCCGGCATCTATGCAGCGCAGTTCCACCAGGCGGTTCAGAACTTCGCATCCGTGAACATGCCTCGTGACAAAAAGGTCTTCTTCATAATGACCAGTGCGACAAACAAAGACTTCTCCAAGGGTTTTGTCAAAACCATCGAAAACCGCAATCCCGCGATCCTTGGAGCATTTACCTGTAAAGGTTATAACACCTTTGGCCCTTTCAAACTGATCGGTGGTACCGGTAAAGGTCATCCTGATGAAACGGATCTCAAGGATGCAGTGGAGTTCTACAAGAGGACAGTACTGAAAGAATCTTAGAAAACCGCATCAATACTGGAATAGAATTCATTAATTCAGCCGGTCGACCAAAGTAGTCAACCGGCTTGTTTTGTTCTCAAATCTGCTATATAAAGCCCACTGGTATGCGAAACCCTCGACCGCGCGTCCACAGGTTGCTTAAAACCCTGTGTACGCATCGCTCGAGTTTCCGCAGTAATGTCGCATTAATATGCCGATGCAACTGAATTGAATTTGAGGGCCTGATGCCTTAAAATATTTATTGTGTTTATGCTTACATGCAGGGCTCCTGCCCGGTCTCGTATCGGGGGGAGTCCAAACATATTATAGAGGCGATTTTGACGAAGGAGAGCAACATACATCTGGTCGATCATATTGATGTTAGAACCGATAAAGGTGGTAAACAAGATATTTTCTGAGGGGAGATAAGAGATGACGAGAGACGATCTATATGAGGTAGCGTTCCGATATAAGAAAGCAGCGCTTTGGAGAAAACTCTGGGATAATGATGTATTCGCAGTAAGGCTTAAGAGCGGAAAGGTCGGGTATATCAGCATAATGGGAAAGAACGGGGAGTACAATGCTTTAGGACTCTATATCGGAGAGGAAGGTTTTGGCAGTTATCGTGTTATAGCCAATGCCGGATATACCGGATCTGAATTCAAGGATCATGAATTGCTCCTAAAACAGCGTTGCCTGCAGTTGGCACTTGAAGGCAAAGAGGATCTTCTTCCTGATGAAGTCACGGAAGTAAGGGACTATGCGAAAAAGAATGGTATCAAGCTCTCAGGTAAGAATGCATATCCTCAGTTCATAAAATATGAACCCGACTATCATCCATGGAAGGTAAAGACTGAGGACGACATGGAATCGCTTTACGAGGCTGCAAGTGCAGCTATCCTTCTGGCAGAAGAACTTGAGAAGACATCCCCGGCCGAGCTGGGCATCGATAACATCAATCAGTTCACTGCTAAAGTGCCGCTCTTTGAAGTAAAAGGTGATAAGCTCATAGCGTCCGGATTGGTGGATCTTCCCGGAGATCTCGAGGAGAAATATGATTATGTGAAGGCAGATAATGAGATTCTGCTGGCTTCTGTAAAGAAACTCCCGAAGAAAGGGATATGGGAAACTGAACTCCTGCGCATGATGGAACCGGTGCAGGACGATCCGGAGGAAGCCCCATATTATCCGTTGCTCCTTCTGGTTGTTGAGAGTAAGAGCGGATATATGCTCCCGGTACCGATGGTATCAGGACCTGAGATAGACCAGCAGGAACTCCTCCAGGAGTATGTCAAAGGCTGGAAGATGCAGGGATGTTATCCTAAAGAACTCAGGTGCCGTGATGAAAGGACATATGCTCTTTTAAAAGATATCTGTGAGAAGACAGAAGTAAAGGTGAGAATATACGAGAAGGAAATGCCGATGCTTGATGAGGCCGAGGAAGCACTGCTGGAAGATACGCTGGGAGATGATCCGGAAGAGGCAATGAATCAGTTTGCTGACATTATTGATATGATTCTGAACATGAGCAAGTCTGAACTTAAGATGATTCCCAAGCCAATGATCGAGGAACTTAAGATGATGATGGATCATGATATCTTCCCGAATGATATAGCCACGGAACTGAAAGAGAAGCTCAAAGGGATCTGATACATGAAATATAAAGCAGTCATATTTGATATGGACGGGACAATACTTAATACTCTCGATGACCTGGCAGATACGATGAACTACTGCCTGCGCTCATATGGGATGCCGGAGAGGACTCTTCCTGAGATCAGGAGTTTCCTGGGAAATGGACTACGCGTACTTGTGGAGAAATCCGTTCCCGCCGGTACGGAGAAATCGCTCATAGATCTGATGTGTGAGACCTTTGGAGATTACTATAAGGATCACTGTGCGATCAAGACCAGGCCGTATGAAGGAATAAATGCTCTTTTGCAGAAGGTGAGAGATGCCGGGATACTCACGGCGGTTGTATCGAATAAGGTCGACTTCGCGGTGACGGAGTTATGTAAGGAATATTTTGACGGACTGTTTGATTATTCCGTAGGTGAGCGACCGGGACAGAGGCGCAAACCTTTTCCTGACAGCGTGAATGATGTTCTTGAGTATTTCAAACTGACCAAAGAAGAGGCGGTATATATCGGAGACTCCGAGGTCGATTTCATGACAGCAAAGAACGCCGGAATGGATGTGATCATGGTCGACTGGGGATTCAGGGATGAAGCATCGCTTCAGATGATGGGAGCAAAGCTGATCGTCCACAGCACGGATGAGGTGTATGAGGCGATAGTTAACAAGGAATAGAGAATGGAATACATTAATGGCGAATATATAATGACAGCCTGTGAAGAGGGAGATCCGGGGCAGTTGCGTTGCATCGAGGATCTGTATGCCCTTATTGACCAAATCGGTTTTCTTCCGCTCTTTGCCAATAAAGTCAAGGGATTCTCTGTAGAGGAACATGTATCTGCCGGGCAGTGGTGGACCGGGGATGAATTGACGGATCCGTGGGAGTGGAGACAGATTGCGGCCGGTCAACCGGATATTGCTTATGGTAAGTTCTTTGATAAGAAGGCGGGCTTCATCTCGAAGAATTTCTTTCCTGCTTTTGTCAATTACAGACGAGACGGCTATGATTTCGATGCATTGTTTGAGGATGAAAAGGCTTCATATCAGGCCAGGAAGGTCATGGATGTATTCGATTTGGATGACAGAGCGGTAGGGGCGGAGCTTATGAGCCCTGAAGTAAAGGTACGTTATGGAGCTAAAGGGTTCGAACGCATTATCACGGATCTGCAGATGCAGACATATCTTATCGTATCCGGATTCAAACAAAGGAGAAATCGAAAGGGAGAGCTGTACGGATGGCATATAGCGGTACTATCGACCCCTGAAACTAAATGGGGATATGAGTACGTGACATCACTATACTCAGAATCTCCGGCGGAATCATTTGATAGGATATTGAATCAGATGAAAAAGCATTTTCCCGATGTGGCTGATTTTGAGTGCATAAAGGTGGTGGGACATCACGAAACTCCTTATGACTTAGAAAATCAAACGGAAAGATCTCGTTCCGTGGCTTCCGCATTTCAGGCTATCCCCTGGCCTGATAATTTGATCAATGATCTTGCAGCAAAGGATACCAATGGGGAACAGCTGAAATGTCCTATATCTGACGACCAGATGAAAGGCCTGCGACATGCTATGTCTTTTCTCAAGGCAAAGGAACAGAAGGTTCTTCGAATGCGGTATGAGGAGCATATGACGCTGAATGCCATAGCAGGGGAAATGAAGATCAGTGGTTCACGTGTTGGACAGATACGCAATCTGGCTCTGCGAAAGATGAGAAACCCAAAGAGATCTGCTTATTATATATATGGATATGAGTATGCATATGACAAAGAGCATAAAAGCAGTGAACTGCAAAACGCTAAGAGTGATGAGGAGAGATACCGGATTCTTAATGAAATCCTGATAAAGGATGCAGGCTTTGATACCAGAATAACGAATACCCTGCAGCGAAATTGCATTCCGATCTGCACTGTAGCTGACCTTGCACATTTGGTTTCAAAAGACGAGGAGTGGGTTCATCATCTGAGAAATGTCGGCTCAAAGACTGCGGTGGAGATACTGAATAAACTGGAGGAATTTGGTGTAGACTGCACTTATGCCAGAAGCAGGCTATAGTCTCAAGCCGCACGCCGAGTACAACCCAGGTAATCTCAGCAGACTGGCTCTGCAGCTATTTAGGGATATGGTAAGTTTAGGAGTGAAGCCAAAACCTAAGAAAACAACTTTGTTTATATCCATACCGGTCATACTGGTTGTGGTAGTTGTCTTATTGCTTCAATTTACCCAGTCGGGTTATCTGACGACCGTACCATA
>JAFUVF010000042.1 GCA_017483735.1 Lachnospiraceae bacterium | reverse complement strand
TCCGAAAGTGCGTGGCCGACGGCATTGGCCTCCTCGTTGAGCTCCCGGTAGGTCAGGGTACGGTCCACCGCGATCAGGGCTTTTCTTTCCGGATATTTCTCCGCACTGTCCTGCAGCAGTCGGTAGGCAGGTCTTTCTGCCACCGGCCAGTCTGTGTCGTGGAGCCTCCGGATCGCCTCTTCCTCATCTTCTCCGACAAGGCTGATCTCGCCAGCCTTCTCTTTCTGAGCAAATTCTGAAATGACTCTGTCATACATTTTTACGAAAGCATCGATCGAGTAGCGGCTGTACTGCGACGGATCCCATTCCGCCTGACAAGAGATTTTGTCACCGTCGATCCATACGCTCACGCTAAGGGAAGCTTTTGCCTGCGGCAGCTTAGTTTCTGCCGTCTCCGGCACCGCATCTCCCCCGGTCTCCATGCATTTATCGTTTCTGGTGTCTCCCGGGCAGGCAAACAGTACGCTCGCACCATTCTCCCGGGTGCCGTCCGCTTCCTCAGAGCCTGAAGCACCCTTCTCCTCCGCTTCTGAAAGCAGTCTGCCGGTCTCCTCCGCGATTTCCCGCAGGCTCTGCTCCGGGGCCGGCTCGAATGTCATCGGCAGCAGAGTCCCGGCCAAAGTGGGATCCGCACCGCCGCAAAGCACGTCAAAATCAGCAGACTCTGCGCCTGTGAATGCTCTTAACGCAATGCCGAACGCCGCCGTAAAAAATACTGCCGGCTCCACCCCTGCTTTGCCGCACCATTCCATGACCGGTCCGGGATGAGACGCGCTGCAGTACCGGGCGGATGCTCTCAGGGCAGTGTTTTTGAAAGCAGGCTCGTTTAATGATGTGTGCATTGTCATTTCAGAATTACCCATAGGGATCCTCTCTCCTTTTGTCCTCCGGCAGCCGTCTGCGCCGGTTCTTTGGCAGAACGCAACTCATCAGGATCGGCAGAACATTCATTCTCTGCTTCACCAAACAGAATCATCATCCGGCGCATGCCGAGAAATTCCGAGCTGATACAGGTATCGGGCGGAACTTCTTCCTCATCTCCGGACGCTTCCTCATCATCAGCCCCGTCCATTCGGGGAAGACCTTCAATCAGGTCCTTCCTGGCTTCGTACCGCAGGATCACTGCAGACCTTCCGTCATCGCGCTTCAGGATACTGAAGCAGCAATCCGGAGCAGCCTCCCCGGACAGCGCCGCCAGAAGCGGTTCTGTCATCTGCTGCCGGAAGGTGACCAACTGACTGCTGCTCAGGATCTTTTCCGCAGCAGCTTCAAAATCGGCTGTCAGCGCGGCAGTCAGTCTGCCGCCTTTCAGTGCCATCAGGTTTTCACGATGGAATCTGTACAGTCCCTTTGTCAGACCTCCGCAGAAAAAGCAGAGGTAGACCAGCACCGCTGTCTGCGCGATTAATGACGCATACCAGGGCGAATTCTCGGGTGCCCTGCTTTTCAGCAGCAGGATCATTGGAATCTGTACGGCAAACTGTATCCCAAGTGCCAGGCTTGCCTTTTTCTCCTGCTCTGTCGCGGAAAGATAGTCGATCAGCAAAGTATCGATAAAGACGATCAACTGCGTCAGACTGACAAGACGCACCGCGAAAGGCACTGTCAGCAGCATCATGGGATCATCGATCCTGTAAATGCCGATATACAGCTGGGGGAACAGACAGAAAGCCGCAATCGGTACGGCAAGCATCAGGAAACCGGACCTTGTCAGGGTACGCTTCACCATCAGCATGCCGCTCCGGTTCTGCTCCCCGTGAAATGCGGACGCCATCGGGAATATAGAGTCCGTGCAGCCCCCGATGAGGATGGAGAGTATCAGCGTCAGATTTTCCATGATCGCTGAATTGCCTAGTCCGCTTACTCCAAGACTGTCGCGCAGCACATAATTCTGCATGAGCAGCTGTACCGTAAAGAATAAATATATGATGGCCTCTGCCGAGCCCGGTTTTATAATTTCAGGAAGACCCGGATCATCGGGCTTTCGAACAGGCGAAACGATACGGCACAGCCTATCCTTCTTTCTTAAATGCAGCAGATATACAAAACAGCAGCAGACCGAGCCGATCACGGTTCCCAGTCCTACCACCCAGATGCCTGCGTGGAACAGAAAAACCCCGGCATAGTCTATGATCATATTGACCACAGCGCCAGTAATATCCCCTGCCACTGCAAGATTTTCATTATTGTCATTGGCAAGGATGTAATCGCCGGCAAAGTTCAGCATGATAAATACATTGCCTGCCAGGATCACTGTCACGTATTCCTTTGCGTATAAATAGTTTTCCGGTGTCGCACAAAGGAGTTTCAGCAGCGGTTCTATAAAAACGATTCCCGCGGCAGCAAGTACCAGCCCCGATATCACCAGCAGGATCAGCGCCCGGGTAAATGCCCTTGCCGCCTTTGCTTTTTCACCTGTACCGGAGAAACGGGAAATGATAACGCCGCAGCCGATTCCGCAGAATGCGGCGATAATATTGAACACATAGCTCAGGGGCCCTGCAATACCGATTGCCGAAAGAGCCTCTTCGCCCATACCGCTGTTCGAAACACAGACACTGTCAACAACGGGTGCGATCTGGGCAAAGATCATTCCTATCATCGGCGGAAAAATGTATCTGTAACTGCTTCGCCTTACAAGTCGGTATTCAGAATTGAAATCCAGGTTTTCCATGCTTCCTCTCTTTTTCAGAGATCCTTTTCCCGCAGGGTCCGGCAGATCTCTGATAAACTGCTTTACCTGCTTTTACAATCCTGCCTTTCAATGGATCACGCGGAGCTCATAATTTCTTGTGCCAAGTCCGATCTTCTCCCCGTGTTCCAGTGCCTCTTTCCAGCGAATATTGGGATTATTGTCCATGAAATGATCGTGATGATGGTGCCAGTCCGGCTGCGCCAGATGATCTCCCAGCTGACTGTTGCGAAGAGGCTGCGCCTTAAGACACAGATCCGCGCAGGCCTGGTCCAGCGCCACCGGATCGAAGGAGGCCAGCATGCCGATGTTCGGCAGGATCGGGGCATCATTTTCATCATGACAGTCGCAGTTCGGGCTGACATCCATGATCAGACTGATGTGAAAGCAGGGGCGGCCATGACAGACAGCATGGGCATACTCCGCAATCTTACAGCACAATATCTCATTGGCTGTATCATAGATGCTGTCTATCGCACCGAACATACATGCCCCGATGCAGCGCCCGCATCCCTTGCAAAGCTCCGGATCGATATAAGCTTTCCCGTCTTCACCGTAGGAAATGGCATGACTGCCGCAGACCTTTGTGCACTGTCTGCAGCCTTTACACATCTCCGGATCAGCCTCGGGGGTGCCTTCGCTATGCTGAAGCATTTTACCGGGGCGGCTGCCTCCGCCCATACCGATATTCTTCAGCGCACCGCCGAATCCCACATCCTCATGCCCCTTGAAGTGCGTCAGTGAAATAAAAATATCCGAGTCCATGAGCGCGCGGCCGATCTTGGCCGTACTGAAATACTCGCCGTTCGGCACGGGTACCTCCACATCATCTGTCCCGCGCAAACCGTCTCCGATTATGACCTGGCAGCCGGTCGTCACCGAGTTGAATCCATTCATCTCCGCACAGGTCAGATGCTCTACAGCGTTGCTCCGGCTGCCGGGATACAGCGTATTGCAGTCTGTCAGAAAGGGAATTCCGCCCAGTTCACGAACTACATCAGCTACTGCCCGGACATAATTAGGCCTAAGATATGCACAATTACCCAGCTCACCGAAATGCATCTTGATTGCGACAAATTTATCCTTAAAATCGATATTTCCTATTCCTGCCGCCCGAATCAGCTTCTGGAGCTTTGCACACTGGCTGACGCCGATTTTAGTCCTGAAATCCGTAAAAAAAACCTGTGATTTCTCCATGTTGGTTATTTCCTCCGTATTGCTTTCTCTTATAAAGAAAAGGCCTTATGCCACAAGTTTTTACAACACAAGGCCCGCACATAGTATACTGTTGTCTATTCTTCAGAATTACATCAATGGTTCCCTTTGTGTTCATTCAAACTCGACTCTCAAAAGAGTTTTGCTAAACATATTTAATTGTATCGTTGACTACAGTATTTCAGGCATTCTGATTCTCTCAGTATATGATTCGTCGATAAGTTCAATAGAAATCGTCTGACCAACACGAATCGTCTCTCTGTCTCCAGCTTTAATTGTCAGAATGCTATTATCTTCTGCCCATGACGGCGTAGCAGCAAATGAATTCTCCATACTATTTTCCTTAAGCTTTTTCCCTCTTCGCATAGTGCAGCTCAATTCATATCCTAAAGCCTCCATCATCTGCACGAATGTATTGTTCACGACCCCATTCGGCTTCTTGATGACACGGTTCACATAGGACTTGGTGGTATCAATCTGCTCTGCCACCGCCGCCTGTGTGGTTCCTTGCTCTATGCACTTTACTTTCACATCTATTTCGATATTATTTCTAACCATATTCATTCACGCCCGCTTTAATCGGTTTTACTAAATATATAATTTATTGTACCATAAAACCACCGTTTCTTCAACTATATTATTCGATAGTTTTGCAAGCAAAAAGCCTTATTTTGAGGCTTTTTCAGCATTTTTTACACCGTTATACTGAGTTAGTGTAACCCACGTAGGAAGTTCACATCCATACATCTGCCACATCTACTATGCTCAGTTCCGTACAGTTATCGGGCTTTGGTCTGTTTAGCGACCTTACCCCCATACATAGCCTATATGTGATTTCAGTTCGTCAGACCAGAAGTTTGCTTACAGCTTCCTTCAGATTCCGCCTCACGGCGGACACCCTTGCTGTTCAGCTGTATCCTTCCCACTGTCGGGCGGATTAGGGACTTTCACCCTTTAGAAACGTGCGCCGTCGGGCGCACTAAAAGAAAACTACCGGAAAATCCGGTAGTTTTCACTCTTTTGTATGGCATTTTCTATGCATTTGTTATGTCAACTCTTTAATAGCTTTTCAAGCTCCTCCTCGACCTGCTCCTTACTCTTAAATACAATGCCGCTCCATCCTTCCGAAATTGCCGCATCAATATTGTTCTTCTTATCATCGATAAACACACACTCCGAAGCATTTAATCCGAAGGTACTAAGAAACAGCCTGTATATTGCGGGGTCGGGCTTAATAAGCTTTACCCTGTAAGAAAGTATGCCTCCGTCGGTATAGGGGATGAACGAAAGCGACTCTGCGCATTCATCCTCCGCAGCCTTCGAAAAATTAGAGAGATAGTATACCTTGTAGCCCTTATCTTTGAGCGATTTAATCCACGGAATAGCATAATCCCTCGGCGTTACCATACCGCTTATATCATCATATGCGATATGCAGCTTACTCTCAAGCTCCGGTGCAGATGCGATAAATGACAAAAGACATTCATCCCTTGTAAGCACTCCCCTGTCAAATTCGTTCCAATTCGGATGCTCCACGGATGCCTTAACGACAGCTTTGATTTCCTCGTCTGTAAGCCCCTTGTCCTTGAGAAAATCCATATATCTGAAATCCGTCAGCACATTTCCTATGTCAAATACTATATTTTTAATCATTTCTTTAAAGGCGACTCCCTGTATATAATATCCTCCCTGCCCGGGCCGTTGCTTATCATAGTAATGGGATAGCCTATCTCCTTTTCAATAAATTCTATATAATTGCGGCAGTTCTCGGGAAGCTCCTCATATCTTTTGATACCCCTGATCTCAGTCTTCCAGCCGGGGAGCTTTTTGAGCACTGGCTTAGCCTTTTCCAATTTGATCGTCACGGGGAAATCCGTAGTGACCTCTCCGTCTATCTCATAGCCTACGCACACGGGAATCTCGTCAAGATATCCCAATACATCAAGCACAGTAAATGCCACATCCGTAGTTCCCTGCAGCCTGCATCCGTATTTGCTTGCAACACAGTCAAACCATCCCATTCTGCGGGGACGCCCCGTCGTTGCGCCGTACTCTCCGCCGTCTCCGCCGCGGTGTCTCAATTCATCCGCCTCATCCCCGAATATTTCAGATACAAAGGCTCCTGAGCCCACTGCAGAGGAATATGCCTTGCATACTGTCACAATCTCCTTTATCTCATAGGGCGGAATGCCGGCTCCTATTGCGCCGAAGCCCGCAAGGGTGGAGGATGAGGTTACCATAGGATAGATTCCGTGGTCGGGGTCCTTCAGAGTTCCAAGCTGCCCCTCCAAAAGTATGGTCTTGTTTTCCTTTATCGCCCTGTCCAGATATGCCGAAATATCGCAGACATAGGGTTCTATCATATCCCTGTAGCCCTTAAGGGTATTTAAGAGCTCATTTTCGTCTATCACAGGCTTATGATACAGATGCTCCAGAATTACGTTCTTTGTCTCCAAAACACGGCTTATCTTGCCCTTTAAATATTCCTCGTCAAATAGCTCGCTTACCTGAAAGCCTATCTTTGCATACTTGTCCGAATAAAACGGCGCAATTCCCGACTTTGTGGAGCCAAAGGAGTTCTTGCCCAGCCTCTCCTCCTCGTATTGGTCAAAGAGTATGTGATAGGGCATAACTATCTGCGCCCTGTCGGATACGAGTATGTGGGGCTTTGGCACGTTTCTGTCCGTCAGGGACTTAATCTCCTCTATCAAAAGGGGAATATTGAGCGCCACGCCGTTTCCGATAATGCTTGTGGTGTGGTTATAAAAAACTCCCGAGGGAAGGGTGTGAAGCGCAAACTTCCCGTAATTGTTGACTATCGTATGTCCTGCGTTGGCGCCTCCCTGAAAGCGGATTATGATGTCCGCATTCTCCGCCATCATATCCGTGATCTTGCCCTTGCCTTCATCTCCCCAGTTAGCGCCTACTACTGCTTTAACCATTTTCTTTCCATTTCCTCCTACAATATATTCCTGTGCTAAACAGCCTATCTGTAATTGCACTACACATTTATTTCCGCCGTCACTCCCAAAATGTCTTTATTCGCATCAAGCACCGGATTTACCACATTTTTAAGGAATGCCTCCACCTGCTCTTTGCTGCGCCCGATATATAATGATGGCTCCATGCGCTCCTTAAGCTCATCAAGACTCAAATCGAAATCCTCATCCGCCGCAATGAGCTCCAATAGATTATTGTCAAGTCCAAGCTCCTTAACATTCTTACCGGCCTCCATTGAGAGTGTGCGTATCTTTTCGTGAAGCTCCTGACGGTTTCCGCCCTTCTTTACCGCATCCATCATTATATTTTCGGTAGCCATAAACGGAAGCTCCGCCATCATATGCTTCTCTATTACCTTCGGATATACCACAAGTCCATCCACCACATTTAAGCATAAATCCAGCACGCCGTCCACGGCAAGGAAGCCCTCCGGAATCGAAAGGCGCTTGTTTGCGGAATCGTCCAGAGTTCTCTCAAACCACTGCGTTGCGGAGGTTATTGCCGGATTCAGGGCATCTATCATGACATACCTTGAAAGGGATGCAATCCTCTCACTCCTCATAGGGTTTCTCTTGTATGCCATTGCGGAGGACCCTATCTGAGTCTTTTCAAAGGGCTCCTCCACCTCCTTTAAATGCTGCAAAAGTCTTATATCATTACTCATCTTGTGTGCGGATGCCGCAATTCCGGCAAGCACATTTGCAACCCTTGTATCCACCTTTCTCGAATAGGTCTGCCCCGACACGGGATAGCAGCTTTCAAAGCCCATTTTCTCCGCAATCATAGGGTCAATTCTGTCAATCCTCTCCTGATCCCCGTCAAAAAGCTCAAGGAATGATGCCTGCGTACCCGTGGTTCCCTTTGAACCCAAAAGCTTCATAGTGGATATCACATGCTCTATATCCTCCAAGTCAAGCATAAATTCCTGAATCCAAAGCGTGGCACGTTTTCCCACGGTTGTGGGCTGTGCCGGCTGAAAATGAGTAAATGCAAGCGTAGGCTGCGCCTTATATCTGTTGGCAAATTTGGAAAGCTCATTTATGACGTTTATGAGCTTCTTTCGCACTAATTTAAGCCCCTCCGTCATTATTATGATGTCGGTATTATCCCCCACATAGCATGAGGTTGCGCCCAGATGGATTATGCCTGCTGCCTTGGGACACTGCTGTCCGTAAGCATATACATGGCTCATTACGTCGTGGCGGACTATTCTTTCCCTCTCCCTCGCCACATCATAATTTATATCATCCTTATGCGCTTTAAGCTCCTCTATCATCTCGTCGGTTATACGGGGCTTTCCGTTCTCCATAAGTCCCAGCTCCTTTTCCGTCTCGGCAAGAGCTATCCATAGTCTTCTCCATGTCCTAAATTTCATATCCTGCGAGAATATATACTGCATCTCCCTGCTCGCATACCGCTCCGAAAGCGGGCTTATGTATCTGTCGGTTCCAATTTCACTCATAGCACATTCCTTTCCTTACGCTTTATTCCGTTAAAGTGATAAAACCTCTACTACCTTATCACAACTTGCAAAATTTAACAACATTTTAAAAATGCTCCCTCTTTTCGTACATTTCGACCATATTCATAATCTCTCCCGCATAAGAAGGATATTTCTTCGCAATATCCATAATCTCATTCTTTGCGGTTCCTGCAACCTCCTCATTATAATCCATCTGCTTTCTGAGCGCCTGCCTTCTGAGTATCAAATCATGCCTTATCTCCACCATCTCCCTCGGGTCAAGGAGCGCCTGCGTCTGGTGTATCCAGCGGTGCGGATCCTTTATGCGAAACTTTGAAAGCTTATCCACCAGCTCCTTGGCATAGAAGTCCACCTTTGCCTCCGCCTCCGCATGCTGTCTTCTCTCCTCCTTCTCCTGTTTGTAAGCCTCCCACTCTCTGGAAAGCTGCTTTGAGTTCTTTGTATCATATTTGATACACAGATAATCCAGAAGATTTCTGTTGTTCACATAGCGTATCTTTACCTTGTTCTGGAGCTGTATAATCTTGTTTATCGCCTTCTCTATATGTATAAGCTCCCTGTCCGCATCCATATACTTGACGCTCATCACGGTAATGGCGATTGCCCCTGCTCCAATAGACAGGAAATAACCTATAAACACCTCCATCTCGAAGCCAAACTGCAGTATTGCAAGCATTATCACGCACAGCACCAAGGCTGTGAGGAAGATTACCGCCATACCCTTATAGTTGTTCAAAAGCTCCTTTAGCTCATTCTTCCTGTAGATATAGGCATGCCTCTCCCCATCGAGCTTCCGTAAGTCCTTTTTTACGAGTGTGGCATATTCCTCATTTTCCTTAAGCTTCCTTATGCCTTCCTCTATCTCGTTCTCCCTCTGTTTGAGCTTATTGTATCTGGATTCCGGCATACGGTTCTTCTTTTCTTTATAATTCTGTATCTCGCTCTCATATCCCGAAAGCTTCCTTGCGAAGGTGTTTATCTCCTCCCTCTCGCTTTCCGGCAGTGCCTCTATCTCCTCCATATCTGTCAGATACGAGGTCACAAGAGCATACTCTCCCTCGAGCTGGTTTATCTCCCGTCCCGCCTCAGCCATCTGTTCAAGGCAGCTCTCGATATACCTCTTCCTCTGCTCGTCATCACGGAAATTGACCTCATCCCGGGCATATACTATCTCTTCCCAGTTTTCCTCAAAATCCTCATCCTTTTTGAATTTTTGAAATAAGCTCTTGAAAAATCCCATAATTCTTATACGTCCGCAATCATCTGTCTGTAATTATCCTTAAGGGCTCTGGTTACCCTGTCATTCTCGTCATAATACATATGCTTATCCTCTCCCACACGCCAGAGTATGCGGTTGGAGAGTCTTGCATAATCCCCCTCGGTACGCCATTCCTCCCTTATCCTGTCCATCTTCTTTTCAAGCTGTATGCTCTCCGTATAGCAGTCGGTATAATCCGCCATAAAGGCCACATATTCGGAATCAGAAAGCTCCATACGCTTGGCGGAAAGGAACGAAAGCTTCTCTATACTCTCCCCCGTTATGTGATAAGCCTTGTCAAAGCACTCCGCAGCCTTCCCGTACTGCATAAGCCCCGTATATGCAACCGCCATATTGTGGAGAAGCGATGCCTTCAAGGCTGCCGCCGGGAGCTTTCCGCCATCCTTTTCAAGGGCATCCCATTTCTCCAAAAGCGCCTCATAGCCTCTTATCGCCATATGGTATTTTTTCTCGTTCACAAGCCCGTCAAGGCTTTCCTTTCTTCTCTCTATGCCGTTTAAGCCCTCATTGCTCTGAAGCCCTATGAGCATAAGCCTCACATCATTATTCTCATATAGTCCGGTATAATTGAATATCATACCGATGAAATCGGAGAGACTTCCCTTTCTCCTTATGAGAGCGAGAAGGCTGTTTGCAAGGTCGTGAAGCTCCAACCTTTTATCTATCCAGTCAAGCAGCTCGCTTCCCATTATGCGTGCGTCAAGCAGGGGTGCATTTTCCCTGATGCAGAAGCAGAGCTCCTCCATGCAATATACAGGGAGCTCTATTCCCGGAACTATATATGGAGTTTTTGCATATTCGCCGACGCTTAAGGTTAATCGCATAGCTTTATCCTACATTCAACTTCTCATGCCACACCTTGTGAGAGGCGGGGCTCATCACTCCCATTCCCATATCTTCAAGGTCTATTATGAGTGTCTTTTCATCCTCCATTGTAAATGCGGCATTTATCCTGTGTATGCCTCCGTCGAGCCCTTCCATCACAATCCTTGCGGTCTTTTTGCCGTTTCCCGTAAGGGAGGTCACGGACAGATCCACCTGATTTCCGTCCTGTATGTAAAAATCGAAGTATTTTTCCACCGAAAAATAATCCTCTCCTGCATCGAGTATGGCGAGATACTGCTCCTTTCCCTGTGAATACAGCTGCATACCTATATTGGATTTGAGCTTGTCTGCGCCTAAGAACACATAGCCCTTTCTCATGCGGCTGTCACCTATCTTTTCCAAAGCATTGTAGGCAGCACCCTTTGAATACAGGTTGTTTCCCTGAAATACCCTGCGCCCTCTGCACAAAAGCTTAAGGGATTCCTGCATCCATTCCCCCGAAAATTCATCTCCTATCAGATATACTCCTGATACAGTATGCTCTGTAAGCACCGCTTCCGCTATCCTTGCAAATTCCGAATCCGCATTTCTAAGGCTTGCCGTAAGAGTATCGTCCGCCGCAGGATTTTTGTCTATCCGCATAAAGGGATGGCTTTCCGCATTCATATATACTACCTTGGGGGTGGTACGGAGATTACATTCAAGGATGGAGCTTCTGATTTTCCCGTCCATATATTCCAAAAGCAGCACTCCGCCCCGCATAAGCTCCTCGTTCTGCCCCTTCATATATCCGTAAAAGCTTTCCGTGTGGGTGGACATAAAAAGCTTCTGGCTCTTTAGCATAAGCCCGTTAAGCACAGCCTTTATGACCTTTGAGCTCCGCATATCAGGTCTGTCCACGGTTATTGTAAGCGCATGCACCTTGTCCATTCCGGTGTGCTGCATTAGTGTTGAAAGCAGCCTCTTTACGTACAGGGTAAGCATTGAGACCGGGTCAACCTCCACATCATCCATCTCCACAGGCTCGCCTATCTTTGCCAGAGTATAGAGATTCTTTACTACGGTGTATCCGTCGTCCTTAAGCCTGCCTACTGCCTGTCTTCCGTACAGCCATTGGTTTGAGCCCTTCTTCTTTGCAAGAACCGTAGGTATATTGTAGTCCTCGATTCCCTCTGTCATCGAGTAGGTTTCCGGCTCCCCGTTCCTGTCAGCATAGCAGTAGCTCATCTGAGAAAATTCATCAGACAAGTCTATTCCCACCACAAGTTTTTCTCCGCCGATAAATCGTATCATCCTCTACTCCAAAGAAAATAAGCGCTCATTGTAGAACTCTTTTCTGTAATATTCCTCCATAAGATTATCCAGAGTATCATAATCCGAGGTATCCTTTGCCACAAGCATATCGTTTATAAGACTGTACCTTGAATCCGCCGCATTGAAATCGCCGTCGTTTCTTCTGATTTCTCCGCTCTCCGTAAGGCTCTCCTCTCCCTTTCCCTCTTCGATTATATAATACTGCAGGGTCTCCCCGTAGAACAGGACAAATTCCTTGAACATCCATCCTCCGTAGACATCCCTCATATACTCTGAAAGATATCCGTCCCCCTCGCCCTTTTCATCCACTATCATATAGTGTATGCGGGCACGGCTTCCGGGCTTTGCCCTGTATTCCACAAGTGTCTTGTCCTCCATATCGACAAGCAGCTTAGGGAAATGCTTCACATACTCCGAAAAGAAGGATAAATGCACCTTTTCTGCGAGAAATTCCTTTAAGAAGGCGTAAATATATATCTCCTCGCTGTCCGAATAATATTTTTCATTTTCCGCATAAAACTTAAGATATGCGAGCTTGCTGACTCTCTGGAGCTCCTCTCCCCTGTCGTACATATTCCTTATCTCATCAAATATGAATTTATCGACAACTCTGTCCTCCACAAAATAATCGTAAGCGCATTGAGCAAGGAAGGCATCCGCCACCTCCTCTCTTGCGCCCTGGGATACGTAATATTTGAATATATCCAGCTCATCCCCCACAAAGGCTCCCGTGTAAAGCATCTGAATCAGCATTCTCTCGCAGAGGTCATACATATCCATATCAAAGGAAATACCGGCTTTCCAGATATTCCTCAGATTCTTCGTCATTCCCTTATAGTGCTTTCCGAGATACGAAAGCACCAGATTATTGTATTTTCCTTTGTCAAAGCAATAGTCCGCCGCATACAGAAGCGCCCTGTGCTCGAAATCCTCGTTGTTCCTAAGATATATGTCGAGAAGCTTCAAAAGCTGCTTGGGGTCGGCAAAATAAGGACCGTACTCGCAAAGCCAGTTGTATGCCTGCTCATATTTTCCCCTTAAGAGCAGATAGTTGAAGGTGCTGTTTCTAAGCTCCGAAGACAGTTCTCCCGAG
Organism: Lachnospiraceae bacterium; assembly: GCA_017483735.1. Lineage (GTDB taxonomy): Bacteria > Bacillota > Clostridia > Lachnospirales > Lachnospiraceae > RGIG4856. Next base: position 98,269 of record JAFUVF010000042.1, on the reverse strand, counting down.
AGGAATGAAAGAGCCTCGTCCATCTCCAGAATCCTGTCCGTATCATAATAATATTTTATAAGCTTAAGGTTTAGCTCATTTTTGAGCTCATCATCCGTATCCTCGTGGTCGCATATATATTTTAATCTATATGCATCCTCCTCCAAAACCCTGTCAATATGCCTGCCGACACCCGACACATAGAGCTCGAAGCTTAGATTCTCCGTATTGTACTCCTTTAAGTGCTCCACATACCTTGACGGAAGCATAAGCTTTTCCATAGTATAATCGACGCTGTCTATAAAGCGGTTCCCGTATGCATCCTCAAAAACCACGATATAATCGTTGCCATACAGGGAAATCCATGTGTTTTCCCCGACTATCGTGTATTCCTCCGGCGCCTTATTGTTCCTGTGATACACATAAATATGCTTTAATCTGTCATCCGATACGTGTATCCTGTTAGCAAATATAAGTCTTGACAGGTTCGGAGCCGTGGCTGCGGTAAAGAACTCCTCCGCAAGAAGCACCTGATAGATTGCGGAAAGATTCCTGTCAATCCGCATATTATCTATATTATTAAGCACAAAGCTCTTTAGCTTAGGCTCATACTCCGCATATATCTCCGGATACTCCTCCCGTCTGCCTATGATATAACGGTACAGATACGCCTGACAGCCATACTCTAAATTGTTCTGGAAGGAGAAATACATAAGCACGGCTCTGGGTATGTCATAGCTTTTTGCAAGATTTAAGGACCACATATAATACTCATAGATATTCGTTATGCGAAGCTCCTCGTTTATGCCCCTCTCATACCACTTAAGATAATTTTCTCCCCTTCTGTCGTTCTTTATAAGATATGTGCATATCTCTGACAGCACTGAATTCCCCGCATAATCCGTATTTTCATAAAGATATGAAAGAACACCCAGAATAATCGGAGAATTTCCCCTGTATCTGGCGCAGAGATATAAAAACTGCTCGGAAAGCTCCTCTGAAAGCCTGCCGTTCTTTATGCCGAAATTTAGCACCTGCAGTTCAAAGCCGGTAAGCTCCTGCAAAAGCGCAGGATCTGAATTCAGTATCTCCAGGGAATCCATATAGAGAAGGGGGCTTTTGGAGCCTGCCTCGTAAAGCTTTTTCAACATATTATAGGCGGAGCGTGTGGTGTCAAAGGCTTCGTCCACCTTCGTCAAAAGAAGCCCTATGAAGGCATCGCCTTTGTTTTTGTTATAAAGAAGCCTTATCTGTTCCTTTGACTCCTTCTGATAGCCTGCGGATTTGTCCATAAGCCCCAAAAGATACCAATGGTAGGAAAGCTCTCTGTCCCTGTCATCCTCCGCCGCCTCTATCATATCCGCCACACGGTTTAATATCGTTCCTGCATCACTGTAGCGCTCCTCAAGGATATAAAGCCTTGCCTGCAAAAGCTTCGCCGTCATATCCTTGTCGTCAAGAGTGACCATCCTCTGTATTATTCTGCCGCCGTTCTTGATAAAGGTATTCTTGCTTATGCGCCTGAAGTAATAATCAAGGTACGCACGCATCAGCATAACCATGGAGGACTTCCGGGAAGTATGCCCTCCCGTGATTTCGCCCGCAGCTTTACCCAAAGTTATGTAAACCGGTATTTCTATGGAAATATGTGAATTAAATATATACAGCGTTCCGGAATTTTTGCCCTTGTGACATTTTGAGGTGTCTATAAATACCGGAAGCGCAAAGCTCTCCGCCACAAAATCCGATTCCTCAATAAACTCCCTCTCCGTAAAGAGAAAATCTCCGTCGCACTCCACGTTTAGCGCAGTATAGCCCCATCCGCTCCTTACGATATTTACAGTCTTTTCGATTACAGCTTCCCCGCTTCCGTACTCTGGAAGCTGCTCCGAAATAGTGTTTACCTGAGTATAGAAATTAACTCTCTGTTTTTTGTTTATATGTACGAGAAATTCTTCAACATTATGGACATTTCCTTCGTTGGCGGAAAGAGTTCTGTAGACCTCCTTAAATTTTGCGTCATTTCCCGCAAATATCCTTTTAAAGCCCTCCGAATAGAACAACTCCACCGCCTCGGCATAATCCGTCTTTGCAAGGTTTGCGAAATGAAAGAGATTTTTGATGGGACCGATGCTTGACTCCGGAAAGCTGTAATCCACGGTAATCACAAAGGGAAGATAGCTTTCTCCCTGATTCGATATGACATAAAAGGAGCCTCCTATCACATCCCCGCCCTCGGTGTGCGCGCCATTCAAGCGGAAACGAATCTCTTCGTCGCTCCCGTAGAATTCGGGAGTGAGCACCTCCATGCGAAGGTCGGAGGAATAAACATAACCCTCAAACTTCTTTCTGGGATTTGCGTAGATATGGAAGCTTCCCTCGTAATCCTCCCCTGCGGGAATGCGCAGATCTATTTTACTGCATGAAAAATCCAGAGTAGCTTTTTCATGTTCAAAATTGCCCTCCAGAATTTTTTCTATTACATCCTGCATCCAAGCTCTCCCGCACAAAATAAATAAGTATACAACTTATTTATTTTACCACATTCAGAGCTATCAATCAAATTAAACTCGCAAAAGCTCCATACCCAAGTCGCAGCTTTCCCCGTTTACCTCATCAAAAAGCCATTCCGGAAAGGATTTCCCCTCCTTCGGCTTAATATAATACTGGGGCTCACGGACTATGGTATGTATGGTTCCGCCCTGGGTCACAATGGGTGTCTTCAGATTGTTGATATAAAAATTAAAGTCAGGATTTATAAGCTTAAGCTCCCGCACCATCTGCTTAAGCTGCCTAAAGAAAAGCTCCTGTACCTCGGGATTGGTGGAGTAGCTTTTGTTGAGTATGTCGTTTAGGTATGAGCTCAAAAGATAATCATGGGAGGAGCTTGCATACAGGCACTTAAAGCGATTCGGGTGCTTGGAAAGCAAAGCCCTGTACCATTCCACGGTAATATTGGAGCCCCTTATCGCATCCCATCTCTCCCTTGAAGCTCTCCATAGGTTCCTCGCAGTGTGGTTCCATCTGTCAAAAAGTAAGAGCGCACTATCAGATAACAGTGTTATATCTTCACATTTATTGTAGTATTTCTCTATTATTTCCCCGGCGAGGGCAGGCACCGCAAAGGCTCCGGCGCTGTCTCCCGCAATCAAAAGCTTTTTAGGCTCCTTAAAATATTTTATGGCCTGCTTCATGCTCTCACGGAAATTCTTGTAACCATGAAAATGCAGCAGCTGCTTATTTCCGCTCTCATCCTCGTACTCAAAATCATTATTTCCCACATGGAAGTCCCCCGTGGCATAGGTTATCACCGCAAAGCTCCAGTCTGCAAAGGGATTCCTGTTTATATCATTATCGGTAATGCCGATATTTATGTTCATTATCTGCGTAAATGGCCGCAGATTGTTCCAGTAGAAATTGGGAAGTCCCGCAACCACCCTGCCTCCTGTGACAGGTCTCGCCGCAGTATACTCATTCCATGCCACACCTCCGCCGGAAAAGAATATGCACAGATTCTCATTTGTACCCCTCTTGAGATACATATGATATTCGCTGCCGTCCCCGCTCATTCCCTTCTTTAATGGGAGCTTATACCACTTAAGGGGCTCTGGTTCTCCGCCTAGCACAGGCGCTTCCAGAGAGGAATGCTCCAGAGTATGCCCTATCCTCTCCTCCACGAAATCCCCGGTCTTTATCTTTAGCTCCTCTGTGCGCTTTGAGAGAAGCTCCCTCTGCTCCGAAAGCTGGCTTTTCAATTCCTCCCGCAGCTTTTCCGCCTTTTCGAGCCTCTTTTCGAGTATGAGCGCTCGCTTCCTGGCCTTTTTACTGCGCTTTATGCTTTTTTTATCAGTAAGATTATTCTTATCCTTAGACATATTATGTAAACCTTTAGATATTTAAGTACTTCGACGTGGCATTTATCAGGTCACGCCTCCTGAATATCAGTACAAATGCCGCAAATACCACCATTATTCCCATGCTTAACACTGCAGGATATGTAAAGCGGTTGAACCCCGATACTATCGGGATAATCTGCGACATAGAGGCGAGCACATCCACTAGAAGATATACTGCATAATCCACTATGCGAAGCTTGGCAGACACTCCTATTATAACGGTAACTACCGGAAGAAGCACAAAGGCTATGGGATTTACCCATGTCACGCTGAAGGCATAGCCCCCTGTCATCCTGTCTATGATGTATGTGATTATTATGCCGAAAAAGGTCTCAAAGGTTATGAGCTTTATGATATTTCCCCTCAGATACAGCGCAACTCTTATGTCGATTATCCCGACAATCCCCCAGATAATGGCAAAGAGCGCCCACCTGAAACGATATCCCGAAAACTGGTATATCGTCCCCATAACCACCTCATATATAATAAACAGGAATACGCATATTCTGAAAAGCGTAACCGTATTTACCTTCCTTGCCGGAAGCACCTTAAAGGCGTTGTCCTCGGGCTCTCCCGTAATATTCCCCTGACATAAGGGACAGCACCTCTTATCTCCTCTGATTTTTATATTACATTTCGGGCATACCTGCATAGTATTTTCCCCTTCTATGCTTCTTTAATGCTTTTTACGAAGCCCTGTCATAGTCGTTGGTGGCAAGCACCACGGAAAGTCCAAGCTCTGACAGTCTTCTGAACAGATTGATGAGCACCGAATGCTCCGTATAGGCGCTGACTGCGCCCAAAACCATCTTATCCTTGAAGCTTGCCACGGTTATCTGCATATTTCCGGTTGACATAAAACCCGAAAACTGCTCCACATAGGGTTCAAGCTCCGGTGCAAGCTTTATTTTTCCCATATTTGACATAGTGGCTGTTACGCCCTTCTTTGTCAGATTATAGAAGAATCTTATTCCCGGGTCCTTTATAAATAACGGAATCATCTTTATTCCGATATTCTGCTCCAGAGCCATATAGCTGTTCATGGTATTCCTGATATTTTCCTTCGACAGCTGCCTTTCGAAGGATTCCTTTACCGGAGCAATGATGCTTTCGAGGCTCCCGTCATATTCCGACGTATGAAAGCTTATATTGATCACGCCGAAAAAATTCCTCGTCGTCTCAGACGGAAAATATTGGCGCAGATTCACGGGTACGCTTATTACTATCGGATACTTTCTCTTATCCCTCTCAGACATTGAGCGCATCACAGCCTCGATGTAGAGCGCCACTGTGAGTATCCCTGCCGTGGTGCCGTATTTATGGCTCAGGCTCAAAAACTCGCTCGAGGATATCGTCGCCTCCAAAAGGTGGTTTTGCATATCCCCGTCCTTTACCTGATGAATCTGATATGCACGGTTAAATATCATTCCCGTGAGCTGCTTTGCGCTTCTTTCCTTGCTGTAGAATTTCCGGAAAGCGTCGGTGTTTTTTTCCTCGGCGCTGGACTCGTCATCATCCGTGACAGTTTCTATGCCGTGCTTTGTGCAGAGATAGTTTTTGAGTATCTTTTTTAAGAAAATAAAGCCTCCCGTACCGTCGGCAAGCACATGGAACATCTCGAGGTTAATGCGCCTCTCAAAATAGGTAACTCTGTATAAAAGATTCTTCCTTCCCGGAAGATACAGGTGGGCGCAGGCGGGAAGCCTGTCCTCCGTAACCATTGCCCTCTCCGATGTATTGTCTAGATAATACCAGAAAAAACCCCGTCTGAGTACCACATTAAAGTGTGGAAACTCCTCCAGGGTCTTGTCCAGCGCCTGCTGCAACAATGCCCCGTCCACCTTTTCATTCAGCTCGCAGGCTATCCTGAACACTCTGGTGTCGGAGCCCTGCATTGAGGACGGAATCATTGTTGCCGCATTATCAAGTTTGTACCAACTATAATTTACTGCCATACCGCTATTATACAGCCGCAATCCTTACTTGGCAAGGAGCATGAGCACGTCATTGCTTCTTGCGATGAACTTCGTCATATCCTCTCCGGATAAGGGTGCGTGCTGAATGCGGGCAAGGTCGTAGAGCTGCTCTGCGATTACCTTTACATTATCCCCGTCCTCATGCTCTGCGATATACTGTACAAGGGGGTGCCCCGCATTGAGTATCAGGGTTTCGCCCTCATTTCCGAAATCGGAAAGCCCCATTCCGTTCATGGAGTACATCTTCATCATATCCTGCATTCTGCGGCTTTCCTCGGACAGGGTTATCATGGAGGCAATCTTCTTGTTCTTAAGCTTCTCCACCTTTATCTCTATCTTGTCCTTTTTGAGCACCTTCTTTATGAGCTTTCCAATCTTCTCTCCCAAAGCCTTGTACTCTTCCTCGACTTTCTTGGTGGTCTTGCTCTTCATGGCGTCGGTCACATCCGCATCGATTCGCATAAACCTGACGCCCTCATTCTTACTTTCAAGCTGTGAGATGAAGGGCTGGTCGATATTGTGGGTAAGGATGACCGCATCAAGCTTTGCCGCCTTGAAGTTTGCAATATACTGGCTCTGCTGCTTCTCGTCGGTCACATAGTAGATGACCTTTTCCTTCTTCTCCCCTTCCTCGGATCCGGTCTCTGCCTCTGCATCTGTCTCCCCGTCTGCTTCGGGCTCATCCTTTACTATCTCAGCCTCTACCTTGTTGCCGTTTTCATCCGTTGCAGTACTCTTGTTCTCCTCGTCATCCTCTGTATCATCAAGAGGCTTTACCTCCAGGCACTCCGGCAGCGTCAGATATTTTCCGTCGAGATTCTTAAAGAGGATGTAGTTGTTCATTCTTTCGCAGAACTTGTCATCCTTTAAGCAGCCGAACTTGATGAAGGGAGCAATGTCATCCCAGTATTTGTCGTACTCCTCCTTCTCTGTCTTGCACATTCCGGAGAGCTTGTCAGCCACCTTCTTTGAGATATAATCTGATATCTTCTTTACGAAGCCGTCATTCTGCAAAGCCGAACGGGATACGTTAAGCGGCAGGTCGGGGCAGTCTATAACGCCCTTTAAAAGCATCAGATACTCCGGAATTACCTCTTTAATATTGTCTGCAATGAACACCTGATTGTTATAGAGCTTAATTACTCCCTCTATAGACTCAAACTCCATATTTATCTTCGGGAAATAGAGTATTCCCTTTAAGTTGAAGGGATAGTCCATATTGAGGTGTATCCAGAACAGAGGCTCCTTGTAATCCTGAAATACCTTTCTGTAAAATTCAAGATATTCCTCCTTGGTGCACTGTGACGGTGTCTTCGTCCAAAGGGGCTCCGTCTCGTTTATGAGCTCGGGACGCTTTCTTATCTTAAGCTTCTCCTCCTCGGGCTCCTTGTCCTTATCCTTGTCATCATCCTTTTTTTCGGGATGTATCTCCTCTATTACAACATCATCCGGCAGCTTTTCAGACACCTTTATGGTCTGGGTATCGCTTGTATTGTTCTTTGAAAGATAAATCTCTATCGGCATAAAGGAGCAGTATTTCTTAAGCACCTCTCTTGCCTTGTACTCATTGCAAAACTCAAGACAGTCCTCATTGAGGAACAGTGTAATCGTAGTACCTACCTTATCCCTCTTTCCGTCCTCCATCTTGAACTCTGTGCCGCCGTCGCACTCCCAATGCACGGGAACCGCATCCTTTTTGTAGGAAAGGGTGTCTATATGCACCATATCCGCCACCATGAATGCGGAGTAAAAGCCCAGGCCGAAATGTCCGATTATCTGGTCGGCATTGCTCTTGTCCTTGTATTTTTCGATGAAATCCGTGGCGCCGGAAAACGCAATCTGGTTGATATATTCCTCCACCTCGTCCGCAGTCATGCCAAGACCGTCATCCGTGAAGGTAAGGGTCTTTTTCTCCGGATCCACTATTACATCGATACGCCCCTTGTATGCGTTTGGCAGCTCATACTCTCCTATCATTCCAAGCTTTTTAAGCTTTGTAACCGCATCGCAGCCGTTACTTACAAGCTCCCTGTAAAATATGTCATGGTCGGAATAGAGCCATTTCTTTATTATCGGGAAGATATTTTCGCTGTTGATCGATAAGCTTCCGCTTTTGTTTGCCATAATCTTTTCCTCCAATTTCCGTCTTCTTATTTAAGAAGCCCTTAAACTAAAATCAAGTTTAAGACTGCAAAATAAAAAAGTCAACAAAAAATTAGCACTCATTTCTCTAGAGTGCTAATAAAATGTCGCTAGGCCGCATATTTACTGGCTTTGCGGGTTTCTTAAACTTTTATAAAGCAAAAATAAACTGATAATTGCAGGCTTATCTCTCCGCCCTCATGGGGTTATTTAAAAAATCCTCATAAGAAAGCCGTATCCCCTCGGGAAGCTCGGTTTTGTATGTCCAGCCGAGAGCGGCAGCCTTGCTTACATCCAAAAGCTTCCTCGGTGTGCCGTTTGGCTTCGCGGAATCCCATTTTATCTCTCCCTCAAACCCCACAATCTCTGCAACAAGCTCCGCCAGCGCCTTAATCGTGATTTCCTTTCCCGTTCCGGCATTCACGGTTTCGTCGCCGGAATAATTGTTCATAAGAAATACGCACAGCTCCGCCAAATCATCCACATACAGAAATTCCCTCAAAGGGCTTCCGTCGCCCCAGCAGACTACTTCCTTTTCGTTGTTCTCCTTTGCCTCGTGAAAACGCCTGATTAACGCAGGCAGCACATGTGAGTGCGTGGGATGATAATTGTCGTTTGGTCCGTACAGATTGGTGGGCATTACGGAAATATAGTCCGTACCGTACTGCTTATTTAAGTATTCGCAGTATTTAAGCCCGCTTATCTTTGCAAGGGCATATGCCTCATTGGTCTTTTCAAGCTCCGAGGTCAGAAGACAGCTTTCCTTCATAGGCTGGGGCGCAAGACGGGGATAAATACAGGAGCTTCCCAAAAATTCCAGCTTTTTGCAGCCGTTTCTGTGGGCGGAATGTATCACGTTCATCTCAAGAATCATATTTTCGTACATAAAATCCGCCAATGCCTCAGAATTAGCTTCGATTCCTCCCACCTTTGCGGCGGCAAGAAATACATACTCCGGCTTTTCCTTTGAGAAAAACTCCTCCACCTCATCCTGTCTTGTAAGGTCAAGCTCCGAGTGGGTTCTCGTTATTATATTTTCGTAGCCCTGCTTCTTTAATTCTCTTACTATGGCGCTTCCCACCATGCCATGGTGTCCCGCCACATAGATTTTTCCATTCTTTTCCATTGTGTTTAAATCCGTTGCCAGCTTATTTATTCCGCTTTGGCGGTAGCTTCCTTTACCATATCATCCAACAGCTCCTGCAAATCCCTTCCGTCAGGATTGCCGGCAGCCAGTGTCACTCCGAGCTTTTGCGAAGCATCCCAGAAAGGCGCAGCGACGCTCTGCACATTCGAAAACCTCGACTGCTCCGCCAATGCCGCAACCGCAGGCGCAGCCTTTACCCTCTCATCCTGTGCCGCCTTTACGTTCACGGGGCTCTCCCCTATGACCTCAAATCTCTTTAGCTGATTTTCCTCGTTTGTCAGATATTCCGCAAGCTTCATGCACCATTCGGGATTTTTTGTCGTGGAATTTATACCCAAAAGCTTATATCCCATAAAGCTGTACATCTGCACCTGATTGCCCTTTACGGTATATGTGGGAAGCTTTGCGGCCGCATAGTCATCTCCCCAAAAGCTCTGTATCTTTTCCGCATTCCATGGTCCGTTCACTCCGGCTATGACATTGCCATTCTCCGCCTCTGCAAGAAAACCATCGTCCCCCAGAGAGATAAATCCGGGATCCTCTGTTATCTTAAGAAGCGCCTCTGCGACGTCACTTCCCGTGTACTCCCCGTCGGTCCTATTCCAGTCACATATATTCGCTGTGCCGTCCTCGTTTAATCCAAGCGTCATACCGGCTCCCCTGAAGAATCCGTACAGATACCAGCCGCTTGAAAAATCATAGGTAAATTTTTTGTTGTTCTTTCTGCATATCTCCAATATCTTATCAAGACTTTTCACATCATCCTCGGTAAAATACGCCTTGTTGTAATAGAGGAAATATCCGTTCCCGGCAGTCTCCGGATATGCATACATTTTTCCGTCCACGGTAACTATATCCGCAACTCCGGCTTCCCTGCCTCCGACCTCGGCTAACACTCCGTCCACATTGTCCGTAATTTCAAGTAACGCTCCGGCTTTGTAGAGGTCATTGAACTGGTCATCTGCAAAAGCATAAAGGTCTGCAGCATTCTCCACATCGGAGAGCACCATATCCTTGATGGTAACCTCACCCTCCAGACTTATTGTATATTCAATGTCCACCTCTTTTTTGTGGAGCTCCTTGAATTTCTCTATTCCCTCCTCAATGACCGGAGCATTTCTCTCATCGCTCCACACGGAAATCTTTACCTGATCCTTAGCTTTTCCGCAGGATGTCAGAAGCATTATATTTAACGAAGCAAAAATGAGCACTGCCGACCTTAACAAAATCTTTGAATTTTTCATACCCATACCCTATCTTTAAATGTATTCTAGCCCAATGCCAAAAGTCTGTCCCTCTCGCCCTTTACCTGTGCATAGAGCCCCGAATAATCCATATCGGTGCGGGCTCTCAAAAGCTCAGTCATCTCCTCCATGGGAGTCTGTATGGGAGTGAGTGAGAGATTTCCCAATACGCCCTTAAGCGCATGCGCCATCTCAAAGGCAGCGTCGAGATCCTTTTTGTCAAGGGCATCCTTTATGATCTCGAAGCGCTCGTCTGCGATGCCGATATCCACCATTTTGAGGTAGAATTCCTCGTTATTTAAGCATCTTGCGAGCCCCTCCTCGGTATTGGCTCCAAACTCCTTTAATATATCGATAGTAAACATTCCGTCTCCTCCTGTCACATATAGGACTTTCCTGAATTTACAAATCAAAGTCATTGTATCAAAAATGTCTGTCAATAGCAATCAAATCAACCAATTATTTTTGATTGAAAAAACCAGTCCGGTGTGCTATGGTAAAAGTGCTATGCGTAAAATACTTATTGTTGACGATGAACAGATTTCACTTATGATGGCAAATCACATACTCTCCACAGAGTATGCGACATATTGCGCCGCCTCCGGAGCAGAGGCAGTGGAAGCCTTTGAAAGAGAGCATCCCGATATGGTGCTCTCTGATTTGCGCATGCCCGGAATGACCGGCTTTGAGCTTCAACGAACCATAAAGGACAAATTTAACACCAATGTTCCCTTTATGTTTATGACTGCCGACACGGATGAGGAGACAGAGAGCAAGGGCTTTGAGCAGGGCGCCTTCGATTTTATCAGAAAACCCTTCAGAGCGGATGTGCTTCTGCGCCGTGTGGGAAATATAATCTCCAATGTGGAGCAGATACAGGGACTTACCAAGGCTGCCGTCACAGACCCTATGACCGGACTGTTAAACAAAGCCTCCTCCCATGATGAGATTGGAAAGATGTGCAAGTCCACCCCCGGAGCTTTAATGATGGTGGATTTGGACAGCTTCAAGCCCGTAAACGATATCTACGGACACGATATGGGCGACAAAATTCTTATACGCTTCGCAGAGATACTGCAATCCGCAGTCCGTGCCACCGATATTACCGGACGTGTGGGCGGCGATGAATTCATTGCATACTGCCAGAACATAAATGACGAATCTGTCATAAAGCAGAAGACAGAGTACATAAATGAGCAGCTCCTACTTTCCGCAAAGAGCCTTATGGGGGAGGATATGTCCATCCCCTTGGGCGTTTCCATAGGCTGTGTCTTTGCTCCCGAGGAGGGAACGGATTTTCTTACCCTCTACAAAAAGGCGGACAAGGCTCTTTACAACGTAAAGCAGAACGGCAAGCACGGTTACAGCATTTACAAGGCATCCGGGAATGACGACACCGAGATAAACACCAATCTTTCCGGCTTAAATAATGTATTTACGATACTGAACGAAAGAAATCAGGCGAAGGGCGCATATACCCTGCCTATGGAGCAGTTCCGCACGGTGTATCAGTTTCTTGTGCGTATGACTGCCAATTATAACAAGGAAATCTGGATACTTTTGCTCTCCTTAAGAAATTCCGACGGCAGCGAGAGCTATCCCGCAGAGGTTACGGAAAGCTTTTCAAATGTGCTCAGCTCCTCCTTAAGACAGTCCGACGTAGTCACAAAGAACACGAAGAATCAGTTTATAGTGCTGCTTTTGGAAACTACCCGCTCCAACATCAAGCTCATAGTGGACAGAATTGAGACCAACTGGATAGCTACGGAATACGGCTCCGAATATTCAATGAATTACGAGCTTGACTATCTGAAATAGTTTAACCTCCCTTTATGATAATTCCCCGAAATACTTCTCATATATGTCAAAAAAGTTCGATGTATTGACATCCTCATCCGTGATAAAGGTAATTTCATCCACCTTGCTCTCGTTTAAATTCCATACGAGAGTGCTTACAAATTCGTCGTACTCCTCGCTGAATACCTGCCTCTTTCTCTTTTCGACGATTTTTAGCTTGTTCTCGTCTGTTTCCTCCCTGTCGAAGGTGCTTATGCATTTTATTATGTGATACCCGGCTTCATCCTCGAAGACCTCGCTGATCTCATCCGTCGACAGACCAAAGCCCGCCTTCTCAAAGGGTGCACTCATCTCCCCCGTGCCGAAGGATATGGTTATTGCCGAATCGTCGCTGTATTGGCTTGCAAGCTGCTCAAAATCATGCTCCCCGTCCACCGCAAGCGACCAGACCTCCAAAGCCTTGTCATATATGGCAGACTTTTCCCTTTCGCCAAGCTGTACCGACACGCCGCTTCCCGTTTTTTTGGATGTGGCAAAATAAATGTGCTGAACCTTTATTATTCGCGCTTCATCATCGGATATCTCAGGATTAATATCCCTTATTATCTCCTTGTATACCTTGTCCGCAAGGGCATACTCCCTGTACAGCTTCTCTATGGTGTCAACATCCACCTCCAGAAGCTCTCGCTCCTTCTCGTTCAATGAGGCGTAGTATTCCTGTGTGGCGCTCTCAACCAAAGAAAGCTCCTCCTCGTTAAGCTCCACTCCCTTGTTTAGCGCCAGAAGATACATTGTCTTTATCTGTGCGATGCGGGCAAGAACCGTATCCTTGACATTTTCCTCCAGGGTCATGCCGTCAAGCTCGGAATTCCATATCTTTTCCCCGTATACCTCCTCGTACTGATTCTGTACTGTGGTAAGATATACCATAAACTCCGCTGTGGTACATACCTCGCTTCCTATTTTGAACACCTCGTTCTTCGAAAAACCCGTGGTAAGCACCACCTTTGTATCATCGCTTCCGCAGGAGACAAGGAAAAATACAATTAAAAATGTAAGCAGGCACCGTCCAAAAAACGGTGCCTTAAGATTATCTGTGCAATTTAAGCGCTCTTTATTTGATAACATGTATCCAGCCCTTGGGAGCCTCAATGCGCCCCATCTGAATGCCGGTAAGCGTTTCATACAGCTTCTTTGTCGTCGGTCCCATCTCCTCCATGCCGCTGGGGAACTTAATTTCCTTGCCGTGGTCGTTAATGCAGCCTACAGGAGAAATTACCGCTGCGGTGCCGCAAAGTCCGCACTCTGCGAAGTCCTTTACCTCGTCAAAGCGAATCTCTCTCTCCTCCGCCTCGAGTCCCAATATCTCCTTTGCTACATACATAAGTGAGCGTCTCGTAATGGATGGAAGTATGGAATTAGACTTGGGGGTTACTACCTTTCCTTCCTTTGTGACGAATAGGAAGTTTGCTCCTCCCGTCTCCTCGACATAGGTTCTGCTGCCCGCATCAAGATACATATTCTCATCAAAGCCCTCCTTGTGAGCGGTTACAATGGGATGCAGGCTCATGGCATAGTTGAGTCCTGCTTTTATGTGACCGGTTCCGTGGGGAGCAGCTCTGTCAAAATCGCTGACCTTTATGGTAATAGGCTTTGCGCCGCCCTTGAAATAAGGACCCACCGGTGTACAGAGTATTCTGAACTGATACTCATCCGCAGGCTTAACGCCGATAACCGGATTAAATCCGAAGATATAAGGTCTTATATAAAGTGTTGCGCCGCTTCCGTAGGGAGGAACCCAGTCTGCGTTTGCCTTTACGACCTTCTCCACAGCCTCTATGAATCTTCCCTCGGGAAGAGTGGGTATCTCAAGTCTTGCGGCTGAATCATTAAGTCTCTGCGCATTCAAATCCGGGCGGAAGGTAACTATCTTTCCGTCCTCTGTAGTATATGCCTTGAGTCCCTCAAAAACCGTCTGAGCGTATTGGAGCACTCCGGCACACTCGCTCAATGTGATATTGTGGTCTGCGGTAAGCGAACCCTCGTCCCATTTGCCATCCTTATAATTGGATACATATGAAAAATCGGTCTGTACATATCCGAAGCCAAGTGAACCCCAATCGATATCCTTTGTCGCCATATAAATTCCCTCTTTCTACAGTTTTAGTATGCTTGCAAATGCAATTTCAAATAATTATCGTACTTTTGGGCTTAAATGTCAATATTCTTCCTCTCATATTTAAGAAAGCTGTAGGCAATGTCAAAATATGTCTGCTCGTCGCTGTCTGCCGTTATCTCCCACTCCCCGTCCTCATCGAGATTCGGGAAATAAGCGTCAGCCGCATATTCATGGTCTATCTTTGTAATATGCGCCACATTGCAATAGGGAATAAGCTGCCTGTATATGCTCTCACCGCCTATGATATATATGTCCTCATCATTGTATTTTTTCAGCTCCTCCAAAAGCTCGTCGACAGAATGCACGATTATCGCATCCTTTACATTATAATCCTTGTTTGAGGATAGTATAATATTCGTGCGGTTCTTCAAGGGAAGCCCCTGCGGAAAGGTTTCAAGGGTCTTTCTTCCAAGCACCACGACCTTTCCCGTGGTCTCCTCACGAAAATGCTTGTGGTCATTGGGGATACGCACAAGAAGCTCATTCTTGTTGCCGATTGCCCAATTGTTGTCTACTGCTGCGATTATGTTCATATTTATGTCCTTTCATAATACCTTATATTGCGATAGGAATGTCCGTAATCTGCTCTCCGAACTCGTAGCCCTCCAAGCTTACATCATCCCTCGTAAATTTGTAGAAATCACGCACATCCGGATTTAATATGAATTTCGGCGCAGGAAAAGGCTTTCTTCCTATCAGCTCCTTTATTAACGGAACATGCCTGTCGTAGATATGTGCATCCGCAATGACATGTACAAGCTCTCCCACCTTCATATCGCACACCTGTGCCAGCATGTGCTGAAGCACCGCATACTGCACCACATTCCAGTTGTTTGCCGCCAGCACATCCTGCGAGCGTTGATTTAATATCGCATTGAGCGTAAGCTTATCCTCTCCCTTATTCTGCGTCACATTGAAGGTCATCGAATATGCGCAGGGGTAGAGCCTCATAGCGTGGAGATCCTGATGCACATAGATATTTGTGAGAATCCTCCTACTGAAGGGATTGTTCTTAAGGTCATAGATGACCCTGTCCACCTGATCCATCATGCCTTCCTTGTACTCATGCCTTACGGACATCTGATACCCGTAAGCCTTCCCGATGGAGCCGTCCTCATCCGCCCACTCATCCCATATATGGCTGTGGAGGTCGTGTATATTGTTGGACTTTGCCTGCCATATCCAGAGCATCTCGTCCGTGGCGCTTTTAAGCGCAGTCCGCCTCAAGGTCATTATGGGAAATTCCTTTGAGAGGTCATAGCGGTTTACCACTCCGAATTTCTTGATTGTATATGCAGGAGTACCGTCCTCCCAGTGGGGACGCACCTTCTCCCCCTCCGTGGATGTGCCGTTCTCAAGTATATCCCTGCACATATTTATAAACACTTCATCTGCGTAGCTCATTAGTTTACATAACTCCTTATATTTATTTATCCTCTGTCGTATTTGTCGCAGAGAGTAATTATCTGGTCTGCGAACCTTCCGATATCCTTGTTTGCCATACCCTCGCATTTCTTGATGACGGCGACAAGCCTCTGACCTGCGGCAACAAGCCTTGCATATACTCCGCTCGCAGGCTTTGTCTTCTTCTTTACGGGAACAGGCTCCGCCTCATATTCAAACTTATTGCTGACAAGATTAAACACTGAGCCGGAGTATGGCGCATAGGCCCTCTGTCCGTGCTCTATCTTCAAGCATTCCACAAAGGATGCCATCACGGAATCCTCGCCGTGGACTATGAATACCTTTTTGGGCTTCTCTTTGAAGGCGCTTATCCATTCTATCAAGCCTTCCTTGTCCGCATGACCGCTGATACCGGCAAGCTTTTTTATCTGCGCCCTTACCTCTATCACTTCGCCGAAAAGCTTAACCTCCTTTGCACCCTCTACGATAGCACGCCCCAGGGTTCCCACAGCCTGATAGCCCACAAAAAGGATTGTGGATTCCGGGCGCCAGAGATTATGCTTTAAATGATGCCTGATACGCCCTGCCTCACACATGCCCGAGGCGGAGATTATAACCTTCGGCGTATCGTCGAAGTTGATTTCCTTGGACTCATCGCTTGTGATGGACAGCTTAAGTCCCGCAAAGGAAATGGGATTTATATTGTTGCGCACAAGCTCCATCGCTTCTTCGTCAAAGCAATCCCATTTATTCTCCTGAAATATTCCCGTAGCCTCAACAGCGAGAGGACTGTCCACATACACCGGAAAATCCTCATGCCCCTTCACAAGCGCATTCTCCTTTACCTGTCTTAAGAAATACAGCATTTCCTGGGTTCTGCCCACGGCAAAGGAAGGAATTACGACATTTCCGCCCCTGTCAAAGGTTTCCTTCAAAATCCTTGCAAGCTCTCCCACATAATCCGGCATTTCTGCGGAATGAAGCCTGTCTCCGTAGGTGGATTCCATTACTACATAGTCCGCTTCCTCCGTATATACCGGGTCTTTCAAGAGAGGCTGATGCTTATTTCCGAGGTCTCCCGAAAAGACTATCTTCTTCTCGTTGTCATCCTCCTTAAGCCATACCTCTATGGAGGCGGAGCCCAACAGATGCCCCACATCCGTAAAGCGTATCTTCACGCCTTCACACACTTCTATAACACTGTTATATTTGCACGGAACAAGACGCTTGATTGCACCTTCTGCGTCCTCCATACGATACAGAGGCTCCTCCGGAACGATATCTCCTCCTCGCTTTGCCTTTCTGCTCTTCCATTCAGCCTCCGAGAGCTGGATATGTGCGCAATCCCTGAGCATTATGCTGCACAAATCACAGGAAGCATCGGTTGCGTAGATTTGCCCCCTGAAGCCTCTGGCATACAAAAGCGGCAGAAGCCCCGAATGGTCTATATGTGCGTGGGTAAGGAATACATAGTCTATCTGCGGAGCCCCCACGGGCAGCTCTGCATTCTCGAAGGCATCCGTCCCCTGCTCCATGCCGTAGTCCACGAGAATATGCTTGTCCCCAACCTCTATATAATGACAGCTCCCGGTAACCTCATGGTCGGCACCCACAAACACCAGTTTCATAGGCATTTCCTCTCCCTAAATTTTTTGCAAAAACCTTGTTGACTTTTGCAGAACCTTATAGTATACTAACACTTGTCCGTTAGGCGGATGTGCGATAGTGGCTCAGTTGGTAGAGCGCCACCTTGCCAAGGTGGAAATCGCGGGTTCGAGTCCCGTCTATCGCTCAATATAAAATAAGAGGGTATCTACAGATACCCTCTTATTTTATACAGAGCCCAAAGGGCTCTGCTCCTGCGAGGGTTCGTATCTCAGACCACATAAAGTGGTCTTCGGTCGGTGCATGCGGATGTCCACCGGACATCCTGCACCCCGTCTATCGCATTTATTCCCAAAAGTATTTTACTATAAATTGAGAGATAATTCTACACAAAATTATTTGATATAACCTTAAAGGATACTCCCCCTATGCATTCCCCTCTTGCGCCTGATTCTCCTCAATTCCCCATGCTGCCTCCGCATATTTAACCCTGTAAATACGCTTCAGCGCATCATCAATACGTGCCTCGGATATTGTGCCGTCCTGTACTGCGGCGAGTACTCCCTTGTAGGCGACATCAAATTTTTCAGGATTCAGGAGCATATCGCAGCCCGCCCTGAGTGCCATTATTGCAGCCTCATCCGAGGCATAATAATCCTTTATCGCAGAATCCGAAAGAGAGCCCGACACCACCACCCCATTATAGGAAAGAGCGGTTCTTAACTTTTCCGTGACAATCTCCTGCGATAGCGAAGCCGGAAGCTCATCGCTCGAAAGCTCTGAAAACTTATCATTGCCAAGCATCAGCATATCAGCTCCCGCAGAAACATAGTCGTTAAACGCCTCAAAAGATTCACTGCTTCCGGGGAAATCGCCCACACAGATATACAATCCCGAGAGATCCCCAGCCTTCGTCTGGGCAATGTACTCCAATACTGCCTGATCCTCTATATCCCCCACATGTATGATTTGAAGATTCATCCCGATTTCCGTGTTTATCTTGTCATACTCCCCCTTCTTTTCGGAATAGACCACAAACAGAGGATAGCTGGAATACCCTTTTGTCTTCTCTATCATCTCTGCCGCCTTTGCGGAATCCTTGATGTTCTTCTCCTGATATATTATTCCTCCCACAGGGTATTGGGAAAGCGCCTTCTCCGTGCTTTCTCCCGCCTGTGTCACCGTGCCTGCGCCGGTTATGGCTTCGGGTGTCACAATGAAAAGCCCCGCCACCTTATCTTCGAGACTCATACCCGATATCACATCATCGACTATTCCGTCCAATATTTCCTCCGGGGACATGGTCGCTTCCGGAAGCTCCACAATCTCAGGGGTGCTTATGGGCTCCTCCTCTTTGTTCAAAGCCTCCTCTATAAGCTTTGTCTGCTCGTCGGAATTTACGCTGCCAACACTGCGATTCCTTATTGTTCTCACTATAAGAATAGTCCCTGCGGCAATTATGCACACCAGAGCAAGTATCATCCCTACGAGGACAGTATATGCGAGTGCCTGATTCTGCCGTCTCCTGCGTTTTCTGGCGACACGCCGAAGCTCCTCCGGAGTCTTCTGATCCCTGACTTCTTCAAGATTACCTGTTTCTTTCACAGGAGGCTCTTCCTCCGGAGTTTTTTCAGCACTTTCCTCAGTCTCTGCTTCCGTCTGAACCATCTTTTCTTCCTCCTCCATGGGCTGAGGCTCCTCTTCGCTCAATTCCTCGATCAGCTCCTTTTTATCAACCGTATCTTTATCTTTTCTCTTTCTTCTCATAATTCCGCCAAAGTCCTCATTTCAATATATAATCTATAGCTTCCTGCACATTTTTTACGCCTATTATCTCAATTTCCGAATTTTTCTTACATTCATCCACGGACACAAAGGGTACTATACAGGTAGTAAAGCCCAGCTTCTCCGCCTCCTTAACTCTCTGCAGCGCTCCCGTCACAGCCCTTACCTCGCCGGATAAGCCCACCTCGCCGAAGGCAACCAGCTTATCCCCCAGGGGCTTATTCTTGAAACTCGAAAGCACTGCAAGGACTATCCCCATATCGATTGCTGGCTCTGTGACCTTTAAACCTCCCGTTATGTTCACATATGCGTCGCAGCTTCCAAGCTGTACTCCTATCCTCTTCTCCAAAACCGCCATCAACAGATTTACTCTGTTAAAATCCGTGCCTGTGGCCTGACGTCTAGGAAGTCCGAAATTACTGTGGCAGACAAGCGCCTGTATCTCGATGAGAAGCGGTCTTGTACCCTCCATTGTGCATACGACGACACAGCCTCCCGCATTCTCGGGTCTGCCGGAAAGCATATACTCGGAAGGGTTCTTTACCTCCATAAGTCCCTTCTCCTGCATTTCGAAAACACCTATCTCATTTGTGGAGCCGAAACGGTTCTTTACCGCCCTGAGCACCCTGTAGGAGGCGTGTCTGTCCCCTTCGAAATACAGCACAGTATCAACCATATGCTCAAGAACTCTGGGGCCAGCAACGGTTCCCTCCTTTGTCACATGCCCCACGATAAAAACCGACGTGCCAAGTCCCTTGGCAAGCTGCAAAAGCACTGCCGTGGATTCACGCACCTGTGACACACTGCCGGGAGCCGAGGTTACATCCTCGTTATACATTGTCTGTATGGAGTCAATTATTACGACCTCAGGCTGCTCTTTTCTGATAGCCTCGGATATATCACCCAAATCCGTCTCGCACAAAAGGAGCATTTTATCGCCAAAGCTTCCGATTCTGTCCGCACGCATCTTTATCTGCGCCTTTGACTCCTCCCCCGATACATATAATACCCTATGGCTCTTTTCGGAAAGTCTGTGGCAGACCTGCAATAAAAGTGTGGATTTGCCTATACCGGGGTCTCCTCCCACCAGGATTAGGGAGCCCTTGACGATACCTCCGCCCAAAACTCTGTCCAGCTCTCCGATATCGGTATAAAGCCGCTCTCCCTCACTTACGGAGACCTCCGAAAGGATGCTTACCTCCGCCTTGGAGCCAGGGCGCATAGAAACGGCGCCGGACTTATTCTTTACTGACTTGGCCGCCGGCTCCTCCACAAATGTATTCCATTCCCTGCAGCCGGGACATTGTCCCATCCATTTTGCGGATTCATATCCGCAGGACTGACAGAAAAAAATTGTTTCTTTTTTTGCCTTCGCCATATTCCCCTTTATTTCCACAAAGAAAATCCCGGCGTCTTTAGCGATGCCGGGACTTATCCTTTGATTATTATGCCTGTGTTACCTTTACGGACACTTCGCCTGCCCCGGCAAGCTCTATACTCATCGAAAGCTTTCCACCGAGACCTGTCTTCATTGTACCCGTATTCTTACCGCCGATTGACACCTGATACTCGGTTTCATCCTTGAGACCCACGGTAATCTGGGCATCCTTGTCGCCCTCTACTGTAAACTCCACGCCATTGTCAAACTCCTTAAAGTTGTTGACGCTGGTTCCTGGAACGGATTCATAGAGGAAAAGTCCGTTTTTCTCGAGCTTGGTAATCTCGTTGTATGTCTTTACCTTGAGAAGATCACCGCCGAATTTGAAATCCTCCAGCTTCGATTTCGAAGCCAAAGTGTGATTTCCAAAGCTGAAAGTACCGTCCGATTCGTTTCTGATTAGCTCTGCTACCACTGCCATTTTGTTTTCCTCCGTGTTTGTAAGGTCTATATGCTTACGACTTTACTATACCACATCCTGTGGTTTTTTTCCACATATTTATTGCTTTAGAGTAAATATGACCTTATCATTTTTGTAGCCTGCGCTTACCCTGTCTCCGGGCTTTACCTTCTTTTTGAGTATCTCCTCGGAAAGGGCATCCTCAACCTCCGACTGGATTGCGCGCTTTAAAGGCCTTGCGCCCATCTTTACATCGGAGTATTTTTTCACCAGATGCTGCTTCAATGCCGCCGTGAGAGACAGCTGTATACCCATCTGGGTCTCGCAGCGCTTGGAGAGATTGCCTGCCAAAAGCTCCACAATAGCCTTCATATCGTCATCATTCAGCTGATGGAATACGATAATATCGTCTATACGGTTTATAAACTCCGGCTTGAAGCTCCGCTTTACCTCCTCCATAACCTGTGACTTCATCTTTTCATAGTCCTTTTTCTCGCTCTTGTCCGCCGCAAAGCCCAAATTTTTAGGATCCACTATCCTCTGGGCTCCTGCATTCGAGGTCATTATGATTATGGTATTTTTGAAGCTCACCTTTCTTCCCTTGGAGTCCGTTATATGCCCGTCATCCAAAACCTGCAAAAGAATATTGAACACATCCGGATGAGCCTTCTCCACCTCGTCAAACAGAACTACCGAATACGGATTCTTCCTGACCTTCTCGGAGAGCTGTCCTCCGTCGTCGAAGCCCACATATCCCGGAGGAGAGCCTATCATCTTTGACACCGAATGTCCCTCCATATACTCCGACATATCGACCCTTATCATAGCGTCCTCCGAGCCGAACATAGCCTCTGCCAGCGCCTTTGAAAGCTCCGTCTTTCCCACGCCCGTAGGTCCCAGAAACAAAAAGGAGCCAATGGGTCTTGCAGGATCCTTAAGTCCCACTCTTCCCCTGCGCATAGCCTTGGAAACAGCTACAACAGCCTCATCCTGACCGATTACACGCTTATGCAGTATCTTTTCGAGCTTAAGGAGCTTGTCGCTCTCCTTCTCCGCAAGCTTCTGCACCGGTATCTTTGTCCACATACATACCACATTTGCGATATCATCCTCCCCTATGGAGTAATTGTATTCCGTATCCTTTATTTTCTTTTTCTCTATGGATTTCTCATATTTCCTTATGAGGGCATCCTGCTCCTTCTTTATCTCCGCCGCCTGTGCGAATGCCTCCATCCTTATGGACAGCTCTATCTGCCTGTCCATCTTCTTAATCTTGTCCTGCATCTCCTTATATTTGTCCGGAACATCCATACTTTTAAGCCTTGCGCTGGCTGCCGCCTCATCTATGAGGTCGATTGCCTTGTCCGGAAGGTTTCTGTCGTTTATGTAGCGTGCCGAGAGCCTTACCGCCGCCTGTATTGCCTCGGGGCTTATAAATATATGATGATGCTCCTCATACTTGCCCTTTATGCCCTCAAGTATGCGCACTGCCTCCTCCTCTGTGGGCTCCTCCACCGTAACCGGCTGAAAACGCCTCTCTAGGGCTGCGTCCTTTTCTATATACTTTCTGTATTCAACAAGGGTTGTGGCTCCGATAAGCTGCAGCTCCCCCCTTGCAAGCGAGGGCTTCATTATATTTGATGCGTCGATTGCTCCCTCTGCGCCCCCTGCGCCAATGAGAGTGTGGAGCTCATCCAGAAAGAGGATAATATTTCCCGATTCCGTGACCTCCTTTATGACCCTCTTTATTCTTTCCTCAAATTCTCCCCTGTATTTGGAGCCTGCAACCATCCCCGAAAGATCCAATGTGAGGACTCTTTTGTTCTGTACCGTGGCAGGCACATCCCCCGCCGCAATCCTCTGTGCAAGTCCCTCCACCACGGCGGTCTTTCCGACTCCGGGCTCTCCCACCAGACACGGGTTGTTCTTTGTCCTTCTGGACAATATCTGGATTACACGGCGTATCTCGTCGCTTCTCCCCACAACGGGGTCAAGCTTACCTTCGCTTGCAAGCTTTGTAAGGTCTCTGCTGTACTGATCCACCATGGAGCCCTTGCCCTTTTTCTCGGACTTTTTGAGGCCCAGATCCTCCTTGTACAGATTTGCGTCCTGACCTATGGCACTTAGCACCTCCGCATATATCTTCTGGACGTTTACGCCGAGAGTGGTAAGTATCCTTACGGCTACATTCTCCCCCTCTCTTATGAGCGCCATGAGAAGATGCTCGGTGCCAATCTCCTCGCTTCCGTATTTTTCTGCAATGACACCTGCGTCATTTAACACCTTTTCAGCTCTCGGAGAATATCCTCCGCGCTCTCTTATTCCCACTCCTCCCTCAAAGGATATGAGCTCCTGTATCATCTGCATTACCTGCTCTGCAGAGATATTGTTTGACCTAAGAACCTTTGATGCCACGGAATCCTCGGTGCTTATAAGCCCCACAAGGATATGCTCCGTGCCGATATAGCCCTGCTTCAGGCTTCTGGTGCATTTATGCGCCCTGTCGAGAACCTCTTGTGCCTTTTGGGTAAATCTGTTCATTTATGCTAAAATCCTCCAAATTATATTGGCATTCCGCCCTTCAATATGTTTCGTACTCTCCGTATATCTCATCTATAAGCTCATGCACTTCCCTTTTGGGAATATTTTTGCAGGAGCTTCTTGCCAGAAGAACCTTAAGATTTTTCTTTAACTCCTCCCTTGCCCGCAGCTCATCTATATCCACGGCTATCACGGTACCCCTTCTCCTGTCCACACGCACATAACCCTCGTCACGAAGCACTGAATATGCCTTATTTACGGTGTGCATATTTATTCCTATAGCCTCCGCAAGCGCACGGACACTCGGAAGCGGGTCTCCCTCATGAAATCTTGATGTGGCGATTCCCATTATTATCTGGTTACACAGCTGAAGGTACAGAGCTTCATCAGAGTTAAAATCAATCTCTATATACAAAAACAGCCCCTCCTTTTGCAATCACGTATGTTCTAACGAGATTATAACAGAAAGAGAGACTGTCAACAATAAACATTATATTAAATTTAAAAACTTATTCCTCGTCGCCGTCCCAGTTGAGATATTCAAATTCGAGATCGTCATCCTCATCTCCGTTGAAGCTGTTGGGACGTCTCTTTGCCGGTCTGCCGTCAGCCTCATTTCTCGCCGGTCTGTCGGAACGTTCAGGACGCTCAGGTCTCTCGCCTCTCGTCCTTGCCTTTTCGGGATCATTTATCTCCGAATACTCTGGTGCTGTCACATTCTCAGTAGGGAGCTGTTCGCTGGAAGGACGTCTCTCCTCATTGCGTTCCACCGAAACAGGTCTTTCGGATGAAGGTCTGGTGGGTCTGCCGTCAGGCCGTATAGTTCTTCCCTGTGCAGGACGCTGCATACTCCTTCCGTCCTCGCTGCGCTCCCTGCGCATCTCTCCGCCCTCTCTGCGGGCTCTTCTCGCCGCTCTCTCCTCCTCGGAGAGCTCTCTTCTTGCACTTCTGTCCCTTTCAAGACTTCTTGCGCTTCTCTCTCCTCTCTCACGGCTTCTCTCTCTGTCTGCGCTTCTTGCAGGTCTGTCAGCACTTCTTGCCCTCTCACTGCGGGCTGTCGGAGCATTTTTCTTCTTGGAACCTGCCTCGGAGAAATCTCTGTCGACTGCGCTGTCCTTAAGCTTAAAGATAAGCCATGTCAGCACTGCCGCCATAAGGATTACTATGATTGCGAGCACAATAACTATTATCTGGAACTTATCTGCCTTTTCCTTCTCCGCAGTATAGAGCTTTTCGTTGGAATCCACGGCATTTATGGTCTTCTCAATGCTGTACTGCACTCCGCTTCCGTTTTCACCGCCCTCATTGTCTATGAGCTTCCAGTCGCCATCCACAAGTCTAACCTCATATCTGGCATCGGTTTCCTCCGTAACCTCGGGCTCTGCTTCTCCTCCCGTCTCTCCCAGCTCGGTAACATCTATTGAGGGCTCGGCAGAGGCTTCAGACAATGCTGTAGTATCCACATCCAGATAATCCTCTCTTACAAAGCCTGTTACTTCGGAGCCGGATTTTGTAAAGCTAACCTGATACCAGGTTTTTCCGTCGGAGCTCGTTGCGGTTCCGGTAACGGTAACGGTTTCTCCGCTGGCCACCGTCGCCTGAATATTGCTGGTGGTGGAGGCATTAGCCCTTACCCTTACTGCATTTCCTCCCTTTATCGTGGCGGAGATAGGATTCACGGCTGTCACATTCGCCGGAGTTTCCGATGTTGTGGCTGTATTTGAGGTGGTGCTGCTGTTCGTGGTAGTGGTTGTGCTGTTGGCTGTAGTTGCACCGTTCGTGGTGGCAGTAGTGGTAAGCGTTTCAGGAGTCGAGCCATCCGTTATGGACACGAAATCTGAGCGGATATATGCAGTTCCTCCGTTATAGCTTATCTGATACCAGACCTTTCCGTCAGAGCCTGTAACCTGCCCGTTTATGGTAACTGAAGTATCCTTGTTCGCTCTTCCCATCTCCGAAGACGAGGTGCTTGCCTCCTTTCGGATCTTTACACTATCCCCAGTGACCTTACCTGCGGTGGCAGCAAAGCTTGTGAAAGACAGCTGTAATACTGCGATGCCTACAACCGCAGCAGTACTGATTGCTTTAATGACGTTTGATTTTTTCATTTCTACCTCCATAATACGCTCGATGCGCCCGATACTCCGGCTATGCCTCATCTATCGCTTTACCTATATCGTTTCTCATATATTTATTATCAAAGTCCACCCATTCCGTTGCCTTGTAGGCATTGGCACGGGCTTCCTTAAGATCCTTACCCTTTGCTGTCACACCCAGAACTCTTCCGCCGTTTGTGACTATTTTCCCGTTGGAGAGCTTACTTCCCGCATGGAAACAGTAATATCCGTCCTCTTTTTCAAATCTTTCAAGGCCTCTTATCTCAAAGCCCTTCTCATAGGACACAGGATATCCCTTGCTTGCAAGCACTACGCATACCGCAGCGTTGTCCTCAAACTGCAGATCTATTCTGTCAAGGGTTCCGTCTACGCAGGCCTCAAACACATCAATTATATCGTTCTTCATTCTGGGAAGCACCACCTGTGCCTCCGGATCCCCGAAGCGTGCATTGTATTCCAGCACTCTGGGACCCTTTTCTGTGAGCATAAGTCCGAAGAAGATTACTCCCTTGAACTCTCTGCCCTCCGCCGCCATGGCATCCACTGTCTTCTGATATATATGCTCCTTGCAGAAGCGATCCACCTCATCTGTATAGAAAGGGCTGGGAGAAAAGGTTCCCATTCCTCCTGTGTTAAGTCCGGTATCGCCGTCGCCGGCTCTCTTGTGATCCTGTGCCGAGGTCATTATGCGTATGGTCTTTCCGTCCACAAACGACAGCACGGACACCTCTCTCCCCGTCATAAATTCCTCTATGACAAGCTTATCTCCGGAGCTTCCGAATTTTTTGTCAACCATTATGGTCTTGACCCCGTCCAGCGCCTCATCAAGATTGCTGCATATGAGTACGCCCTTGCCTAACGCAAGCCCGTCAGCCTTTAAGACAATGGGGAAGTCTGCCTTGGTTTTTAAATAATTCTCGGCAGCAGCCGCATTATCAAAGGTCTCATATGAGGCGGTGGGAATATTGTACTTTTTCATAAGCTCCTTGGAAAAGGCCTTGCTTCCCTCCAGAATCGCAGCATTCTTTCTTGGGCCAAACACTCTTAAGCCTGCTTTCTCGAATTCATCCACAATACCGCCCACAAGGGGGTCATCCATCCCCACTACAGTAAGGTCGATTTCCTTTTCCTTTGCAAATGTGACAAGTTTGTCAAATTCCATTGCGTTAATCGGAACACACTCAGCAAGCTGCCCTATTCCCGCATTTCCCGGAGCACAGTATATCTTATCAACTCTTTTGCTTTTCTTCACTGCGGCAGCTATTGCGTGCTCTCTTCCGCCGCTTCCTATTATGAGTATCTTCACAGCATTCTCCTGATATTATTTTCTTATAACCCTTTTGTCAATAACCTCTAGCCTCCCGTTTGCTATATCGTCTATAGCCTTGGGAAGTATTATCCACTCCGCCTGCTCCATAACCCTTTTTTGAAGTATCTCCGGCGTATCATTATCCTCTATATACACAGCCCTCTGGTCTATTATAGGCCCCTCGTCCATTCCTTCATTCACAAAATGCACTGTTGCCCCTGTGACCTTCACGCCTCTTTCAAGCGCTCTTTCGTGAACCTTAAGCCCGTAATATCCCACTCCGCAGAAAGAGGGGATGAGAGA
The DNA here is from genome assembly GCA_017483735.1 of Lachnospiraceae bacterium. Classification (GTDB taxonomy): domain Bacteria; phylum Bacillota; class Clostridia; order Lachnospirales; family Lachnospiraceae; genus RGIG4856. The sequence goes on along the minus strand of JAFUVF010000042.1, from coordinate 71,007 downwards.
GGGATGTATATTTATTATCCTGTTCTCGTATGCCTCCACCATCGCCTTCGGTATAGCCACCAGAAAGCCTGCCAGCACTACCAAATCCGGCTTATATTCGTTTACCTTCGAAAGAAGCGCCTCGTTGAAGGCTTCCCTGCTTTCATAATCCTTGGGTGACACGCACTCAGCAGGTATTCCTGCTTTCTGCGCTCTCTCTAAGCTCTTTACGCCCTTATTATTTGAAATTACGGAAACAATCCTCGTATTAGTCACGGTTTTGTTCTCTATGCCGTCAATTATTGCCTGAAGATTTGTTCCGCCGCCGGATACTAAAACCGTAATGTTTAACATAGGGTCACACCCTTTTCTCCGCTTTCGCAGGCTCCCACTATGTATGCTTTTTCTCCTGCCCCTCCCAGGATCTCCACTGCCTTATCTGCAATATCCTTGTCGATCGCAAGCACCATTCCCAGACCGCAGTTAAAGGTATTATACATCATTTCCTCAGCTATATTGCCCTTACTCTGTATAAGCTTAAAAATTGGCGGTATATCATAGCTGTCCTTTTTAACAACCGCTCTTATTCCGTCCGGAAGCATTCTTGGTATATTCTCATAGAAGCCCCCTCCGGTTATGTGGCTGCAGCCCTTTATCTTTATTCCTGCATCCTTAAGGGCCTTGAGCGCCCTGACATATATTCTGGTGGGAGTGATAAGCGTCTCTCCCAAAGTTCCTCCGAGCTCGTCATAATAGGTATCAAGACTGTCCTTCGTCATCTCAAATACCTTTCTTACCAGAGAAAAGCCGTTTGAATGTACCCCTGATGACGCAATGCCTACAAGCACATCCTCCGCCTTTATATCCTCTCCCGTGATCAGCTCCTTTTTGTCGGCTGCTCCCACGGTAAAGCCCGCAAGGTCGTACTCATCCTCCGGCATAAGCCCCGGATGCTCCGCAGTCTCTCCGCCTATCAGGGCACAGCCTGCCTGCTTGCAGCCCTCGGCAACACCCTTTACTATCTGCGCTATTTTTTCGGGATAATTTTTGCCGCATGCTATATAATCAAGGAAAAACAAGGGCTCTCCGCCTGCGCATGCCACATCATTTACACACATTGCCACGCAGTCAATACCTACCGTATCGTGCTTGTCCATAAGAAACGCCAGCTTTATCTTCGTACCTACTCCGTCAGTACCGGACAAAAGCACCGGCTCCTCCATACCCTTGAGCGCCGCCATTGAGAAGGCTCCCGAGAAGCCTCCCAGACCTCCCATTACCTCGGGACGGTTCGTTTCCTTAACAAATTCCTTGATAAGCTCAACCGAGCGGTATCCCGCTTCTATATCCACACCTGCGTGCTTGTAATCCATCTTCTCTCCTTAAATGCTTCCGCCTGTTATTTATCCGAATACTTCTTATATCCGACTTCCTTGAGTCTTTCGTCCTTCTTTTCCACCTGTTCCTTCAAGCTCTCAGAGTACTTCTTCAGCCTCTTAAGAAGCTCGTCATCAGAGACCGCCAATATCTTCGCCGCAAGAAGAGCCGCATTTGCGCCTCCGTTTATCGCAACCGTCGCAACGGGAATGCCGCTTGGCATCTGCACTATTGAATAGAGGGAATCCCTGCCTCCTAATGAAGTGGTATGCATAGGTATACCTATTACCGGCAGTGGAAACAATGCCGCACACATTCCCGGCAGATGCGCCGCCATACCTGCGCCTGCGATTATGACCTTAATCCCTCGCCCTTCCGCATTCTTCGCATATTCGAAAAATGTATCCGGCTCCCTGTGAGCGCTTATTATATTCATCTCATAAGAAATATCTAACTCCTCAAGGATGTCCGCCGCCTTAGCCATTACGGGCATATCGGAATCGCTTCCCATCACTATGGATACCAGTGCCATAACAAATATTCCTCCATCATTAGTCATACCTTTACATAGTTTAATGTAAAACCACAAAATATGCAATATACTATTTGAAAAAAATCACAAAATATTGATATTTACTTTACGAGCTCCACAATATCTGCCACCCGTGTCAGTTTTTCAGAGCATCGTTTAATTCTTCCGTTCCCGGAAGCACAAATCTCCCATTTTTTATGATATTTATAACACTTCCGTCCTTCGTTACTGCGCTCAGCTCCCCCAGCTCATCATAGGGAATTGTAATATCCGTATGACAATTGAAATAAGCGTTCTTTGCATCCTTGCTTTTCCTCAAAATGCTTATCTCGTTATCCCTTGCGACTATCTCCTTCCCGTCAGGATTGAACACCGCAATATCTTCCGCATGGGAATAGCAGGTATCCCCCACGGCAAAGTGCGGACCTGTCTTTTCGGCTATAAGTATCGGAAGCTTCCCTGAAATATTGTATTTTCTTGCCATAGTGTAGGCGGTGGTATTGGTGCCTATGGCAAATTCCCCCATGGGAAGGCTTTTGTGCCTGTACAGCACATTTTCGTTTATAAAATTCCTGTTCTTATCCTCGGAATCGAAATTATCGCAGGAATAGGACTCTATCATGCCGTCCTTAAATTCAATGGTAAGATTTTTGTATTCAAGCCCATTTAAGAAGACCCGGCTTACATTCAATATTCCGCTTGTCCCCTTCAATACCGGCGATGTGAACACCTCCCCCACGGGAATATTTACATCCGCCACGCAGTTTTCAAAAATGGTTTCTTTTTCCGGGTTTTTAAGTTTACATAACTCTACCCTGATATCCGTTTTATTTCCGTTCATTCCCCGTACAATACAATAATCCGCTTTGTTTAAGGTCTCTATCATCGTCGCCTGAATATCCCTGTACATCTGATAATCAAGCGTATTTACTGCTATCACTTCATCGAAAAATTTAGAGAAACCGGAATCCGAAGCATCTGGCAGACAGCTTTTTATCTCCGGCATGGGGAATGCAATTATGGTAAAGCTTCTCTCCTCCTCAAGAATATACTGCCTCTGTAATATCCCCAAGCGGCTCTTATACTCCACCGAAAGCTCGTTTTGTTCAGCTAACATCTGTACGCATTCCGGCTTTATTACAGGTGCAAAATCCGGCTTACCAAAGGTCTCTACCACAGCAGGGCCAGCATAGCCACGGGCTTCCTCCTTATATTTTTCGAAGGCATTTTCCATTGCCGAAAGCTTTAGGTTTACATAATCCCAGTCAAAAAAGAGCGCCTTGTCATCCTTATGGTCATATTCATACTGTCTGTTGCAGGATGTAGACTGCACTCCCACCTTGAATATTGAGGCATTGTACAGAACACTTGAGGCTGCCCTGTAGATTATCGGACGCAGTCCGATTTTTTCAAAATTATCCACAGCCCTTCTCATCATCCTCTCAAAGCCGATATTATAACGGATATCCACGGTTTTCTTTTTGGAAAGATCCTTTCCAGTGAGCTCAAAGCCCCTGATATAGCCCTCCGTATAGGTATCCGCCATCTTATTAAGCTTTTCATCGGAAAGTGAATTCAGATATTCCGCAATCTTTAACTCATTCGCTGAAATATATTCGCCATATGCATAGAGATATCTTAAGTCCTCTAAGTCAGACTTCATCAAGATATCTGTAAGGAATGTATTATCCGGATTTACGAGACTTGAAACCTTCTTCAGCGACGCTCTTTCGGTATATCCTTTTACCGTATTTGAGAAAAGCTCTTTAAGATGTGATGGATCCGGCATTTTTCCACCACTTTCCGCTAGCTTAAGCGCATCACGCAGAGCTTGAAGCATTCCTCTTCTAAGCTCTATCTCCTCATTATCCCCCTCATATACAAAGCCTATGACAGAGCGCATTTCCGCATAAAATGCAGAAATAATGCTTCCGCATTCCTCTCCCAGCGTCTTGACCGCATATTCAGGATTTGCAAAGCTTTTGTCATAATTATGCGCTACGTCAAAAAAGAGCCTTTTGTTCCTTTCGGCAAGCTCTTCAAAGGACGCATTGAAAATCCCCGTATTTTTAAGGAAATCCCGCTCTTCGTCTATGATATCAAAAAAATCGGAGACAGCATTTACAAAATCTCCGAATAACAGTTTTCCCATATTATGTAAACCTCCTTATAGCTGCCACGCCAGTTCCAGAATTATAACAAGCAAAATAAGACTAAAGGAGTTAAAGACTATTCCCAATATGGGAAATATCTTGAACCAATCCTTCTGTCTTACCGAATATACCGAGATTATGAAGCCCGTTACCGAAAAAAGCGCCGCAAACATTCCCGCAAAGCCATAGCTTTGTTTGACGTTTCCTCCTGCGGTATAAGCCAGCCATATAACATATATCAGCGAAACGAGACTTATACCCCCCAGGATCGCCGCCATTATCGAGCGCTTCGAATGACGCTTCGTTGTATATATATATCGATTCTTAGGCATTATCCCTTAGAATAAGAGCTTTCCCTTGCCAGCAAGAAGCTTTGCTCCACTTATTATAAGAAGTATGCCCGTGGTAATGCCGCATACAAGCGTAAACACGCCCAAAGCGATGTTCCAGCCGCCGCTTCTCTTAAGTACCTTGTAAAGCTTTTCTTCGTTCATATTCTCCTCCATATCCTATCTGCATCCATATTCCTTGTAATACTCGTCTATTGCAGCCTTTATCTTATCGTCTATGATGACCTCTCCGTTTATGGGTCTGTTGTAGAGAGCCTCAACGACCTCATCCATATTTACGATGGCTCTGGTCTCAAAGCCATATTTTTCTTTTATCTCATCAAGTGCGGATTTGCCCTCGGATGTACCTCTTTCCTGCCTGTTTAATGACACCATAAGACCGATTATCTTAACATCTGCGGCTCCCCGCACCTTCGGAACGGTTTCCTCCATTGACTTTCCCGAGGTAGTAACATCCTCTATCATCACTACCCTGTCGCCATCCTTTAAAGCGCTGCCCAGAAAACTTCCCTTGTCTGCGCCGTGATCCTTTTCCTCTTTTCTGTCAGAGCAGTAGCGTATCTCCTTTCCATAGAGCTCACTGTAAGCTATGGCTGTAACCACACTGATGGGTATGCCCTTGTAGGCGGGACCGAAGAGTACGTCAAAATCATCCCCATATGCATCGTGGATTGCCCTTGCATAGTATTCTCCCAGCTTCTTTAGCTGTGAGCCTGTGACGTATGCCCCTGCATTCATAAAAAACGGAGATTTCCTTCCGCTCTTCAAAGTGAATTCGCCGAATTTAAGCACCCTCGAATCCACCATAAACTCTATAAATTCCTGCTTGTACTGCTCCATATCAGTCCCCTTTCTTTAAGAGAAGCTTAACACAATATCGATGCTTTTTCAATTATCCAAAAAACGCATCCTCTCCTGTTCCTTATGCTTATTTTCCATATAGGTTCCCTTTTGATGAGACTTTATGCTTTCATTCTTAGGGCCTAAATCGGAATCCAAAAGCCCCTCCTGCCCTGCTCTGGCTTCAAGCCTTCCCTCAACGAGAAGTTCACGCACTCTTGCCGTGGGGACTCCCGTTCCCCTGCTTATCTCATGTGCGGGACTGGGACCGTTCTTTTCCAAATACTGGTCTATCTTTCCGAAATCATCATACTCCATAAATCCGCAATGTTCGCACTCATAAGCCCCTCTGCCTCTGAAGGTCAGAGGTCTTCCGCATTTGGAACAAAAGGTCGGCTTCTTTTCGTATATTAGCTTCGACATATCAGGTTCAGACATAATGTTCCTCCTTAATCACTTCTCCCAGACCCCTACATCAAAAAAGTCAGTCCGACGCCTCAATGTGGCAGCGCCGTATCAATATCCTCTATCATTGCAATGACCGCAGCTCTTGATGCGTCAGCATAGCCCTTGTCTCCGTACTTTGCATATGCCTCCTGTTTGTATGCTGCAATTATACCTCTCGATGAATTTATTATAGCACCAAGTCCGTCATTATTAAAGAAGTGAACCAGATCTGCTCCCTTTCCTCCCTGAGCGCCGTATCCCGGCACCAGAATATATGTCCTTGGCATAAGCTTTCTTAAAATCTTTCCCTGCTCGGGATATGTGGCTCCGACAACCGCTCCGACCCTGCTGTAGCCGCCATCTCCCAGACTGTCCCTTCCCCATTCGGAAACCTTTTCGCCCATCCATTCATAGAGTGGACGCCCGTCAATCAGTCTGTCCTGAAATTCTCCGCTTGAAGGGTTGGAGGTCTTTACCAGCACGAATATCCCCTTGTTTCTCTCGTCGCACACCTTTACGAAGGGCTTTATTCCGTCAGTGCCAAGATATGGATTTACCGTGGCAAAATCCTCATCAAAGCCGGCATATTCGTTTTCTCCGACCTTTACCCTGCCAAGATGCCCTACGGCATAAGCCTCCGAGGTGGAGCCTATATCCCCCCTCTTTACATCGCCTATTACCACAAGACCTTTTTCCCTGCAATAATCCACCGTCCTTTTGAAAGCAATAAGTCCGGGGATTCCGAACTGCTCATACATGGCGATCTGAAGTTTTACCGCAGGTATAAGGTCATACACCGCATCTATAATACCCTTGTTGAACTGCCAGATTGCCTCCCCGGCACCTTCGAGGGTCTCTCCCCTTTCCCTGTATACTTTGTCCTTTATGTGCTCCGGCACGTAGCCAAGCATCGGGTCAAGCCCCACCACTATAGGTGCCTTTGTCTTTTTTATCTTTTCTATCAGTACATCTATCATGGATTCATCTCCTTTTTCGCCATCCATATTTCACATTTTGTAAACAATTTTATTTTTATCAACACATCTTGTGAAGTTTTCAACACTACACTTGCTTTTATCCTTATTATAACAATGCAACCAAAAATCTTATAAAGGAGGCATTATGAATTTTGGTCAAACCTTGCGTGAACTACGCGAAAAAAATAATTTCAGGCAGAGAGAACTGGCTTATTTGCTGGATTTCTCCGTCAGCACACTATCTATGTACGAGAACGGAAAGCGTATTCCCGATCTCAAAACTCTCTGCAAGATTGCCGATTTTTTCGGCGTATCTCTCGATTATCTTACCGGTCACACAGACCGCTTTAATCCGGAGAGTCTTTTAAACAGCCGTTTTACTGATGACACCACCCTGCTGCAGCTTTTGGATCTGACAGAAAAGCTAACCCCGAGATCAAGGAAGATGCTCTTAAGATATCTTAGGCTTCTTCCCTATACCCAGTTTCCCGAGTGCAGGCAGAGCGAGCTACCTCGTTGACAGGAAATCATTCTCCCTCTTTGCGGTTTCATCGTCAGGATAGGAGCTTATATATGTCCTCATAAGTACCTTTGCCTTGTCGAAATCCCCGAGATACTCGTATGCCACTATCTCGTTGTACATAAGCGTCTGGGTCAGCCCGCTGTTCTCGATCGCCATTCCCGACTGGAAGGCTGCGAGAGCCGCCTCATAATCGTTTTTCAGCATATTGCACAGCCCCAGCTGATTGTAGACCGCTGCGTCATCCCCGCTCTTTGCGAGATAGCTGCTGTATACATTTGTGGCATAATTGTACTCGCCGATGGCTTCGTATGCCTTTCCCAGATATATTGCGTTTGCTGCGCCGCCCTTGTCCCTGTTCTGCTCAAAGAGAAGCGCCGCCTGCTGGTAATCGCCAAGGTAATAATAAATGCGTCCCTTGTCATAAGCCTGCATTGAACCGTTGTCGGCGTCCATGGCAGCATGCAGATATTCGTTTGCCGGGCTTCCATACCCGTAGTAATCAAGTATCTGGCAGATATCTATGATGCGGTCATAATTCCTTTTGTCCATATTTATGACGGTGTCAAAGTCCGCCTTTGCCGAGGTATAGTCCCCTCCGGCCAACATTGCGGTTCCCCGCAGCAGCAATGCATCCGCAGAATCGCTTTTGATGTCCGCTATAGCATTATAAACCTCTGCCGCCTTGTCGTACTGCTTGTCCTTCATATAGGCAGTCGCCATATAGAAGGCGGTATCCACATCAAAGCCTGTCACAAACCCGTTACCGCTCTTAAGCACGCTCTCAAAACAGCTTACGGCATCGTCATATTTTGTTAGCCCGAGATATGCGATGCCTCTGCCCCTGTTGATGAGGCGTATGTTCTCGCCCTCACTCTCCGCCTCATCAAACAGCGAAAGTGCGGTATTGTAATCCAGAGCCTCCACGGCTGTGTAGGCTTCCTTTGTCTTATTCACATTACTGCCGCAGCCGGCAAGTAGCATACCCGCAAGTGCGAGCATCGCCACAATGACCGGCTGCTTTGCTTTAAATCCTGTCATATAGTATTCGTTACTCAATAATCTGTGATGTGCAGTGGGGACATCTCGTGGCCTCAATGTCGATTTCCGACTTACAGAACTTGCACTTCTTTGTGGTGGGAGCCTCTATCTTCTTCTCCTCCTTCTTAAGCGCCGCTGCCTTTGCCGCCGCCTTGTTCATAGCCTTTATGATGCAGAATATAACTGTCGCCATCAAAAGGAAGTTTATAACCGCAGTGATGAACACACCATAGTTAAGAGTGGATGCTCCTGCCTCCTGCGCCGCAGCAAGGGAGGAATACTTTGTTCCGTCTAAAGATATGAACCAGTTTGTAAAATCGATTCCGCCAGTTATCACTGTAATGACAGGCATAATGATATCGTTTACAAGGGAGTTTATGATTGCCTGAAAGGCTCCGCCGATGATGACACCGACTGCCAGATCCATGACATTTCCTCTCATTATAAACTCTTTAAATTCGGCTACTACGCTCTTTTTGTCCTCCATAATGACCTCCATTTGTATTAAATATTTCGCAATATATAGTAGCACAAGAAAAGCAAAAATACAATATCTATTTGTCCGATAATGCCGAAACTATGAGAAGCTCCACGGAGAGCCTGTCGGATATTCTGCCGTTTTTGACGGCTTCATCCGCCTCTACACAATTTTTTACGGCTCTCTTTAAGTCCTCACTCTTGAATTTTGATGCCTGCGCAAGATATTTTCCCACATAAAATTCAGGAATCCCTGAGCCCTCGGATATCTTTTTGTTGTCATATCCCCGCACCCTCATATCCTTTGCAAGCAAAAGCTGATTCATATGCCTTGCGATATTGTAGCGGATTCTCTGCTCCGGCTCCTTGAGCGCCAGAAGGTCGTAGTAGAGCGCAAGGGCTTCCGTAGTCTTTCCGGTACTCATAAAATCTATCATCTCAAAGATGCGGCTCGACAGCCCCCTTGTACATATTGCCTCCACATCCTCAGAGGTAATTATCTCCCTTCCCATGCAGTAGCATATGAGCTTGTCAAGCTCCGAATCCATATTGTCCATATCGGAGCCGGTATAATCCAAAAACAGCTTCATTGTGGACTCCGAGATATTCATATTCTCTTTTTTTATCTTTTGCAGGAGCCACTTTTCTATATCCTTTTTTGCAGGCTGCTTAAACTCTGCGGAGTATCCCTTGGAGGATACCGTCTTAAACAGCTTTGTCCTCTTGTCAACCTCACTCTCGGTAAATACAAAGAACGCAGTGCCGTTTGCCTCGCTCAGATACTCGGAGAGAGCATCTCCCCCTGCCTTGAAAAGTCCTGAATTGCTTATGAGAAACACACGCCTCTCCGCCAAAAAAGGCATAGTCTCTGCAAGGTCTATTATCTCCCCTGTTTTTTCCTTCGTATCCTTTCCGTCATAGATATGCACATTCATCTCATCACTGCCGGCGAGGGCATCCTTTAGCTTTTTCGTGTATTGACGCTTTAAATACTGCTCATCGCCGTAGATCAGATACATCTGCTTCAGATTATTGTTTTTTATATCAGAGTTTATTTTGAGCATATCTGCACAAATCTCCCATCCTCCGATATAGCATATATGTCATCGGGACGGATTGCAACCATTGTTTTTCCGCTAAACCTCGCATCGCACTCCATAGAGCTCTCCGTATCGCACAGCTTCAATTTGCCGTCGCAGGCTTCCCCCGAAAGGAGATTTATCCTGCCCAAAAATTCCGAGACAAAGCCCTGCTTAGGATTGCCGTATATCTCAACCGGACTTCCTGCCTGCTCTATTGCACCTTCGTTTATCACATATATGACATCCGACATGGTCATCGCCTCGCTCTGGTCATGCGTCACATAGACAACGGTAATTTTGAGACGCTTATGTATCTCCTTTATCTCGTAGCGCATCTCCTCTCTAAGCTTCGCATCAAGATTCGATAAGGGTTCATCCAAAAGCAGCAAATTGGGCTCTGCGGCAAGCGCCCTCCCCAACGCAACTCTCTGCTGCTGCCCTCCGGACAATTCCGAAGGCATGCGCTTTGCATACTCCGCAATGTGCACGATATCAAGTGTCTCCATAACCCTTTTTCGTATCTCATCATTCGGTATTTTCATAAGCTTAAGCGGATACGCCACATTGTCAAACACGTTCAAATGCGGCCATACCGCATAGGACTGAAATACCATACCGATTCCCCTCTTTTCGGGAGGCACAAAAACGCCCTCCCCGCTTACGAGTCTGTCTCCGATATGTATTTCACCGCTATCCGGCTTCTCGAAGCCTGCAAGCATCCTTAACATTGTGGTTTTACCGCAGCCGGAAGCGCCCAAAAACGTTATAAACTTTCCGTCCTCAAATTCCGCACAAAAATCCCTGATTATGACATTATCGCCGAATTTCTTCGTTATATGCTCTATCCGGATTGTGGACATTTACTTTCCTCCTATATTGAAAACTTTCCCTTAGTCAGCTTGTATAACGCCAAATTCAATATCGTTACAACGATAAGTATTCCTCCCGCAAGTGCGGCTGCAGTCTGCTGACTGTGATATGTCTGGTACAAATACAGCTCTACGCCGAGCGTCTTTGTCTTGTCGGAATAGAGGAGATTCGACATTGTAAGCTCATAAAAGCACGGCATAAAAATCAAAAACCACCCTGCAACCACGGACGGAAGTACAAGGGGAAGCAGCACATCCTTTAGCCGCCTAAGCCACCCTGCTCCGCAGATCTGCGCCGCCTCCTCCAAATCCAGGCTTAGCTGTGACAGACCCGAGACAACCGTGCGCATGCCCATCAGCATATATTTAATCATATACGCAATAATCATTATCGCCATGGTATTATATATGCTTATGCCGAAGCGTCCGGACATCGTCATGATAAGCGCAAGCGCTATTACCACACTCGGCGTACCCGAGCCCACGGTAATGAGAAAATCCGGTATCTGCCTCCCCCGTGCCCTGGTGCGCTTAAGAAGATATGCCATAATAATACACACTATAATCCCGAATGTCGCCGCAAGCGCCGCAGCCGCAACACTGTTTAGGCTCGACTTGATTATCGTGCGGCGTGAAGTGATTATCCCCCAATATTTCAACGTAAAATTTCCTTTGGCAAAAATTGATTTACCCATATTTACGGTAAATGAGGTCGCAAAAACCGTTGCAAACGGAAGACCCACTATGATAAACGCAAAGATTGAAACCAAAATTGTCAGTGGGATGCGCCATTTTCCCAAATCCACTGTGGCGGGACGAACGGACTTGCCGGAAACCGTGATATAGTCTCTTTTCCCCACCGCAAACTCTGAAATATAGAGTATGAGAAAGGCAAGCGCCATCAAAAATACCGCAAGGGAGGTTGCATCGGAAAGTCCCTCCTTGGAGCCTACATACACATAGTCCACAATGCGTGTGGTAACCGTATAAATCTTACCAGGTGCTCCTATTATCGAGGGTATCCCATAGCAGGATGCCGCCGCCACAAACACAAGCAATGCCGCCGCTACAATGGATGGCAGCATAAGCTTAAGAGTGACATTAAAAAGGGTCTTTAGGGGCGACGCACCTGAAATGCGTGACGATTCTTCAAGCGATGGATCCATATTCTCCATTGCCCGTGATATGGTAATGAAAGCATAGGGATAGTAAAATGTAGTGAGCACCCATATCAGACCGCCGACGGAATAGATATTAAATGGCATACTCTTAAGTCCTAACAGATTCTTCAAAAAGACATTTAACGTGCCAACCGTCGGATTGAGAAGTCTGAGCCACGCCATTGCGCCCACATAAGGCGGCACCATGTAAGTCGTGACAAAAATCGTCCTGAAAAACCTGCGCCCGTGGAGATTTGTACGCCCCACAAGCCATGCGAGAGGTATTGCAATGCATACGCCGAATATCATTGTAAATGTGGACGTGATCAAAGTATTCTTAAGACATTGCCAATTAAGCGGATATGAATATATCCGCTTAAAGCTGTCAAAAGAAAAATGTCCCTCTCCAAAGAATGCTCTAAACACCAGATACAGCAGCGGGAATACCTGAAACACAAGTAAAAACGCCACTATTCCCAATATGAAAAGCCATTTGACATCCGGTGTGAATTTTTCACTTTTTTGCTTCGTCAACATATTATCTCTATTGAACCGTCACATACTCTTCAAACATAGTGCGGATTTCCTCTCTCTGTCTGTAGCACTTCTCCCAGTCAACCGGAATGGTGTTCTTCAAAAGCTCTGTGAGCGCTATTCCGTCATAGGGCTTTTCCTCCACATCTGTCCGCACGGCATACATCCAGCCGTCCACTATCATCTTCTGTCCTTCCTTTGAAAGAAAATACTCCTCAACAGCCTCGGCCGCTTCTATGTTTGCATTTGCGCTGTACTCATCATCCACTATCATTATAGGCGAAGGCACCGGTATCGAGCCGTCCTCGGGATAGATGACTTCAAGCGTCGAGTTCTCTTCCTCTCTCTTTTTGAGCACGGACTCCTCCAACACCATAATCTCGCTGCACTCGCCCGTCTCCAGCTTTGTCAGAGCCACGGAGCCTGATTCTATCGCTACTTCCTGCTCGCCGAGCGCCTTTATATAGTCCTCCCCATATTTATCAAGCAGTCCTACGACAGATGAATACGCCGTTCCCGATGTCAGGGGATTACTCATTGAAAGCTTTCCCTTCATCGTCCTGTCCTCGGCAAATGCCTTCATAGACTGCGGCACCTCGGATTTGTCGTACTTATCAGGATTGTATGCAAGCACCATATTGCAGACACGTACAGGATACCAATAGCCTTCGGGATCGTAATCAAACACAAGCTTACTCTTGTCGGAAAAATCGTACTTATGAAGTATTCCGGCCTCCTTAAGCTCCAGCGAATACGAAGGCTCCGCCACCATCAAGATATCGCAGCCAAGCTTTCCCGCATCCATCTCTGCGGCGATTTTTGACTGGATCGTACCCGAGCCTCCCTGGAAAAATTCCACATCGACATTCGGGAACGCCTTTTCAAGCTGCTTCTCCATATTCTCTATGATATCCTCATACATCGAAGTATATATGACGACCTTCCCAGATACATCGCTGTTTACGACGGATATGTCTTTTCCTCCTCCCGACGCATCCCCTCCGCAGGCGCCAAGCCCCAGAACCAACGCTCCGACAGTAAATAATCCACATAGTTTTTTTGTAAGTTTCATTTTCATCCTCCCTTTTATGTTAATTATATACTTACACTTTTTTGTACCTTCCAAGCTCTTCCTTAATCCTGCCCGCAGGTTTTGTGAGCTCCTTGATAGAATCTCCCCTGCTTAAGGTATCTATCAAAGCCGCTATATATCGGCTCATTCCGACGGAAAAATACCAGTCCTTCTCCAAAAGCTCCGGCTTTTGGTATACGAGGTCCGTGGTAAAAATACGGTCAAAAAGCCCCTCCTTATATGCACAGTCAATTTTTTCAAATCCCTTTGTGAACAGACCGAATGTGGAGAAGACAAAAACCCTGCCTGCTCCCATCTCCTTTAGCTTCTTCGCCACATCTATTATACTGCCTCCCGAGGATATCATATCGTCAATCACTATGCAATCCTTTCCTTTTACGGAGCCGCCGCAGAAATCATGTGCGATAATGGGATTCATCCCATCCACTATTCTTGTATAATCCCTGCGCTTGTAGAACATTCCGATATTCACGCCAAAAAGCGATGCGAGAAAAACCACTCTCTCTGTTGCGCCCTCGTCCGGCGCAATAAACATCAAATGCTCTCCGTCAATCCTCATATCCTCGTATTCGGCAAGAAGCGCCTGAGTAAACTGCAGCGCAGGCGATACATTCTCAATTCCCTTAAGGGGCAGAACATTCTGCATGCGTGCATCATGCGCATCAAAGGTAATTACGCTATGCACCCCCATTTGCTCTAACTCCCTTAGCATTACCGCACAGTCAAGTGACTCCCTCTGGGTCTTTCTGTGCTGTCTTCCTTCGTACAAAAACGGCATAATTACGGTAATTCTCCCTGCAGCTCCGTTGCATGCCGCAATGATACGCTTCAAATCCTGATAATGGTCATCCGGGGACATCCTGTTGGGCGCTCCGTCCATTTTATATGTCAGAGAATTATTGCACACATCCACCATAATGTAAATATCCTTATCCCTGACCGATTCTTCGATTACTCCCTTACCCTCGCCGCTTCCAAAGCGTGGACAGGATACGGGAATCAGATAATCTCCGCCTCCGCGCCACTCAGACAATACCCTGTTTACCCTGTCCCCTATTTGAGCTATCGATTCCAACGCTATTATACCCAAATCATTTTTGCCTTTAATATCTGTCATTTCCCATTCCTTCCCCTAAACGCCCGTTCGAGCAATATAGTGTAGTTTTTGTTACCAAATATAAATTATACACAAAAAGCGCTCAAAAACAGCTCAAATATGACTTGCCGGCTATAAATCCCGCACAATCGAGATTATTGTATTGTTAAAGCCAAGCACCCTGTTGTATTCCGCCTTGACAGGCAGCATTTTTAGAAACTTAAGTCCGGTAATTTCCGTACCGCCGTCATCCACGAATTCAGTCGGGTTAAAGATTACGCCATTGTCACGGATACGTAACAACAGCTCCTTTTTATCAATCCCCAAAAAGATGTCTGCGGCGCTTTCCTTATCCTTATATGCGTATCTGGCAATATTCGTGCGCATCTCTTCCACAGCGATGCCGAAATAATTGGCATATCTTTCCTCCAGACCGTTTTCCCGACAGAGATTGATCATCCTTACGGATGCGCTCTCTGCATCAGCAATAGTATTTTTTATGGAAAATTCAAAGGTCTTTACATCCCCTGTCGCCTTGGGAATAAGAATCCCCTCTGCTTCTGTTTTCTTTTTTGCCAAAAATCGCAAACAGACAAGGCAGCCGCATATTGAAAGAATAGCGGCTATAGCGGAGGATGTCCAAAGGAGCATCGGAATAGTCACCGCCAATACCCAGATTACCGGTACAAAGCATACGGTTCCGGACAATCCCGTAAGCCATGATGCCGCATTCTTACGATTTGTAGACTGCAGGACGACGCGAAGACACTCCTTTGCACCTACAAAGGGAAAGCTTAGAATATATAAGCGAAATGCATATCCTACAAGCTCTTTTGCCTCCGGGGACGATACGCCGAATACAATCCCGAAGGGTATTGCAAATATTTCAAGAAGCGCCACTATCACAAGCATGAATATTTCCGTCATCACAAAGCCCGATTTCATTACCTCCCGAAGACCTGTATAATCCTTTTCCCCATACAGAGCGCCTCCTACAGGTAACATTGTCTGGGTGGTTCCCTTGTAGAATATAGCCGCAATGTTTTGTGCGGAAAGCGCAACGGCTGCGACCTGCGCTCCTATTGCGCCAAATGCGGATACAATAATAAGGTTCATTGTAAGCGACTGAATAAACAGGCATGCGTCCACCAATGCAGATGCAAGTCCCGTTTTAAGTGTTTCCCTGATCATTCCAAGGTCTGTCAATCCCCCAAATGAGAAATAGAAGCTTCGCTTCTTTGACACAAAATACTGAGACAGGCAAAGTATTCCGGCCGCATACCCTACATTTGTAGCCCATCCGGCGCCGGCAATTCCCAAATGCAGGATTCCCATAAAAATGTAATCGAACAAAAGATTTACAATATTACTTACGATGGGAACCGTAAGCGCAAGCCTCTGCAAATCGTCCACCCGCACATATGCGCAGGTTCCGTTTACCGGAATTGCCAATACTCCCGTGATCAGAAGCGGAACCAGATACCCCATAACGAAGGGAAGAAGCTCTTCGTTATTTCTGCAAAGCATCCCTGCGACATAAGACCTGAAAATGATCCCCAAAAATGCGATGATGCCCATAACAAGAGTTCCAAACACAATGGAAACGGAGAAAGCCCTGTTTGCTCCGTCTTGATTTCTCTCCGCTTTAAGGGTAACCGCCAGTGTATTTCCCCCGAAAACAAAGAACCCGAATACGACATTGATGATACAGATGACCGGACTGTTCAGATTCAGTGCCGCAAGCGCCGAACCTCCCAGGAAATTGCCGACCATAATCATATCTATAATGGATGCGATGGCAATACTGCTTGCCATTCCCAAGGTTGCAAGGAAGTTTACCGAAAACTTCTCCTTTACGAGCTTATATGTTCTCTCCATAGCTTACCTAAACCCTTCCCTATCGATAAAGATTGTCTTCGTCAAAGAATCCAAGCCCTGACAAACCTTCGATAAATTTCCTGATATACTCTCTGTCCGTGGCGTTCCAGTAAAATCCTATTCGACCCAGTACCTGCGCCGAATACTCACATTTTACCTGTACCGGCACTGCATTCCCGTTCATTCCCTGATAAGCAAGCATGCTCTGGAAGATGGCAGCCTTCCTTGGATCCTTTTCCGCCTCCAAAAGCGCCTGTTCAAACTCCCTGTCCTCGACCAATGCTATCTCCATACCGCACTCGTTCATAATCCGTATCACATCAATCATGGGGATCACATGGCTGTTGATTGCGTGGAAAACAGTACACTCCTTCGGGGTTCTGGAAAGGTGCAGAAAGCTCTTTGCACTGATATCAATAGGCCCCATCCTGAGAGGACTGTTCAACATCATATATGGGAATTTCTTAAGTATTGCAAAGCTCCTTAATCTTCCCATGGAGCTGTTGCTTAGGAAGTTAATCTGGAATTCTCCGTCCGATTCCCTAGCCGCAAGAGTTCCCACACGGATAACCTTGGCATACAGTTCCTTATCCGCCACAGCAGAAAGCACCTCAATCTCCGCCTGCATCTTTGAGGATGTATATTGATTTTCAAGCACCTGTCCGAAATAAAGGCTCTTTTCGTCAAGCGCACGAATCTCCGAAGGACTTGAAACAATCAACGCTCCCGCCACTGAGGTCGTGGAGAAATGAATGAGGCGTGCGCCCGTTTCCTCGCAGAAACGGATGCAGTTGAGCGCTCCGCCCACATTGATATCCTCAATGTCAGTTCCACTTGAAAAATGCTTTACGTTGGCGGCGCAGTTGAATACCGTGTCGACAGGGAGCTTCCTAAGCGCCTCAAAGGCAGCATAATCCGTCACATCGCCGTCGACAGCCTCAATTCTTTTGCTATCATTTGCAAACTCGTCGCCGAAATAGTAGAACAGCATATTTTTGAGCCGCTTTTGGGCACTGTCAAATCTGCCCTTTCTCACAAGGCAGTATGCTTTTCCTTCTTCCGTCCGCAGGTACTCCGCAAGCACATGGATACCCATATAGCCTGTCGCACCGGTAAGCAGTATATTCCCGATCTCCCGTTTATTTCCGGTCTGGAAGGAGGATATGGTGTTCTTTGATAAGACCTCATTGATCTTTGTGTAATCTCTTCTGTCAAAGCTAAGGGTTCCAAGCGTTTTAGCCGGTACCTCCTCCTCATTTGAGAAAATGGAGGCAAGCTCTCTTGGTGTTTTGTATTTAAACACGTCACTGTATTTAAGCTTATATCCTGCATCCGTCGCTTCAATCATTATACTGGTTGCCGCAAGGCTTGTGCCCCCGATGGCGAAGAAATCATCCAATGCGCCGACTCTGTCAAGCTTTAGCACCTTTTCAAAAAGAGAGCAGAAAAAGCGCTCAAGCTCGTTTGCGGGCGGCTCGTAGCCTCCCTGCTCCATTGTGGCGGGCTCAGGCAGTGCCTTTAAGTCCGTTTTGCCGTTTAAGGTTATGGGTATGGCATCAACCTGCATAAGCGCAGCAGGAACCATATAATGGGTAAGCTTCTTTGAAAGAGCGTCCTTAAGGGCATGTAAGTCAATTTCTTTTTTTGCGGTAAACCATGCGCAGAGATTATCCTGTCCGTTTAACCTCCTGACGGCGGCAACTGCCCTTATGATTCCGTCCTGCTCCTCCATCAGCCCCTCAATCTCTGAAAGCTCTATCCTAAGTCCCCGGAGCTTTACCTGATTGTCCATACGTCCGAGAATCAGCACATTTCCATCATTATCCCACTTTGCATAGTCGCCGGAGCGGTACACTCTTCTGCCTGAATATGTGATAAACTTTTGCGCCGTTGCATGCCATTGTAGTCTCCGTCGGTCCATATGTGTTTTCAATATGCGCATTGGGCGGGAGAACCTTTTGCAGGTTTTCAAGCAGGGTCTGGGGAACTCCCTCTCCCCCTGCCATCACAAGACAGCACTTAGAAAGCGCCTCTCTGAAAGGAGCATACTCCATATATTGCATAAGCCTTGAAGGCGTTGCATCAAAGCAATTCGCCCCGGTCTGCTCAAACAGAGCCGTCAGCTTCCTCGGGTCGTTTAATTCCTCCTCGTTTGCAAACACCAAAGTCTTACCGTTTAAGAGCGCTCCTGCCGTTTCCTGAAAGGACATATCAAAGGATACTGTCGTTACGGCAAGTATCGCCTTGACCTGGTTTTTGATTACATAGTAGTGCTCGTTTACAGGATGCGGATAGACGCAGTTTACGACACAGACATGCTTCATCATCACACCCTTGGGATTTCCCGTGGAACCGGAGGTATAGACCAAAACTGCCGAATCCTCTGGTGTGATGGATACGCTCCCGGAAATTGGCGTGCAGTCCGCCGTATCCTTTAGATAATCCGGCGTGATTACCACCTTCGCCCTGCAGTCATTGTAAATATATTCAAGCCTGTCCGGAGGATATGCCGCATTTAACGGTGCGAATGCTGCGCCGAGCTTTGCGACCGCAAGCATGGATGCAATAAACTCTATACTGTGCGGCAGTACGATTGCCACTGCATCAGACTTATTTACGCCGTCATTCCGAAGCTTTGCGGCTATTTTCCTGGCCTTTATGTCAAGCTCCTCATAGGTCAGACTCTGTCCTGACTCCGGATCCTTTATCGCATATTTGTCTCTGAATTTGAGTACATTTGCTTCAAAAGCCGTTCTGAATGTGTCCATGCTTTTATCCTCCTATCAAGCTTCAGTTTTTCCAGGACTTTACCTATTATAGTTTTTTAATCATTGCCAAAACGCTCTTTGCACAATTGGCAGCTGCTTCCTCCTTAAAGGTTTCATATTCGACGTTGTGTAATCCATCCGCCTTGTCTGAAATAGCGCGAAGCACCACAAACGGTGTGTTGTTCAAATAGCACGCCTGTGCGATAGCAGCGCCTTCCATCTCACAGCATAGACCGCCGAAATTGGAAATGATTGTGTCCTTCTGTTCCCTTTCAGAAATAAACTGATCTCCTGAACAAATTCTTCCTTCAAAAACTTGAATTTCCGGGGCTGCTTCCCGTACCGCATCTACTGCTGCCGCACGCATAGCCTCATCTGCCGGGAATGCATACAGCCCTGTATAGGGAATTTCTCCCTTCGCAAATCCGATTGCCTCTACGGTAAAATCGTGCTGCACAGCATCAACCGATACGACAATGTCGCCGATATCTATCTGATTATCAAGAGAACCTGCAACTCCTGTGTTAATAATTTTGGTGCAGTTAAAATTATTAATCAGTGTGTTTGCGCATATTCCTGCATTAACCTTACCCATTCCGCATTGTACTATTACAACATTCTTTCCTTCAATAGTACCCTCGCAGAACTCCATGCCCGCAATCTTGGTTGTGCTTTTAATATCAGCTGCTTCCTTTAACAGACTGACTTCTTCATCCATTGCGCCGATAATCCCTATTGCCTGCGGTACCTCTCTTTGTCCGCAGCCGGCAAGCAGGATGCATACAAGCACTGTCAGAATGATAATTGTAGAAATTTTTTTCTTTTTCATAAAACGCTCCTCTTCTCTCATTTTCATCAACTTCAACCGTTCAGCTCGTTAAAGCTCAAGGCATTATTCTTATAGAGCCTTTTAAATACTCTGTAATTTCTCTCATATATCTCTTTGTTTCCGGAGTCGGGAACATAGACATGAGCGGCTTTGACAAGCTGGCGTGAAAGCTTGAACACATCATCTCCTCTGATTCCTGCTGCTACAACAAGCGCAGTGCCGATTGCGCCAACCTCCTGCGTATTATTTACAGTCTCTATCCTTCTGCCGGTAATATCAGCCAACATCTGGCAGGTAACCGGCGACAGCGCCCCCCCTCCGACAAAACGGATGGTTTCGGAGGTCTTTACCTTACGCATTTCGCTTTCCAAGAGCCACCGCAGATGATAACAAATACCCTCAAGAACCGCCCGGATCATATCCCGCTTTCCGTTTTCAATCCTTAAGTTGAAGAACATCCCTCCTGCCTTTGAATCCTCAAAAGGGCAACGGTTCCCATGCAGCCATGGAGTAAAAATCACACCGTTTGCACCCGGAGGAGCCTTGCTGACCTCCTCCGAAAGATAATCATAAAGACTTAAATATCTGCTTTCTATATCCGTAATTTTAGTCTGCTCCAGATAAACTCCTATCTCATCCAATGCAAGATGCTCCATGACCCATTCAAAGCACTTGCCGGCCGTTTCCAGCTCTGCGTAATAATTGAAATACCCCTTTCGTGCCGACAGCACACCGGTAATCATTGCCTTTAGATCAACCGTCTGATAATCCAGAAATGTTGACACCCATCCCGATGTCCCGACATAGATATGCGTATCTCCTGGATCTACACATCCCGCACCGATATTGACAAAGCTCGTATCCCCGCCTCCTCCGAAAACAGGAATCCCTTCTATCAAGCCCAGCTCTGATGCGGCCTTCTTCGTCAGTCTTCCTGCCATATCCGTGCAATCAATAATCTCCGGCATATGTTCAGGGTTTACCTTGTACATTTTCAGAAGCCCCTTATTCCAGCCTTCTCTGCCCTTGCGTGTATCATACAGGAAGGTTGCGAATGCGGAATCCGCAGTTCTGACGATTCTGCCCGTACAGCGTGAAACAAGATAATCTCCGACATCCAGCCATTTATGGATTCTCCTGAAAACATCCGGCTCGTTGTTTTCCACCCATTTGTACTTCCAGACCGGATCCTTGGCACTGGTGGATGCGGCGTAATTCACGATCAGATTCCGCACAAGCTTGTAAAGACTGCAGCCGGAAACCTTGATAAAACCGGTTCCCATGCATTCCTTATACTCTTTAGTGCCCTTCTGATCCAGATAGTTCATCGGATGTCTCAAGGCATTCCCGTCCTCATCCACAAATACCGCTCCCTGCATCTGTGAGCAGAATGCCAACCCTTCAATCTCCTCCGGCTTAACCTCCGATTTTGCAAACAGCTCATGGGTGGTCAGGCGCAATGCCTCCCACCATTCCTCCGTATCCTGTTCCGCTCCTCCATCCTCGGAAATGTAAAGACCATACCTCGCTACGGCGCTTGCCACAAGCTGTATCGCAGAGTCAATCTTAAAAAGACACGTTTTCACGTTGCTGGTTCCAAAGTCGTAAATAATGATATACACTTGCTCTCACTCTTTCAGGTGAATGTTCCAACCGGTGTCAATCTTCTCTTTAACCTCATCCCTGATTTCGTCATCAAGCTTCGGCCAGTCAATCACGGTACTGGCATTATTGATTACCAGATGTGCCTTTTCGGCGCACAGGGCGAGCGGTGTGTCAGCAAGAGAATCGGAGTAGAAATTCTCAATCAGAGGAAAACCGTGATCAATGATGTACTTTGCCTTCTCCTTTGCATACATCATATTATTGACGAACACTCCGTATTCACGGTCAAATTCCGTAGCCATAAAGTTCACGTCAAGCCTTTTTGCTATCGGTTCTATAATGCAGGTTGGCGATGCGCTGATGATAAGGTCATCCGGTTTCTTCTGCGCCAGATACCATGCGGAGATTTTTTTCTCATTTTTATCCCAATAACGCTCAATCTGTTCATCAAAATCATCGACCTGCGTTAAGTATCCGAAAAACTTGCGCTGCATCAAATACTCCGGCATTTTGCCAAGCTTTCGCCGAATCAGGTTTATGACTGCTTTCGGAAAAAAAGTAAAATAGAGCTTGGGATGACGGTTCATGCACCAAAAGCAAAAACCTATCGCACAATCACCCGGAAAAATTGTTTTGTCAAAATCATATACGTTCATATTTATTCCTCCTCAAAAAAAGAAAAAAGTGTTACCGCTTTCTGCCATGATTTACAGATCTTCCCTGTCGCCAAACACGTAGGTGCCTTCCTTCTCATCGTAATTTTTTACAACCACATGATTATATGGGATGCTGATATGTTCACGGTCAAAGAGCAGCTTCATCTCCCTGTATAAAGCACGAGCCGCTTTCCCTTTCTCCCAGGAATCAGGGTAGATAGCTATTCTCAGCAGGATACAGCTGTCCTCAAATGAATCGATGCCCTGATAATACGGAGGCGTTTTTATTCCCGGAATCCTCTCTGTCATAAGCGGCAGTTCTTTTTCCAGAAGCTTTTCAATCTCCAGAAGATCCGCCTCGTAAGGGATTGGCATCTTGATAACCTCACGCGCCTCCTTACCCCAGAAATTCTTGATATCACGAAGTGAGGAATTGTTGAAGATTTTAGTCTCCGAGAAATATTCAATTCTGGTAGAGCGGATGCCTATCTTCTGTACGGTTCCGTACCAATTTCCTACTGCAACAAAATCCCCGACCTTAAGCGTGCCGTCAAAGATGATAAACATCCCGGCGATAATATCACTGACCAGATCCTTTGCGCCGAAGCCGACCATCAGGGAAAGCACACCGGCCGAAGCCCAGAGGGTCCTTGTGTCTATGCCGAATTTTGCAAGTCCCAGATACAAGAATATAATGGCACAGGTATATCTTAATGCATTACGGATGAGAAGCAGAATTGTTTCCTGCTGCAAATCCGACATTCTGGCAATGCGGTATAGTATCTGATTGATGAGCACCCGAAATACATACAATACGCATAGCAGAAACAGGCAGTAGGATAATGAAAACAGATTAACGCCCCTGTCCCAATTGCCCATAAGCACGTATGAAAAGCCGGTCAGATTCTCTGATTTTATCCCGGTGCTGATTAAAAATATCTCAAAAAGTATAAATACGGAAGAAAATACCAAAAGCAGCAGGTATATAACCCCGCCTATCCGCTTTTCAGGCGTCTGTGCCTCTACGGGAACAAAGCTTTGATTCCTCCAACGCCGTTCAAAATTACTATCCGAATTCTCCCTGCCCTTAAAGAAAGCCTTCCAATGACTGATAATCCCCTGTTTTTCTTCCTTCTCTCCTTTATTCTCCTCATTCTCTTCGGATGAAGCTACGGCTCCTTCGCACCCTTCAGACTCCTTGACAACAGGTACTTTCCCATATCCGAAAAATGCAATAAACGCAAGAAACAGGTACGCTATCACACCAAGCAGCGCCATCTTCAATGCCGCAGCAAAAGCGATTGAGCTATCCGTACTCTGTACCAGAGGCATAAGGTACAGCTTCGCTGTCTCACCGATTCCCGAATAGTATGTCATACCTCCAATTAAGCATTCCGTATTGAAACGGCCTTTAATATCTTCGGCATCCAATCCCAGATTCTCAATGCTTGTGCCTTCATACCCAAGTTCGGTGGTAGCAACAATCTTCATGCTGTCCTTATCAATGGCAACTGCGTAATCCGGCAGTCCGATTACTACATCCTCCAACACCATCAGCACATTAATCGGACTTAAAATCCTCTCCCTGTCATCGGCTCTTACCCCAATCTGTACGAAGCCGTCGGCAAGGTCGTCCTCACTCCTTATGCTTACGCCGATATTCTGCATTTTCTCTCCGCTTATTTCATTCTCCCGAACATCCTGAATCAAATACTTCCTGCCCTCCAAAAGAGCATTGAAGGCATAGGAAGAATCCTCTTCATTGTCGCTTATTTTGAAATGATCATAGGGAGAGTTTGTGACAAGGACCTTCCCGTTTTCATCAAATACATAAATATATTCAACACCAAGCTCTCCGGCATATTTCGCCAAATCCTGCCTGGTAATGCTTTCTTTTCCCTTTGCCTTTACCATTTCCGCTGCAGCCAGGCATTTATTAAGGTACTGCTGATCCAGCCAATCCGACAGCTCCTTACGGTAGCCGTCATAAGCATTCATGGTATCTGCGGACATTTTGGCATAGCCGTTCACGGCATCAATATCACCGGTCACATCCATAATGGTCTGATAATACCAGTTGAATAAGAATAATATCAAAGTTCCCAATGCGCAGCACGAAATAAGCTTCCTGCCAAACACCTCTTTTTCGTCCTTGTGCCAGTTAAGGGCAAAGCCGATATAAAGAATGATTACCCATGAAATCACAAAGAAAATCAAGGTTGAAAAGAAGCAGCGCACGACCACATCTGCGAGACCTTCCGATAGGGTTACGCCGCACAGGATATATGTGTCCCTGTATGAAAAAACAGAACCGATCATACCTGCGTCAAGCGCATCTAGTATCTGTTCAAAACTCAGGGAAAATATCGATGACGGGTAAAATATATGGAATCCCACCGGGATATCTTCCTCGGTAATTTTGTCTCTAAGTTCCTCAAGGTCGGCTATTTTCGTGACATCAGCCTTCGAAGCACCTGCCATATGAAGTGTCTGTCCGACAAATTCTTCTTTGGGATGCGCAAGGATGGAATAATCCTTCTTTGATACCACGATTACCTGCCCTTCACGCCCTACTCTCAGTTTTGTCACGCGGTTCAGCCAGGACAGCGTATGTTCAATCAGCTCATCTGCATTTGTTTCGCTTTTCTCTGCGCCCTCTGCTTTGCCATCTGCCGTATTCAGCGGTTCCTCCGCAATGTGGTCTCCGATGCTCTGACTGTTTTCTTCCATATTGTCATATATGTCACGAACCGCCTGCTCATTCTCCTCCATAAGGGGAAGAATCTCCGATACCTTGCCCATTGCACGTACAATCTGCGGTCTGAGCCTGTCAACAAAATTGTCGGCGCAGATATCAAATGACAGTTTGGCAAATAAACCTGTCAGCACTATAAATGCCACATACATTGCTATCTTTGTCTTCAAAAATTTTGGTTTCATTTTCCGCAAATATCTCCGATTATTTTTATGTATAGATATTGCTTATTTTAGCTGTTTATTCTCCGTTGCACAAGAGTTTTTTCCTGAATGTCAAACTTTTGGTTTGATACTTTGGAAAACCCTCTTGCAATAATTGGAATTCATAATGTATATTAAGTGTATCTTTTGGCATACTGAAGCACAGGAAAGGACGCAATAAAAATATGATTACACGTAACATCGTAAAACTGTTTGAAGCAAGAAGGGGACATCTTGATAATCGGGTAAGACGGGATTATGTCAGGAATGGGATTGCAACAATCCCCTGCCGGATTTCCGACTACAGCGATGTTATCAGCACATACAGCGTCGATGGGTGCGAGACCTTGAATACCGAATTCACTGATTATCTCAAATCGGCCGCTGAGGTAACGCCGTCCGAGTGCCCGCTCGTATTAAACATCATTGGGGACTGCTTGTCACAGAAGGAGAAACAGACCATTGAGGATACCATTCTGGATGATTTTGCCTATGATCTCGGCATGGTGGAAAAGGAGGAGAAACGGCATATTCAAACCTTCAGCTTTATGTTTTTCGGTCTGCTCATTGCAGGTATATTGCTGTGGCTTACAAAAGCCCTGGCGGATGAACCGCGTGAAGTGTTTTTTATCCTGTTCTGGTTTATGGGTGATACTTTGTGCGACTATATCTTCCTGACCGGGCATGATCTGCGCCGGGATCGGAGATTAGCCGGGCGGCTTGCAAGCATCAAGGTCATTTTTTCCGAGCGCTATGAAGCTCCGAATTACACGGAAAATGACGTCAACCGGCTGTACTCCGAGATAGAAAAGGAAGTGGCTGAAACAATACAGGAGGAGGAATAAGCCTTAATAACCTCACGGCAATTTGGGATACTGCGGAGACATATATGTTAAAAGGTCTTTTCAAAGGATTGGCAAATCAGACTTTGGTCAATCATCTGACGATGATTATCCCCCTGCTGCTCCAGCTTCTGGGGCTTTCCTTTGCCGTACTCATAGATTCCTATATAGACAGGCGGCAGAAAAAAATAATGTCTGTGCTTGTACATTTGGTGCTAAGCCTCATAGTGCAGAACTATGCGGAATACTTTCTGACCTCCGTAATGCCCATGCCATATTTAAGAACAATTGTCTCAATTTACGGCTATTGTATCCGCCCCGCTATCCTCGTTCCTCTCATATGTATTGTGAGCCCTGAGTGCAAATTGGCACCGGTCTTAATTCTGATAGCGGCAAATACATCAGTTTATATGACAGCGCTCTTTTCCCATATTGCTTTCTATATATCCTATGACAACACATTTCACAGAGGGGTGCTCGGCGGCTTCTGCCTTTATGCCAGTATGGTATTGCTTTTATATTTGCTGTATCTGACTATCCGCAAATACAGAGCGGTAAAAAAGCTTGAAATGCTGATACCGATAGCAAATACCCTCTTTATCATCATGGCTGTCATTATGGACGGTAATGTGGGATTGAGCGAACAGCCGGTAACCTTTCTGACGATAAGTATTGTCAGCAGCTGTGTATTCTTTTATATATGGCTGCATCTGCAGTTTGTGCGCAGACATGAAAGGGAACTTAAGGACGGTCAGAGAGTTCAGATTATGTTAAGCCAGATAAAGCCGCATTTTCTATATAATGCGCTGGGAGCCATAGAAGAGCTGTGCGAGAGCGACCCAAAGAAGGCAAAGGAAGCTACCGTAACATTTTCACGCTATCTAAGAGGAAATATGAGTTCTATCTCCGCCTCGGATTCCATTCCCTTTGAAAAGGAGCTCTCCCATACAAAAATATATCTTGAGCTTGAAAAGCTGCGCTTTGAGGATGCCCTGCAGGTGGATTATGACATTACTGTCAAAGAATTCAAAATTCCCACACTTACTCTGGAGCCCTTGGCGGAGAATGCGGTGCGTCACGGAGTAAGAGGAAATGCCGACGGAAGAGGAAGCATACTTATTTCCACCAGGGAATATCCCGACCACATAGAGGTGTCCGTGATTGATGACGGTCCCGGTTTTTCCCCGGAAATGCTTGCTGATGATGAGCATTATCACATCGGACTGCAAAATGTTCGTGAGAGGCTTATGCAGATATGCAAGGGAAGCCTTGAGCTTGAAGCCCTACAGGGAAGGGGCACAAAAGCGACAATAATCCTGCCAAGAGAAAAGGAGTCATAATTATGACAATATTTGCTATAGATGACGAACCGAAGATGCTGAAGCTTCTGCACAGGGCAGTCACGGAGGCTGCGCCTGATGCGGATATAATGGATTTCTCACTGGGAAGTGAGGCCGTCAAAGCCATCAGGGAGAGGAAGCTTAACCCTTCCGTGATATTTACCGACATACAGATGCCCGGGCTTGACGGCTTGGCGCTTGCAGTAGAATTAAAAAACCTCCTGCCGGACACCAAAATAATATTCGTCACAGGCTATGATGACTACGCCGTGGACGCATACCGCCTGCATGTCCACGGATATGTCATGAAGCCCGTGGACGCAGAGCGCATACGTGAGGAGCTTTCAAATGCGCTGCCATATATTCCCGAGGAAAACAAAAAGCTCAATGTGCGGTGCTTTGGAAACTTTGAAGTATTCTGGAAAAATGAGCCCCTGTACTTTTCACGCAGGAAAACCAAGGAGCTTATGGCATGGCTCATCGACAGAAGAGGCGCCGCCTGCGATGCGGAGGAGATTATCAATACGCTCTATGAAGGCAGGATTCAATCAGATATGATGCATGCAAAGCAAAACCTCAGAAATCTCATAGGCGACTTGAAAAACACTCTCTGCGAAATCGGGATGGAGGATATAATTATCCGCAAAAACAGAACTCTCGCCATCCGCACGGAGCGCATTGACTGCGACTATTACCGCATGCTCGAGGGCGATATGTCCGCAGTCAATTCCTTCAGGGGCGAATATATGGAGCAATACAGCTGGGCGGAGATTACAAAAGGGCATCTGCATTTTACTTTAGATAACTCCTTAGCTTAATACCCTCTCCATCAAATTCCGTAAGTATTGCGCCCTGAATATCCGTGCGGAATACTTCGGTTTCCGATTCCTTAAGTCGCTCCAAAAGCTCTGCGTGCGGATGGGAATACCTGTTTTTTAGGCCGCAGGATATTACCGTCGCCTTTGGCTCTATGAGACTTAAGAGCTCCTTAGTCGTGGAATTTTTTGAGCCGTGATGCGGGCATTGCAAAAGAGTTATATCGGATATGCCCCTTCTTTTAATTTCGCTTATCAGCGCTTCCTCTCCCAATGCCTGCACGTCCCCCGTAAGAAGTATTTTTACTCCGTTATCGCTCTCTATAAGAAAGCACTCCGAGGCAGCATTTATATCATCCACGGGGAAATCCGGTGCAGGATGAAGACAGGTAATGCGTATGCCTCTGTCCGCAAATGACGAACCTTGTTTTATGTAAACCACCCTTGCCTCGTATTTATCTGAAAACTCCGAAAAGAGCTCCCTTTGAGCCTCCGCCGCAACAACTGCTCCCACTCCTATGCCCCACGCTTCTCTGTTTGCAAGAAGCTCCTCAATTCCGTTCATATGGTCTGCATCCGTATGGGATATGAACACTGCATCCACATAGCCTATCCCCTTATACTTAAGATAGGGCTTTAATACATACCTTCCCACCTCGTCCCTGCTTGTGGAGCCAAAGTCAAATATATATGTCCTTCCGGACTCCGTCTCCAATACAACTCCGTTCCCCTGTCCGACATAGAGAAAGCTAAGACCTGCAGCTTTGTGCGCAGGAATCAAAAAGACAACGGGAAGCAGGATTATTATAAGGGATAAAAGCTGCTTATGTTTAAATTTAATCCTTTTATTTTTCTTTATCCCGTATTTATATAGCTCCACAAAGGCTGTAAGTATAATATAATACAGAGCAATCCTCCATGGCTTCGGACATCCCGGATTCCACATCGAATGAGGAAGGCTCTCAAACAGTTTACATAACTTCTCATAATAGAATAGAATTATCACATCCGCCGTGCCTAAGCTTCCCATACCCGGAACGAACATTGCCCCAAAGCCTGTTACCACAAGTACCCCCATAAGGGGCAGAATGAGCGCATTCAGAAACATGGAATATACCGGCACCTCGTAATATGAGGCAAGCATAACAGGAAGCGTCGTTACGCTTATACAGAGGCTTGCCCTCACAGCCTTTAATAATCCCTCAGCAGTGCCTTTAAACTTCTCCTTTATGATTGCGGCTTTCTCATTTTCCTCGTATTTTAAATCTCCCTTCTCCTCATCATCCTCAAATTCAAAGGTATACAGCACATAACCCACTCCCATTACTGAGAGGAAGGACAGGAGAAAGCCCGTATTTCCTATATATCCCGGATTTATCAAAAGCACAATCACCGCCATAATTCCGGTTGCGGTGAGCATATCATAGGTTCTAAGTATTATATCTCCGCCCATTCTTATGATATACATTCCCACAGCTCTAATGACGGATACCGGAAACCCCACTAAGAGCCCGTAGACTAAAAGCGCAAGGCAGCCGGATACCGCAGAGGCTCTTCTTGAAAGTCCGGTCTTCTTAAGGAGCTTGTATATGCCCATGCCTATGAGCGTGATATGAAGCCCGGATATGGACAATATGTGTATTATTCCGTTTTTCTGATACAGCTCCTTTGTATCCTCATCAAGATTTCCTTTATCTCCCAGAAGGATTGCGCTCATTATGGATGCCTCCTTTTCTGGGAATATGCTGTACAGCCTTTCTTCCAGCTTCTGTCTTACCGAAAAAAGAGATTCCCCGATGACGGAATACTTATCAGAAATCGACAATATTTCCACATTTGTGAGGCTCCCTCCTATGTTAAGGCTCTCATAATATTTTCTTGTATCGAACTCCCCGGGATTAAAGGAAGCCGAATACGGATAATATATGCCCCTTATGAGCACTCTGCTGCCTATGGGCGGGATACCTCCCTCCGAAATATTCTTATATTTAATTTTTAATTTACACTCCGGCTTAATCTCCTTTTCTTCGGAAGCCTTAATATATATGTCTTTGAGTATCAGGCTATTGTCATCTCTTGACCCGACTTTTGCCTCAATCAAAAGCTCCTCATCCTGCGGGATGTATTCCGCAGGACTTGTGCCATTTTTCAGAGTATAAAGCAGTGAAATAAAGACGACAATAAGCCCGCAGAAAATAAAAAGCGGTCTCTTTATCATGAACACTCCCTGAACAGGTTTTGATTAGGTTTACATAATTAGACTTATTGATCCAATGTTGTCACATTGTCGAGATTTCTCTCGTAGGTATTTGAGAATGTGGATGGTATTTCTCCGTTTATCAGTATTTGTACCTTGTTTACATCCGGCAGCTCCGCAAGAGAATTTACGATGGAATATACGGAAAGCTCTGTTGAAACATTGCCCGCAGACAGGGTTGTGTCAATGTTTAGGTTTACATAACATACACCATCCCTTGTGGACACGCTCGCAACCTTGGCGGCAGGATTTATTGTGGGATATAGTCCGGGAACCTGCCCCGACGGACCGGATATGAGCTCATCCACCACAAATCTCTCCAAAGGTGTGTTGGTGGAATAGTATTTCTCCCTGAACGCCGCAATAAGCTTATCCCCGTCTTCATTTGCAAAATACAGCTTTACTCTTGTAAGCTCGTAGGTATTTATCTCGTTCCCGTCGTTGTTTATAAAGGTGTCTGCACTCATAAGCCCCACAGGTGTACCGGAATTGTCATAAAGCTGTTCTCCCTCCACAGTAAAGGACACATAATCCACGCCGTCTATCTGCACAAGACTCTTTACTATGCAGGCTCTGACAAGCACCTCCGTTGTGGCTGCCATATCGTAATAGGCATTGTCCATATCGAGATTAAGCCTTCTGTCATTATACTCCACTCCCTGCAGCGTAAAAAACGAAAAAGGCGCCACATAGGATATGTCCTCGGATTTGGTGGAAAGTGCGGATATTACCTCGTTTATCTCCCCCTCCGTGTCCTGATTCTTAAGCTCATATTCTCTGCTCTCAGTCTTTGTGAGGCTGTTTGCCACATAGTATAGCATAAAGCCGTCGCCGGATACCGTTTCAGCCCTGCCACAGGCGGAAACAGCCAGCAAAAGCCCCAAAATGCAGAGTATTATATTAAAGCTCTTTATCTTTGTCCTGATATCCATAGCCTTCTCATTCCGCCGCCCTGAAATTGAGGGGTATCGTTACCGTAAATTCCGTACCTTCATCAATGACACTCTTTACGTCAATGGTTCCTCTGTGCATTATTACCGCATTTTTTGCGATGGAGAGCCCCAGTCCGGTACCGCCTATCTCTCTGGAATGGGATTTGTCCACCCTGTAGAATCTCTCGTAAATATTGGGAAGCTC
Source organism: Lachnospiraceae bacterium (assembly GCA_017483735.1). Lineage (GTDB taxonomy): Bacteria > Bacillota > Clostridia > Lachnospirales > Lachnospiraceae > RGIG4856. The sequence goes on along the minus strand of JAFUVF010000042.1, from coordinate 39,395 downwards.
CTCCTCGGGTATGCCTATGCCCGAATCATTTACCTTGAGAATGAAATTCTGATGATCCGCATCCAGCTGCACCTTCACAAGCCCATGCTCCCTGTTGTATTTAATGGCGTTCTCCACGAGATTTGTGATTATAAGTGTCATCTTTACCTCGTCCACCTCTGCCGTTATCTGACGCAGACTCTCAAAGACAATCTCCACATCCTTCTTTCTCGCAATGGGGCGCAGGCGCTTAAGTATAAGCTCCGTAAGGTCATTTATGGATATGGATACTATATTCATATCCTGCACCTTTTTGTCCATCTTAACCAGTGCCAGAAGGTCTGTTATTATCTTATTCTCACGATCTATCTCAGAAACTATGTCCTCCATAAATTCCTTATACAGCTCTGCCGGCGCATCTCCCTGCGCTATGAGCGAATCCGCCAGCACCTTTATGGATGTCATTGGTGTCTTTAGCTCATGGGAGACATTTGCCACAAAATCCGTGCGGGAATCGTCCAAAACCTTCATTCTCCGCAAAAGCTCATTGAAGGCATCCACTATATGCACAGTCTCCGCATAGTCGGGCACAGAAATTATCTCGTTTGAATATCCTGCCTTTACCTCGTTTACAGCCTTTGTAACCTTGTCGAAGGGACGTATCAGAAGTCCCGAAAAAACAAGAGCCACACCGAAGATTACCATTATCATCAATATTTCAATAGTCATTGACTGGCGGTTTAGCACCTCCATTGTGGCAAGGATGCTGTCGTTGGAAATACTGGTCAGCATAACTCCATAAATAACACTATCATCCACCGCATTCAGAGTGGTGTCCGAAATGGGAACCGTCATCTCTATATAGCCGTGCTCCGGATCATAATGTGAGGTATTGCTTCCCTGAAAGCATTTGATAACCTCCTCGGATATCATGGTCTTGCCCTCGGAAAGCCCGTAGGTATCCTTTATGACCTTAAAATTACCGTCAATTATCATAACCCTGCCCTCGTACAGATTTGAGAGCATTTCAAGCTCGGCATTTATGACCTCTCTGGAGGAAACATGCTGCTGCTCGTTGGAGCGGTAGTAGGTAAAATACTTGTTTGAAACGAGATGATTCGAAAGAATGCGAAGCTGATTGGTAACCGTGGCAATGCGCTGTGATACTGCTCTGTCCTCGTAGTTCACTATTATGGCGTGGCGCATCAGTATCCCGGGAAGAATCCCTGCCAAAAGAAGCAGAACGAAAATACGCATCCTTAGGCTCCGTGCCGCAAGATACTCTTTGAAGCTATCTGCAATGCGTAAGAATCTATTCTTCATAAAATGCTACGAATTCAAAAAATAATAGCCTACGCCCCATTTCGTATGGACGTATCTGGGCTCGGAAGGACTCTTTTCAATCTTCTCCCGAAGCCTTCTGATATGCACATCAACGGTTCTCACATCTCCGGGATAATCCTTCCCCCATATCAGCTCCAAAAGCTCCTCCCTGCTGTAGACCTTGTTCGGAGTGCGCATAAGAAGCTCCAACACCTCGAATTCCTTGAAGGTAAGGCTTATCTCATTTCCCTCGATATAGACTCTGTGACCGTCGAGCTCCAGCCTCAAATCGCCGCTTTCCAACACATTCTCCCTGACGGAAGAGGCCTCCTTTTTGTCAATGCGGCGCATTATCGCCTTTATACGGGCTTTAACTTCAAGTATATTAAAGGGCTTTGTGATATAATCATCCGCACCGTAGTCAAGTCCCAGTATCTTGTCCATATCGTCGCCCTTGGCGGTAAGCATAAGTATGGGAACATCCGAAAACTCCCTTATCTGCTGGCATACCTCAAAACCTGTGAATTTGGGCAGCATAACGTCAAGGAGGATAATATCGTATTTGTTATCCCTTGCGTAATTTAACGCCTCCTCGCCGTCATAGGCACAGTCCACCTCGTAGCCGTCCTGCTCCAGAGAAAATCTGATGCCCTTTAAAATAAGCTTCTCATCATCTACTACCAAAATGCGCTTAGCCATTTCCACATCCTCAAATATTCAAGTCATCTAATCAACTGTTATCATATCTGCAATCTTATCATATGTATTCTGTTTTATGCCGGAGACCTTCATTATGTCTTCCTTTGCCGAAAAGCCTCCGTTCTTATCCCTGTAGGCGATTATGTCCTTCGCTCTGGATTCCCCGATTCCGGTAAGAGTCATAAGCCTCGAAATATCTGCCGTATTGATATTTACGAGACTGCTTTTCTCCTCTTCCTCCATATTGCGGGCATCCCTCGCCTCATCAACCGTTGGAAATTCAAGCTTCTGCCCGTCAGTAAGCTCTGCCGCAAGGTTTACATAATTCTCGTCCGCATCCCTGGCAAATCCACCTGCCGCACTCAAAGCCTCTATGACCCTGCTGCCGGCCTCAAGCTCATAAACTCCGGGATTCTCCACGGCACCGCACACATATACATAAATATGCCCCTGCACCGCTTTCCCGTTTTCATTTACGGAATTCTCCACAGGCAAACCAATCTCATTTTTGGTCTCTGCGCCTTCGGACAGCTTCCCTTCATCGGTTGTAAAAGTAATTGCTCTGTCCGGTGCGCCGCAGCCCCCGAGAAGGATAGCGCATACAGACAGAATTGAAAACAGAATAATTGTAATATTTCTTTTCATAGAACCTCCTTTAAAATAAAGGAGGCAGCCTCTCTATGTCCGTATATACATATTATTCCAAAAAACTGATTTTTTCAAGCCCCTATTGCCTCTGAAAGCTCCGAAAGCTGTTCGGACACATCAGCACCCTTCCATACCTTTGAAAACAGAATTTCCAAATTTACCCAGAAATTCCCGGTTTTCATCATCTTGGGCAGGGGAATACTATCCGCATATTCCTCGGAAAATGTCACAAATTGTGCAGAATCCCCGGCGGAAATTCTGCCCTCGTCCCTTCCGTTGTCCGCATAGGGATAGACATAGGGATTCGCCGGAACCTTGCCTGTCCAGTCGTAGAGCTCTCCCGCATAATCACTCACTATAAACGTGGCAAAACGGTTGGCAAGACTTATCTCCTTGGAATATCCGTTTACAACCACCGCATTTGTGACGGACAGGGAACGGCTCTTAAGCTCATCCGATATTTCGGGGATTCTCGCTATCCCGTAATCATACGTAAGTATTCCCTCTCTCTCCGCCTCCTCCAGACGACTTATCACATCCGTGGTGCCTATGGTAAATATTATTTTACCATCTTCAAAGTCCTTTATAACGGACTCATAGTTTACCGAGTCCGCCTCTATGGAAAAGAACTGGTTTAACGACTCATAGAATTCCAGACACTGTACCGTCTCATCATTTGTAATATCGATATTGTTCCCGTCATCCCCGGCATCGCCGCCCACAATCATATAGTTTCCCACAAACCAATAGTTGTAGAAGATATCCTTTACCGCCCATTTCATAACGCCCTCGACGCCCTCCGGGGCATCAAAGCCGTCCGCTACGTTCAATATGTCATTCATCGTATGGGGAAAATTCTCCGACAGATACCTTTCTATATCCGCATCCTCGGGTTCAAAGGCTTCAACTCCGGTATTCGTGGTAGTAACCGATTCAGCCTCCCCATTCTCATCCTGAGTAAATACCTCTTCTCCCGTGGTAGCTTCCTTTATAAGCTGCTGACGTGCCCATTCCCTCAGATAGTCCCTGTTGTAGAGAAGCGCCGAGGTCTCGTAGGACATGGGATACCCTATAATACGTCCATGGTACGAAACTGCGCTTATGGCACCCTTTGAGAAGCTCTGCTCGTTGCATATGCCCGAAGGATCCAAAACCTCCACGGCAAGCCCCGTAAGATAAGCCTTTTCCAATTGGTCATTGCTTAGGATATAGCAATCCGGCAGCACACCGTCCTCTATTGATTCCCTGTAGATATTTTCGAGATATTCGCTCTGGGAAACAAGCCTCGGAATCACATGCACCCCCTCCGCATCAGAAAATGCGGTGGCGGCTGCGGTCAGATAGTCCGTGAGACTCTCATCCGAATACCATATGTGAATGGTGTCCGTATCCTCCGTCCACGAGGGCAGAATGCTTTCCTGCTCCTCGGGCTTTTTTAATTCCATTTTGCTTCCGAATATTGTCAAAATTGTCATAAGCGCCACAAACGCTATGGCAACAAGTTTTTTTTCCAAATTCATAAATCCTTATCCAGTATCAGAAGCTCTCTTCTATGCTTCTGTTTAAGATATCCGCCATCTTGTCCACATCCGCCCTTGTGATTACAAGCGGAGGCACAAACCGCATAATATCTGCGCCTGCATTGATAACGATAAGTCCCTTCTCGAGGCATTTGTTTATGACGGGAGCTACGGGACGATTGAATTTGAGCCCCTGCATAAGCCCGACACCCCTTTTCTCCTCTATAAAATCGTATCTGTCCTTAAGCTCATCAAGCTTATCCGAAAGGTACGAAGCCACCTCATTTACATTATCCAATATCTTTTCATCCTTGAAGATATCAAGCACAGTCCACACCGCCCTGCACGCCAGAGGGTTCCCTCCGTAGGTAGTACCGTGATCCCCTGCCACAAGGGAATTTGCCCCCACCTTCTCCGTCATAAGGAATGCTCCCACAGGCACGCCGCAGCCCAGAGCCTTCGCCGTGGTCATAATATCCGGCTTCACGCCGAATCTCTGCCATGCATACATATATCCCGTGCGTCCCATACCGCATTGTATCTCATCGAGAATTAAGAGTATATCTTTTTCATCACAGAGCCTTCTTACCTGCTTCAAAAAGTCCTCCGTAGCGGGCGTAAGTCCTCCCTCTCCCTGAACTGTCTCCATAATTATCGCACAGGTTTTGTCATTTACATTCTTTAATACGGATTCAAAATCGTTTAAGCTTGCAAATCTGATATTTCCTATCATGGGCTCAAACGCCTCACGGTAATGGGAATTTCCCGTAACAGACAGCGCTCCGAAGGTTCTTCCGTGGAAGGAATGCTCCATTGCTATGATTTCATGATCCGTGTGTCCTTCCTTGTTGCAGGCATATTTTCTCGCCGCCTTTATTGCACCCTCCACTGCCTCTGCGCCGGAATTGGTAAAAAACACCCGATCCATTCCGGAGACTTCCTTTATGCGCTTTGCAGCCTCTATTGCAGGCACATTGTAATAATAATTTGATGTGTGTATTATCTTGTCTATCTGATCCTTAAGTGCGTCATTGTATCGCTTATTGCCGTAGCCTAATGCAAAAACGGCAATCCCCGCCACAAAGTCCAGATATTCCTTGCCGTTCATATCATATAAATGCACGCCCTCGCCCTTTTCAAGGACAATCTGGTAGCGGTTGTAGGTGTGAAGTAAGGCGCTCTCCGCAGCGTCTATGTATTCCTGCATTGTCATTTCAATTTCCTCTTATTTGCAAAATTTATCCCGTTTTACTCCTGTTGCGAGATTATCCTCATCCCCCATAAACATGGTTCCTATGCCTTCGCTTGTAAAGATTTCAAGAAGCAGGCAGTGGGGCACTCTTCCGTCCAATATATGCACCCTGTGTACCCCGCTCTCAACGGCATCGGTGCAGTTCTTTAGCTTCGGCAGCATTCCGCCTCCGATAATCCCTCCGTCTATGAGCTTATTAGCCTCGGATACCGTAATCCTGGATATGAAGGAGGACTTGTCCTCAAAATCCCTGTAAAGCCCCTCCACATCCGTGAGGAATACAAGCTTGTCCGCACCCACAGCCTTTGCTATGACGCATGCGGCATCATCAGCGTTTATATTGTAGGTATCGAAATTGTCATCTGTTCCCGTGGGCGCAACTATGGGAAGAAAATCGTTTTCCAAAAGGTCATAGAGAAGCTTCGGCTCCACGCTTGTGACCTCTCCCACATATCCTATGTCCTTGCCGTCGGAATACTTTTTCTCCACATGGAGCAAACCTCCGTCCTTACCGGACACGCCGCAGGCCTTTACTCCAAGCTCCTGCACCATCTTCACAAGGTTTTTGTTTACACGGTTCAATACCATTTCCGCTATTTCCATGGTCTCTGAATCGGTCACTCGAAGTCCGTTTACAAACTCGGCTTCCTTCCCAACCTTCCCGACCCATTTGCTGATTTCCTTGCCGCCTCCGTGGACGATTATGGGCTTGAAGCCTACAAGCTTAAGAAGCGTCACGTCCTTTATGACATTCCTTTGAAGCTCCTCGTTTGCCATGGCGCTTCCGCCGTATTTCACAACGATTATCTTTCTGTTAAACCGCTGTATGTATGGCAGAGCCTCTATCAGGACCTCTGCCTTTTTCATTATTTCATCCATGTTCTTAGGTGTGTTTGACATTTTATCTCCTGTCGTTATGAGCGGTAATCCGCATTTATTTTCACATAATCATAGCTCAGATCACAGCCCCATGCCGTGGCTTTTTCATATCCCATATGCATATCCACAAGGGCTGTCACATGCTCCTTAGAAAGGATTGCCGTAGCCTCCTCCTCGCTGTAGTCCTGCCCCTTGCCGTCTCCGTAGATAAACATGCGTCTGTCTCCGTCCACGAAATAGAGGTCAAGCCCTTCGGGGTCGAATTTTACCCCCGAATATCCAAGGGCGCAGAGTATTCGTCCCCAGTTTGCATCATGTCCAAATATCGCCGCCTTTGTGAGAGATGAGCAGATTACGGATTTAGCCAATATTCTTGCATTCTCCTTTGTATCCGCATTTATTACCCTGCACTCAAAAAGTGCGGTGGCACCCTCGCCGTCCCCTGCCATCTTCTTCGCAAGGTATGTGGTAACGAAATTAAGCGCCTCAGTGAAGGCCTCATAATCCGCCCCCTCTGCGGTAATCCTTTCATTCTCCGCAAGTCCGTTTGCCATTATCAAAAGGGTGTCGTTTGTGGAGGTATCGCCGTCCACGGATATCATATTAAAGGAATCCTTCACATCAGCCTTTATGGCCTTTGTGAGCATCTCCTTTGAGATATTTATGTCGGTGCAGATATAGCCTAGCATCGTGCACATATTGGGATGAATCATGCCGCTTCCCTTGCTCATTGCACCGATTGTGACAGTCTTTCCGCCAATCGTAACTTCAACCGCCACCTCTTTGTTTATTGTATCCGTGGTCATTATTGCCCTGGATGCCTCGGTTCCGGCTTCCCTTGTGTGAGCCTTTGCCTTTACTAACTTTTCCACCCCTGCAACAATCCTGTCTATCGGCAGCTGTGCCCCTATTACTCCTGTGGAGCCTACAAACACGGCGTTCCTAGGAATACCCAAAAGCTCTCCCGCTCTCTCTGCGGTCCGTATGCAATAGTCCAGACCCTCTTTCCCGGTGCAGGCATTGGCTATTCCTGTATTCACTATGACTGCCTGCGCATACTCGGAATTATCCACAATATCCATATCCCATACCACGGGCGCCGCCTTTACCACATTGCTTGTAAAGGTTCCTGCACACACACAGGGCGACGTGCTGTATACGATTGCCATATCCTTTCGGTTCTCATATTTGATTCCGGCTTCCGTGCCTGCTGCCTCGAAGCCCTTTGCTGCGGTTACTCCGCCGTCTATCTGTCTGTAGCTCATATTCCTCCTGAATGCGCCTGAATATAAGGGCGCCTTGGTTTACATAACATCACTTGTTGAATGCCGTGATATTTTCCTCATTCAACGTGAAATCGTAATAGTTCAAATCCTCTCTCTTTGTCCAGCCTATACAGTTCCAAAAGGCGTTCCCCACATCATTTTTCGTGAATGCAATCAGGGACACCTTGTTTATCTTTTCGCTCTTTAAGGCATTCATACAATATACGACCATAGCCTTGCCGATGCCGAGACGCCTGTAATCCTCCCTCACGCACACATGATAGAGACACCCCCGCCTTCCGTCATGTCCGCAGAGTATTCCCCCCACGATCTCATCCGCATCATTTACCGCAACGACACTTGTGCCGGGATTGCGTGCAAGAAACCGCATTACGCCATCCCTTGAATCGTCTATGCTTCTTATTCCGAAGCCCTTTATTGTCATCCACAGAGCCTTAAGCCCGTCGTAATCCGTTTCCTTCATCGCACGGATTCTGTATTCTTTGCTCATTTAAACTCCAAATCCTTTTTAAGGAAATACCGGCACCAGCCTAAGCCCCTCATCCTCGGGGAGCCCAAGCAAAAGGTTCATATTCTGAACCGCCTGCCCTGCTGCGCCCTTTACGAGATTGTCCAGAGCGCCCATCATTATTATACGTCCGGTTCTCTCATCAATGACGAAATTTATATCCACATAATTGCTGCCCTCGACCCATTTTGTCTCGGGGAGTATTCCCTTATCGAGGATGCGCACGAATTTTTCCCTGCCGTAATATTTATCATAGACCGCCTTTATATCCTCATACGATGGAAGCATGCCGTCAGGTCTTTTTTTTAGGTTTGCGTATTCCGTAGCAAGAATGCCTCTGTTCATGGGAACCAGATGAGGCGTGAAGTTGATTACCACATCACAATTGCCCGCATAGGAAAGCTGCTCCTCTATCTCCGGAGTGTGTCTGTGGCTTGCAACGCCGTATGCCTTGATATTTTCATTTACCTCGCAGAAGAGATTGGGAAGCTTGGCGCTTCTGCCCGCTCCGCTGGTGCCGCTCTTAGCGTCCACGATAAGGGTCGATACGTCGATAAGCCCCTCCTTTACCAAGGGATATGCGGTAAGTATGGAGCATGTGGTGTAGCAGCCGGGATTTGCGACAAGCCTTGTCTTCTCCGTAATCTTATTCCTGTTTATCTCACAGAGCCCGTATACCGCTTCCTCTATAAATTGAGGCGCCTTGTGCTCTATCTTATACCATTTTTCGTATACGCTTACATCCTTTAGTCTGAAATCGGCGGAAAGGTCGATTATCTTAACCTTTGAAAGCAGCTCCTCGTTGAGCACGCCTGCCAAAAAGCCCTGCGGAGTTGCGGTAAATATGACATCCACCATATCCGCAAGCTCACTTAGGTTGTCGTCTTTACAGACATCCTCGACAAGCTCGAACATATTCCCGTATACATCCTTGTACTTTTGGTCAATATAGCTTTTCGAGCCAAACCACTTTATCTCGACATCCCTGTGATTCAGGAGTATTCTTGCAATCTCTGCGCCGGCGTATCCCGTAGCGCCGATTATTCCTGCTTTTATCATATTATGTATATCCTTATCATCAAATAAAACAATAAAAAATAACTACTTTAGCATAACACATTTTAAGCAAAATTCAACAAAAAAATGACTCTGACCATATAAATACCCCCAGATTGCTCTGAGGGTATTCACAATATGCCTTTGCAGCCCATTGTCAGGATAACTTATACATCCACGCTGAATCCTGCGCTTCCCTGCCTCTTTTCGGCCTTTACGCTCTCCCAGTCGAAATTTTTTACCTGCTCAAAAAGATCATCCGCCGAGCTCGCCGTAACCGAAGCATTCTTTATAAAGCCGTCGCCAAGGCTCTTCTGCAGCCTTGCAAATACCGACATATTTCCGTCATCATCGAATGAAAACAGAAGATTTTTCACTAAGCTGTCCTTTGCTGTCCCATCCTCGGAATTGCCAAAGCCGAATTCCTCGTTAATCCTGTCGGACATATCGATAACCGACTGTATGGCTTCAAGCTTGCCCTGTGCATATTCGTCATCATCCGCCATTTTCTCAAGCTCATCCGAAGAAAAGATAACGGAATACTCCTTGTCGGAATGTCTGGCCGCGCCCTGAGCACTCTTTGCGTCATCCGCAACGGAAAAATCCAAATCTCCGTACTTCTCACGAAGCTTTTTGAGATAATCCTGAGCCTTCTTAGAAAGCTTCTTCTCCGCTTCACTCTTGTCGGTCTTTTCTGATTTTGATGCCTTGGCGGTCTTGTCTGAATTATCGGATTTTGCGGTCTTGCCGGACTTTTTGGTGTTTTTGGCGTTTACGCCCTGAGGTAAACTTCCGACGGCATTATTCCAGAACTGCCCGTAAGCCGAATTGATATTTATACCCATAGCTCTGCCCTCCTTTGGCCTGAATTTTGTGAAATCCGTTTCACAAACAATATTACTATATTATAATAGCACAAAACTATGATTTTTAGCAATATTTTTCGAAAACGCATCAGATATGACATCATTGTTTAAAAAACAAAAGAATTATGCTAATATATATACTGTTATGTCGTATACTCCGCTTAAGAAAAAATTCAAAACCTCCTTCGGACTTGTGGATATCGTTGATATGTACAGGGAGGATGAGGGAGAATGGGTAAGGCTCTTATTGGTGGACAGGGCACAGGAATCCGCAAGCTATGTCGAAGAGGAAAAGAGGAATGAGCTTTATTTCAAATATATGAGGGCGCTTTCAAATTCCCTTGAATATTTTGTCAAAGAGGCAAAGGAGAGGAATGACGACATTAAGGACATTCTTCTGATTGGCGGAGGGGGCTTTTCGTTTCCCAAGTATGTGATGAGTCATTACGAGTCACTCAATATGGATGTGGTGGAGCTGTATGAAGAGATGCTGGACTACGCTCTCGATTATTTTTACCTCAAAGACCTCATAGAGGATTATGGACTTATTAAGCATAAGAGGCTTAACATAATAATAGGCGATGCAGTGAAGTTCATTTCACGCCCCGGCAAGAAATACGATATCATAATAAATGATGCGTTCCACGGGGAAACTCCAAATCAGGATATGCTCACTCCGAGGGCAGTGGAGAACATAAAGGCGCATTTGAGCGCAAACGGAGTATATATGATAAATCTGATAACAGGTATAGAGGGATACCACTCAATGGCAGGAATTGTCACAGAGAAGGTCTTGGAAAGATTTTTTAAATGCGTGAGGTCATTTCCGGTGCTTCCCTGTAGGGACAAAAAGGACAAGCAGAACGTGATATATATTGCGACAGATAATGAAGCTAAAGTTAATGGAACGGATTTTGAAAAGGAATTTTATAAATGTATAAAACAAAGGCAGACAATCTGAATCTTGACCAAATTGCGGAAAGCGGTCAGTGCTTCCGCTGGAGGAGGCTTGATGAAGGAAAATATGAGATTGAAGCCTTCGGAAGGGTTCTTACCGCAGGACAGAAGGGCAACGAATTTGAACTGTCCTGTGATGAAACTGAATGGAAGGAAATCTGGTATGATTATTTTGATATGGACACGGATTATGCCGGCATAGGGAAGCTTATAATGTCCTCGGAGGATGAGTATTTGAAGGCTGCCTACAGCTTCGGAAGCGGTATAAGGATATTGAGGCAGGAGCTCTGGGAGATGGTGCTTACCTTTATGATATCCCAGAACAACAATATCAAGCGCATACGTGGAAGCGTTGAAAAGCTCTGCATAAGATGTGCGAAAGGGACGCATTTTCCCTCCGCAGAAGAGATTGATTTAAAGGTTTTTGACGATACTTCGCTGGGGCTTGGCTATCGTGACGTATTTTTGAGGGAAATGTGCGCATACGCAAAGGCGCATCCTGAATTTCCTGAAAATCTGAGAAGTATGGATTATAAAGAGGCATATGAAACCCTTATCGGATTTAAGGGAATTGGCGTAAAGGTGGCAAACTGCATTTCGCTCTTTGGTTTACATAATATAGATGCTTTCCCCATAGATACGCATATCAAAAAGATATTATCCGAGCATTATCCTGATGGCTTTGATTTCGAAAGATATAAGGGTGTCGCAGGAATCGTTCAGCAGTATATGTTCTACTATGATTTGAAGCATTAGAAGCCGAAATTATCAAAAAAAAGAGTTGGCGTAAAATAATACAATATTATCATTGAAGATTAGCTTAAGGGGGCATTATGATTGACAAAAGGATAGACCGCATCCTTGAAATGGAAGAGCGCTTCAACAGGGTAAGCGAAGCGGTTACAATGCTTAAAAGAGTTATAAAAAAGTACAACAAGGCGTCGGCGGATATATATGAGAACGAATCCTTCGGGCGGCTTGACGCCACAAGAATACTCCTCAAAAAGGCTCAAAGCGGTTTTGAAGCTGTAGGCGCTGATATAAGCGCTCTTGAAGAATATTACGACACCTTCTGGCAGAGTGATTATGAGGCGGATGAAAACGTGGAGCTTCCGGCGGATATGAAGCGTGGAGTACTCTCTCAGGACGGTCTCTACAATCTCTTTGAGAAAATAGCGGAGGTTCAGGAGATGGAGATAGACGAAAACAGCTTTTGACGCTAAAGTGTTTTTAATGTTCTTTTGGCGTATTCCTTGCAATCGCCGTATATCCTGAAAGCCCTTTTGTCAGACATAGTGACATTAAATACGCCGATTTTTTCTATATATCTGCAATTTATCACGGTTTTTGTATTGGGCATAAGAAATGCGGGATAGGTTTCCACTTCTGTAAAGAAGTTGGAGGCTGAGGATGATATTTCAAGCTCTCTTTCGTCAGTAAGCCTCACAAAGAGACTTAAGCCCTTTTCATAGGCATACATTATATCCTCTTCGTGAACATAGATGGTTTCCTTCTTGGTGCGAAGCTCTATCTGGCTTTTGGCGCCTTCAAGCTTTGCATATGTCACATCCAGAATATCCGAAAGCTCTTTTACAAGAATCGGTTTGTCCAGAAAATAAGTCCCTTCCGGGAAATCCTGCTCTCTGTAGTTGACATCGGAGCAGCACATCACATACGAAGCCTGTATCCCCATTTCGACAAGGGCTTTTACAACGAGAAGACCGCTGCTTCCCACGGTTTTGCACACATCAATAAAGAACACGTCAAACTGACGAGGATTTTGAAGCAGGGACTCGGGATTTCCGTATGATGTGACATACAGATTTCCCGTAGTCTCCATTCTTTTATCCGACTCACGGGAAAGCAGCCTTTCAAGCTGCTTTCTGTCGGCTCCGTTGTCATCACAGACTGCAATATGCATTATTCAAGAAGCTCCGCCGGGTCATGCTTGTTCTGCTGCATCTTCATTGCTCTTACCTTTGCGGAAAGTCCGAAGAGATTGATAAAGCCCTCCGCATCATGATGGTCGTAGAGGTCGCCCGTGGTAAAGGATGCAATGCTCTCATTGTAGAGGCTGTAAGGGGATGTGGTTCCCGCCTTTATGATATTGCCCTTGTAGAGCTTGAACTTAACCTCTCCTGTCACAAACTTTTCCGTCTCCTCGACGAAGGCTTGCTCCGCCTGACGAAGAGGGGTAAACCACTTTCCTTCATATACGAGAGAAGCAAAATTTCCGCCGATAAACTTCTTTATCTCATAGGTATCCCTGTCAAGGATAAGCTCCTCTAGCTGCTTGTGAGCCTCCATAAGGATTGTTCCACCGGGAGTCTCATATACGCCTCTGGACTTCATACCGACAACACGGTTTTCAACGATATCAATGATTCCTATGCCATGCTTTCCGCCGAGCTTGTTGAGCTCCTCTATTATCTCAGAAACCTTAAGTGCCTTGCCATTCATGGCCTTGGGAACGCCCTTTTCAAAGGTAATTGTCACATATTCAGGGGTGTCTGGTGCCTTTTCGGGCGTCACGCCAAGTACAAGCAGATGGTCATAGTTGGGCTCGTTTGCAGGATCCTCCAGCTCCAATCCCTCATGGCTTATGTGCCATATATTTCTGTCCCGGCTGTATGAGGAATCCGCCGAGAAGGGAAGGTTGATGCCATGAGCCTTGCAATATTCTATCTCTGACTCTCTGGAATCCATTGTCCACTTTTCGTTTCTCCATGCGGCAATTATCTTGATATCCGGAGCCAGCGCCTTAATTCCAAGTTCAAAGCGTATCTGGTCATTGCCCTTTCCGGTGGCGCCATGGCAGATTGCGCTTGCGTTCTCCTTCCTCGCAATCTCCACAAGCTTCTTTGCGATAAGAGGACGAGCCATGGAAGTGCCGAGAAGATATTTGTTCTCATATACTGCGCCCGCCTGCACACAGGGAACTATGTACTCATCACAGAATTCGTCAACCACATTCTCTATATAGAGCTTTTCTGCGCCGCAGGATTTTGCCCTCTCCTCGAGACCGTCAAGCTCCTCCGCCTGTCCGCAGTCCACACAGACACATATTACCTCATAATCGAAATTCTCCTTAAGCCAGGGGATTATCGCCGTAGTGTCGAGACCTCCGGAATATGCCAGAATTACTTTTTCTTTGCTCATTATATTTTCCTCCAATTGGGCATTAGTTTTTAATCAAATCTAATAATAACGCAAGTATTTGGGCTTGTAAATAATTTTTTTGCCCCCAGGGCTCCCAGGCTCCCAGCAAAACGATGCACACCCTTTTATGTTTTCAAGGGTGTGCATCATCTCAAAAAATCTGTCAAAGATAAAAATATGTCAATTCATCTTTTTCCCGCAAATGTATACGTCCGCCGGCTTGTTGTAGCTGAAGCCCTCGTGCTCTGCCGTAAGCAGGTCGTTGTCGAACACCAGAAAGTCCGCATCCTTGCCGGCCGTGATGGATCCCTTTTTATCCTCAATGCCAAGCTGCTTTGCGCCATTGATGGTATATCCCAGAATCATTTCTTCAATACCCATACGCTCACTATCAGGAGGATATGCCGCAACGGTTCTGTCGAAATCGTCTGCCTGAGTCTTTTCATTGATCCAGCGCGTCATGCCGATTTCCATGCCCAAGAAGGGATTCCATGGCGAAAAATCACCGTAAAAAACCTCATCACTTGACCATGTCACGAGTGCGCCCGAGTCCCAGATCGTCTTGCAGCGGTACATTTTTGAGGCCGCACGTTCCTCACCAAAAAATGGAATCCAATCCTCAACCGTATCGCCTGTGCCTCCGTGCCACTTTGGTGTGAAATTTGCAATCACACCAAGCTCTGCAAAGCGAGAAAGATCAGCATCATCCTGAATCTCCAGATGTGCGCAGGTAACCTTCACGCAGTACTTGTCTCCCAGCGCCTTCCGGGCCAGCTCCACGCCATCCAGGACAATGCGTGACGCACGTTCGCCGACAGTATGTATATGCAGATCCATTCCCATCTCGTTGAGCTGCTTCAGAATCTCAGCGATTCCCTCCGCATCAAAGGTGGTAAAGCCCGTCTCATGGGTGTCCACATAGGGTGTGACCATAGCCGCAGTGTGTATCTTCAGGGTGCCGTCCATCAGAATCTTCAGGGTATGGACCTTTATGTGCTCCGTATTAAACTCCCGGTTGAAACGCTTGAGCTCTTTGAGAGCCTCATCTGTCTTCCGTGGGTTGGTAAGCATATAGCAGCCGTCAATATATATTGGCAGCCTACCCTGCTGATCCATCGTGCGAAGCTGCTGGTAAATGCGCTCATGAATCTGTTCATGCTCTGGGAAACCTGCGTCAAAAAGAACGCTCACACCTGTATTCACACAATAGTCAATCAAACGCAGGAGCGGTGCTTCGATCTTCTCGTACGTCAGCTCCACACCGTCGAACAGGAAGGGCCAGCTCGCAGATTCAAAAGCGTTACCTGTCACGTGCCCGTCGATGCGGACATAATAGCTCAGTCCCGGCACGGGATCAGGTGTATCATCGGTAATTCCATGCATTTCAAGAACCTTGGAGTTTACCCAGTTGCTGTGGCACTCGGCTTCCAGAATAACCAGCTCGCTGTCCGGGCAGATTGCGTCGAGATCCTCCTTGGTGAGAATTTCTCCATTCAGGAACTTTTTATCCAGCATAAACCTGTAACGGTTCAGACCGGGATTCTTGTGGATATAGTCCGCCATGAATTCAAGGGCACCCTGCTTGCCGTCGCACTCAAAGTGAACACCCAGGTCTGCATACTCAAAACCGATGCTTGTGATCACATGCACATGGCTGTCGATGATGCCGGGCATGATGAACTTGCCACCAAGATCCGTGACCTCTCCCTCATACGCAGAAAGCCCTGCTTCGTCGCCCACATAGACGAACTTGCCGTCCTTCACTGCAAGGGCGGTCGCCTCGGGCTTATCCTTGTCCGCTGTGAAGATTTTTGCGTTTTTGATAATCTTGTCTGCTTTCATCTTCTTCTCTCCTTTCAATAAGGATACCCCCTCTCTACCGCACATAGTATTTGGTCATAAAGTAGGTTCTATCCCAATCGACGATATTCATGGCGGCCTCCTTCTCCGCACGGATGTCAAACTCATCAAAGACCATCACATACTTATCCGTAAGGTCATATAAGGGCCATTCCTTAGCCTTACCGTCAGGCGAAATTTCAGCGGAAAGAGAAGGGTTACCGGTCTTAGCGAACTGCACCCACATTTTCCTCATAGTCTTGGAAAATGTTTTATCAAACTCTCTTCCGGTGACAAATGTCTCCTCCGCATGATTGAACAGCTCCGATAATTCTACCGCATGCCCGCTCTTCATCATCGGCACCGAGGACTCCACCCTGAAATAGTAAACATAGGTCTTGCCGCCCGCCTTGACCTGATTCTCCGCCGTCCTGATAAGCGGCGCATTGAACCAGTACTGATCAAGGAAGCGACTTAATATCTCGTAATCCTCGCCCTGTCCGTTCTCAAAATAGCTCTCGATCAGAGCCTTTTCCTCTTCTGTGCACTGTGCAAGCTTCTCCGCCTTGCAGTTCTCGGCCCACGGTATGAACATCTCTGAACCGCCGGCAGCCAAGAAGTATGCCGTCTCGTCCTTAGTGCAGCCCTGCATGATGTCGATGTCCTTTGCCGCGCCTTTCTCGTACGCATCGAAGCCCTCCAGCGGCAGGAACTTGCCATCTCGTTCCGGCGTGGTAATAGGCATCATAAGTAACGCCGATGCTGTCTGTACGATCTTGTCAACATCTACATTCTTAAGCTCCGCTACAGTTTTGCAGCCAAGTGCTTCGATCAGAGTATTCGTACATTCGATGGACTGCTCTGTGGATCTGCAGAATGCTGGCGAACCGCTTTGAGCGATCACGCGCTTAAAATACTTGTGTGAGCCTTCAACCAAAGGCAGCAGAGACACGGAGCCGCCTCCGGCAGACTGTCCGAAGATGGTCACATTGTCAGGGTCGCCTCCGAAGCCTGCAATGTTTTCGTTGACCCACTTAAGAGCCATCATCTGATCCATAAGTCCAAGATTCTGTGCATCCGGATAATCCGCTCCGTCCGGCAGGTGTGACAGGCGGAGGAATCCAAGAGCATTAAGCCTGTACTCGATAGTGACAAGTATTATTTCAGGGTTCTCATGCACAAAGCTCGTACCCTCCTCACGAGGCTCGGTCGTGCCTCCTATCTCGTATGCACCACCGTGGATCCACACCATGACAGGCTTCTTCTCGGCACCATCCTTATCAGCCTTCCATATATTCAAGTGCAGACAGTCCTCGCCCTGGGGATAAAGGGAACCCATTTGAGCCACACCGCCCACTTGGCAGGGGACCTTTCCGAAGTAGTACGCCTCGTACACACCATCGTCCGGGGTGACATCAACCGGCGCTTTCCAGCGCAGATCATCCACCGGCTGCTTACCGACAAACGGGATTCCCTTGAAAGCGATGACATCATCCGCCTTCTTGCCGACAAAAGTACCGTTGATGCATTTGACCGCCAGCGACTTGTCATAATTACCGTCCGTGATCTTCCTGTTCTCGCCATACAAGGCCTGCATTCTTTTCTTTGCTTCCTCGATACCTACATTCATTTCACTCATTTTTTCCGTCTCCCTTCAGATGAATTTAATTTACTTTCTTTCCGGCAAAATAAACATCCGCCGGCTTGTTGTAGCTGAAGCCCTCGTGCTCCGCCGTCAACAGGTCGTTGTCAAACACGAGGAAATCCGCATCCTTGCCAGCCTCGATTGAACCCTTTCTATCCTCAATACCAAGCTGCTTCGCCGGGTTGATCGTATATCCGAGTATCATTTCCTCAATACTCATTCTCTCGCTCTCCGGAGGAAATGCTGCAATGGTTCTGGCATCTTCTTCCATTCTTGTCTTTTCATTGATCCAGCGTGTCATTCCCACCTCCATGGCAAGGTAGGGACTCCAGTTTTTAAAATCACCGAAAAAGACCTCATCGCTTGACCATGTCACGATGGCGCCGGTATCCCACATAGTCTTGCAGCGATACATGGCGTGCGCACGTTTTTCACCTATCAAAGAAGTCCAAAGTTCGATAGGATTGCCGCCTATGTTGCCGCTGTGCCACCAGGGCGAGAAATTGGCAAATACTCCGAGCTCCTTAAAACGGGAAATGTCCGCATCATCCTGAACCCACAGATGAGCACAGGTAACCTTCACACGGAAGTCTGCGCCCAATTCCTTTCTCGCCAGCTCCACACCGTCCAGTACCACTCGGGACGATGCCTCGCCAACGGTATGGACATGAAAATCCAAGCCCTCCTTATTGAGCTCCTTTAATATCTCGGCAACCTCTTTGGCATTAAAGGCTGAGGCTCCCAGCACTCCATCCTCATAGGGCGTTACCATCGCCGCAGTCTCAATCTTTAAGGTGCCGTCCATAAAAATCTTAAGTGTATGTACCTTCATGTGCTCCGTGTTGAATTCGCTCCGAAAGCGCTTCACACCCTCCAGAGCCTCCTTTAATTTTGCAGGCTGCGTGAGTACATAGCACCCGTCAACGTAGACCGGCAGCTTTCCCTGCTTGTCCAGATCGCGCAGAATTTTATATATCCGTTCGTTCACTCCATTATGCTCCGGAAAACCGGCATCAAAGACAGCGCCCACACCATATTTTATTGAGCTGTCAAGCCAGCGCAGTACTGCCGCACTGATCTGCTCGTCAGTCAGATCATTCACACCATCAAAGAGGAAAGGCCAGCTTGCGGTCTCATAGGAATTTCCGGTCAGATGCCCGTCCTTTCGCACGTAATAAGCGAGTCCTGGAACAGGATCAGGTGTATCATCGGTAACGCCGTGCCGCTCAAGGATCTTGGAGTTTACCCAGTTGCTGTGTACTTCTCCTTCCAAAACGATGAGCTCGCTGTCCGGACAGATCGCATCGAGTTCATCCTTTGTAATGTTTTCTCCATGCAGTGAAGCCCGCTCCAACATAAATCTGTAGCGCGCAAGACCCGGGTTATCCCTGACATAAGCCGCAATAAAGTCCATGGCATCCTTTTTGTTGGAGGTCATTACCGGAACCCCCAGATCCAGATACTCGAATCCGACGCTGGTGGTGATATGGACATGGCTGTCGATAATGCCGGGCATGATGAATTTACCACCCAGATCAGTGACCTCTCCCTCATACGCAGAAATCCCTGCCTCGTCGCCCACATAGACGAACTTGCCGTCCTTCACTACAAGGGCGGAAGCCTCGGGTTTGTCCTTATCCGCTGTGAAGATTTTTGCGTTTTTGATAATCTTGTCCGCTTTCATTTTGTTCTCCCTTCATTTTTTATCCAACAAAACCGCCGAATCAGGCAGGGCATACTAACCCTGCCTGATTCCTTAGCTTTACGCCTGTTTGCCTATATTTTTTCACATATTTCAGCACTATTCAATAGGATGTTCCAGAATGTCAAACCCTTTTTTTGTACGTTTGTCAAGTACAGAATGAAAAAAAGCAAAAAATCAATTTTGACGAATGTCACGAATTAAATGCTCTCTTTGTCATCAGTCTTCCTCCAATCCGATCTTCTCTTTATGTGCTGCCATTCTCTCTTCATGTTCAATACGCCATCACTCATTTTTGTAAAGCCCTCTGTGACTCCCTCTGCAATCTTCTCATTTGCCTTTATTATCTTGCTTGTTGCCATGATCTATGATCTCCTTTCTATAAATCCAACACTTGTTTGTTTATTGTGATTACAGTATAATATCCAAGAATAGCAAAAACAATCAACAATTCTTCCTTCCGTTATCACAGTTAAAGGTCTTGGCAATCCATACCTTCTCACCGACACTTCCAAGCATCTCCTTAAGCTTCGCATATTGGGCATCATAATCCGTGGCATCTATGGCGTTATACTCCTTGCACTTGATGATTGCATTTTCCTTACGGGCTTCTACCTCCGGGTCATCGTAACAGTATTCCAGTCCGGCTTCCAGTTTCTCTATCTCTGTCATCTCAACACACTTCCTTCAGTCAATAATATCGTTCTGAAATCTCGATAAATGTTCATACGGCAAAATCGACCTTCCCTTGTAAAAGCCGCAGCCATCATTCACCAGCTGATTATTTACCGCACCGAACATATTCACATCCACCTTTGAAAGATCAAGCTCCTGCAAAAGAATTCCTCTCTCATATGCCTCATCAAAATATACATTCTCCCCTTCAGGTATCTCATCCCTTCTGGAATGGTCTTCTTTCTGCCTTTCCTCATAGCCGGAATGATTCGCAAGACCAATCTCGGCATAGTCATCCATTTCCTTCGTTCGAAGCTGAAGCTCCACATGACTTCTGGACAGATTATCATAAAATGAAATATGCAAAGACCTGTATCCATATGGACTCGGATTCATCACATAATCTCTGTAATAGGACTGTACGGTGATCTCCATCCTGTCTGATATCTGCCATCCATGCTTACCACTGTCCTCAGCGCTGAAGCCCTTTTCTTCAAGAAATCCGGGAAGGATACTCGCTATCTCATATAGATAACGCAGTTCCTCTTCATTTTGATCCTGTCCCTCTTTAATATGGCATTTAGGAAGCGATATAACAATGCGGTATGCGATCAGATCCCTTACTCTTCCGATCCTGCTCTTTATATCTGCTTCTGTCGGATAAGAGTGATTATCACGGTAATAATCATATACATAATCCACAATGTTCCCGTTGATCTTCTCCTCAAGCCTTATAAGCGATTTGATTCTGCCCTTAAAGGTAAATGCAAGAAAAGGATATTGCTTCGCCATATACTTATAGAACTCCCTTATCCTCTGGGACTGGGAAGTCAGGAAGTCGTTATGCTCCAACAGTTCAATTTCCTGCAGCAGAAGATTACTATGCACAAGGTCAACTCCGTTATGTGTCTCGATAGCGGAATTCCTTAAATCCTCACTATAGCTGTGCAGGATTTTCAATACCGTATTCCCTTGGTAAAGATAATCATTTAATGTGATCATCAACTTCCTCACCCAATCTTAAAACCAGCCATCTCCGTTCCGAAGATCACCGCAACGCCAACAAACACGCTCATCACGGCATATAGGAACGCAATCCCCGCATGCCCATTCTGCATCAGATCCGTGGTCTCCAACGCAAAAGTCGAAAATGTCGTGAAGCCTCCACAGATTCCAACCTTCAGAAACAAAATCCATCTCGGATTGATATTCGGGTTCTTTGAAGCCAATACCGTTATTATCCCAATTGCAATACAACCCACGATATTGATGATAAAGGTCTTTATCGGAAACACCGTGGCTTCCTTGATCGGCACAAGTCCGATCAGATAACGGAGCACCGCTCCCACAAATCCGCCGATTCCTACCGCTAATATATTCATATTCACTACCTCTTAATGCTTTATGTCGGGATAATCATCCCTGCATCCTCATCTTTTAACAGACCTGACTTCCTTGCCCATTTCTGGTCTGTAGCTATGTACTCGTCTTCTTCAGGTCTCCCAAGCCTATGAAGGTATTTATCCCTGTACTGATTGTACACATTAGCTGCTGTTTCAATCGTTACATACTCATATGGAGCATGACTGCCCAGTATTGCCGTGAACATCATCCTGCTCCCTGCCGTATCTTCAAGGAAAATCCGGTATACCGGCTCCCCATTTTCCTTTTCAATAAGCCCCGAAAGAGACAGCTTCATCAGTTCTATGATCCTGTCATCATAATTGTTGTCCGACAGCAGAATCTTCTCCCGAAATGAATCCACATTGCGGACAACCCTGCGCTTGTACATACCTTTCATAAAATCCACAATATCGTCATCCGTATGGATGTCATTGAAATGAATATTACCTGATTTAAGCAGAACCTCAAATTCTGTATCGCCCTGTTCATCAGTCACTACAAACATCTCTTTCTTCGTTTCATTCCTATACAGACATCTGGGCTTCAGCTTGCTCGTCTCCTTACAGCGTGGACATGTCGGAAAGAACAGGGATTTGTTAAGTATCTTCTTTTTTAATTTATGGTCTCCCGGAATCACTATCTCCGGATACATTGGGTATTCAAACACTTCTCCGCAGAATGGACACTGCGTTGTCATGTTTACTGTTTTGGGAATTCCATTTGATTCAGCCATAAAACCTCCTACTGTGGCAATCCTTAGTCAATCCATCGACCAAGCAAGACAATCTAACAGAAAAGAATATACCACAAGACCGTTGGCAGCGATAATAAAACCATTCCAACATCCGCACGGGTATATTTTTTCTTTTGCCCGACACACCCCGCATGAATTGTTTAACAGCATTCATATCCAATTAATTTCTCATACTTCGCAGCCTAAAAAATGGAAGAACAGACCACCAGGCCATCCGCCCCATGTATTATCATTCCTCCGAAAGAGCCATAAAGAAATCCTTGTTTCTCTGCGTGTCCAGTACGCGAATGGGCTTGATCTGATCCGGCGCAGTCTTCTCAAGGAACATTCTTCGGTCACGAAACAGAAGGTGTGTTTCTGGCTCCAGAAGCCTGACCTTAGTCATGGGGATCTCACCCCGTTCCCTCGCAGCACGGTATCCTGAGCAGAGCTCAAACAGGGCTTCCTCCATAAGCTCTCCTCTCCTGGCAGAGGCCGGGAGCTGCTGCCCTGCACCAAAAGGCTCCACGAAAACCGTCAGGCCTCCATCCTCATCGATCATGGCGCAGAAATCCCGGATATCCGACCTCGTCTGAGTTTCAAATGTCTCAACGGCTTTTTCAAGCATCTTTTCCGTGATCGTGACATCGCCCGCTTTCAGGCAGTTATCCAGACGGTATTCAAAGGTAAAGATCAAAACTCCGTTTTCCCTGCGGAGAACACGGATCACATCTCCCAGCCGGTAGCGATACAGTCCCGCCAGGTTGGTAAGGATGATCTCATACTCCGAACCTTCTTTAATATTCCCTGCATCCACCGGTTCCTGATCTCCGGGGCGCAGGAACTCAAAGAAGGCATTGTCAGTGATCAGGGCATATTCATCAGAGCCATCACCCAGACAGCGTCCGATAACTGCCTCCGAAGCAGCATAGAAGCCATTGTTCATGATAACCTCACCGCTGTAGAACCGTAGCTTACGCGTGTAGATGGCAAACGCGCCGGTACCTGCGGCAACAATCCGTCTGCATTTTTTCCAGATACGGGGAATGATACCCTCAAAGCCCTTTTCAAATTCCGTCCTCAGCTCCTTAGCCCTCTCAGGAGACGCAATCAGCTTGGATTTAAGCTGTTCCCGCAGGGTATCGGGAATACCGGAATCGGTACTGATGGTTCCGTTTTCAATGTCTTTAAGCAGTTGTTCATGATTTTTCTCAAGGAACTGCAGCGTATCAAGCACCGTCCAGGTGAATGGAGCTACAATCTGAGAAACGTCTGGATCCAAAAGTGCGAACAGGAGCCTTGCGTAGCGGGGGTCTATGGTCTCGCTTGGGAAGAACAGCTCGATGGGGCTTGTAAGCACACCCTGCTTGAAGCGCTTGGCATAAGAACACTCGGACAGCTCCATGCGTATGACGCTTAAGGCTGCGCCGATAATGGAGTCAAGCCTTGTATTATCAACATATTCCATTTCCTTCGGCAGGCTCTCTAACAGGGCAAAGGTGGCTTCCCCGTCATTCAGGATGTCACTCATACAGGCGGCATAAGCCACCAGATGATCCGCCGTATATGGAATACGTTTCTGAGCCGAAGTTGTTCCCGAACTCAGAGAGTATCCGATCAGGGGCTCTCCACAGAAAATGTCGGTTTCGCCGATGCGGGTTGTCAGTTCGATAAGGGGTGCGTAAAAATCATATTCCGTCAGCGGAACATTGCTCTTGTACGCTTCATAGGTACGGATCGTCTCAAAATTCCGGTTACGTCCGATGTCGGTACCGGCATTCTTCTGAAGGATCGACCAAAGCAGATCGGAGTTTTTTCCCACCTGTGAACCGTTGTCCTCTTTTGCAAAGATCATGCGGGCAAAGCCCATGATCTGCTGTGTCCTCTGCTCGTCATAGAACTTGTTGGGCCTTAAGGGTTTAAGCATATCCATATAGGGAATGAACTTATCCTTCCACATCTTACGGAATTCATCCGGAAGTCCCGGAGCACTCAGAATCTTCGCCACACTGGCAAGACCTGACCAGGCGACATTCGACACATCCAGACCGGTCTGTACACCCATGCTGATCCAGTCCAGCCGGTCGTTCATATAGCTTCCCAGCTTCTCCGGATTCATCGCCAGAGAGCTCTGCGCCAGGGAACCCGCATTCAGGAAATAACCGTATCCTATGTACTGCGGAAGAACGACAACGGTTTTGTAGTATTTAGCGCAGTTGAGATTGAAGACAACATCCTCGCCCATGACCGTTTCATCATGGAAGCTGATATTGTTTTCGCTAAGAAGGCTCATCCGATACATCTTGTGTACGGTCAGATTACGTGGATCCAGATAATTTGCCATCTCAGGATCATTCCTGTGAAGAACGATCAGAGGTTTCGTCTGATCTAACAGGAACCTGAGTCGGAGCTGATCCACATATCGGAGCCCTTCTGTACCTTCGATAGATTCCTCACGGCAGGAGCCGACCTCAGCATCATTCTCCTCCATTGCCGTATATAGCTTTTCAAGGGCTTCCGGGAAAAGAAAATCATCGGAATCAAGGAAAAACACATACTTGCTGCGGATGTGCTTAAGACACTCGTTCCTGGGGCTGGAGGCAGTCCTGTAATCATTGTATAGCTCATATACTTCGATGTTGGAATGCTGTTCTGCTATCTCCTTAACGGCGTCCACATACTCCTTCTCTGAGTTGTGAACCGTGATCACCCATTGGATATTCTTAAAGCCAATGCTCTGAGCACGAAGCGAATCCATACACTTTCTGAAAAAATCAAGATTAGTGTTATGAAACGGAGACGCAACCGATACCTTGTACTGCTTTTCTGACATAATCTTTTCCTCCCTTTATAAAAAAGCGCCATGCAAAAGAGTATAAAACTCTCCCGCACGACGGTTTAAACTTCCTATGAAGCTAAATATAGCAGAATTATTGCTTTGCAGTGTGCTGTGATGTATAAAAGCGTAGTTCTATTTCGCATAGGCATAGGTGTCAAGTCCTTTTCTATTTCTCTATCTCTAATCCATTGCCGTACCATCATAACTAAATAATTATACTATACCCGACGAGAAAAAACAACCATTCTGGGATGATTGGAAGCTTAGAGGTGAAAATTGGTATCCGAAAGGATTCTGACTTCTTTAGAATTTTTATCCTTGAGAAACGGCGGAAGATCCAGCGGTATTTCTAATCTGAGAGCATATTCAGCAGCTTTCCGTGTAAGGTTTTCTATTAAGAAATGCCAGTGTTAGTGGAAAAAACGTAGATCAACAACAAGATGGAATATGATATAATCAGATAGAAATATAGTTCCCGGGGTTATGGAGGTTTACCATGGATCGATCCAATACTGAAAAGCTTCTGTCTTTCAATAAAACTGAGGTCCCGTTTCCGTTCGTGCCGGTTCATGAGCAGATTCACAGGCAGGCGCAACTCCATCCGGACAAGACAGCAGTGATCAGTTGCGACAGGCTTATAACCTATAGTGAATTGGATGCCCTGTCTGACAGGATCGCCCTGGTGCTTATCCAAAAAACATCGGGAATGAATGAGCTTATCTCCGTCCTATTTGAAAGAGAAGCCATGGCTTATGCGGCAGAGATTGCCGTACTGAAGGCTGGTGCCGCCTTTCTGCCCTTTATTCCGGAATATCCCGACGCACGCATCGACTATTGCATGAGTGATTCCGGAAGCAGGCTGCTGCTTACCACAAAAAAGCTCCGGGAAGCAAGGTTCCTTAGGCCGACGGAATATGAGGTGTTAGCCGTGGAAGATATTCTGATCTACAGCGATCAGCCGAACAGGCAGATTTCTCTCCCGCGGGTTCCCAAAACGCATTTGGCATATTGCATCTATACCTCAGGGACAACAGGAAGGCCAAAAGGGGTGTTGATCGAGCATAGAAGCATCGCCAATTACGTCCACCGAAACGAAAAAAGCATTGATGTGATGCAGTTTGCCAGTCCCGGCAGGATTTCCCTTGCCATAGCCCCATTTTCTTTTGATTTTTCGCTTGAGGAAGAATTGGTGCCCCTCTGCAATGGTAACACGGTCGTCATTGCGACGAACGAGCAGATCCACGATCCGGTCAGGTTCGCGGAGATAGTGCTTACGACAGGCACCGATGCCATCGCATGCACTCCTTCCTATCTTTGCGGGCTTCTTTCTGCTCGTGAAAGCAGGGAGGCGCTGAAACAGTTCAGACTGTTCCATATAGGCGCTGAGGCTTTTCCGAAACAGCTTTATGCCCGCTTACGCAAGCTGAGGAAGGACAGCGTTATCATGAATGTCTACGGTCCGACTGAATGCTGCATAATCAGCTCGTCATCTGTCATTACCGACGATGAGGTCATCACAGTAGGCAGTCCGAGAGCCAACGTACAATACCACGTCCTGGACCGATCCGGCAACACGCTTCCTGTCGGGCAAAAAGGGGAGCTGATCATCTCCGGAAGCCAGGTCGCGCGCGGTTACATCCGCCAAAATGCTCCAGATGGCCCTTTCTTTACCTATCAAGGCAGCCCCGCGTATCACACCGGCGATCTTGCCTCATGGACAGATACCGGAGAAATTGTGCTCCACGGCAGGATCGACAGCCAGATCAAGCTGCATGGGTTTCGTATCGAGCCGAATGAGATCGAGGCGGTGACGGCAGAATATCCTGGGATCCAAAGCGCCGCTGTCGCGCTGAAAAAGGGGGCTCACTCCGAGTATCTGGCAGGTTATTACACTTCTGAGGGAGTGATCGACAGGTCGCTGCTGAAACGCTTCATCAGGGAAAAGCTCCCGTATTACATGGTTCCGAATGTGCTCATGAGGATTGAAAAAATGCCCGTTTCTACGAACGGAAAGCTTGACCGGAGCAGACTCCCCGAGCCTTCTGATGATGATCTGGGAGCCGGCTATATCCCGCCCGGATCCGGGCAGGAAGTGAAGCTTTGTGCGGCATTTGAAAAGGTGCTGAACCGGCCTGAACACAGCGTAGGGCTTATGGATGATTTTTTTGACCTTTCCGGCGATTCCCTGTCCGCCATGGAGCTGTTGTCCGAAGCGGATATTAAGGGTTTGACCTATTCAGACATTTTTACCTTCCGTACTCCTGCAGAAATATTAAGTGAATTGGCGCGGAGGGATGCCGCACAGCAGGTCATGGATTTTGAGCAGCTTGAAAAGGATGCGTTACTGAGCCCGCACATGGTTACACCTGTTCAGAGAGAGCTGTATGCTGTTCAGCAGATGGTTCCCCATGGCGCAACGGTCAGTTCCATTCGTTTCCTGATGCGTCTAAAGAATGCGGTGGATCCGGAACGCTTCTGCGAGGCTCTGAACAAGGCGCTTGCCCATCATCCCGCATTTGCCATGTGTTTTTCCCTTGATGACGGCTTCAACTTAAGCCAACGATATGATCCGGTGCTGATCCCAAATGTGGAGGTCCTCGATATTACGCCCGAAACGGAGGCCGCCCTTGCGGATACGCTGATCAGGCCTTTTGACGTTCTGCCGGATCACAGCCTGTGCCGGGTGGAGCTCTATCGCGGAAAGAATGACCTGTACTTCTTCATGGATGTGCATCACCTGCTGGCGGACGGGCTCTCTCTCCGTCCTTTCTTAGGGAGCATCGTAGATGCCTATCACGGAGTCGGATTGAAACGCGACCGCTTCCCTGCGCTTTTATCCATGGAAGAAAAGCGTATGTTGTCCGGGCAGTATGAAGCAGACAGAGCGTATCTGCTAGGCCGATACGGCAGATATGACTGGTGCGTCATGCCGTTTGAAGAAAGCCCCTCCTGCGATGAAAAAGGCGGCGAGTTCAGCCACCGCCTGTGCTTTAGCAAGCTTCAGCTTAGATATGCGGCTGACCGCCTTTCCGTCTCCCTCTCGGTTATGCATATCGCCTCTATCATTCTGGCGATGTATCATGATACTGGAAGAAAGGATATCCTGACCTTCTGGACCTTCCATAACCGTCAGACGAAGGAAGCAGAGAACGCAGTCGGCATGTTCATCAAAACGCTTCCCGTGGGTTGTCACATGGATGCTATAGGGTCCGTCAGCGAGCTGCTGATCTCTGTCAAGGAGCAGGTCCTTTCCGGCATAGCACACTCAATGTACAGTTATCTGGTGGAAGATGTCTTCTCCCGCGGAAGAGTGTGGGTTGAATCCAACATACAGGTTCATATGAACGATTCCAGGATAGGCATCTTTGAGCCCAGGTATGTCGATCTCCACAATGCATATCCCGAAACTGCGGATAATGTGGTTCTCGCTGTCATCTCTGACAGCGATGAAAAAGACGGTGCGCTTGATTGTAAGCTGAGCTGCCAGAAGAAAGGCATCCGTGCGTCACAGGTGGAAGGATTACACCGGGAGATCTTTGAAAACCTGGAAGCAATGGTTCTCGGCAGGCAGATCAAAATGTAGCGATCGTAGTATTTATACCGGCATTATTATAGTAGTCGATCTGTTTTGCGATTTTTGCGACCATGCGGATCCCTATGTGGGATTCTTTCGTTTCCGGGACGTACAGCTTGATCCGCTCTCTCGGGTCAAACTCCCGGCAGTTATCACGGAAACGCACAGTAAGGGAATCTTTCCCTGAAACCACGCGGACATCCGTATAATACGCACTCCGGTCATTTCGAGAACCCCCTTCCGTATTTTGAAAGCCATACTTTAAGATGTTTGAAGCGATCTCCTCAATGCTTAAAGCTACATAATACGCTGTACGCGAGGGATATTTCTTCTCCCTGCAAAACTCAGCGACATCACTGGATGCCCTGACAACATCATCCAATGTAGTGATCGATCGTTCTATCACATCCTCTTTATCGGCTCCAAACTCATCATCGAGCTTAAGCATTGCCGCAAGCGTTACCCGGACTGTCTTTTTACCGGCAATGGCGGAGATCATCAGGACGAAGATACAAAGGACATCGATCACTGCATTGGCGATCCATGCAGCATCTGTTCCCAGCCACCTCATCGCGAGCAGGGCAAATAAGCCGACGCTTGCAACTTCTGCAAAGGACATGATGTTGATAAACGTCATTTTCCCCTGGGCACTGTAGGATTGAAGGAAAATGTTATAGATCACATTGGGTAAAAGAAACGAGAATGCAAGCAGGAACATACGCCTGCAAAGGGGATGGAGAGCCGCATCCCCGGGAAGAAATAAGACCGTCAGGGATCCGGACAACAGCATCACGATAAGTGTGCATAGTGTCGTGGCGGCAACGCCGGTCTTTAATGCCGTTCTTGCCAGGTCCAGATAACTCTCCCTGTCCTGTTCACCGTAATAGAGCCCGGCCAGTGCGGAAAAGGCATTTGCACAGCCAGTCGGAACAGCCCCAAAGAATGCGCATGCTGTTGACATGATCCCGGTAACAGCTACGCCAGGGGCTCCTGCGTACCCATTCATCGCATAATTGAAGCAGTAATTCTTAAAGATGACACCTATTGTAAAAGTCAGGCTTGGAAGACCTCGGATCGCCGCATTTACAGCAAGTCCGGGATCAGATCCACGGGATATGTCAAAATAAAAAAGCTTATTCTTCTTCAGGAACCCGGGCAGCAAAACCATAAAAGATGCGGTGCTGCTGATACTTGAAGCGATCCCGATGCCAAGAAGTCCAAGCGGTCCGACCAAAAACATATCCCCCGCTACATTTCCGAGGATCATGGCTGCAATACCACAATATGAGCGCTTCAGATCATTATTATAGGAACACAGCGCCATAAGCAGTGCGGCAAGCGTCTGGGGAATGATGCCCGGAGCATAGCCCTTTATGTAATCGCATAAGAGGACTGCGACATCACCCCTGGCTCCAAGGATATCCGCAAGCGGTGCCTGAAATAAGATGCATATCATTGAGAACAGGGTAAATACCGCAAGCAGTACGAAAAAGACGCTGACAAACAATTTATTGACCAGTTCGGTCTTGCCCTCTCCGACATAATTCCCGGAAAGGACCTGCACTCCCATGATCAGCACATACGAAAGCCCCGCCGCCGTCATGACCGGAGAGAAGAACCCTACGGCAGCCAGCGCGTCCTGCCCCAGTATCCTCCCTACGAAAAGATTATCGATGACGCCACAGGCGCAGGTTGCAACGAAGATAAATATGTTGTTAAACATGAGGCGCAGGAATGCCCCACGTATCAGACCCTTTCCGGAACGTTTGTTCATAAGTTTCCCCTTAAATCCTTACAGGCGGTCTCCGCCTCACGCCAATACTGTGCCAGGTGCACATCATTTCGTATCCATGGTTTGTTTTTGCCTATATAGTGGACAATGGCAGGGGCAGTTAATGCTTCATCTGAAAACAGCTCTGCAGATTCCGGCAGGAGCATCCTGAGTGTCTTCATATCCTGCGGATCGTCATCCGGAAATACATTATACTGTTTAGGAAGGAGCATGATCTCGCTTTGATAGATCCTATTCAGCACATCCTGATCCATATATGGGAATGGTTTATGATAAGCAAGCTCCAAAGCCCTTTTCGCATTTCCTGAAGTCCTCATCCTGTCCAGATCCATCAGCATAACTCCCGAATTTATATAGCAGCCAGGAGCTATACCGCTCTCTGTCTCCATCCACCTTATCTGATCCTCTTTAAGACACAGCCGGTCGGTCACTCCCGCTATAGATGTATTCCCCATCTCCGTATCATATAATTCTGTCAGAGGATGACATATCACCGTATCGCAGTCCAGGTACAGACAGCGTTCTTCCTCTATAAGAATATCCGGGATAAACAGTCTATAACAGGCAACCTGAACCAATTCCTTACTAAGGCAGCACGATCCATCCGAAGCAAAGCGCCGAGCTGTTCCCTCCTGCGGCCATACAGCTGAGATCGTACATCCTGAAAAACAGGAAACCATGTGGAATATCGGAGCCAGATCATTTCTGCAAAGATCAGGATCTGCCATGAGTAGTATCCTGACAGACCGCTCTCCTCGGCCATTTGTCAATAATGAATATATGCTTACCATGGCATGGTGCAGAAAATATCGATTACAGGCGTATGCAATATTCATAGCTTCCTTCCCTGTTTTATGCTTTTACTTATCACAACTATCAGGTTATTTAGGTATAAAGCCGTCCTTTTCGGTTATGCGCCCGATGCAGGCGCCCATTTTGTATTTGTTTTCCAGCGCTTGCTCCCATCCTCCCCGACGACCTGCACTTAGGATGATGAGTAGTTGTATACATAGTAGCCTTTGCTGAGGGCTTTGACCATAGTCCCCTTAGGCTTGTGCTTGCGTATGCTTTCCGGAACAGAATATTTGCCCATGGCTTGCAACTTCCTTGTTGTTTATCTACCTAAAACGGCTGATAGCCGTGATAATGCTCTGCTATCTCGCGAAGGGCGCCATACAGGATCTTCCCGGCTTCATTGGTTGGAAAGGCATCGATCTTTACAACCTTAAATGAGGGCCGGACAACACTGATCCTCCGTCTTATATAATCCTGTACGGCACTTTTATCGTCATCGCTCAGGACAAAAATGACCAGATGGTCGTCTGTGCCCGAACTGACGCAGCGAATATTCATTTCATTCAGGATCCTTTCATCTATCTCGTCGAGGCTTACCCGGTGCCCTGACATCTTTATGAAGCGTTTAAGCCTCCCGGTTATATACAGAAAGCCATCCGCATCTATTTCGGCAAGGTCGCCGGAATGAAGGTTACCATGCCAATCATCCCCCTTTGCCAGATCTTCTCCGCATACGGCATAGCCCATGGCCACATTTTCCCCCTGATACACAAGTTCACCGTAAACATTCGCCTCTTTTACAGGATTCCCATCTTCATCGACCAGGCCTATCTCTCCGCCGGGAACAGCAATGCCCACAGATCCCGGTTTATCCTGAGCATTAGCGGCAGGCAGAAAGCTTATAGCCGCCGTAGCCTCACACTGCCCGTACATAACAATGAAACGCTTTTTGCAATCCTCAGCGTACTTTGCAAGGTAGCTGTGAAGATCCCGGTCAAGCTTTCCTCCGGCCTGGGTCAGCAGCTTAAGGTCAGGATGATCCTCGCAGAATATATCCAGCTTACGCAACATATCATAAGTTCCGGGCACACCATGAAAGGAAGTCACATGCTCGTTCTCAAACAGATCCCAGAAGCCCTCGTCCATGATCCCCATGCGGGTCACGATCATGGTGGCGCCGGCCATAAGGCTTGCGCAGATAATTGAAAGCCCGTAGGTATAGTTCATAGGAAGCGCAGTGATCGTGCGGTCTTTGTCGGTCATATCCAGAATATCCACATGAATCCCGGCATTTACCCGTATATTGTCCCACGACTGTCTGACGAATTTCACTGAACCGGTGGAACCGGAGGTTGTCAGCATCTGTCCAAGTTTTGGATTAACCGGATACAGATCGGAATAGTTTGTCTCAAGCAGCACATATTCATCGATCCTCTTAAGCTCCTGCATATGAGGATAGTCATTGCGAAGCGTAAGAGGCGAAAAGACAAGTCCGGGACGATAGGTATTCATGATCCTGCGGCGCTCCTCCTCAGGTATAGCCGCTGACACCAACATCATCGGATGGCCGCTGTTTAACAGCGCAGTATATCCTGAAAGTGCACCAATGCTGTTTTCACAAAGCATCATGGTCAGTTTTCCTGAAGGTTCTGTCTTAAACAGCTGGTTTTGGAGCGACCCCAGTTCCTCATAGCTTACATTGACACCGGTATCATCCGTAAAAGCGATCTTATCTTCAAAAGCGTCGAAATCCCATATCCTTTTCATGTTAAGAATCCTCCTTTTCTGCGTCGATCTGCCTTTACCGGCGCACTTAGGGAAATCATCTCTGACCGGATCATTTCCTCATTTTTTCATACCGTATCAGAAGCTGTTTCCAATTTTTTCCGGATCAGTTCAAGGCCATCGGCGTAAGATCTGATCCTCATCACCTCTCGCCCTCTGATCGAGACATGAAAGGCCTCCTCCAGCTGACTGATAAGCGTCATATGCGTCACGGAATCCCACCCGCCGTCATGGTATCTGAATGTGACCGGATTGAAGTCCACGCCTTCGAAGCAGCCTGCGAATACCTCCCAGTATCGTTCCTGAAGGCTCAAGCCTGAAGCGTCCCCTGCCTCTTTATCCTGCAGAGGCTTAAACGAACTGTTATTACCGTAAACAGCTGATCCGGTGCTTTCTCCGGAAAGCCTGGCCGGATTCCCGATAACTGTGGCATTGTCGGGTACATCCTCAAATACCGCGGCGCCTAATGCCACAATACTGTATGCTCCGATATTTATGCGATCCTTTAACAGGGCGCCCGCCCCGATAAAAGCGTTGGTTCCGATCACGGTATGCCCGCCGATAAAGGAATTGACTCCCAATCGCGTATGGTCGCCTACAACCGCATCATGCCCGACAGATGCATTGCGTGACAGGTAACAGTTCCTGCCGATCTTAGAAAGAGAACCGATAAAGACGTCCTGACAGATCACCGTTCCCTCTCCCACCACGACATCCGGACTGACATGTGCAGAGCTGTGGATCAGCACGCCAGGAGTATACCCGGCCCGGGTCATCCGCTCAAAGGCTTCTAGCCGGTATCTCGGTTCCCCGATCGATACGATAAAGCGCACCTGATCCGGTGTGCAGCGCTCCCGAAATATCTGGAATCTGTATACCGGGCAGCCAGACAGCCGTTCTGCCTGGGTATTATCGTCAATGAATACAATCCCGGACCATTCTCTGCTTTCATCTGCGATCTGCTTAAATTCGCGGCCCATCGCCCCCGCGCCATATAATGCCAGAATCATAAGATATCTCCTTTCCAGGCTGCCTCAATTTCTTTCCTCAAAATCCCAAGCTGAGCCCGTTCCATTTCATTCCACAGAGGTTTTCCACTATCATCATATTCACGCAGCAGATGATCTAAGAAGCCCTGTTCCCGGATGATCTGCCTGCTCTCTTCAAACACCACCTCAAAGGCCATGCAGCAATGGGAGATATGTCCTTCAAATCGTGTTTTTCGGATATCCCTCGGCACGCAGCGGTGCTCCCGCACGCATTCCATCACTTCATCGCTCGCCTCATCCGCCTCCGTAAACAGATTTCTGCTCGATCCGATACGTTCTTCAAAGGGAAGCTCCGCGATCACCCGAAAGATATCCGCCTTGTCAGCGTCCCTTATGATATTGCAGATAAGTCTTGTCCGTTCATCAAGCTCCTCCGGCAGATTCAGTTTATTGTGGAGTCTTATGGCTGTCTCCAAAATACTTAATAATTCTGCCGTCAGGTCTTTAATGGGAAATTCTCTTATAAGGTTTTCCTTAAACAAAAGATCCGCCCCAAATTCGGCATGATCCACTGAAACGGAATCAATAAAAGTCTGATATCTGCGTACCTGTTCGAAACGTCCTATATCATGGAGCAGCCCGATAAACCATGCGAGATCAACAAGCTCGGTTTCCAGGCATAGGCTTTGCGATATCCTCTCGCAGTTGTCCGCGACCCGCAGGGTATGCGCGATCTTATGCCGGATCATGCTGTTGTCCGGATCATAATGTGAGGTGTATGTGTAAAATGCGTTTTCAGCAGTTTTCCTGTCGATCATGTCGCTTCGGCCTCCACATCCCGTATAGCCAGTTCATAGTTTTCATAACGGCTGAGTGTTCCGTTATCGATCCTGTAGATTGAATCCGCACATCGCAGAGTGCCCAGACGATGAGCCACCATGATCACGGTACAGCTTCCCATCATCGCATCGACGGCTTCCTGTACCTGCTTTTCGCTGGCACTGTCCAGGGCGCTGGTGGCCTCGTCAAGCAGTACGATCTTCGGATCTCTGAGAAGCGCCCGGGCTATGGAGATGCGCTGCCGCTGTCCTCCGGACAGATTGCCTCCATTTTCGCGGATCCGGCTGTTAAGACCGTCCGGAAGCGTTTCTAGCAGATCTAATAGGCCGACCCGGCGTATGACATCCACGACCCTTTCAGGGCTGACAAAATCCAGCCCATATACCAGATTATCCCACAAAGTGCCGGAAAACAGGACCGTATTCTGTGGTACGACAGCGATGTTTCTGCGATATGCGGTTTTTTCAAGCTCACATAGATTAATGCCGTCGATGAGGATCTCCCCGCCTTCAACATTATACAACCCAAGAAGAAGATTTAAAATCGTAGTTTTTCCTCCACCTGACTTTCCGATCAGGGCGGCACTGCCGCCTGCGGGCACCCTGAAGCTTACGTTTCTAAGGACCGGCTCCTTATCTTTCTCATAGCCAAACGAAACATTCTTAAACTCGATCTCCCCACGTACCGGGTTTTTCAAAAGCATGGTACCATTCTTCTCGATATCAGCCGCATACAGGATCTCGTTTATGCTCACAAGACTGTCATACCCCTGGGTAATAAGGGGCACCGCGTCCGACATTCGCTGCACATTATTAACTATCAGATCAAATATAGACTGAAACAGCACCAATGTACCGACATCGATATAGCCTGCCGCGGTAAGCCATGCGGTAAAGCTTAAGGAAAGAAGCCTCAAGCCTTGGAAGCCGCCATAGGAAAAGTTGTTGACGCTTACGGTCTGCCGGTCATAGAGCATGGAAGCCCGCTGTGCACTGCGGACTTTCTTCAGGATACTCCTGTATTCTGTCTTCTGAAGGCCATGGGCACGGGTCAGGCTCTCCATCGAAAGCATCTCATTGATGGAGGAACTCACCTGCTCGTTTTGCCTGCGCATATTGGCTCGGCTGTCCTTAAGGGATCCCGAGAAGCGGCGCAGCAGAAAGATGATCGCGGGAATGATCACGATATAAAATACCAGCATCGGAGGGAATTTCACAGTAGCCACTATGATGATGAACAGCACGTCCTCGCACAGAAACAAAATCTCCGTGAACCGGTCGTAGATCAGCATTTCTACAAACTGTACATCGGAAGCCACCTTGGAGAGCACCACGCCTGACTGTGACCTTGTATGATAATCAATGGAAAGGACCTGCAACTTCTGGACCAGCGCCATTCTGAAGCCTGTCTCCATAGCCCTAGCAAACCGGCGGTACATGTGGATGTCCAGCGCAAAGCAGGCGAGATTTACGGTTAAGGCGACGACAGACAGCAGAATGTTTGCGATAAGCGGCCGGATAAAGAAAGAAGACGATTCCGTAACTGTATTTATGATATTCGATACAAACACGGGAAGCATAAGGGCAGCGAGATGCCTGAGGATCAGTATCGAAATAGACAGCGCCAAAAAGCCACTGTGATTACGCACGACCTGCCAAAGAACATCCGTTGGTTTATGCGGCTTGTCAGGGTCGGCATCTTTATAATAGCCGTATATTTCACCGGACAGATCTATTGAAGCATCGCTCTTAAACACCTTGTATATATTAATGCCATTCTGATATCGAAAGCTGAAATTGTCCGCATACCTCTCTAACAGACATGCACTGATCTGGGCACCCACCCTGTCCTCGCAGTCCCGATCCCCTGCTCCTTCCGTTTCTGTCTCCGAACCGGTCTCAGAGTGGCCGGGCTGCCAAAAAGCGGCCGCCCATGGATCCATTCGCTCCCCAGCTGTGCTTATCACTATATATTTAAACAGAAGACCCTTCAAAGAAATGCGGATCTCCTTAAATCCCAGGATCAACAGACGCTGTAGCAGTTCCTCACATATAAGCGCCAGTATCCGTGTCTTGGAATGATCCGGTGACGATGCAAAACTGCTTTCAACAAATTTCACTGCCTCAGTGATTTCTGAAGCTTTTGATACCCTGATCTGATTTTCCGCATACATAACCCTTTCCCTTCACGATTCTTTATCTTATTAATTCTGCCTCTGAATCAGCAGACCGGTATTCCGAAAATGCTGTAGTTGTGTCAAGTCGTCCCTCCAGAGTAACAACAAGACTGGTTCCGTTTGTTTCTTTGCTGATGTTTAGCATTTGATAGCCTCCTTTTGAAAACATAGTAACCATACTCATCGGAAACAACAGGAACCGTAATACATAGGTTTATACGTTGCAGCCTGGATTTTTGCAAAACAACTATTGGTGTATTCTCCGGAACTCATGATAATTCGCGCAACCCTTGCCGGATTGCCTGCTCATGCGGGATTATCGCCCCCTGCACCATCTCCGGGATATGATCATAAACAGAACCAGTGGTTTCTCCGGATACTGCGGCATTCAGGATCGTATTAAAAGCGTATATGGGAAGCAGCCTTCCAAAAACTCCCTGCAGCTCTTCCTCACTCTGAATTCCAAAATAGCGTTTAAAGAACCTGTGCCCGATATCCGAAACCATTTCAACGGGAATACCCATGGACATTTCAACGATCTGCGGTATATTCTTTGGTCCGACAATAAGATTGCGAAACAGCGCCGCAAGCTCCCACACCTTTGCTCCCCTTGAAGCACTGTCTAAGTCGATCAGCAGTAAGGTATCATCCTGCACCATGATATTCCCGGGATGAAGGTCTCCGTGTATCAGGGAATCCCCATCCGGAATGCTGTCAATCAGGCTGTTAAGCAGTTCAAGCTCAGCCTCTCCTAAGCAGTCTGACAATCTCGGAACGGCTCTGTGGAGCACAGTCTTTAAATCCTCGAAGCTGCCCGTTTTCAGATGAACAGAATGAAGCTCTTTGACAAAAGCTACATATCGGTCTACATATTCCTCCGTTTTATCGGGGTGACCAGCGAAGGCGTGTCCCAGGGTATCCGATGCGATCATCTCAAACACGATTCCGTAGCTTTCGCCGCATCTAACCGTATCATAGGGGATTACGGATGGTATTCCACTTACTATAGCTGCCCTCGCGAGCTCCCGCTCCCTTTGTACACTCTCAAGCTTCATATCGGGATGATATACCTTTACGATTTTATCCTCATCCAGCCTGTATACCGTTCCCGCTCCGCCTCTGCCGATAACCGGGCAGGACGAAATGTCAATTTCTTTCAATGTCTTTTCCCTCCTGTTTTTCTGAAAAAGTAATGCTCAGATTATTCATCTGCATAAGCTGCGTATACATCACATCCTCTGCCAGATCGAATATCATTTTTATACCAATGTTCTGCGCCGGATCCTTGCGGGTCTCCTCCTCATGCGCTTTGAGCCACTCAGCCGGATCAAACAGCCTGTAATCGTCGCGTATCCGCAATAACCACTGCTTATCATCCTTCCTTCTCAGAATAACATCCATGCTGTGCTTCCTGCCCTCCGCAAGATTATGGACAAGTGCGTTCTTGCACATTTCCTCTATCGCAAGCGATGTTGTGAGTGACATCCGCTTCGTACAATTCTCTTGAAGGCAATATTGTCTTGCACCCTCCGATAAGGCCGATACCTCCTCAAGCGTACCTGCCGAGCCTTCATAAGAAGTATAGATAATATCACTGTCCTTAAGCAGCATCAGCTTATATGGCAACTGCAAGGAGGTTTTTCTCATCCTGATAAGCGGATACAGGATGATAAACGCAAGTGAGATCGCATAGGCAACTGTCATTCCCGCAAACATCCCGACTGCCCCGAATGACAGTCCAAAAACAATAAAACAAACGGAAGGTATCACGATATCCCTCATGATATATTCAATACTGGAAAGCCTCGTATACTTAAGCCCCTGATACATTCCGCAGATCACGCCGGACAATATCTGAAAGGGGACGCTTAGAACCGTGATCCTCAGCGCAAGCGCTGTAATCGCGGTTACCTGTTCGTCACGGATGAATATACGCGGTAACATATCGGCGAATACGACTGCAAACAATACCAGGAACACAGAAAGACCTGCTCCAACCTTCATACAATTCCGCATGACGGATGCAAGACCTTTCTTATCATCCTCTCCTGCCACAACCCCGCTTATCATCGAAACTGCGGCAAAGAAGCCCGATAACAGACTTGCCTGCAAAATATTCACCGAAGACATGACAGAGACCGCCGCAACATGAATATCATCCGACACATGCAAAAGGGTTTTATTCATAACGATCCCGCGTACCATTCCCGAGGCGATCAGGATCGCATTGGGGATTCCCCTTGCAATAAGCGTTCCCACGTCTCTGATCCTGAAATTGGTGGGTACAAACCGAAGCAGGTTGATCCTTCCCGGTCTGTAATGGCACAGGATCACCGCAAACATAACAATATTACTGATGGATGTGACCAGTGCCAGCCCGAATAAACCCGTGTGAAGGACCGTGGCACACAGGATATCTCCCGTAATATTGACCGCCGTGGAAATAAGCACCGCCCATAGCCCTAACGTCCTGTC
>JAFUVF010000041.1 GCA_017483735.1 Lachnospiraceae bacterium | reverse complement strand
TCTGCTTGTCATTTACGTATCTGGTCTTTTCTATTCCCTTGTATGCGCCCTTTTCAAGAATCTCTGCGGCGAATGCAGCACAGAGCGCATAATTTTTAAGCCCCGTGATATTTTTGTGAATCTCCTTTGCGACAGCTGTTGAGAGAACCCTCGCATCGGTTCTTGGATAGGTGCAGAGCTTCTTTTCATATAGTTCCTGTATTATATTTAAGGTTTGGTCGGGGCTTATCTTAAACCATTTGGAGCAGTCATTTTGAAGCTCCGCAAGATTATATAAAAGAGGCGGATTCTTCTGCTCCTTCTTTTTGGAAATATCAAGCACTCTTGCTGTCTGAACACCTTTAAGCCTCTCAATGAGCGCTTCGGCATCCTTTCTTTCCTTAAAGCCGTTCTCCTTATAGAGAAGGGGCGAATTAAAATAGCCGGAGCCCTCCGTCACTCTCCATTCTCCGCTAAACTCATGTCCCGAAATGTTGAAATTCCCCAATACACGGTAGAAGGGGGTCTTTACGAAATCCCTTATCTCTCTCTCCCTGTTTACGATTATCCCAAGCACGCAGGTCATTACCCTTCCTACGGCAATGACAGCCCTGTCCCTGCCCAGAAAGTCCTTTATGGATTTTGAGTATTTAAGGCTCAGCGCTCTGGAGAAATTTATTCCCATAAGATAATCCTCCTTGGCTCGCAGATATGCTGCTTCCGCAAGATTATCATACTCAGAGAGATCCTTTGCCTCACGTATTCCCCTTAAGATTTCCTCCTCCGTCTGCGAATCTATCCAGACACGCTTTCTTTCCTTACCCTTTACGCCTGCCTCCTGCTCCACAAGGCGGTAGATATACTCTCCCTCCCGTCCGGAGTCCGTGCACACATAGATGCAGTCTATATCTTTTCTGTTGAGGAGTGAGCTTACAATCTTAAACTGCTTTGCCGCAGAGCTTATGACCTGATATTTGTATTTCTCCGGGATAAAAGGAATGCCGTCAAAACGCCATTTTTTCAGGCTTTCATCATAGCTTTCCGGATAACACATAGTGATCAAGTGCCCCACACACCATGTGACTACGGCACTTTCCCCCTCCATATATCCGTCATAGCTTTTTAAGCTTATCTTAAGCGCATTTGCAAACTCTCTTGCAACGCTTGGTTTTTCCGCAATGAATATTTTCTTCAATTTATCAACCTGTAAACAGTGATTTTAATTCCAAAACATCTTTGTTCACATACTTGTCAAGCCCCTTGTCAAAGCCTACCTCAGAAAACAAAAGCACCTTGTCTGCATTTATATTATTCCTTTTCGCATTCTTCAGTACCGCCCTGTAGTCCTTGTCATTCAAGGGTCTCGAAAGCACACACATGCCTATTACGCTTGCGCCGTCCTTTGTGACAAAGCTTATGTCTACATTACCCTTTTTATCAAGTACCTCCGACACCTCACAGCCCGGATATAATATTTCGGAAGCCTTTTGTCTGCAGCTTTCCCTGTAAGCACTCTCAGAGAAAGTAAGAAGCTCCGGCGCCACACGTTTATCAAAAAATTCATCCGTTGAAAGTCTTTCAAAATCTGACCTGTTGGGGAAAATGAATTTAAAATAAAATCTTAAGTAAGGTATAGTAATTTCGTATACCCCTGCGTAGAGCTTTTCTATCACATCTAGCTCCATCAGATTCTTTAAATATACGCTTATCTTTGCCCTTGAATAGCCTGTATGCGCATAGATGTCGTTAAGCTTTGTCTTTCCGGATGAAATTGCCTTAAGTATCGTATTGTACACGGCGGGCTCTCGCAGATTCTCCGCCATAAACACCTCCATATCCCTGTATATCTTGGAATACGGACTTATTATATTATCGGTTATGTTTTCCTTGAAATCCTTGTCGGTATCTAGGCTTTTCCAAAGTCCCGGAATACCGCCCAATACCGCATAATAGCAGAAGGCATCCTTTATGGAAAAATCCTTAAATACAGTATTTATCATTTGAAGAGGAAGCTCCTTAAGCTTCAAAAAGCCGCTTATATTCCTCGCAAGAGCGCCAATGTTGTGTACGAGATTGTTCTCTATATATCCCGATGCGGAGCTCAAAAGCACGACAAGCACAGGGGCTTCATTCCCCCTGTTTGCTACATATTCGGTAAGTGCCTTGAAAAACTCCCCTTCTCCACCGATTAAATTTTGAAACTCATCTATTATTATAATCTTCTTTTCGGGGGCCTCATCACATAAGCCCTCTAAAACTCCTGCATAATCCACTGCGGATGCCGCAGTATTGCCGTCCGACAGAAGCTCCATTCTCCACTCCTGGAGCTGCTCCCTGTCGGAGCATAGTCTTGCGGCATAATACACACTTTCCTTATCCTCGGAAAAATGCTTCAAAAGTGCTGTCTTACCCACACCCTTTGTGCCGTATACCACAAGGATCTGGCTTCCGGGTCTGTCATAGAAGCCCTGCAGATATTTGACTTCATTCTCTCTTCCTAAAAATATTCCACCGCTCATAATAATCCCCTGATTTCCCCATATTCCTTTAAAAGCATATCATTCAGTTCCTCCGCACTCTTTGGCTTGGAGAAAAGATATCCCTGTATGACATCGCAGCCTGCCTTCTGCAGGTAATCATACTGCTCCTTGACCTCGACTCCCTCTGCGATGGATTCGTATCCCAAGGTGCGTATCATATTTATGATTGATTCCGTGACAATCTTTGTAGTGGAATCGTTGAGCACCGTATCCATAAAGGATTTATCAATCTTAAGCGTATCAATCGGTAGCTTTTTAAGATATGAAAGCGAGGAATACCCTGTTCCAAAATCGTCGAGGCTTATTCTCAAGCCTTTTTCCCTAAGCTTCATAAGCTTTGCGGATACTACATCAAAATCATCTATAAGAATGCTCTCCGTAACCTCTATCTCTATCTCTGACGGCTCCACCTCATATTTTTCTATGAGGCGCAGTATATTGTCCACAAAATCCTCCTTGCCACACTGCAACGCAGATACATTTATGGACATTATGAAAGATATTCCGTATTTTTTGCTCCACTCGGAGTATTGGCTTATTGCCTGCTCCACAACCCATCCGCCAATGGGGATGATTGCACCGTTTTTCTCCGCAATGGGTATGAAGGATGCCGGGGAAATCATCTGATTGTCCGTATCCTTCCAGCGGATGAGCGCCTCCATTCCCCTTAGCTTCTTTGATTCCACAAAATACTGTGGCTGATAGTACAGGATGAAATTCCTGTTAAATACCGCATCCTTTAATTTGTTCTCCATCTCCACGGAGTGTATGAACTCATTAAGCACCGATGTGTCGAAAAATTGTATGGTATTCTTCCCGAGCTCCTTACTCTTAAAGAGTACGATTTCCGCACAGTTTATAAGCTCTAATGCATTATCTGCGGATTCCGGATATTCTGATACTCCCACGGAAATATCTATGGTAACGCTCCTGCCGTCACTTAAAGCGAAATGCTCTTCAAGTCTTTTCTTTATCTGCCTGTAGATCTTTTCAACACTTGTGGCTCCTGCAGGATTTTTGATTGCAAGACAATACACGTCACTGCTTAAGTGGCTCGCAATGACTGTTTCGGAGGTAAGGGTCTTAAGATAGCTTCCAAACTGCTGAATTACTTCATCCCCTACGACAATTCCCAGACTGTCATTGACCTTCTTGAAATCATCTATATCCATCATCATTACAGATACAATGCCGTCGTTTTCCCTTGCACTATCCACAAACTCCGCAAGACATCTCACGAAATAATTTCTGTTGTACAGCCCCGTCAGAGCATCATAATATGCCATGTAGGTCAGCTCATCGGACTGGAATTTAAGCTTTGTGATGTTTTCGAGGGTTATAATTTTGTGGGTAATCTCATCCTTATCGTCAAAGAGCGCAGTCACGGACACCTTTATCCACATTCTGCCCTTTAATTTTTGGCATTCGCAGAAGGCTTGCTTTTTGCCGGACTTTTCAGCGTTTATGGTATCTCTCAGACTTAAGGAAAAATCCTCTCCGACTGCGTCGTAGAGCTTATCAAGGTCTGAGACGGTATTTATATCAAAGTCAAAGAAATTACTCCATTTGCCGATTGTCTTAACCTTGTTTTTGTAGATATCAACATAGAGATATGCGCAGTCGGAATTCTCGCATATCTCTCTATACATCCGTTCGTCTTCTATGAGTTTTTCGTTCTTTGCCTTTAGAAGGTCAAGTTCGTACTTTAGTTCGTCCATTAAATCAAAATCTATAATCCGCCCTCCCGGCCTCAAGGATTGGTTTCGGTAGACTTAAGACCCGAAACCAAAACCTTGGGCGCGGTCGGGTTTATTTCTTACCGTGCACTTATGTATCCCTTTGCTTTAAGGAGCTCTGCGCAGAGTATGGCTCCGCCTGCAGCTCCTCTGACTGTATTGTGGGAGAGTCCTACGAATTTGTAATCATAAACGCTATCCTCTCTTAAGCGTCCCACGGATATTCCCATTCCGTTCTCGTAGTTGACATCAAGCGCTACCTGCGGTCTGTTGTCATCATGCAGATATTGTATGAACTGCTTCGGAGCGCTGGGAAGCTTAAGCTCCTGGGGTACTCCGGAGAAGTCAAGAAGCTTCTTAATAAGCTCCTCCTTTGTGGGCTTTTTGTTGAATTTCACAAATACTGCAGCGGTGTGTCCGTTAAGTATCGGCACACGTATGCACTGTGTGGTAATAACAGGAGCTGTGGCGGGCACAATCTTATCCCCCTCTATATGTCCCCATATGCGCAGGGGCTCCTTCTCGCTCTTTTCTTCCTCACCGCTTATAAAGGGTATGATATTTCCCACCATCTCGGGCCAGTCCTTGAAGGTCTTTCCTGCGCCGGAGATTGCCTGATATGTGGTTGCAACCACCTCTGTGGGCTCAAACTCCTTCCATGCGGTAAGCACGGGCGCATAGCTCTGGATTGAGCAGTTGGGCTTTACCGCTACAAAGCCCCTCTTTGTGCCGAGGCGCTTCTTCTGCGCTTCGATGATTTCCGCATGCTCGGGATTTATCTCAGGCACCATCATAGGCACATCCGGTGTCCAGCGGTGTGCGGAATTGTTGGATACCACGGGGGTTTCCGCCTTTGCGTACTCCTCCTCAATCGCCTTTATCTCGTCCTTACTCATATTTACGGCGCTGAAAACGAAATCAACCTCGCCTGCAACGTCCTTTACATCATTTACGTTCTTAACGATTATCTTCTTTACCTTTTCGGGCATAGGTGTATCCATCTTCCACTTATCCCCCACGGCATCCTCGTAGGTCTTGCCTGCGCTTCTTTCGCTGGCTGCGATTGCGGTTACCTCAAACCAGGGGTGGTTTTCGAGAAGGGAGATAAATCTCTGCCC
This sequence comes from Lachnospiraceae bacterium, assembly GCA_017483735.1. GTDB lineage: Bacteria > Bacillota > Clostridia > Lachnospirales > Lachnospiraceae > RGIG4856. Next base: position 25,266 of record JAFUVF010000041.1, on the reverse strand, counting down.
TACCATGCCTGTTCCGCCTAAGATTCCGACCTTCAACTTTTCGCTCATAATATTTTCTCCTCCTGTTATCTAAAATATCTATTCCGCCCTTCCTGCCTCAAAAAAATCCAAACCCTTGGGCGCATTCGGGTTCATTCTAACTTTCCAGGTACTCCCTGCTAATGCGTATAGCCTCCCGCATCGCCTCCGCTCCGGGAGCTCCTGTGGTAAGGCGCTTGTCAACGCAGGTTTTTAAGGATATTGCCTCGAATACATCCTCCTCGAATTTGTCGGAGAAATTCTTCAATTCCTGCACTGTACAGTCGTCTATGGCAATATTTTTCTCTATGCAGTACAGCACAAGCTGTCCGATTATGCCGTGTGCATCCCTGAAGGGCACTCCCTTGTTTACGAGATAATCCGCCGCATCCGTGGCATTCGTAAATCCCATCATTGCGCTCTTTGCCATATTTTCCTTGTTGAAGCGCATCGTAGCTATCATTCCGGTAAAGAGCTCTATGCAGCTTTTGGCTGTATCTATCGAGTCGAAGGCTACCTCCTTGTCCTCCTGCATATCCTTATTGTATGCTAAAGGAAGTCCCTTCATCGTCGTAAGAAGCGACATAAGCGCTCCATATACCCTGCCGGTCTTGCCCCTTACAAGCTCCGCTATATCTGGATTTTTCTTCTGCGGCATAATGCTGCTTCCCGTGGAATATGCATCATCAAGCTCCACAAAGCGGTATTCGTTGGAATTCCATATTATGATTTCCTCTGAAAACCTGCTTAAATGCATCATTATCAAAGCTAGTGCAGACAAAAATTCAATCAGATAATCCCTGTCAGAGACGGAATCTATGGAATTAAGCGTAACTCCCGCAAACTCTAGCTCCTTTGCAACCGCCTCCCTGTCCAAAGGATATGTCGTCCCTGCGAGCGCTCCCGCTCCCAGAGGGCAGTAATTCATTCTCTTAAAAATATCCGACAGCCTGTCCCTGTCCCTCTTAAACATCTCAAAATATGCGCCGTAGTGATGTGCAAGGGTTATGGGCTGCGCCTTTTGCAAATGTGTAAAGCCCGGCATATATGTCTCGAGGTTTTTCTCCATAGCATCAAGGATTACAGTCAAAAGCTCCTTTAAGAGCGAATCCACATTTTTAACCTCATCCCTGATATAGAGCCTCATATCGAGCGCCACCTGATCGTTACGGCTCCTTCCGGTGTGAAGCCTCTTTCCGGCATCCCCTATGCGCTCCGTGAGCACCGCCTCCACAAAGCTGTGGACATCCTCGTATTTCGGAGATACAGAAAGCCTTCCGCTCTCCAAATCCGAGCGGATTCCCTTTAAGCCCTCAATTATCTTTTCGGAATCCTCCTTGGGGATTATGCCCTGCCTGCCAAGCATTCCGGCATGTGCGATGCTTCCCCTGATGTCGCAATCTATAAGACGCTTGTCGAAATTTATCGAAGCGTTGAAATCATATACCTTTTGGTCGGTTTCCTTTGTGAAACGACCTCCCCATAGCTGTGCCATAATTACTCCAAAAGCTCCTGAAAATCACTTTAGATTTAATATTATCACAGGGTATGCTTATTTGCAAACACAAGATGTAGTGTGCCCTTAATTTCTAAATATTTTCCGCGACTGTCCATATAAAAAGACAGACTGTATTTTTTACAGCCTGTCTTTTGCACTATAGGATATTATGCTTACTTTATGCTCGGAGCATAGACAAGTGCAAGGTGCTCTAGCTTATCTACGGCAAATGTCACGGTATAAGGGTCGTCATCCTGATCCTTTATAAGGCTGATGCTGTCTCCGCACTGGCTGATAACTGCATACTCATAATTAGAGTTTACTAACGCCTCGGGAACCTGAAATATCAAAGTAATGGGCGAAGAAAGTGTATAAACATTCTTTATGGGTGCACCATTCTTCGTATATGCAATTGCATCCACCTGTTCAAGACCGGCAATCTTTGCATTCTTCTCCTTTGCAAAATCCTGAATCCTCTTGGTCGCATCAGATGCTATTGCACCACGGAAAGTAAGCTGCAGATAATCAGACTCAGCCTCTGGAAGCAGGTAGCACAATATACCGCAAAGCGAAGGCATGAGCTTGAAGAATAAAAACACTGTCCTTATTTCTCTCCCAGCATATTGACTATCCCGTCATAATCAAAGTTGTCGCTGTACTCCTTCAGGGTCTTGAACTTATCCTTATCCTCGTTTGGCAGAGCATATTCCCCGACACTCTTAAAAACCTCTTCAAGCTTATCGCAGTCCATTTCGACAGCGGCATTAAGAATTTCCTCGTATGCCTCCCTGACAAAGCCCGGATCCGCCAGAGGCTTATACTCGTCCGCATCCTCCTCCGAAGCGCCGAACAGCCCTGAAAGTGCATTTTTGTAATTCTTATATGCCTCTAAAAATTCATTGTGTTTTTCCAATATATATTCTGTGTCTTCGGCTTTTCCGGCATTTTCAAGCTTCTGCGCCATATCAGAAAGCTCCATCGCTCCCACAAGCTTGGAGGAGCTCTTTAATGCATGCACCTTGATGGTATAATTTTTCCAATCCTTTGCATCAAAGAAGCCCTCTATCTCACCGGCTCTCTGTGTGATGGAATCATAAAAAAGCTTTAATAGCATCCTTAGTGAATCCTCTGAACCGCTGTTTTTGAGCGCAATCGCTCCGTCGATTCCCTCTATCCCCTCATACCACTTAAGAGAGGTCTCATTTGCAGGCTCATCATAGCTTTCATCAGGGATTTCGGCTTCCTCCTCCGCAAACATTGAGCTTAGGTTGTAGGAATATGCACCCTTGTCCATATACAAAAGCCCAAAGGTTCCCGAACCGCAGTTTAAGGATATCGCCGCCGAAGCCTTGTTATATACTATTCGCTTAAAGTCAAATCTCGACCTTATCTCCTCCTCTATCCACGACAAGGTTTCCTCCGGAAGATCCACATAGGTCACAAAGATTATATCCGTATCCGGGTCAGCCGACTTAGGAAGCGCCTTTGCAATGTACTTTTTGTAGCATTGGTGCCTGTGTCCTATAAGTATGCCGCCCAGACCGAACTTATCGTTCTTTATCTGAAGATACGGGCGCAGCGAGAGATTAAACATTATATTATGCACACTCTCGTTTATATAATTCCTTTTGACGAGATATTTTGTCTCGGATACCACAAAGCTGCAATGCATACGCTCCTTTAGGGCTTCAAGCTCCTGCATTATCCTCTCTATGCTCTCGCCTCTCTGCGCCATCTGATACGCCACCATAACCATCATTCCCGCAGTGCCTGACAGATATTCCGAATTAAACACCGTCACATTGTCAAAGGCCTTGGCCGCAGCGCCGGCATTTTCAAATTCCTTGCTCATACCGGTGGTTATGGTTATGTGCAGTATCTGATGCGCCTTCTTTAAGCCGTTTGCGAAGAATCTCTCATAATCCTCCACCGTGGGCGGATATGACATAAGGGTGTTATCGTCCTCATTCATATAGTGCACAAGCTCATCACTTCCCGCCTCAAACACATCTTGGAAATATCTGTCGTTCATACGCACGCTGAACGGAATTATATCAAGCTGATAATTCTTAAGTATCTCCCCCGGAATATCAGCCATAGAGCAGGTTGTGACAAGAAGCGGTATTTTCCTGCTGTAGCTCTTTGCCGTATTCATCTCCCTCTTTGAGATATCCCCGGTATTGGAGAGTATTACCATATCTGCCGGAAGATGCTTTAAAAGCATCTCTTCAAGCTGCTTTCCCGACACGGGCTTTATGAGATAATCATCAAAGCCGCTCTTTGAATAAAGCTCCCTGTTCTCCGCCCCGGCATTTGCCGTGAGCACTATTACGGGCGTCTGATGATTCAAGCCGTACTTCTGTCTTCTGATGTGCTTGAGACAATCTATTCCGTCCATTCCGGGCATCAGATGATCCATCAGAATGACATCATATTTGTTTTCAAGTGTAAACTTAAGCGCTTCCTCTCCGTTATTTGCCGTATCGGTCTTTATGAGCGTATATGTCAGAAGCTCCCTCTCGACGAAAAGATTCATCTCATTGTCGTCGACTATAAGTATCCTTACATCCGGTGCGGTAAAGCCGGACTCATAAGGCTTTATGCTCGCCGTGGCGCCGTAGTTTTTGATGCTTACATCCCCGAGAGCCCTTCTGCTTGTTATTCCCTGCCACAGTGATACGGTAAAGGTGCTTCCCTCCGTATAGATGCTGTTTACCTTTATCTCGCCGCCCATTGCCTCTACGAGCTGTTTCACAATGGAAAGCCCAAGTCCCGTTCCCTCTATATGACGGTTATTATTTTCATCCACACGCTGGAACGCATCGAAAAGATACGGCATATCGTCCTGCTTTATGCCTATGCCGGTATCTGTCACGGAAAATACAATAAGCACCTGATTTTCCTTTACCTCCTCCCTCTCCATGTGGAGGGTAACGGTACCTTTTTCCGTATATTTTACCGCATTGTTCAATATATTTACCAAAATCTGCCTTACTCTTACCTCGTCTCCAAAAAGCTCCGATGGCAGGGACGGATCCACATCAACGACAAGCTTAAGCCCCTTCTTCTCCGCAAGAAGCCAAATCATATTCACGATCTCCGATATCATATCTCCCAAATGATAATTAACCGGCGTAATGTCCAACTTCCCCGCCTCTAATTTACTGACATCCAGAATATCATTTATGAGTGCGAGGAGCATCCTGCCTGAGCCCTGTATATTCGAAGCGTTCCTTTTGATCTCATCCGTTGCGTCATCATCCCTTATGATCAACTCGTTCAAGCCAAGGATCGAATTTATGGGAGTGCGTATCTCATGGCTCATACTGGAGAAAAACAGATTCTGCGAGCGGTTCAATTCCTCCGCTCTTCTGGTCTCCTCCTTCGCCCTCCAGTTTGCCTCCCTGAAAAGCCTCTTTTGCAGATATAGCATTGAATATATCAGTACTCCCACCAAAACCAGAGAAACCAGCGCATCAATGCACATCATTCTCTCGTCGTGGTAATATACATATTCCGGATAATAATAGTATATGCCGTATTCCGAGAATAAGATCAGACTTAAGATGACGATCATACTCCTCCGCCAGTGTCCGTAGAGTATTATGCCTATATACATAAAGGTAAATGCTGTCCAGAATACACCGCCCCCTTTGGGTCCTCCGCCGTAGAAAAAGGTTACCGGCGTAATTATAAAGGTCAAAAAGCAGATTTGAAGCTTTGAACAGAATACCACCTTGTTATTCCACAGACAGATCAACGTGGATACAGGCACCACGATTGCAAGCGCAAAAAGTGTTATGGTTTCCACGATATGCTCGCCTATATAGATATCGAACAGACCCGCTATAATGAGAGCCACTGCGGAATATTCCGACAAAAATATAATATTTCTCTGCTCTATATGCCTCTCATTTTTGCTTATTTTCTCTTTTAAGGTATCTAGAAATTTTCCCATTATACGTCCCCTGCAAACAGCTTTTTCATAGCTCTCTCAAACTCGCCTATATCTATGGGCTTACTTATAAACCCGTCAAAGCCCTCTCTCAAAAACATCTCCCTTGCACCGCTTACGGCATTTGCGGTAAGCGCCACAATCCGTACCTTTTTGTCCGTTTCTGCCGATAGCCTCCGTATATGATGCATAGCCTCAACGCCGTCCATCTCAGGCATCATGTGATCCATAAAGATAATGTCATAGTCGCCCTGATTATACTTTTCTATTGCTTTCTTTCCGCTTTCCGCAGTATCCGTGATCATTCCGTAATCATTAAAAAGCCCTGTCGCAACCACAAGATTCATGGGCTCATCATCCACAATAAGCGCCTTTATTCCGTCAAAATCCGGCTTCTTTTCATCTGCGGCAAGCTCCAGATTATCCGCCCCTGCGCCTTCATTCAATACTCTTGTGACAGAATAGCCGTACAAGGGCTTTGGCATCACAATAACCCTGCTTGTGCGCTTTTTCTTAAAATCCGTATCCTCATATATTGTCACGACAATATCCTTCTCTGCCAGAGAGTCAAAATATTCCGTATCTTCGAGATACTCTCCTGCCCCCATAAATATGTGGGAAATCTCCAGTTCCTCCATTGCCGCCTCTATTTCCTTTGTGTTTGAGACGGAATACAGATTTATCTTAAGCCCTGCGGCGAGGTTTGCCGCCATACTGCTGTAGAAATCTCTTACCTCCGGAATGCCGTATTTTTCTGGTTTGACATAGAATAATATATTTTTGACAAGTGCCTGCTCCACCCTCATGCAGGGTGCTTCATCCACCACCTCCTGCGGGATGCTGAGCTTAATAGTGGTTCCCTTTCCCTTTGTGCTGTCTATTACGACAAAGCCCTCCATCTTATGTACAAAGCCGTATACTATGCTAAGGCCAAGCCCTATTCCTCCTGAGCTTCTATCCCGTCTCTTGTCCGCCTGATAAAAGCCCTTTGAGACATTGGCTATATCCTTTCTCGTCATGCCTATTCCGGTGTCAGTGACCTCTATTTCCAGATTGACTCCGTATTCCTTTTTGACGGTAAAGAGCTTTAAGTAAATACCACCCTTTCTCGTAAATTTCATTGCGTTGTTTAAAAGGCTTTTTATAATCTTTGAAAGCTTCTTTACATCCCCTCTCATCAATGAGGGAATATCAGGGGAAATGTCGACGACAAATTCAAGCTCATATCGTCTTTCCTTAAGCTGTAAGCCCGCAATAATATCATTGATAAGAGAAACCACCATATAGTTTTCGTTTTCAAGAAGGATGTCTCCCCTCATTATCTCCGTGTAATCCTGAATATCCTCTATCTGTCTTGAAAGCTTTATGCCGGCATCCCTTATGGCGTTTATCTCATTGGAAGCATTGTTTTTGAGCACAAGAGCGGACATTCCGTTTACCACATTTACTGGAGTCCTTAGCTCATGGGAAACATTTGAAAGGAAATCATCCATATCTCTGGCATTTTCCTTCATTTGATCCTCTTCCGACTGGATCTTCCTCTCATAAGCGCTGTTTTCAAAGATAATATGTCTGCAAACTATAAATACGCAGATTTCCACAGCGATATGCATTATCATCCTTGAAATATTGAGGTCATCAAGCTCAAATTCCCTGTATCTTGCCTCCAAAGCTATCTGAATGAGCAGAATAATAATATACTCTATGAACAAAAGGTTCAAAAATACAGTGCGGTTTAAAATGGAAAATGTAATCAGAAGCAACATAGAAATAACAACAACATCAAAAAAGCTTGAAGAGTGCACTCCGTGAAAGAATGCCGCAAACATTGCAAAGGCAAGATAAAAAGCCTCTCTCTGCCTCTCCGAGCCATATTGAACCGTATGCACCGCCCACAAAAGGACTACGCCAATAAGGATGAGCGGCGGCATCCAAAATTCCCACCGCATTATAATGCTTTCTATCATAAGTCCTACACTGGCAACACTCAATATAATTATAAGAAACACCTGCGTTCTCGAACTCTGCTTCATATATTAATCCCTTAACCCCTTATTTCCGGCTCGTTTTTGTAGGATACCGTCTCCGTGGAGTATTTGACCTCCACAATTTCAGCATATTCAGATTTCTTCCAGTTGTTCATTATTCTGTCGATTACTCCGCCGGAATCCTCTTTTGAGAGCTCCGGAAGCAGCAAAAAGAACTGATTGGGCTTGCTCTGCAATATAATGTCGCTCTTTCTTATGGTCTGCTGCAAAACCTTTGCAAATTCAGGCATTATTTCCATCATTTTTGCTTTCTTTACGATAGGTGTAAGGGAAAACAGAAACTTACTTGCCTCCGAATTGTGCCTCTTGATAAATCGCATAATGAAGCGGTAATTCCAGGAGAAGGAATCCTGCCCAAGAAGCATTGCGCCCTTTCCCTCGCCTCTCTCCTCCACAATCTGGGTAACCCTTGCAATCTCCCTCTCCAAATCCTCCTCGTCAGCCTCAAAGGTATGCTCCGGATCGTATATTTCGTAGCCGTGCTTCCCGTTCATCTTTACCTTATAAAGGCAGCTGTCCGCATACTGGAAGAGCTCGCTGTACTCCGTGGAATGCACGGGTGCCATTGCCGCTCCTACGGATATTCCTATGGGGATTCCGAAATCCTCCCCCATCATCTCCTCGCAGCTTATCATAAGCTGTTCGTTGAGCCTCTTTGTCAGGGAGGCAATATTGCTTTCCTCCGAGAGATTATTGAAAAACGCAAGGAATTCATCCCCTCCGATTCTGCATACAACATCCTCGCTCCGCACATTGTGGCGCACAATCTCCGAAAAGGACACCAAAACCTTGTCCCCCATATCATGCCCGTAGAGGTCATTTACAAGCTTGAAGCTGTCAAGGTCTAGGATTGCAAGCATTCCTGTCTGTGTGGCGCAAAGCTCCTTCATTTTATCCGTGCCGGATGCCTTGTTCAAAAACCCCGTCAGCTTGTCTAAGGTTGCCTCCTCAGTAAGGCTTTCTATTGTCTTACTGTAGGATATGGTATTTTTGATTCGTCTTAGGAGAATGTCCTTGTTGAAGGGCTTTCTGATAAAGTCAGAGGCTCCCGCCTTAAGTCCTCTTCTCTCCACATCGCTGTCGTTCTCTCCCGTAAGGAATATCACGGGAGTTTGTGCTCTTCCGTTCTTTTCCTCAAAATCCCTTAAAGCATGATAGGTTTCAAAGCCGTCCATCTCCGGCATCATTATGTCCAAAAGGATGAGGTCGGGATTGTTCTTTTCCATAAACTTAAGAAGATCTCGCCCTGAGCGAAGCGGACTTACCTTCATATTGTTTGAAGCCAACAGGCTCCTTGCATTTGTAAGGCTCAATGCTTCATCATCAACTACGACTATCCAGTACTCCATTATTTTCCCCCTGTTCCTTGATTTTTGTCTGACAAAAGCGAGAGTATTTCATCATACTCAAATCTGCCTGCCGCATCCTTTATTTTTGTGAAAATTTCTGCATCCTTCTTGGGAATACGGTACTTTTCCATCTTTTTAAATATTCCGTCCATACGGTCAAAATCCATTGAATCCGCTCCCTCATATATCTCCCTGTAGGCTTCCTTCATTATCGTAGCACCCGCCTCAGGCTTATATATATCGCTCTCCTTGTCCGTAAAGACGCCGGAAAGCAGCTCCTTATAGGCAAGATACTCCTCCAGAAAGGCATCGTTATGCGCCTTTATATATTCCAGATCATTATCTTTGCCCGCATGCTCCAAAAGCTGCGCTCTCTCACCGAAGGCTGCGGCGCCAATGGTTCTTGCGGAGCTTTTAAGCGCATGAACCTTTATTGTATAATTCTTGGTATCCCCACTCTCATAAAAGCCCCTTATCTCATCAATATTAGGCTCTATTGATTCGCTGAACATCTTAAGAAGCTCAATATACGCCTCATAGCTTCCGCTGTTTTTAAGCCCCTCATTTACGTCTATCTTTTCGCTTTCTCTAAGCGCCGAGAGCTCGTCCTCATGCTTGTGTTCGTCTGCATATTCATTCATAGCTTCATCGGTACCGGTCTTTAATATTACCTTCTCTACAGGAAGAAGCTTGATCAGCATATCTTCAAGCTTTCCGGAATCCAAGGGCTTTGTCAGGTAATCGTCAAAGCCTGCCGCAATATACATTTCCCTCGCCCCCGATACGGCGTTTGCAGTAAGACATATCGCAGGTGTGAGGACATTGGGATTGTCGGAAGCCTCCCTTATCTCCTTAAGCGTCTCTATACCATCCTTTTCCGGCATCATATGATCCAGGAATATCAGATCATATTTCTTTTTCTTTGAGCATTCTATCGCTTCAAAGCCGCTGCTTGCGGTCTCTATGAGCATATTGGTCTTTTTTAGGAGACTTACGAATACCGTAAGATTCATCTTGTTGTCATCTACCACAAGTACATTCGCTTCAGGTGCTTCAAAGCGCTCCCTGTAAATCTCTATGCCGTTTGCGATATTTCTGCCTGAGGTCTCAAGATCTCCCAAAGCGTCCCACTTTACAACCCTTTGCTTAAGTGAGAAATAAAATTTCGAACCCTCTCCGTAGGTGCTTTCCACCTCTAAGGACGAGCCCATCATATCAAGAAGATTTCTCGTTATGCTAAGCCCCAGTCCCGTACCCTCGATATTCCTGTTTTTTTCCTCATCCAGCCTCTCAAACTTTGAAAAGAGCCTTTCCATATCCTCGGGCTTTATGCCGATTCCCGTATCCTCTACCGACACATTTAGCATCACACTGAAAGGGTCATCATTTAGCAGCTCATACCCTACATGAAAGAGTATCCTTCCCTTTTCGGTATACTTTATCGCATTCGTAAGTATATTAGATATTATCTGCTTAATCCTTACTTCGTCGCCGTTTAGAAGCTTCGGACAGTTTTTGTCAAAATCAAGCTCCAATAAAAGGCTCTTGTCCTTTGCTCTGTTATATACGATGTTTACCAAATCGTTCAAGACCACTGACAAATCGTAATCAACAGGGATTATTTCCAATTTTCCCGCTTCTATCTTGGAGAAATCGAGAATTGAATTGACAAGCCCCAAAAGGGTGCTGCTGGCATTCCTGATATTCTCAGCATAAGAGAGTATTCTTGTATCCTCCGACTCCCTTAATATCATTTCGTTCATGCCGAGCACTGCGTTAATAGGCGTGCGTATTTCATGCGACATATTCGCAAGGAAATCGCTCTTTGCCCTGTTTGCCTCCTCTGCGGCAGCCTTTGCGGCTCTTAACTCCCTGCTTTCACGGAGCTTGATGCTGGCATTTGCAAGATATACTGCGCCTATCATCACAAGGAGCATCAAAAGCGCAAATACCCATATGAGCAATAGCGTGATATTGTCGATTCCCTCCGAAGCTATATCCTTTGGTACAAAGCCCGCCAAAAGATAATCCGTGCCGGGAATTTCCGCCTCAAACAGTATCATTTCTCCCATTTTGGTAGTAAAGCTTCTCGCTGCGGCTACCGACACCTCCATTTCAAGGTGCATTGAGTCGAAATCCTTCCTTACCTCATCGCCTGTAAACCATCTGTAATACTCATTGTCCAGCTCCTCAAAGGGAACTATGATATCGCCCTTTCTGGTGGTAATGCATACCTCTCCTAACTCGTCATAGACGCTTATGGAGAAATAGTCCTTTAGCTCATCCGCAGGGCAGAGCTTATACAGCACATAGCGGACGTTCTTGTTGTGAAAAACAGGATAAGTAAATAAAAGTCCCGCCTCCTCGGCATAGGTAATGGCGGGATTCCCTCTGAAGGAGTCCTGAATGCCCGAAAACCGCTTAAAAGAAATCGCCTCTCCGTAGATTGCTTTTCCGTCGAGAGTTAAAAGCCCCTGCTTTGTTTCGTCTCCGTCATATACAAGGGGCATAAGCCTGTCCGCCTCGTCCGGATTCGCTTCAAGCTTCCTTGCGATGTACTTGAGATTTTCAAGCTCTGCGCTAAAGCTCTCCGAAGCTACATGAGCCATACTCTCCGCCTGCCTCTTCGTCTGCCTCTCCGTATATGCCGTAAGCAGACTCTCGGTGCGCTTTTTAAATGCAACGCCGATTATCAATAATGAAATTGCAAAGAAAATTAACACAGATCCGATTCTGAACCCGGCGGATCTTTTACTTAGCATAGGTCTGCACCTCTTCCACTACCACACCGTCCACATACCAGTCAAAGCTGTTTAACATCTCATCATCAGACATCGACTCTCCCTCCTCCACACGAAGAGTACCCTGATTATCATATATCGGGCCATAGAATACGTCAAAGGTCTTACTCTCAAACCTCTCCTTTGCCGCATCCACGGCTTCCTTAGTACCGTCAGCCACATTACCCGTAAGCTCCGAAAGCCTTACAAAGCCGGTATCCATTCCGAGCCATGAGTTGCTTCCGTGAAACTTCCCCTGTAAAATGCTCAATATCTGCTCTCTGAAATATGAAGCTGTGGAGAATTCGCAGGCAACAAGATAAGTGTCAGGGAAATCCTTTGCATGCTCCATATTGTAGCCTATTGTCCAGATTCCCCTGTTGTCCGCCTCGATTATGGGCTGCATTGAGTTTGAGTGCAGGGTAAGCACATCTATCGGGTATTTTGAGAAAAGGTCTGTTGCGGCTTCCCCGGAGGAACCGTAATCCGTCCACGAATTGCAGTACTCAACATGTACTGTAGCGTCCGGACGCACACTCCTTACGCCTTCCGTAAAAGCGTTTATGCCTCTTACCACCTCAGTATTTGCAAAGGCTGCCACATATGCGATTTCACCGGTCTCGGTACGCATTCCGGCCACGATTCCCGAAAGGTATCTCGCCTGATACAGACGTCCAAAAAATGTAGACAGATTGTTGCCCTTATTTGTGCCAGCCGAGTGGAAAAAATACACATCCGGGTATTTTTCGCACACGGTATCCATATATTTCCCGTATCCAAAGGAGCTTGCGACGATTATTTTGCATTTTTCTACGTTTACAAGCTCATCCACCACATCCAAAAAGCCCTCATCCTCCGGTACATAATCCTTGCATATTATTTCAAGATTAAGCTCATCCTTCAGGGAATTAAGCCCCTCATAATGCACCTGACAAAAGCTCCCGTCCGTGTGGCTTCCGTTTATAAGAAGCCCCACCCTGGTAGTCTTAGCCGTTATATCCGTTTCCGGCGACTGCACATTTATAAAATATATTCCCAATATAACGATTGCAAATATCACTACGGCAATCGCAAGCATCTTTTTAATCGACATAATTTCCCCTCTTTGCCATCAAAACAATAAAATATATATATTTTATCAGATTTATCCTTATAATTCAACGATTTTTCGTCTAAGCGGATATATGTGACACAATTTGAAACATTTTTTTGCAGGCAGCGCAATTGAAATTTTTGCATAAATGCCTTATGCTTTAAGGGATATTGCCAATATGTACGATATCGATGGAGGGTTTGGTTTTGGCAGAATCATTCGGAAACAGGCTCAAGGCGCTTCGCACCGAAAACAAAATGTCACAGCAGCAGCTTGCGGCGAAGCTTTTTGTGAGCCGTTCAAGCGTTGCCAACTGGGAGAATTCGAGACGGCTTCCGGATTTTATAATCATATCCAGAATAGCTCAGCTTTTTAGAATCGACATCTCGGAGCTTTCGGATACCTTCAGCGACGAAAAAAATGCCTCCCCGGAGGTCATAATCGTGGATGATGAGGTAATTCTCCTATCCGGTGCCATTCCGATCCTGTCAAAAGTAATGCCCTCCGCAGTAATTACAGGCTTTTCCAGGGTTTCCGAGGCTGTTAAATACGCAGAGAACAACAATATATCCATCGCTTTTCTCGATATTGAGCTTGGGAAGACAAGCGGACTTGAGCTGTGCCGCACCCTTACCGGAATCAATCCCACGACTAACGTAATCTTCCTTACGAGCTACCCGGATTATGCGTTTAAGGCATGGGAAACTACAGCAAGCGGATTTTTGATGAAGCCACTTCATGAAGAGGATGTGCGGGAACAGCTTTCAAAGCTCCGCTTTCCCGTAAAATGGGGGGGGTAAAGCATAGATGATTTCCTTTGTTGATCTCACAAACTTTTTTATAGTAAGCTTCGGATTTACCGTGTCACTTCTTGGGCTGGTGTTTGCAATCCTGATACGCAATTTTGACAAATGGGAAAAGAGGTTTTTAATCATTCTTTTTGGCATTTTGACTGCATATTGCATTTCCGACGGCATATCGCAGATATCTCTTGTAATGCTCGGAGATAATTTTACGCTGCTTTCAAAGGTGGCAATTTTTGCGGAATCGCTTTTTTCATCCCTTCTGATGCCGGTAATTTCGCTGTATCTTTTGCACCTTTCGGGGGAAGGCTTTAAGTCCCTTCTCACCTGCATCGTGTCGGCGCTGTGGCTTCTGTATTTTATTCTTTTGATCATCACGCAGTTTACAAGCTTCATATACTATTTTACGGATGATAATGTGTATCACAGAGGAAGCTTCTACCCGCTTCTTCTCATACCGCCCTTTTTAATTTTGCTCGTCAATATGATTGCGCTGTATTTAAGGCGAAAAAAGCTCCCCAAAAGAGTGTTTATAGGCTTTTTTCTTTATATGTTCTTTCCGATGCTGTCAATGCTTTTGCAGATGTTCTCCTACGGAATACTCCTCGTGATCCTCGGATCGTCTATTTCTGCGGCGCTTATCTTTTACGGCATCTTAAGGTCACAGGTTGAAAGGGAGGTTTCCCAGGCGATCAAGCTGAGCGAGCAGAAGCTTATGATTCAGACGCTTCAGCTTCGCCCGCATTTTATATACAATACCCTGTCCAATATCTATTATCTCTGTAAGCTCGACCCCAAAAAGGCGCAGTTAGTTGTGGATGATTTCTCCACATATCTTAAAAAGAATTTCAGCGCCATGGCGAAGGAAGGGCTTGTAAGCTTTGAAGAGGAATTAGAGCATGCAAAGGCTTATCTTTCGGTGGTAAAGGCCAGGTACGAGGAGCTCATCTTCGTAACCTTTGATACGGAATATACATCCTTCCGCATCCCTCCCCTGACACTTGAACCCATTGTCGAAAATGCGGTAAAGCACGGACTTGACCCGGACTCCGACCCTCTCAATATTCTGATACGCACAAGCAGGGGTGCAAAGGAAAATATTATTGTTGTTGAAAATACCGGGGCGGATTTCACTATTCAGCCCAAGGATGATGAGCCCCATATAGGGCTTACGAATGTTGCAGAACGCCTGAAAAACCTATGCGGCGGCAGCTTAGATATCAAAAAGCGCTCCTTTGGCGGCACAATCGTGACTATTACAATCCCCTTCAGGAGGCGTTGAATATCATTACCTTCCTCTTTTGATTTGGAACGAAATGCATCTATATGTCCACTAATCGGCATCTTAAAGCACCTGTTTCCGCCGATAATAGTATCAAAGGAGGAAACAATATGATAAACTACTTACCAATTCAATCCTATTATTCAAATTACGGCGGATACGGAAGCTACAGACGCTCTTTATCTTCCAGCAAGGCTCCTGCCTACTCCGCAAGACAGCAGGCGGCTATAAACAGGATAAATGCCTCTGGACGCCCTTACAGCGCCTCTGCCGTAAGCAACAATTCCTACAGAAGCTATACTGTGCAGGACAAGGCGCTAAAGAACGCCTCGGATAATCTTACAGCTTCCGCAAATAAACTTACCAATGTAAGCTATTCCGACAAGTCGTCTCTCTTAAATGCCGTAAAGAGCTTTGCGGATGATTACAATGCCGCTCTCGATTCCGCTTCAGAGTCTTCCAACAAGACTGTAAACAGCGCAATAAACAATATGAGAGCCACAATGAACTCCGCAAGCAACCCGCTTTCGCAGTATGGCGTATCCGTGGGAAGCGACGGAAAGCTGTCCGTGGATGACAAAAAATTTATGGCTTCCGAATTAAGCAGCCTTAAGACAAATTTTAACTCTCCCTATACATTTGCAAAGGCTGTTTCCGCTCAGTCAAGCCGCATCGGCAATGCTGCAGGCTCCTCCAATTCCGATGCAGCATATGCCTACAACGCTCTCGCAAACCTTGCGGCAGCTGCAGGCTATGGCGGATACGGGTACGGGGGCTTTGGATTCTCCGGACTAGGCAGCTTCGGAGGATATGGAAGCCTTGGCGGTTTTGGAAGCCTTCTTAACAGCTACTACTCAGGACTGATATAAGGCTGCACAAAGCCCTGTCTACGGAAGCTTAAGCATCACGGAAAGGATAAATTCTCTCTCCGTGGTGCTTATCTTTATCATTCCGCTATATTTTAAAGCAATCCTCCTTATGTTATACAGACCTATGCCATGTGTTCCTTTAGTCTTTGTGCTTATTGGAAGCCCGTTATAATCTCTCTTTAGCTCCTCCCCCGAATATGGGTTTTTAATATTTAAAAGAAGCATTTTCCCTTTGCGCTTTGCGGATAATTCTATGACAATCTTACTCTCTTTAACCCTTTCTGCCGCTTCTATGGCATTGTCAAGCGCATTCCCCAATATTACACCAATATCATATTTGTCCAGTTGTTCTGTATTTGCAAGGGAAAAATCCTTCAAAACAAGCTTACCCTGCGGGATTCTTTCACTAAACACCTCATATTTGGCGGAAAGAATTATGTCCGCAACCGCATTATTACCGGGACAAAAAACGGAAGTGTGGGATACTCGTCATAAAGGTATACCGGCATTTCGTCTTCATACTTTATGAGTGTTGTCCTTAGCATCATGCATATCATCCCATCCACAAGAACCGGAAGCATAAGAAATGCAAAGCCCGAATTTTCCACAGGATAAAAAATTATTTTTGAAAGCCTTTTAAACAAAAAATATTCGATTATAAAAAGTATTAAGTATTCCAAAAAAAGATATAGCACCTGCGCAATATACATTTTTAGCATAAGCTCATCATAGGAATATCCTTTTTCCAGCCAGTCTTTAATTATCAGATTAAGAGAAAACGAAAGAATACTTACAGAGGCAATAAACAGAAAGCCCAATGTATCAATTATACATACGAACACGGAATATATAAGGAGCCTAAGCCTTATATCAAGAGCACAGGCTATGAATGAAAAAAGAAAGGCTATGACAAAATAAAACAGTGGCTTGATAATCTGTGCCGGCAGATTTCCAACAGTATCCCACAGCTCTCCCAGAATCATCCTCGGCAGGGCGTAGCTTAGTATTATCAGACTCATTGAGATTCTACGCTTTAAGCGCATATCCGCAAAGTGTGACAAAAAATTCCAAAGTATGACACCGCATAAAAATATATAGATATTCCCAAGAATTGAGATTATTATACGGATGTAAGTCTCTCCGCCCATTTTCAATCCTCTTTTTGCAAATGCTCCATATATGCATTCACAAAATCATGGTATCTGTC
Source organism: Lachnospiraceae bacterium (assembly GCA_017483735.1). Taxonomy (GTDB): domain Bacteria; phylum Bacillota; class Clostridia; order Lachnospirales; family Lachnospiraceae; genus RGIG4856. Next base: position 8,364 of record JAFUVF010000041.1, on the reverse strand, counting down.
CTTGGACATATATATCTTTTCTCCGTTGTCCAATATTATTTCATTCGTATTGTATTCCCTTATGTGGGAAAGATTCACAAGATACCCTCTGTGGCACCTGTAGAACGAATCATTTAAGCCCCTCTTAAACTTATCCATCGACGAATATATTTCAAAATCCTCTTTTATTGTGTGTATTATAAGCTTCTTAAGGCGGTTTTCCACATAAAAAATGTCACTTTGGAAAATGTTGAGCTTCCTGCCTCCTGCGGTTATAAGTATCCTGTCGGAGGTCTTCTTTATCTTATCCAGAAAATTCATATAGGCAGACTTAAAAACGGAAACAAATCTCTCTTTGTCTATGGGCTTTAATATATATTGAAATGCCTCCACTCCGTATGCCTCGTAAGCATATTCCTTTGATGAAGACACGAAGATTATCAAAGTGTCACTAAAGCGCTTTCTTATGCGCTCTGCCGCCTCTATGCCGTTCATTTCAGGCATCCTCACGTCCAGATACAGCAAATCGAATTCATTGTTGTCAGAAAGAAATTCTGCGGCGGATTTAAAGGTCTTTATCTCGGCTTCCGGTGCGCATTCGCTTAAGAGCTCCTTCATAAAGTCCCTGTCCATTTTGATGTCGTCACAGATTGCAATATTCATATTTTCTCCAAAATCTAAAGTTTTAAATCCCTTCATATAGATTTATCGGATGAATATGATTTTTAAAAAGACCTATTCCACTAAAGGTTGATTTTTGGGAATGAAAAGGAAGAACCGGAACTTTCGCTCCGGCTCTCCAAAATCCAAATCCGTATTTAAAATTTATTCTTCGATGTTATTCTCCGCAACCTTCGCAGCCCTTGCGGCAACCTCCTTCTCCTGGATATCGGAAGGGGTCTGCTCGTAGCGTGCAAATTCGTATGCATATTCGCCTCTGCCTCCGGTCATGGAGCGAAGGTCAGTGCAATATCCGAAAAGTCCGCTCATGGGGATGTCCGCCTCAATCACGGTCTTCCCGCCCTGTGTGGGATTCATGCCGAGAACCCTGCCTCTGCGCTTGTTCAAATCTCCCATTACATCTCCCGTGTACTTGTCGGGAACCGTTACCTTAAGGCTCATTATGGGCTCGAGAAGCACCGGCCCTGCTTTCATAAAGCCGTCCTTGAAGGCGCCGATTGCAGCGGTCTTGAATGCCATTTCCGAGGAATCCACTGCATGATACGAGCCGTCGTAAAGCACCGCCTTCACTCCCACAACGGGATATGCCGCAAGAGGACCTCTCGTAACGGAATCCTGAATACCCTTCTCCACTGCGGGGAAGAAATTCTTAGGCACGGCACCGCCCACAACCTCCTGCTCAAACTCGTAGGGAACCTCGGGGTCGGAAGCAGGCGAGAAGCGCATCTTTACATGACCGTACTGTCCGTGTCCGCCGGACTGCTTCTTGTACTTATATTCCACATCCGAGGTCTTCTTTATGGTTTCCTTATATGCAATCTTCGGCTGAACAAGCTCCACGTCAACCTTGTATTCGTTTGTCAGACGGCTTACAACCACGTCGAGATGCATATCTCCCATTCCGTACAGAAGAAGCTGTCTGTTCTCGGAGTCATTTACGGTCTTTACGGTAAGATCCTCATGGGTAATCTTCTGCAATGCCTGAGAAATCTTGTCCACATCCGCCTTGTTCTTCGGCTTGTAGCGCATATAGGTATAGGGTGTCGAAATATCAGCCTTGCCGAATTTGATGGGCGTAGCCTTCGTTGCGAGGGAATCTCCGGTTCTTGCGCTGCCAAGCTTTGCCAAAGCGCCTATATCTCCCGCATGGAGCTCCGGCACCTCGATGGGCTTGTTTCCCTGCATTACATAGAGCTTTCCTATCTTTGCCTCCAAATCCTTGTCTATATTGTAGAGAAGATCATCAGTCTTTAACACGCCGCTTGCGACCTTAATAAGCGAATACTTTCCGATGAAGGGGTCAACCATTGTCTTCCAGATGAATGCGCTCTTTGCCTTGGAGAAATCATAATCCGCATTGTAGATTTCGTTGGTCTTCTGATTGATGCCCGCAATCTTTCTGTCCTCCGGCGAAGGGATGTACTTGATAATGTCGTCAAGCAAGGTATACATACCCTGACACAGCGTATTGGAGCCCATTGTCATGGGGAAAATGTTGCAGTCGCATACATTTGTGCGGAGCGCCGCCCTGATTTCCGCCTCGGAGAAGGTCTCTCCCCCGAAATATCTGTCCATAAACTCTTCGCTCGTCTCTGCTACAGCCTCCATAAGGGTATCCTTGCATATCTGGAGATTGTCCTTTGAATAATCCGGCACCTCACAGGGAACGACATCCTTTCCCTCCCAGAGATTACCCTGCTCGGTTATAACATTTATATAGCCTACAAACTTTTCGTCCTTTCTGATGGGAAGATGGAAGGGAGCCATCTTCTTTCCGTATTTTGCGGTCATATCCTCCACAACCTGACGGAAGGAAGCATCATCCACATCCATATTGGAAACATATACAAACCTCGGAAGCTTGTACTTTTCGCAAAGCTCCCATGCCTTCTCCGTGCCGACCTCAAGCCCCGCCTTGCCGTTTACGACGATTATAGCGGCTCCGGCTGCGCTTATAGCCTCCTCGACCTCTCCCACGAAGTCAAAATATCCGGGAGTGTCGAATATATTTATCTTGTAGCCCTCCCACTCAATGGGTATAACGGAGGTATTTATCGAAAACTGCCTCTTCTGCTCTTCTTTATCATAGTCGCTGACGGTATTCTTATCGGGAACCCTGCCTAATCTCGATGTGATGCCGGACAGATATGCGAAGCTCTCCGCAAGGCTTGTCTTTCCGGCTCCGCCATGCCCCAGTAATACCACGTTACGAATCTTGTCGGTTGTGTAAACATTCATATTGCTGTAATCCTCCTGATACATTTTTATGCGGTATTTGCGGCTTTTCTCCGCATCTCCACACATTTAGTCAATTATACCAAATTTTCTGTCAATTTACAATAATTCTTTGTAAGAAATGTCAAATTATGAAGCCGGTTGACTAAAAGCAGTAAAATTGGTACGATAAGCATTATGAATTGTACAATAATGAATGTTTTCGATACGCGAAAGGCATATGTATGAATAAATTCGGATTTTTAGGCTTGGGGCTTATAGGCGGCTCAATCGCAAGAGCTGTCAGGGAAAAGCTTCCTGACGCCAAAATATATGTATATGACACAAATGCGGAGGCACTCTCCCTTTCAGAGGCGGAGGGCATTGCCGATTGTACTGCTGACCACATAGATGACACCTTCAGGGAATGTGATATGATCTTTCTCTGCGCCCCGGTCAAGAATAATGCCGAAAATCTCCGAAGCCTTTCTTCGCTTCCTCTGTCCGATAACTGCATCATCACGGATGTGGGCAGCGTAAAGACAGATATTCACAATACCGTGCGCTCCCTCAATATGGAAGAACGCTTTATCGGCGGACATCCCATGACCGGAAGCGAGCGCATAGGCTTTGCAAATTCCAGAGCAAATCTTTTGCAGGATGCATATTATTGCATTACTCCCACGGGCAAAGCTCCCCAAAAAATGCTTGATGACTATACAGAGCTTGTAAGGACTCTGGGCGCAATACCGGTGGTGCTTGATTATAAGGAGCATGACTATGTGGTGGCGGCGATAAGCCATGTCCCCCATGTCATTGCATCGTCCTTGGTTAATCTTATAAAAAAATCCGATAATAAGGAGGAGCTGATGAAAATGCTTGCCGCAGGGGGCTTTAAGGATATCACAAGGATTGCCTCCTCATCCTCCAAAATGTGGCAGCAGATATGTCTTACAAATTCCGAAAATATTTCAAAGCTTTTGTCCGACTATATAGCTTCCCTTTCGGACATAAAAGCTGATATAGATTCCGCAAGGGCTGATGAGATATTCGACTTCTTTGCGGCTGCAAGAGAATACCGGGATTCCTTTGCGATTGCGTCAAGCGGCCCCATAAAAACACAATACATAATTACCGTTGACATCAGGGACGAGACGGGCTCCATTGCGACAATAGCGGCGCTTCTTGCAAAAAATAATATTAACATCAAAAATATCGGCATTAACCACAACAGAGAGGCGGCGGAGGGAATACTTAAAATAGAGCTGTATGATGAAAGCTCCGTAAAAAATGCACTGAGCCTGCTCAAAGAGAGCGGCTACGCCGTAAGGAGCAGGAGCGAATAAACCTGCATATAATCAGCATAACAACAGCTCCTGATGTGTCTAATATTACATCCGCAAAGCTCCCGTATCTTCCCGGAATGAAGGTCTGATGGAATTCATCTATTGCGGCGGATACAAATACCCAGAGAATTGTTATGATATATAGCCTTCTCCTGTTTTCCACCCACTGTCCGAGCATTATGTAAACCAACAATCCCATGCAGGCGTACTCGGAAAAATGCGCAAGCTTTCTCACAGGATGCTCAAAATATTCCGCAAGCTCAGCCTTCACAATATCCGACCAGTTTTTGGAGGCAATATCGTCTATCAGCTCTATTACCTTTTCCGTTATCATATGACTTAAGGAGCCCGACGTATCCGCATCCTGCGCCGAGAATCCCCAGATTATCAGATATAATATGACCAAAAGAAAGGCAGTAACCACAGTTACCGCCAATTTTCGCCTGTATATATTTTCCGGTACACTACCCCTGTTTATTATCATTATTCCCTATTTCTTCCAAGGTCTGGTAGGTCTCTATGCGGGCCGCCTCCATCTCGGGAAGCCCGACGAAGCTTGCTCCGTAGAGATAGCTCTCTCCCATCTTCTCTATGCGCACAATCTCCAAAAATGCATGCAGCACTTCCTTTGTCCATATAGTGAGGAAGGATTCGTATACGGCTCCAATCTCCAAAGGACTGTCACACATAAAGCCGACACCGCCCTTTGACACATCGGTAACATTGATATCTACCTCTTTTGCGCCACCTCCCCCGTCAATACGCTTAAGAATGAGCCTCGATGAAAGCTCTGTCCTCTTGTTATGCCGTTTTTCGTCCATACCCCCGTTTCCTTTCCTTATAACCCAAAACCTATACCGCAATAAGCATATCACAGATAACGCCTTTTTTCAACTTCTCACTTTATAAACATAGCATCCCCGAAGGAGAAAAATCTGTACCTCTCCCGTATTGCCTCATTGTATGCATTAAGCACCTTCTCCCTCCCTGCCAGTGCGGAAACAAGCATCACAAGCGTCGATTCCGGCAGATGGAAATTCGTGATCAAATTGTCGAGAACCTTGAAGTTGTATCCCGGATAGATGAATATTTCGGTGTTGCCGCTTCCGGGCTGCACATTTCCCTCATCATCACAGGCGCTCTCTATGGTGCGGCAGCTGGTGGTTCCCACACAGATTATGCGCCCGCCGCTTTTCTTCGTCCTGTTTATGATTTCCGCTGTCTCATCCGTAATCTCATAATACTCCGAATGCATATGGTGCTTTAATATATCGTCCTCCTTTACGGGGCGGAAGGTTCCCAGGCCCACATGGAGTGTGACGTATGCAATATTTACGCCTATCTCCTCTATCTCTTTTAGAAGCTCCTTCGTAAAATGCAGGCCTGCCGTGGGCGCTGCGGCACTGCCCTCATATTTTGCATATACCGTCTGATAACGGTTTCTGTCCTTTAATTTGTGCGTGATGTATGGCGGAAGCGGCATTTCGCCAAGCTTATCCAAGACCTCTTCAAAGATTCCCTCATATTCGAAGCGTATCAGCCTGTTGCCTTCATCTAGGGTATCTACGACCTCGCCAATTAATATGCCGCCCCCGAAGGAAACCCTTGCTCCCACACGACATTTTTTCCCGGGACGCACCAGTGTTTCCCACAAATTTCCATCAATGCGCTTTAAAAGAAGCACCTCTACATGACCTCCGGTGCCCTCTTTCTCCCCCAGAAGCCTCGCCGGAATGACCTTCGTATTGTTCAATACGAGGCAATCCCCACTCCTTAAATATTCCTTAATATCCCTGAAGGTTTTGTGCTCAATCTCCCCCGTAGCCCTGTCAAGCACAAGAAGCCTCGAGGACGCTCTGTCCTCGAGGGGATCCTGTGCGATCAGCTCCTGTGGGAGTTCAAAATAGAAATCGGATTTCTTCATACCAATATGTATTACAGACTTACATTTTTTAAGAACGCCTTGTAGCCTCTGTAGGTTTCGTACACATCCGCCTTGCTTGTAGCTTCCCACGGCGCATGCATATTGAGCACCGCCACTCCGGAATCAATGACATTCATACCGTATTCCGCAAGGATGTATGCGATCGTGCCGCCTCCGCCTAAGTCTACCTTTCCAAGCTCTGCAGTCTGGAAATTCACATCCTCCTTTTCAAAGGCTGCTCTCAAATGTGCGAGATACTCCGCATTTGCGTCATTGGAGCCGCTCTTTCCTCTGGAGCCCGTGAATTTATTAAATACCATTCCGCCGCCCAAATACGCCACATTCTTTTTGTCAAAGCTTCCAGCATAGGTTGGATCAAATGCGCTGGAAACATCACTCGAAAGCATACAGGAGCGTGACAGGCAGCGTCTTAAATTAAGCTCGGAATACTCTCCCGCAAGGTTCATAACCTCCGCCACCGCATTGTCAAAGAAATGTGAATGCATACCGGTTGCGCCGACAGAGCCGATTTCCTCCTTATCGACAAGTATACAGCACATCGTCCTGTCAACCTTCGGTGTGTCAAGCATTGCCCGAAGTGAGGTAAATGCGCATACCCTGTCATCCTGACCGTAGGACAGAATCATACTCCTGTCAAAGCCTGCCTCCCTCGCCTTTCCTGCGGGAACAACCTCTAACTCTGCGGATATGAAATCCTCCTCCTCGAGATCATAATTATCCTTAAGTATCTTTAATATTCCCTTCTTTACTGCATCCTTTGCCTGCTGTTTCTCCTCGCTCTCATCGGTATCGGCAGCCTTTTTTCTGCCCCTTGCGGAGGTTTTTTCCGCCTTGTCTATGACGATAGGGCGGTTTCCGATTATGAGGTCAAGGGCTTCTCCCTCAATAACCTTTGACGCCTTCTTTTCAAGCTGCTCCTGCGCAAGGTGGATGAGCAGGTCTGATATAAAGAACACCGGATCGTCCGCATCCTCGCCGATATTTATCTCCACTGTAGTGCCGTCCTTCTTTGCAATCACGCCGTGAATCGCAAGAGGAATCGTAACCCATTGGTATTTCTTTACCCCGCCGTAATAATGGGTATCGAGATATGCAAAGCCACCGTCCTCGTATAAGGGATTCTGCTTGATGTCGAGCCTCGGCGAATCAATATGCGCGCCCAATATATTTATGCCCTCCGTCATAGGGCGCTTTCCAAGCTGGAATATTGCAATGGACTTATTCATCCAGACTGAATATACCTTGTCTCCGGCTTTGAGCTTTTTATTTGCCTTGATGAGACCTTCAAGCTCCGTATAGCCTGCCGCCTCAATCTTATTTACAATCTGGTCGATACACTCCCTCTCGGTCTTTCCGTTGCTCAAAAAGTCCCTGTACTCCGCACAGATTTTTTCAAGCTCACGCTCCGCCTTAATATCATATTTTTCCCAAGTATTCTTCGTTTCCATTCTTGCCTCCTCCTATGACCTCAATTCTATTCCCATTCTGTCAAGTCCGTTTAACAGCTTCTTCATAACCTGCGTGATATCGTTCTCTTCAAGTGTTCTGTCCTTTGCACGGAAAGTAATGGAGTAAGCCACCGACTTAAAGCCCTCCTTTATCTGCTCTCCCTCGTAGATATCAAAGAGCTCGTAGCCTTCAAGTATCTTTCCGCTTCTCTGCTCTATGAGCTTTTCAATCTCTCCCACAGGAATATCCTTTGGTACGACCATCGAAAGGTCCCTCGAAACTGACGGAAATCTTGCAATTCCTTCATATTTTCTGTCAAAGCCCGCATAAGGAATGACGGACGGCAGGTCAATTACCGCAACATAAACCCTCTGCTTTATCTCGTAATTGTCCGCAACCGCAGGATGAAGCTCCCCAAGATACCCTATGGTCGTTCCCTTGTACTCGATATCCGCCTGTCTGCCGGGATGTAGGAAGGGCTTTTTGTTATCTGGATTGTAATTCTTTCTCTCCCTCATCCCTATGCTGTCCAAAAATTCCTCCACAACACCCTTTAGCGTGTAGAAATCTCCTTCTCCATAAAAGCCCAGGGTAAACTGCATTCTCTCATCGGGGTAATCATTAAGCGGAAGCTTATCTGCGATATAGATATTTCCAAGCTCATAGAGCTTAACATTCTTGTTGCGTCTGTTAAAGTTCGTTGACAGGCTCACAAGCATGCCGTTTAATGAAGTGGTTCTCATTATGGAG
>JAFUVF010000040.1 GCA_017483735.1 Lachnospiraceae bacterium | reverse complement strand
ATAGTGGAGAGGTGATCGATGCCAAGGTAGCTTTTGAGGAATTGGAGAAAAAGTATTTTGGATAAGTATAAAGTTGTATTACTAAAAAGGGCATATAGAGATATTGAAGACATATATGCCTATATTGCGCATGAGAAGCTGGCACCTGAAAATGCCGAGGGGCAGACAAGTCGAATAAAGAAGGCAATTCTTGGATTGGATCAATTCCCTCAATCACATCAAGATAGAATTGTTGGTCGTTATGCAGGTAAGGGCTATAAGCAACTGATTATTGACAACTATATTGCAATTTTCAGGATTGATGAGAAGAAGAAAATTGTTTATGTTGTGACGATTCAATATCAAGGGAGGGATTTATAATTCAAAGGTTAATCAACAAATATTTCTTTATTACCTGTTTGCTCCTTGACTTTCCACCCCGCTTCCCCTATACTGTCCACAGCGTTTGTTCTGACGCACAAGGGTATGCCCCGAATGGAAAGGTAAAGGATGGATGCTCCCGCGGCTGTTACCAGCGCCCTTTCTGAAAAGCTCGTATGACCCCGAATGTGTCGGTCAAGACAAATACCGCAAAAATTAAAAGAACTAAATTACGCTTATTATGTCAGTGTGTATAAGGAAGCTTAAGAATGAGGGATGACATAGTCATCCCTCATCTTTTAGTGATACGTAGTCGTTGAATAACGGAAGAGTAAATTTTACGATGCCGTGTTCATCTCCGTTTAGAATACCACGCTTCACAAGCCTGTCTCTGTAGGGGCTGTATTCGTTATCCGCCATGGAAAGCAGCTTTTTAATATCCTTTGCCCTGCCTGTGCCGGATTTGACAACAGATATTAAAAATTTCTTGTCGCTGCCGGAAAGCTCCGACCATATTTTGTCATAGACATAATCTTCAAGGTATTGTCTGAATTCGGGTATAGCAGCTTTATAATTGCCGTTGTGATTCCATGTAAAATGCCCTAATACCTGAAATGCAAACGGATATCCCTTAGTAAGTCTTGCCATTTCCAGCGATATGGCTTCATCGACATTCAGCACTTTTTGGTAATTTTCCGCCATCGTGCGGATATTAAGGGGTTTGAGGTCGATTTTCGGCGCACGATACAAAAATGTCAGATTTTTTTCATTCTGCAGGTTGTTTATATTATCATATAATCCTGTCATCAGAAGATATATAGGAAGGTCTTGACGGACAAAAATCTGGAAGGCGGATGCAAAAAGCTTCATATTCTGAGTCCCTATTACCTCATCTATACATACTAAAACTCTTTTTTTATGTTTTTTCAGGCTCTCAAGCATTTTTGTGATTGCTACCTGTATATTGGTTATGGGAACAACTTCCTTTACCTCTAATCCGATACCAAAAAATGAAAGATTGATGCTTGCGTTTTTGAATATTTGAGCCAATTGGTTTTCACTGGCAAGACTTGCAGCCAAATCATTAAGCAAATCACCGCCGGAATTTAGCTCCACGCATATCCAGTTTTTATCTTTGCAGAGACTTTTGGAAATTTCCGTCATAAAGACGGTTTTACCAGCGCCTCGGATACCTGTTATGAGGTAAATTTGTTGTAACGATAACTCATCGGAAAAATCGGCTATAACCTTTTCTGTCTGAGCTGCTCTTGAAATGGATTCCAGCGGTTCTTTGCCAAATAGCAATGAATAAGTATTTTTTTTCATAAATTTTCCTGTATTGTTTTATTGTTTATTATAGTTTTGGAAATGTTTTATTGTTCTTTATAGTTTTTAAAATTTTTATCGTTCTTTATCGTTTATTATAGTTAAAATATTTCGGAATGTCAATGCTTTTGGATATTATCTGTTTGCTCCTTGACTTTCCACCCCGCTTCCCCTATACTGTCCATAGCGTTTGTTCTGACGCACAAGGGTACGTCCCGAGTGGAAAGGCAAAGGATGGATAAGAGAATATCGGTAGTAAGCATTATAATATACGACAGGGAGTCTGTTTCTTTTGTAAACGAGATTCTCCATGAGTACGCAGAGTACATTATCGGGAGAATGGGTTTACCCTATGAAAAGAAGCAGGTATCCCTGATTTGCGTTATGATGGATGCTCCCACGGCTGTTACCAGCGCCCTTTCCGGAAAGCTCGGCATGACCCCGAATGTGTCGGTCAAGACAAATACTGCAAAAATTTAAGTACTGAACGGAAAGGGAAAAATATGAAAAAGAGATTTATTGCACTTATTATGTCGGCATGTATGCTGTCAATGTCGCTTGCAGGCTGCGGAGACAGCGCAGGCGCACAGAAGGCGGAGGATACGCCGGAGCCTGCGCAGACCGCACAGACTATTGAAACTCCTGCACCTACCGAAGCACCCGCTCCCACGGAGGCTGCGGCAGAGCTTGAAAAATCCGATGTGCTTGTGCGGATAGGAGGTCTCTCGGGTCCTACCTCCATGGGGATGGTTAAGCTTATGGAGGATTCCGCAAACGGCGAAACCTACGGAAAGTATGAATTTTCCGAGCTCTCCACGGATGCGTCGGCATTTGTGGCGCCCATCACAAAGGGCGAGCTGGATATAGCCATGGTTCCGTCCAATCTCGCCTCCGTCCTCTACAACAAGACTGAGGGCGGCGTGAAGGTGCTTGCCGCAAACGTGACCAGCGTATTAAATATCGTTGAGCGTGGGGAGAGCATCAAATCAGTAGGCGACCTTAAGGGACAGAAGATATATGCGACGGGTCAGGGTGCCGTTCCGGAATACACTCTCCGCCACATACTTAAGAAGAACGACATAGACCCGGACAAGGATGTGGAAATACAGTGGTGCGGCGACACGACGGAGGCTCTCTCCTATGTGACGAAGGACACCGCAGCCATAGCAATGCTTCCGCAGCCCTTTGTGACCGTTGCGGGGAGTAAGGTAGAGGGCTTAAGAGTAGCCTTGGTTCTCGGAAACGAGTGGAACAGTATTGAGAGCACTCCGCAGATTACGGGAACCATTGTCGTGAGAGCGGATTTCCTTGCGGAGAATCCCGAGGCGGTGGAGCTTTTCTTAAAGGAGTACGAGGCTTCCTACAAATTTGTGACGGAAGAAACGGATGAGGCGGCGGAGCTTATCGCAAAGTTCGGGATAGTTCCTGCGGCGCCAATCGCAAAGGCTGCGCTTCCGGAGTGCAATTTGAGCTTTATAACGGGTGCTGATCTGGAGGCGGCGCTTTCAAATTATCTTCAGGTGCTTTTTGAAGAGAATCCGCAGGCGGTAGGCGGAAAGGTGCCGGAATCGGATTTTTATTACGGAAATTAAGCTATTGATGAAATGGGATAAAAAGGAAAAGAACAGACAGATTTTTCAGAGAGCCGGGGCAGTGTTGTTTGCGCTGGCTCTCTGGCAATTTCTCGCAATGAGACTTAACCTGAATATCCTTCTTGTAAGCCCCGTTGAGGTGGGAGCAAGGCTTCTTACCATATGGCGAGAGGAGGGATTTTTCACATCCCTCTGGTTTACCTTTTATCATATTGCCGGAGGCTTTTTTCTGGGACTTTTTCTGGGGATAGCGCTTGCCTTTCTCTCATCACGCTTTTCCCTGCTGGAAATCCTTTTATCCCCCTTTCTTTCTGCAATCAAGGCGGTGCCGGTGGCTTCCTTTGTGGTGATATGCCTCATATGGCTGAAAGCCTCCAATCTGTCCGTGTTTATATCATTTCTGATTGTATTCCCCGTCATATACGGAAATGTCCTGACAGGCATAAAAAACCTTGATAAGGATCTTTTGGAGATGGCTGACGTATTTGAAATCAGAGGCTTTTACAGGCTTAAGGGCATTATCCTGCCCCTCCTTGCGCCGTATCTGCTGTCCGCAGCCTCAGTATCCTGCGGCATGGCATGGAAGGCAGGGGTTGCTGCGGAGATAATAGGAATCCCTAACGGCTCAATCGGCAAGAACCTCCAGCAGGCAAAGATTTATCTCGATACGGATGACCTTTCGGCGTGGACCGTGATAATAGTCATAGTGAGCGCAGCCTTTGAGAAGGTATTTATTCTGCTCTTAAAGCGGATACTTGGCGCAGACAGGACTATTGGTAAGGGAGGCAGGGATGTCGCATAGGGCATACATTAAAATAGAAAATCTCTCTGTTTCTTTTGAGGATAAGCGCATAATCGAAAACCTGACCGCAGAGCTTCCCAAGGGGCAAAGCACTGTGATTATGGGAGCATCCGGTATCGGAAAGACCACGCTTTTAAAGGCGCTTATGGGGCTTGTGGATATAGAGTCCGGAAGCATAGAGGGCATTGAGAATATGCGCATATCGGCGGTTTTTCAGGAGGACAGGCTTGTCCCTTCAAAGAGTGCCGTGGAGAATATAAGCTTATGCATGAGAAGAAATGAAAGGGGTATTCGCCTGATTTCCCAAAGAGAGAGGCTTTCGGAGCGTGGGAAAATACTTGCGGAGCTTGAAAGACTTGGAATAGATGAGCATAAGGCGTCACAGCCCGTATCGGAGCTGTCCGGAGGCATGAGGCGCAGGGTTTCACTTCTTCGGGCGCTTATGTCGGAATATGATATTATCCTTATGGACGAACCCTTTACCGGGCTTGATGACGATACGAAAATCATGGTAATGGAGTACACAAAAGCCGCAATATCGGGCAAAACCGCCGTTATTGTCACTCACAGCAGGACAGAGGCGGAATACTTTTCTGATAATTTTCTGACAATCTAGCACGTTGTCGTGCTTGTTAAAACAATATCATTGATTGATGAACTTTTTCTGCCGTGTTATAATTGTATATGTAATGTGTATATGTGTGTAGGCACATGGCACAAGGTACGGATAAAAGGTGGAAAGGATTATGTTATGAGCAGATTACGGAATATCTCCAAGAACAAGGCGGAAGAGACCGTCGAAGAGCTCTACAGGGACATAGAGAGACGTATCGAGGCGGCACAGCCCGGTCTCTGCCCCGTGGATGTTGCGGCGGCTTTTTTGCGTATCTGTCACGGACAATCCTGCGGCAAGTGTACGCCCTGCAGGGTAGGTCTCGGACAGCTCAAATTTTTGATTGATTCGGTGCTTGACGGCACTGCGACTATGGATACCATAGACCTGATAGAGCAAACCGCAGAGAGCATTATGGATTCGGCTGACTGCGCCATAGGAAGCGAGGCTGCGAAGATGGTCTTGAAGGGAGTTCAGGGCTTCAGGGATGATTACGAGGAGCATGTGCTCCACGGCAGATGTATCGGAAAGAAGAATCAGCCGGTGCCCTGCGTGTCTCTGTGCCCCGCTCATGTGGACATTCCGGGCTACATCGCACTCGTTCACGAGGGCAGATATGCGGATGCTGTCAATCTCATCAGAAAGGACAATCCCTTCCCCGCAGTATGCGGACTTATATGCGAGCATCCCTGTGAGGTGCACTGCAGGCGCAAGCTTGTGGATGACGCTCTCAATATCAGAGGGCTTAAGCGCTATGCGGTGGAGCATGAAGGAGAGGTTAAGGTTCCTAAGCTAAACGAAAAGACAGGCAAGAAGATTGCCGTAATAGGAGGAGGCCCCAGCGGACTTTCGGCGGCATATTATCTATCCATAATGGGACATGATGTTACCGTATTCGAGCAGAGGAAGAAGGCAGGCGGAATGCTCCGCTACGGAATCCCCAGCTACAGGCTTCCGAGAGAGGTTCTGGACAAAGAGATAGAGAGCCTTTTAAAGACGGGCTTTACTTTAAAGACCGATGTTTCCGTGGGCAAGGATATCTCCATGGACGAGCTTAGAAGCTCATATGATGCGATATATATCTCAATCGGCGCCCACACGGACAAAAAGATAGGAATAGAGGGCGAGGATGCCAAGGGCGTCGTATCCGCAGTGGAGATGCTGCGTGCCATAGGCGATGAGAATATGCCTGACTATACAGGGCTCAATGTGACAGTCGTGGGCGGAGGAAATGTCGCTATGGACGTTGCACGTTCAGCGATACGTCTTGGCGCAAAGGATGTAAAGATAGTTTACAGGCGCAGAAAGAACGATATGACTGCGCTTCCCGAGGAAATCGAGGGCGCTATAGCTGACGGCTGCGAGGTTTTGGAGATGCATGCTCCGGTGCGCATAGAGAAGGATGCGGACGGCAACGTGGCGGCGCTCATAGTAAAGCCCCAGATAGTAGGCCCCATGTCCGGAGGCAGACCCAAGCCCATTAATTCCGACAAGGACGAGGTAAGGCTTGCCTGCGACAGAGTGCTTGTGGCGATAGGACAGGGCATAGACTCCACTAAGTTCGGAGAGTACGGAATACCTATAGAGCGGGGCAATATCAGCGCAATAGACACCGGAAACGTCAAGGATTATGAGGGCGTATTCTCCGGCGGCGACTGCGTGACCGGTCCTGCAACGGTAATAAGAGCCATCGCAGGCGGCAAGGTTGCGGCGGCAAATATTGACGAGTATTTAGGCTTTAACCACGAGATTACCACGGATATAAAGCTTCCCACCGTGAGATTTTCGGACAACGATCCTTTGGGCAGGGTAAATATGACGGAGCGCCCTGCCGCAGAGAGACGCTGCGATTTCAAGCTCATGGAATACTGTATGTCGGATGAAGAGGCGCATCAGGAATCCTCAAGATGCCTGCATTGCGACCACTTCGGATACGGCAAATTCAGAGGAGGGAGGACTGAGAGATGGTAAATATTACTATAGACGGCAAGAAATTACAGGTGCCGGAGGATACTAAAATACTGGATGCCGCCAAGCAGGCAGGCATCAATATCCCCACCCTCTGCTATTGGAAGGATTTGAACGAAATCGGTGCCTGCAGAGTGTGTGTTGTCGAGGTGGAGGGCTACAGAAAGCTCTTTGCGGCGTGCAACAATACCGTGTGGGAAGGCATGGTGGTGCACACCAATTCAAAGAAGGTAAGAGAGGCGAGGAAGGTCAATGTTGAGATGATTCTCTCCGAGCATAATGTGGAGTGTACGAGCTGTGTCAGAAGCGGCAACTGCTCTTTGCAGAGCGTGGCAAACGACCTTAACCTAAGAAAGGAGCGCTTCAAGAAGAATCTTCCCGTCAAGAAGAAGAGCAATGAGGATTTCCCGCTTATAAGGGATTATGAGAAGTGCATAAAGTGCATGCGCTGCGTGCAGGTCTGCGACAATGTGCAGCACAGCGGAGTCTGGGATGTGATAAACACAGGCTCAAAGACCACCGTGGATGTGGGGCAGGGATATTGTCTGGAGGAATCAAACTGCGCATTGTGCGGTCAGTGCATTACCCATTGTCCTGTGGGTGCTCTCTATGAGAGAGATGACACGGATAAGGTTCTTGATGCGGTGGCAGACCCCGATAAGATAACAATAGTCCAGATAGCTCCCTCCATAAGAACTGCATGGGGAGAGGCTTTCGGGCTTTCGCCCAAGGAGGCTACGGTTGAAAGGCTTGCGGCATGTCTGCACGAGGTGGGCTTTGATTATGTTTTTGATACCAATTTCTCCGCAGACCTCACTATAATGGAGGAGGGCTCCGAGTTCCTGGAGAGACTTAAGAACAAGGACAAGAGCAAATTCCCTATGTTTACCTCCTGCTGTCCCGGCTGGGTGCGCTTCGTGAAGGCTCATTACCCCGAATTTGTGGATAATCTCTCCACGGCGAAATCCCCGCAGCAGATGTTTGGAGCGATTGCAAAGAGCTACTATGCCGAAATACTAAAGACCGACCCCAAGAATATATTTGTGGTATCCATTATGCCGTGTCTTGCAAAGAAGCATGAGTGCGCTATCCCCGTGATGAATGACGCCTGCGGAGAGCCGGATGTGGATGTGGCGCTTACCACGAGAGAGGTGGACAGGCTCATAAAGGCATCCTTCGTAAATCCCGCAGAGCTTTCCGACAGAGAGCTGGATATGCCTCTGGGAGTAGGCTCCGGCGCAGGAAATATCTTCGGAGCGACAGGCGGTGTTATGGAGGCGGCGCTTAGGAGCGCATACTTCCTTGTAACAGGGAAGAATCCCGACCCCGACGCCTTCAAGGCGGTCAGAGGAATGGACGGCTGGAAGGAAGCTGAGTTTGATATAGAGGGTACGACGATTAAGGTAGCTGTTACCAACGGTCTCGGCAATGCGGACAAGCTTTTGTCGGCTCTCTCAAAGGGAGAGGTATCCTACGATTTCGTAGAGGTTATGGCTTGTCCCGGCGGATGTGTCGGCGGAGGCGGTCAGCCCATACATGACGGTGTGGAGAGCGCTCCTGTGAGAGCGGATGTACTCTATGAGCAGGATAAGAATATGACCTTGAGATTCTCGCATGAGAATCCTTCCATAACGGCGGTTTACAGAGAGTATCTCGAAAAGCCTCTGGGAGAGAAGTCACATCATCTGCTCCATACGGACCATCACGGCTGGCAGATGCCGAACGAAAAATAGAATTTATTGAATTACCACCGCCTGCAAGTACATTTCCTTGTAGCGCTTTGCTACAAGGTCAAGCTTGTAGGTGGTGCTGCCCCGCAGGGGGTCAGCGATATACACAATATTTTTGCTTTTGTTGTAGCCATGTAGCACGACGCAATGATTCGGCACCTTCCAGGCAAAGGCTACGCCGTTTATGTTCCAGACTCTGTCACTTAGGCGGGATTCCTCCAGATCGTTCGTTATCCATATGATGACGGGATGTCCCTCGTTTATGAAATTAAGCAGCTCTTCAAAGCGCATACCGCTCACATCCTTCGCTATAAGCAGCGAATCCTGTTCATCAAGGTATCTGTTGGCACAGCTTACAATCACGGGAGCATAGCAGCCGTAGCTGTCCGAACTCTCGGGATTCCCCCAAAAGGCTTCATAGGGAGTGACGCTTCCGGGAGCAGCCTTGTCCAGATATTTTCTTGCAAGCGTTACCTTGTCTATATTAAAGCCCAGATAATTTAAAACCTCCGTAAGGGCGGTTACTTCGCAGCCGTTTGGAAGCTCAGGATATTGCAGCACTGCGTTCACGCTCAAAAATACCGTGGATGAATCCGTTATCAGAGGCGGAGTGAGCACAGGTATCGGAATCTCGGTGGGAGCACTTGTGGGAGAGGGCTTGGGAAGAGGAGTGATCTCAGCTAATGGCACCGCAAGCTCAAATTCGTAGGAGCTGTTTTCTCCGGCAAGCCTTTCCTCCTTTCGTTTCTCCGCAAACTCATTGACATAGGCTCTTATATCCTCAAAATGAAAGGAAAATACAATGAGCAGAACCATCAATATGCTGTTGACGGTCAGATATATGAGAAACTTCCTTTTCTTTTTTTTCTTCCTTGTCCTTCCCATACGAAACAGAATATCATTTATTACAGTCAAAGTCAAAAGTGCCCAAATTGCGAAGTTGACATATTCTGGGCGTAGGGATATAATCAGAAAAGTTGTAAACAAAGGATGAGCGTATATGCATAACAATGTGCTGAAATATCTTGATGAAATAGTATTAAAGAAGCCCGAAAAGACTGCCTTTTCGGACGGAGAGTTTTCGCTTTCTTTTTCGGAGGTAAACGAAATAAGCGATTCGGTCGGCACATATCTGCACAATAAAGGAATATATAAGCGCCCCGTTGTGGTATTTATGCGCAAATCCCCGAAGGAGGTTGCGACATTTTTCGGGATAATAAAGGGCGGAGATTTCTATGTGCCAATAGATGAGGAGATGCCGGCTGACAGAATACAGCTTATTCTGGACAATGTGAAATCTCCCGCAGTAATCTGCGACGAATATACCAGGGAGATCGCAGAGGGCTTTGAGCTCCACGGGGGAGAGGTTGTTTCCTATGAAGATTTGATAAAGGAAAGTGCGGACAAGACTGCACTGAAGGCTATCAGAGACAAGGCAATAGACATAGACCCCATATATATCGTGTTTACATCGGGCTCCACCGGAGTGCCGAAGGGAGTGTGTGCATGCCACCGCTCGGTAATCGATTATATAGAGCAGCTCTCGGAGGTGCTCTCCTTCAATGAGGATACGGTATTTGGAAACCAGTCGCCCCTGTATTTTGACGCCTGCCTAAAGGAGCTGTATCCCACATTAAAATTCGGCGCAACGACATATCTGATACCAAAGCAGCTCTTTTCGACTCCCTATAAGCTTGTCGAATATCTAAACACCTACAGGATAAATACCATCTGCTGGGTTGTGAGCGCTCTTACAATGATAAGTGCATTTTCGACCTTTGATGACATTAAGCCGGAAACTCTTCACACAATAGCCTTCGGAAGCGAGGTATTCCCCATAAAGCAGTTTAAGATATGGAGAGAGACCCTGCCGGATGCCGTATTCACGAATCTCTACGGTCCCACGGAGGGCACCGGAATGTGCTGCTATTACCGTGTGGACAGGGATTTTGAGGAGGGAGATGTCATTCCCATAGGGCACCCCTTTGACAACAGGGAAATACTCCTTATAACGGAGGACAACAGAGAAGCCCAGGACGGGGAGAGCGGAGAGATATGTATCCGCGGAAATGCCGTCACTTTGGGATATTATAATGACCCTGTAAGGACAAGCGCCGCATTCGTACAGAACCCTTTAAACACCGCATATCCCGAAATTATATACAAAACAGGCGATATCGGCAGATATAACGAGGCAGGAGAGCTCATATACATGTCCAGAAAGGACTATCAGATAAAGCATATGGGACACAGGATTGAGCTTGGAGAGGTGGAAGCCAATGTGAACGCCCTCGACGGCATCAAGCTCTCCGCCTGCATTTACGACGGGGACAAAAAGAAGATAATTCTTTTCTATGTGGGGGATGTCGAGGAGCTTTCCCTTCTTTCGATACTCAAGGAGAAGCTTCCCAGATATATGCTTCCCGCAAAGATAAACAGGCTTGAAAATATGCCCTTTACCCCCAACGGAAAGATTGACAGGGTCACTCTGACAAAGCGTTATAACGGAGAAGAATAGATAAAAGGAGATTATATATAATGGAAAAATTGATGGAAATACTTAAATCCCTTCATCCGGATGTGGATTTTGAAAAGGAGGAGCATCTGATAGATGATGCCATCCTTGATTCTATGGATATCGTAAGCCTCGTTACAGAGCTTTCGGATGCCTTTGACGTAAAGATTACGGCCAAGTATATGCTGCCAGAGAATTTCAATTCCGCAAAGGCGATATATGCGTTGATTGAGAGGCTTTCCGAGGAGTAACAGGCAATGCTTTTTACATCCTATGCATTTTTGGCCTTTGTTATTGCTCTGTTTGTGCTGTATTATGCGCTCCCGAAGAAATGTCAGGGTTATCTGCTTCTTTTTGGGAGCCTGTTTTTCTATGCATTTGCAGGCATAAGCTGTCTTTTTTATATTGCCTTCACTATTCTCACAGTCTTTTTTGCGGCTCTTCTCATAGACAAAAACCTGCAGTCCTCCAAGACATATATAAAGGAACACAAGGAAATTCTCTCAAAGGAGGAAAAAAAGGCATACAAAAGAAAGCGGGAGAAGGCAAGGAGCATGATACTTGCCGTGGCGATAGTCACAAATATTGTACTCCTTGCCTTCGTGAAATTTTCGGGATTCTTCTTAAAGGGACTTTTGATGCCGTTAGGCATTTCCTTCTATATGTTCAAATCCTTAGGGTATCTCATTGATGTATACAGGGAAAATACGGATGCAGAGAAAAATATCTTTAAATATGCGCTCTTCGTGTCCTTCTTCCCGGAACTCATACAGGGTCCCATCAGCAGATACGGGGATATGAGGGACAGCCTTTTTGGCGGGCACTATTTTGAAGCTGCAAAATTCGCAAAGGGCATTCAGAGAATACTCTGGGGATATTTTAAAAAGCTGGTGGTGGCTGACAGACTTCTCATTGCGGTAAGCACCCTCATAGGTGCGCCAGATGTTTACAGGGGAGGATATGTCATTATCCTGCTTTTGTTCTATACAATAGAGCTCTATGCGGACTTTAGCGGCGGTATAGACATTACAATAGGCATTGCGGAATGCCTGGGAATAAATATCAGGGAAAACTTTCTGCGCCCATATTTTTCCACATCCCTTGCGGAATATTGGCGCAGGTGGCATATATCCATGTGTTCGTGGTTCAGGGATTATATGTTTTATCCCATTTCCACCTCAAAGCCCGTGCAGAACATTGCGAAATTCTCAAAGGAGCATATAGGGGCAAAAGCGGGAAGAAGGATACCCATATGGATATCCAGTCTGATCGTGTGGCTTTCCACGGGCTTATGGCACGGAGCAACGCTGAATTTCATAGTCTGGGGTCTTTTAAACTTCTTGGTCCTTATGATATCCGAGGAGCTTACGCCTCTCTATGATAGATTTCATGCCCGCTTTAAATGGGCAGGCGGTAAGCCGTATACTCTGTTTATGATGCTTAGAACCTTTGTGCTGGTATGCATTATGAATCTCTTTGACTGCTTTGTAAAGGTCGGGGATACGCTCTCGCTTTTGTTTTCGATATTCTCAAAAAGTGCATGGACTGCGGCAAACGGAGGGAATATATTGGAGCTTGGACTTGATATGAGTGATTATATCGTTCTTATAACAGCGCTTATTGTAATGCTTGCAGTAAGTATATTTGAAGAGAAGAACAGGGATAACGGCTTGTGCGTGAGGGATTTGCTCCTTAAACGCCCCTATGCCGTCAGATTCCTTCTGTTTTCCCTTTTGTTTGCTTCGATAATTGTTTTTGGGATATACGGCATAGGCTATGATGCATCGCAGTTTATATACAACAGGTTTTGATGTGATATGGGTAAAAAAGCGGTAACAAAAATAATAATGTCTGCAATAATCCTTATCGGAGCGTTATTCCTGCTCCAAAGGCTCCTTATACCCAAATATGTGGACGGAGTTGTAGAAGGAGCCATGGTACAGGAGTATTATGATACGGACAAGGCTTTTGATGTCGTATTTATCGGAGACTGCGAGGTGTATGAGAATTTCTCGCCCATGACGCTCTGGGATGAGTACGGCATAAACAGCTATATCAGAGGAAGCGCCGAGCAGTATATCTTCCAGTCATATTACCTTTTGGAGGACACTTTGAGTTACGAAAAGCCCAAGGTTGTCGTATTCAATATCCAATCCCTGCAGTTTGATTCATCCAGAAGCGAAGCCTACAACCGGATGAGCATAGACGGGATGAGGTGGTCAAAGTCGAAGATAGGCAGCATAAAGGCTTCCATGACGGACGAAGAGCATTTTGTGGAATATGTATTTCCCATACTCCGTTTCCATTCAAGATGGAAGGAGCTTAATGCGGCGGACGTTGAATATATGTTCAAGAACCCGAAGATTACCTTCAACGGATATTATATGAGGGTGGATGCAAAGCCGGCCGAAAATGTGCCGAAGGGAAAGCCCTTAGGAGACTATTCCTTCGGGGACAATGCATGGAAATACCTCGATATGATGAGAGTACTGTGCGAGGAAAACGATATTAAGCTTTTGTTTATCAAGGCTCCGAGCCTCTATCCCTATTGGTACCCCGAGTGGGATGAGCAGGTGGTCGAATATGCAAATGAGCACGGAATCAGATATATAAATTTCCTTGACCACACAGCTGAGACAGGTCTTGATTACAACACGGACACCTACGACGGTGGGCTTCATATGAATCTTTCAGGCGCAGAAAAATGTGCTGAATATATTGGCGAAATCCTTTCAAAGGATTATAATGTGCCTGACAGACGGGGAGATTCGGGGCTTGAAGCAAAATGGGATGAGGTGCGCACAGCGTACAATGCGGAGATAGAGGCGCAAAGAGAAAAATACGGTATAGAAGACGGTAGATGATATGTGCGGAATATGCGGATTTTTTAATGTAAAAAGCGGTAACAGGACTGACGAGGGCGTGCTTTCCAATATGATGAAGGCGATAATCCACAGAGGCCCCGACGGCAGCGGAAAATATATTGATGAAAATATTGCGTTGGGCTTCAACAGATTAAGCTTTATAGATCTGGAGGGCGGTATGCAGCCCCTTTATAACGGGGACGGCTCCGTCGTTATGGTATGCAACGGGGAGGTCTTTAACTACAGGGAGCTCAAGGACGAGCTCATGGCAAAGGGGCATATTTTCAGGACAAAGACGGATGTGGAGGTAATTCCCCATCTCTATGACGAATACGGACTTGATTTCCCGAAATACTTAAACGGTCAGTTTGCGGTGGCGCTTTTTGACAAAAAGGAAAATAAGCTCATACTTGTGAGGGATCAGGTGGGAATATGCCCGCTTTATTATACAGAGAGGGACGGGAGAGTGATCTTTGGCTCCGAGATAAAGGCAATCCTTGAATATCCGGAAATCCCGAGACGTCTCAATATGAAGGCGGTGGATCAGCTGATGAACTTTCCGGGTATAGTCTCCCCCACTACTTTTTTTGACGGGATATACGGAATAAGGGCCGGGCATATGCTTGTCTTTTCGCCGGACAAGGGCTCTGAGGACGTAGAATATTGGGATATGCTCTATACGGAGGATATCGAGGATAAGGGCGAGGAGTATTATGTTGAAAACGTGAAGGAGCTCTTTAAAAAGGCTGTGGCAAGAAGGCTTGATGCGGATGTGCCCATAGGCTTCTATATATCCGGCGGGCTTGACAGCTCCCTTGTGGCCTGCTATATCGGAAAGTTCCTCTTAAACAGCTATTATTCCTTCTCTGCGGAAATAGGTACGGGAGAGCTGGACGAGAGCAGCTTCCAAAAGCTGGTAAAGGAATGCGTGAAGTCAGAGCATTACAGCGTAGAGATTACGGATGAAAAGATAACAAGGCTTCTTCCTGAGGTTTTGTATCACACAGAGTCCGCCGTAAAGGAGAGCTATGATGTGGCGGCGTATCTTTTGAGCTCTCTTGTGGAGGGCTCTCCTGCCAAGGCAGTGCTCACGGGGCAGGGCTCCGATGAATTTTTCTGCGGCTATGTGGGCTATATGCTCGATATGTTCAGGGGAATGCAAAGGGGAAGCATGAGCGGGGAGGAGCTTAAGTATAATGAGCATCTCTGGGGAGATAAGTATTTCAGATATGAGCGCATTCATCCGGAGATAAGAAAGGTGCACAGGCAGGTCTATTCAAAGGGATACAGGGACAGCATAGAGGAGTTTTCCGCACTTAAGGAAAGCCCCATAGATGTAAATAAGGTAAAGGGCTTAAGCGATGCGAAGCGCCGTTCATATATCGATTACAAATTAAGGCTCTCGGATCATCTTCTTATAGAGCATGGCGACCATATGTTTTTCTCACATTCCGTGGAGGGAAGACATCCTTTTTTGGATTCCGAGCTTCTTAAGTTTGTGGCTCAGATACCGGATGAATACAAGATAAATGGCACGGATGAAAAATATATATTGAAGCGTGCGGGGGAGGGGATTGTTCCGAAGGAGATATTAAAGAGAAAAAAATTTCCCTTTCAGGCGCAGGGAATGTCGATGCTTATAAAAAATACCGATATTGCGGACTATATCGACGATTCCCTCATAAGAAGGTACGGCATATTTGATGCGGACTTTGTGAGCAGGATGAAAAAAGACTACGAAAAGGATGACTTCAAGCTGATGGGAGCATACGAGATTGATTATCTTATGATAGTTATGACGGTAACAATGCTCTGCGAGAGGTTTTCTCTTACGGTTTAGAATGTGAAAAGGCGATAAGGAAATGAAGAGAAAAGGACTTGCAGTAAAAATAGGAATTATGCTCCCGTTTCTTGCGGCATTATCCGCAGGGGGGTACTATCTCTATGACGGGTATTTTAACAGGGTATATAAGCATTGCGTGATCGAGGCAGGAGATGTGGAGATAATGCCTCAGGAATTTTTGAGGGCTGCAAACAAGCCCATAGCCTATGATGACGGCTTCGATCCTGCGTCCATAGACACAAGGACTCCGGGAGATTATACAGTTTATCTTAAGTCGGAGATATTCAGATATACCTCCATACTTACCGTGGAGGATACCACGGCGCCGGAGGGCACCGTAAACGAGGTAACATCGGAGCGGGGAGTAAGGGTGGAGCCCATTTCCTTTATAGATAGTGTGTCCGATGTGCAGAAGGTTGAGGTAAGCTATGCAAAGGAGCCTGATTTTGACAAAAGCGGCGTGCAGGAGGTTTCACTGCTTCTTACGGACGCTTCCGGCAACAGCAGCGAATATACATCCAAGCTTGTGATAGTTCCAATAAAGGAAGAGGTAACTATAGAGGTGGGTGCAGCTGTGCCGGACTGGAAAGAATTTCTTGTAGATGGGGAAGCATCAGGAAGTATAAGCCCTGTGGGAGATATGGATGAAATAGACACCTCGACTGTGGGAGAATATGAGCTTAAATTTCTCGATTCCGGCTCTGGGGCTGACGATGCCCGCTATTATACGGCGGTCCTTAGGGTTGCGGATACCAAGCCCCCCGTCATAAAGGTAAAGGATGTGGAGGCTTATACCTCATCACTGCTTTCAGCGGAGGATTTCATAGAGGAGGCGGAGGATGAAACCGAGCTTACATACAGCTTTGAGGCAGAACCCGATATGGAGAAGGAGGGAAGTCAGGAGGTAACGGTAGTCGCAACAGATATGGGAGGAAATACCGCAAAGAAAAGTGCAAAGCTCTTCCTTAATAAGGATACGGAGGCTCCCGTCATTACCGGTGCAAAGGACATAACCGTATTCCAGACATGGTCAATAAGCTATCGTGACGGCGTTACGGTCACTGACAATGCTGATAAGGATATCTCGCTTAAAATACAGGCGGACAGCGTAAACAATAAGGTCATCGGAGTGTATCCGGTGGTGTATTCCGCAACCGACAGGGCTGGAAATCATACGGAGGTTTCCGTAAATGTGAATGTGGTGGAGGAGAGATACAGCGAGGAATCCGTGCGCACTGCGGCAAGTCAGGTGCTTGCAGGCATAACCACCCCGGAGATGTCCGACATGGATAAGCTTACGGCTATATATTACTGGGTCAGGGGCAATATTAAGTACACGGAGATGGACATTAAGGACGACTGGACCAAGGGAGCTTATTACGGGCTTGTGCTCCATAAGGGGGACTGCTATATATATTGTATGACCTCCAAGGCATTGCTTGATGCGGCCGGCATCAAAAATACGGTCATTGATACGGTGCCTCTGCGCTATATACATTTCTGGAACCTTGTGGATATAGGCGAGGGCTGGAGACATTTTGACACTACACCCAGAACCGCAGGCGGAGTATTTTTGTATTGGGATGACGCCACCATAACCGCATATTCCAATGCCCACAATAATTCCCATATTTATGACAGAACGAGATTTCCGGATATACCGTGACGGAGGGATAAATGAAAAAATTAGGCATAGTCGGGGGACTGGGTCCCATGGCAACCGTTATCTTTATGAAACGGATAATAGATATGACTGAGGCTTCCTGCGATCAGGAGCATATAGATATGATAGTGGAGCACTATCCCTCCATACCGGACAGGACGGCATACATCCTCGATAACAAAAAAGAGAATCCTCTGCCCCGCATAAGGGAGGCGTGCAGGAGTCTGGAGAGCGCCGGGGCGGAAATTATAGCCATCCCCTGTGTGACGGCACATTATTTCCATGACAGCCTTACGGCTGCTGTAAACATTCCGGTAATGGACGGTGCAGCCCTCAGTGCAGAGTATCTTTCCAGAGAAAAAATAGGAAGGGTCGGCATAATGGCAACGGACGGAACGGTAAAAAGCGGAATTTTTTCAAGCGCCTTTGAAAAGTCCGGGGCTGAAATAATTTATCCCGATGAAGCCTTGCAAAAATATGTAATGGATTTGATCTATGAGGATGTAAAAAGAGGAAAGCCTGTTGAAAAGGAAAAATTTGAGGCGGTTTCCAAGGAGCTTTTTTCAAAGGGAGCAGATGTGATACTTCTGGGCTGTACCGAGCTTTCTGTTATTGCGCAGGAGTGGCTTCCGGCAGGAAGATTTCTGGATGTACTTGACGTATTGTCCATGGAGAGTGTAAGATATTGCGGAAGGCTGAAAGCTGAACACAATATTTTGTTGCGAGGAGATACATTATGAAAAGACTATTTGTTGCGGCACTTATAGCTGCGGCAGTGCTTTCAACGAGCGCCTGCGGAGGTTCTGACGGAGATGTAAAGAGGATTGAGGGAACCGGTAAAACAGAGAGCGCTTCAGGCAGCACTGATACTGTGGCAAAGACAGAGAATGGTCAGTCCGCAGAACAGGGAACGGCCGACACCGCAAATGAGGCGTCAGGCTTCGTATTCACTGCCGAGAAGAACGGAAGGAGCATTGATATATCCGTGGATATGCCCATGAGCGAGGTGCTTAATGTTCTGGGAGATGCGGATGAGTACTATGAGGCTGCAAGCTGTGCCTTTGAGGGACTCGACAAGATGTATACATATGCTCATTACGAGATAGACACATACCCTGCCGGGGATGTGGATAAGGTGTCCGCAGTATACCTTATGGATGATATCGTATCCACCAACGAGGGGCTCTATGTTGGGGCACCAAAGGAGGATGTGGAAAAGATATACGGCTCCGATTATGAGCTCAATGGAAGCGAGTATATCTACAAAAAGGACGGAATGAGTCTTAAGGTGCAGATAACCGACGGAAAGGTTTCATTTATAACCTACGCCTCGGAGGTTTTGGGACAGGTGGCGCAGGCGCAGTAACAAGCTTATAGCAGCTTTATAGGAAAAGGGTAAATTATGCATAAAAAGAGCATTTGTTTTATATTTTCTCTGGCGGCAGCAGGATTCTTGTTTTTCGGAAATCCGGTAACCGCAGTGGCGGCGGGAAAGCTTGATACGGAAACCTCCGGCGTTACGTCCATACTTAGCAGCGGACAGCTTACGGACGACGAATATATAAGCCTTGCAAATCAGGCAAAGGGAGCCTTCATGGGCTATACCAATATAGGTATCGCCGATGTTGAGACCGGAAATCTGAATGTCCGGGCAGCAGGCAGCAAGGAGTCCAAGCTTGTGGGGAAGCTGCCAAAGGATGCAGCATGTGAGGTGCTTGACTTTACGGAGGACGGCTGGGCGCATATCACATCGGGAGAGGTAGAAGGGTATGTGAGCACGGATTATCTCCTCACAGGTCCCGATGCCAGGGTAAAGGCAAAGGGGCTTGTATCCACCGTGGCGGTGGCAAATACCGACGGGCTGAATATAAGAGAGAATCCCGACACCACAGCCCCCGTGGTGTCACAGATACTTAAGGGGGAGGAGCTGGAATTCGTCGAAAAGCTCGACAACGGCTGGGTAAAGGTTTCCATAGACGGAGATGAGGCGTATGTCAAGGAGGAGTTTGTGGAGATTTCGGATTCGCTTCCCACAGCTGTGACTATGACGGAGCTTCTCTACGGTCAGGGCGTTTCCGACATCAGAGTGGAGATCTGCGAGTACGCAAAGCAGTTCATAGGGAATCCCTATGTATGGGGAGGCACAAGCCTGACAAAGGGCGCCGACTGCTCCGGCTTTGTGATGAGCGTGTTCAAGAAATACGGTGTTAAGCTGAGCCATTCATCAAGGGCGCAGGCAAACGAGGGTACGAAGATATCCATATCAGAGCTTAAGCCGGGAGATCTCATCTTCTACAGCAATGGAAGCAGCATTAACCATGTGGCGATATATATAGGCGGCGGTCAGATTGTACATGCTTCCAGCCCGAAGACGGGAATAAGAATAAACAAATATAATTACAGGAATCCGGTAAAGGCAGTACGGGTACTGTACGACTAAATTAAATATTTACAATCTTAAGTAAGTATGATAATATATGCAGGTATGCACGCCCGACACCAGGGTTTTTGACACTCCGACGAAAGCCTTAGTGTGTGGGAAAACAAAAGACGGACAAAGAGTCTGCAGCTTCTAAGGAGGAAGGAAAAATGATAAAGAAGGACAAAAAGACAGAGATTATGAAGGAGTTTGCCCGCACTGAGGGAGACACCGGATCGCCCGAGGTACAGGTAGCGGTGCTTACCGCACGTATCAAGGAGCTTACCGAGCACCTTAAGGAGAATCCCAAGGATCACCATTCAAGAAGAGGAATGCTCAAGATGGTAGGTCAGAGACGCGGACTTCTTGATTATCT
This sequence comes from Lachnospiraceae bacterium, assembly GCA_017483735.1. Taxonomy (GTDB): domain Bacteria; phylum Bacillota; class Clostridia; order Lachnospirales; family Lachnospiraceae; genus RGIG4856. Next base: position 24,934 of record JAFUVF010000040.1, on the reverse strand, counting down.
TAAGAAGAAGGATATCGAGAGATATCGTGCGCTTATAGAGAAGCTTGGTCTTCGTAAGTAAGCGGATAATAAGGATTGCAGGACGGAGCCGCTTTTTGGGCTCCGTTTAATTGCATACAAGGAAATATGAAATGTCGGGGAGTATTCCGAGATTGCTGAAAAGCATATATTGGAGTTTATAGATGTTTTTCAGTGGTTTCGGTTCCTCCCTGACGATGGGGCAATCGCCCGGAAGGAGGAAAAATGTATAAAACTTATGAACTTGAGCTTGCAGGACGCACCTTGAAGGTTGATATTGACCGTGTCGGCAAGCAGGCAAACGGCTGTGCATTTATGCACTATGGCGACACCACCGTGCTTTCCACGGCTACCGCATCGGATAAGCCCAGGGACGGTATCGATTTCTTCCCACTCTCTGTAGAGTATGAGGAGAAGATGTATTCCGTGGGAAAGATTCCCGGAGGCTTCAACAAGAGGGAGGGCAAGGCGTCAGAGAATGCGATTCTTACCAGCCGTGTCATCGACAGACCTATGCGTCCCCTGTTCCCGAAGGATTACAGAAACGACGTGACACTTAACAATATGGTAATGAGCGTGGATCCCGCCTGCAGACCCGAGCTTGTGGCAATGCTTGGCGCTTCCATAGCTACCTGCATATCGGATATTCCCTTTGACGGTCCCTGCGCCATGACTCAGGTGGGAATGATAAACGGAGAGTTTGTCATCAATCCCTCTCAGGAGCAGTGGAAGAACGGAGATTTGAATCTGACCGTTGCATCCACAAAGGAGAAGGTCATTATGATAGAGGCAGGCGCCAATGAGGTGCCTGAGGCAAGGATGATCGAGGCTATCTACAAGGCTCATGAGATAAACCAGACCATCATTGCATTCATCGAAAAAATAGTTTCCGAGGTGGGAAAGGCAAAGCATGAGTATACCTCCTGCGCTATCCCCGAGGAAATGTTTGCAAGGATAAAGGAGCTCGTTCCTCCCGCAGAGATGGAGACTGCCGTATTTACCGACGAGAAGCAGAAGAGGGAGGAGAATATCAAGAATATTACCGAGAGACTCGAGGAGGCATTCGCAGACAACGAGGAATGGCTCGCAATACTCGGCGAGGCGGTATATCAGTATGAGAAGAAGACCGTAAGGAAGATGATTCTTAAGGATCACAAGCGTCCCGACGGCAGAGAGATCACACAGATACGTCCTCTTGCAGCCGAGGTTGACATCATCCCCAGAGTTCACGGCTCTGCGATGTTTACCAGAGGACAGACCCAAATATGCGATGTCTGCACTCTTGCGCCCCTTTCAGAGGCTCAGAAGGTTGACGGACTTGATGACAATGAGACCACCAAGAGATATATGCACCACTACAACTTCCCTTCCTACTCCGTAGGAGAAACCAAGCCTTCAAGAGGTCCGGGAAGAAGAGAGATCGGACACGGAGCCCTCGCAGAGAGAGCATTGATTCCCGTGCTTCCCTCCGAGGAGGAATTCCCTTATGCAATCCGCTGCGTATCGGAGACCTTTGAGTCCAACGGCTCCACCTCCATGGCTTCCACCTGCGCATCCTGTATGTCCCTTATGGCGGCAGGCGTGCCCATAAAGAAGATGGTTGCCGGAATTTCCTGCGGACTTGTGACTGGAGATACCGATGACGATTTCGTGCTCCTTACGGATATTCAGGGACTTGAAGATTTCTTCGGAGATATGGACTTCAAGGTAACCGGAACCACCGAGGGAATTACAGCTATCCAGATGGATATCAAGATTCACGGACTTACCCGTCCCATTGTTGAGGGTGCGATTGCAAGGTGCAGAGAGGCAAGGCTCTTCATTATGGACAACTGTATGAAGCCCGCAATCTCCGAGCCCAGACCTACTGTGAACGAGTATGCGCCCAAGATTATATCCCTTACCATAGACCCCGAGAAGATTGGCGATGTCGTAGGTCAGAGAGGAAAGACCATCAACGAGATTATTGCACGCACCGGCGTAAAGATTGATATTACCGATGACGGCAAGGTTTCCATCTGCGGCACCGACAAGGATATGATGGCAAGTGCAGAGAATATGGTAAGAACCATTGTTACTGACTTCTCCGAGGGACAGATACTTACCGGAAAGGTTGTATCTATCAAGGAGTTCGGCGCATTCGTCGAGTTTGCTCCCGGCAAGGAGGGCATGGTTCACATATCAAAGATTGCTCCCGAGAGGATAAATCGTGTAGAGGACGTGCTTACATTGGGCGATGTCGTGACGGTTAAGTGCCTCGGCAAGGACAAGATGGGACGTATGAGCTTCTCCATAAAGGACGCAATGCAGAGATAATTGTAATTAGGAAAAGATTATGAAGCTGAGGGATGTGAGAATATGCCGGATAATAATTCTGTTGAGCATTTTCGCATCCCTCAAAATGCTTTTTACCGGCTTTAATCTGGACGAGGAATACCAGATAGTGATGAGCTACCGCAGAGTGACGGGAGATGCTCTCTTTACAGTAATGAGGGAGCCGCACCAGACCTCTGCTTTTTTGTGCGTTTTTCTGATGCGCATATATATGGGGCTTTTTGGCACCACCACAGGCATAGTGCTCTACCTCCGGATTATGGGTACTCTGATTCATCTTGCGGTGTCATACGCTTTGTACAGAACCCTTAAAAATTCGATAGTTACCTACGATTCTGGATTAGCTTCCTTTTTGTCGGCGGCTGCCTTCTATAACATAGTGCCAAAGCAGATAATAACCCCGGAGTTTGCGATAATGCAGGTGTGGTGCTTTACAGGCTTGTGGTGCGCCCTTGTGAAATATAGGGCAGCGGAGAAACAAATTGAAAGAATGGTTTACATAACTCTGATGACGCTCTTTATGTGTCTGGAGGTGCTTTCCTATCCGTCCTGTATACTTTTGTTTCCGGTATTTGCTTTTTCACTCTCTAAAGGAGAGCAGGGCTATGGGGCAAAAAAATATATTCCTGTGATACTTTTTTCGGTGCTATGTCTCGTATCCGGCAGTGTGTATATTCTGACGGTATTTAAAGGGATGGGATTCTCTGAAATTTTTTCGTCATTAAAAAATATCACAGGCGGAGATATTACCCACACGGGCAGGGAATATGAGCGCATCATTTCAATGCTGAAGAGCCTTGTGCATATAGGGCTCGACCTTGCGCTTTTGTATGCGGGAGCGCTTATTCTTTTAAAATACTTAAAGGGGAGGCTTCCGGAATCAAAGCTTACCGCAGACAAAAAAATCTTCATCTCCTGCGCAATGCTTATTTTATCCTGCATTGTGAGCATAGTGTACTGGCTTATACTCGGGGAGGAGTATGAGAAGATGCAGGTATACCTTATTGTGGCGGCAGCGGCAGGCCTTGTATTGTACCGCAAAGAAAAGCAGCTTTCCTTCGGAATTTCAGCCTCCCTTGTATCCCTCATATCAGTCTGTCTTCTCACAGACCTTGACGTAATGTGCTCACTGCCCCACGCTATGCCGGGAGCGGTTTTTGGACTGGTGCTTTTGCTCCTTGGGGCAGGAAAGCATAATGCCCGGGAAGAAGGAGCGGGACTTATCCGCATTGCCGTATACATATTCATATTTACCGCAATATTCGGAAAGCTCTACACTCTCCGGGGAAGCGCCGGGTATAAGAATATATTGCAGACAAGGGGAATAATGAAGGAAGGCCCCTGTATTGGCATTACCTCTGATTACATGAGCTCGTATATCTACAATTCCGATTATGGGGACTGGCAGGAATACATAGATGACGGAGATAAGGTGCTCATAGTTGTCAGGAATGTGAATAATTTCGGCACCATCCAGTATCTCTTTAAGAATGTGGGAATCTCGCATTTTTCCATTGTAAATCCCACCGCCTATGATGAAAGGCTTATAAGCTATTGGGAGGAGTATCCTAAGAAGCTGCCGGATGCGATAATTACCGACTGCTGGTTTGGCGGAGAGATAGAACCGGAGGACAGCTATATCAAGAAATATATGGATAGGACTTCGGAATATAGCGAATATTACGATGGAAGCTACATACGGGTATACAAAAGATGAAGGGATTGATTGGAAAGCTAAGGACTGGCATATTTGCGATACTTGCCTCTGTATATATCATTATAATGCTCATAATCTATCCGTTATACCTTAAGGACGGATATGTATATATCGCATGGAATAAGTTTCTCTTTTTCAGGGCGGTAAATGTCGTCGCAATAATTGCCGCAGCTGTATGTTTTTTGGTATATCCTGCCGCATTCAGGGGCATTCGCAGGAAATTCAGGAATGTGCGTACGAACAGCCCTGATATTATTATGCTTCTCGTCTACGGCGCAGTTACGGTTATCTCATTTTTTATCGCTGATGACAGGGCGCATGCCCTCTGGGGAGATTTTGACTGGGATATGGGGCTTTTGACCCAGTTAATATTTATCTTCTCATATCTTCTCATCAGATACGGACTTTCGAGGGAATATCACATAAAGGATATTCCCATAAAAGGGCTTATACTTTTTGGAAGCCTTGTTACCTATGCTGTAGTGTGCGTGCTGGAGCTTATACAGCGCTTCGGCTTTGACCCCTTCGGCTGGTATGCGGATTTTGGATTTTTCGACTGGAATCGGCGCAACCTTTTCTCCACAATGGGGAATATCAACTGGCTCTGCGGATATATGGTAATTATGCTCGCCATAGCTTATGCCTTATATATGGAGGCGGAGGGGGAGACAAAGCTTTTTTACGGCATCGTTGCTTTTGCAGGCTCGGGAGCGCTTTTGTTAAACGGCAGCATGAGCGGGATCTTTGCGTATCTCTTTATTATGCTGGCGTTGTATCTGTATTCGCTTTCGGACGGGGAGAGGTTCCTTCGTTTAATTGAGCTTCTTATGATGCCCATGCTCTTTATGTCCGTGCTTACCGTGCTTAATGTGCCGCTTTTATCCTCCGTGGAAAATGATCTTACAAAATTATACACGCCGCTTTGGGGCGTAGGCTTCTTTTTATTGACGTTGGTTTACATAATGCTGTCGCTCTTTGGGATAAACGAAAAAAGAGACATAATTTCCGTAAAGCCCGTGCAGCTTTTTATGAAAGCCGTACCGGCAGTTTTGGGAATCTTTGCGTTCATTATACTCATAATGTGCCAGCTGTCGGATGATTTCTGGCGCAGCCTTGGGAGTATAGGCTTTCTCAAATTCGATGACAGCTGGGGAACTATGAGAGGATATGTCTGGAGAACCACGGTGCAGGGCTTTTTTGATATGCCCTTTATAAACAAGCTCTTTGGGACGGGACCGGATTCCTATGTCTTATATATGAATGAAAATTATAATCTGACGGGACTGCATGATGCTCAGTGGAACAACACAATATATGCCAATGCGCACAATGAATTTCTCACAATGCTCATAAATGGGGGTATACTTGGGGCAGTCAGCTATATTGCCATATTTGTTGCGGCGATGAGCAAATTTGTCAAAAATAAGTCAAATCCCTATGCGCTCACAGGAATCCTTGCCGTCACAGCATATATGTCGAACCAGTTTTTCAGCTTTCAGACGGTGTGTGCCACACCCTTTATCTTCATTATAATGGCTCTCTGTATGACAGAGGAGTCATAACTATTCTTTGGAGACACACAATATCTAGTATTCAATCGTTTTCGCAGGCTTCATAGATTTACATAAAATTTCAAAAATTTTCTTTAAAAAAGCTATTGCATTTTTTTATAGGTCTTACTATAATAAGACTACAAGATATTGATTCGAAATTATGTAAACAGCACAAAATCTTGTAAAAATCAGAAACTATCAGAAAAACTGTACCAGAGGGGGACAAAGGATTGTCGTATCGGCAGCAGTGATTCCGGTGCGACATATTTACGCCCTTTAGAGACACAAGATATTGTGTGTGGTGTAGGAGCTTTGAACACAGAGAAAGGTATAAAGACAGGAGCAGGGTATGAAGATTCAAAAGAGGGATGGAAGGGTAGTAGCGTACGAAGAGGGAAAGATTGTGGATGCAATCCACAAGGCGAACAACGAGGTGGAGGCGGATGACAGAGCCTCGGACAAGCTTATCAGAACCATACTTGATGATGTGAAGAAGGACGGCTTTGACAAGGAGCAGGTTACGGTCGAGCACGTACAGGATATGATAGAGCAGCATCTTGTGGAGAGCAATAAGTACAACCTCGCAAAGAAATACATCGTATACCGCTATCAGAGAAGCCTCTTAAGAAAGTCCAATACCACAGACGAGTCCATACTTAAGCTCATAAGAAACGAGAACAAGGAGCTTGCAGAGGAGAATTCCAACAAGAATACCCGTCTTGCCTCCACCCAGAGGGATTATATCGCAGGAGAGGTTTCCAGGGATGTCACAAGACGTCTTCTTCTGCCGGAGCACATAGCTCTTGCGCACGACAACGGCGTGCTCCACTTCCATGATGCGGACTATTTCATACAGCCAATCTTTAACTGTTGTCTCATAAATATACAGGATATGCTGGACAACGGCACCTCCATAAACGGGAAGATGATAGAGTCTCCCAAGAGCTTCCAGGTGGCATGCACCGTCACGACGCAGATAATCGCAGCGGTTGCAAGTAATCAATATGGCGGACAATCCGTAAATATCAGGCATCTCGGCAAGTATCTGAGGAAGAGCCATGATAAATTTATGAAGCAGCTGGACGAGGAGTTCGGCGATACCCTTACCGCAGAGGAGAAAAAGAAGATTGTGGACTTAAGGGTTCATGACGAATTAAAGAGCGGCGTGCAGACTATACAGTACCAGATAAACACCCTTATGACCACAAACGGTCAGTCGCCATTTGTCACGCTCTTTCTGCAGATAGACGACAACGACCCCTATGTGGAGGAGACTGTTCAGATAATCTGCGAGATACTGCGTCAGCGCATAGAGGGCACGAAGAATGAAAAGGGTGTGTATGTGACTCCCGCATTCCCGAAGCTTGTATATGTGATAGATGAGAATAACTGCTTAAATGGCGGAAAGTACGACTATGTGACAGAGCTTGCGGCAGAGTGCTCCGCAAAGCGCATGTATCCCGATTACATCTCAGCCAAGAAGATGAGAGAGAATTATGAGGGCAATGTGTTCTCTCCCATGGGCTGCCGCTCGTTCCTGGCACCCTGGAAGGATGAAAACGGAAATTATAAGTTCGAGGGACGCTTCAATCAGGGCGTGGTATCCCTGAATCTCCCCCAGATAGGCATCCTTGCGGAGGGGGACGAGGAGAAGTTCTGGAAGATATTGGATGAAAGGCTTGAGCTCTGCTTTGAGGCTCTTATGTGCAGGCACAAGGCGCTTCTCGGCATAGTGTCCGACGTAAGTCCCATTCATTGGCAGCATGGCGCTATCGCAAGGCTTAAGAAGGGCGAAAAGATAGACAAGCTCCTCTACGGAGGATATTCCTCCATATCCCTGGGTTATATCGGGCTTTATGAAACCACATATCTTATGAAGGGCGTGAGCCAGACCGATGAAGCAGGCAAGGAATTCGCCCTGCGTGTGATGAGGCGCTTAAACGATGCGGTAAACACATGGAAGAAGGAGACCAATATAGGCTTTGCACTCTACGGAACACCGGCGGAGAGCCTCTGCTACCGCTTTGCCCGCATCGACAGGGAGAAGTTCGGCGATATAAAGAATGTTACGGACAAGGGGTATTATACCAACTCCTATCATGTGGATGTGAGGGAGAATATTGATGCCTTCAGGAAGTTTTCTCTTGAAAGCGAGTTCCAGAAGCTGTCTCTGGGCGGTGCAATATCCTACGTGGAGATACCGAATCTTACCAACAATCTCGATGCGGTAAAGGAGCTCATTAAGTATATTTATGACAATATAACCTACGGAGAGTTCAACACGAAATCCGACTATTGTCATGTGTGCGGCTATGATGGCGAGATTATCGTAAATGAGGACAATGAGTGGGAGTGCCCCCAGTGCCATAATAAGGATCACTCAAAGATGAATGTTACCAGACGCACCTGCGGATATCTCGGGGAGAATTTCTGGAACAGCGGAAAGACTAAGGAGATCAAGGCAAGAGTATTACATCTGTAGAGAAAACAGTTTACATAAAACGGAGCGACAATATATGAACTATGCGGCGCTTAAAAAGACTGACGTTGCAAACGGCCCCGGTGTAAGGGTATCCCTCTATGTGAGCGGATGCACGCACCATTGCAGGGGCTGTTTTAATGCGGAGACATGGGATTTTGCGTATGGGAAGCCCTTTACAGAAGAAACCTTAAAGGAGCTTCTTGACGCTGTGGGAGAGAATTATATAAGAGGCTTTACGGTGCTTGGCGGGGAGCCCTTCGAGCCGGAGAACAGGCTTGTGGTTCTCGATATATTGAAGAAGGTGCGGGAAAAATATCCGGATAAGGACATATGGTGCTATACCGGCTATACCTACGAGACAGATCTGCTCAAATGGATATCGGAGGGCAGAAACGAGATAAAGGAGCTTTTGGACTTGATAGATGTGCTTGTGGACGGGGAGTTTGTGGAGGAAAAGAAGAACTTAAGGCTTAAATTCAGGGGTTCCGAGAATCAAAGGCTCATAGACGTAAAAAAATCAATGGACGGCACAACGCAGTTAGTTACTTCTTAAGAAAGTTCTTGACATCTAATATAAGTTAGAATATACTAACCAATGAACAGATATTTTGTTCGTTGGTTTTTGTTGCTTATAAACGCAGAATTTACGGGAAAGAAGGTAAATATGATGCCCCTTTCAATGGCAGGAAACGGCGAGACCGTTGCTATAAAAAAAATAAGCGGAAACGACGAGGTGCGCCAGCACTTATCAGAGCTTGGCTTCGTGGTAAACGAAGAAGTCACGGTAGTCAATCAGGTAGGAGGAAACCTTATTCTCCGTGTGAAGGACAGCCGCATTGCGCTGGACAAAAGCATGGCGAACAGGATTCTTGTATAGAGAAGCACTTAAATACATAGGAGGAAAAGGACGATGAAAACTCTTAAGGACACGGCGATTGGAGAGACCGTCAAGGTGGTTAAGCTCCACGGCGAAGGTCCTGTCAAGCGCAGGATTATGGACATGGGCATTACCAAGGGCGTTGAGGTATATGTCAGAAAGGTGGCTCCTTTGGGAGATCCTATGGAGCTCAACGTGAGAGGGTATGAGCTCTCAGTCAGAAAAGCCGATGCCGAGCTTATCGAAGTAGAGTAATAGGAGGAGAAAAAATTTATGGACATCAAAATTGCTTTGGCGGGTAATCCCAATAGCGGAAAAACCACATTGTTTAACGACCTGACCGGAAGTCAGCAATATGTGGGCAATTGGCCGGGAGTTACCGTTGAGAAGAAGGAAGGAAAGCTAAAGGGTCACAAGGATGTGGTAATTCAGGATTTGCCCGGAATCTACTCCCTGTCCCCGTACACCCTTGAGGAGGTTGTATCCCGCACATATCTTGTGAACGAGAAGCCGGACGCTATCATAAACATAGTGGACGGAACCAATATAGAGCGTAACTTATATCTGACCACACAGCTCCTTGAATTGAACATCCCCACGGTCATCGCATTAAATATGATAGATCTTGTGAGAAAGAACGGGGACAAGGTGGACGCAAAGGCGCTTTCAGAGAAGCTTGGAGTGGAGGTTGTAGAGCTCTCCGCACTTAAGGGAGAGGGCTCTGCGGAGGTTGCCGAAAAGGCGATCAAGCTTGCAAAGGAGAAGAACCTCGGAAGCAGATCCGCCATACTCGACAATGATGTTGAGGGCGTTATACAGAATATCGAGGCGGAGATAAAGGGGAGCGTGGACGACAACCTTCTTCGCTGGAACGCAATAAAGCTTTTTGAGAGGGATTCAAAGGCTGTCGAAGCTATAAACCTTCCCTCCGACAAGAAGCAGAAGATAGAGACACTCATAGAGAATTGCGAGAAGGCTCTGGATGATGATTCCGAGAGCATAATCACAAATCAGAGATACAATTACATTACCGGCATCGTAAAGGATACGGTAAAGAAGGCAAGAGCAAAGGGAGAGCTCTCCGTATCCGACAAGATTGACAAGATTGTGACCAACAGAATCCTGGGTCTTCCGATTTTTGCAGTAATAATGTTCCTTATTTATGCCATCGCAATGGGCGGCTGGACAGTTTCAATCGGTACGGCAGCTACGGACTTTACCAATGACGTAATCTTCGGAGAGTGGGTTCCGGGATTGTTTGACGTAATCCTCGGAGCACTCCATGTTGAGGAAGGCACGGTGCTCTATGGACTCATTCAGGACGGTATTGTCGCAGGCGTGGGCGCAGTAATAGGCTTTGTGCCTCAGATGCTCGTATTGTTCCTACTCTTGAGTATTTTGGAGGATGTGGGATATATGTCCAGAGTTGCATTCGTAATGGACAGGATATTCAGACAGTTCGGTCTCTCCGGAAAGAGCTTTATTCCCTGCCTCGTGGCTACAGGCTGCGGTGTTCCCGGAGTTATGGCGTCCAGAACCATCGAGAATGAGCGTGACAGAAGAATGACAGTAATGACGACAACCTTTATGCCCTGCGGAGCAAAGCTTCCCATTATCGGACTTATCGCAGGCGCAATCTTCGGCGGTTCGCCCTGGGTTGCCGCAAGCGCATATTTCATCGGAATCGCATCAATAGTAATATCAGGTATCATACTTAAGAAGTTTAAGGCATTTGCAGGGGAGCCCGCTCCCTTCGTAATGGAGCTTCCCGCATATCACATTCCTTCCGTGGGCGGAGTTTTGAGGGCTACATGGGAGAGAGGCTGGTCCTTCATAAAGAGGGCAGGAAGTGTCATCGTCATTTCCTCAATAGTTATATGGTTCCTCTCCGCATTCGGAAGTGTAAATGGAACCTTCGGACTTGTGGACAATCTCTTTGAGGATGAGAGCATTGTTACAGATGAGTATGTGGCAAAGCTGGCTGACAGAATGGACATCTCCGAGGATGATGTGAACCCCATGGACGCATCCCTTCTTGCAAGCGTCGGAAACGCAGTATCCTTCGTATTCAAGCCTCTCGGCTTCGGAAGCTGGAAGCCCACCGTCGCTACGGTTACCGGACTTGTGGCTAAGGAGGAGGTTGTAGGAACCTTCGGAGTGCTTTACAATTATGATGAGGATGCGGCAGGCGAAGAGCTCGGCGACGAGGGCGAAGGCATCTGGGAGAGAGTGGCTGCGGATTACACACCTATCGCTGCATTTGCCTTCATGGTATTCAATCTTCTCTGCGCTCCCTGCTTTGCGGCAATAGGCGCAATAAAGCGTGAGATGAACAACAGAAAGTGGACATGGGCTGCAATCGGATATATGACCCTCTGGGCGTATGTGCTTGCATTCATAGTATATAATGTAGGCGGACTTATCGTTGGAGAGGTAGCGTTCGGTGTAGGCTCCATTATAGGAATTGCTCTTGTCATCGGAATAATCTATCTCCTTGTGAGAAAGGGATATAAGCCCGATGAATCGGTAAAGAGTCTGACTGCAGTAAACGCTGCGGCTTAAGTGTAGGAAAGGAAGCATTATGCCACCTGTATTAGGACACATGATAGTAATAGCCATTTTGGCGATAATAGTATATTTCTGCGGCAGAAATGTCATCAGAGGTATAAAGCATGAGCTTTCGGGAGGCGGCTGCACCGGCTGCCCCGGAGGGTGTGCAGGATGCAGCAAGTGTGCGAAAAAGCTTTCACAGGATTGATAAGTGTGTTATAATAGGTAAGGGTGTCGGAGACGGCACCCTGCCTGATATAAAGAAAGAGAGGAAAGAATATGTTGGGATTCGGAAAAAAAACCTGCTGCTTTTTGGGAGGAGTGTTGTTTGGAACGGCAGGAGTGAAGGTTCTGTCAAGCAAGGATGCAAAGAAGGTCTATACTCACTGCACGGCGGCAGTGCTTCGGGCAAAGGATGAGGTTATGAAGTGCGTCGATACCATTCAGGAGAACGCACAGGATATCTATGCGGACGCACAGGAGATCAACGAGAAGCGCAAAGCCGAAGAAAACGCAAATGTAGTCGAAGCCTAGGAGTAAGCCTTGAATTTTATAATTAAACATGAAAACAAAACCCGCATAAGGGTGCACCTTTCTGTGAACAGCTTAAGCTGCAGAGAGGCTGACATCCTTATGTTTTCTATTATGGATATACCCGGAGTGGAATCCGTAAAGGTATATGAGCGCACCTTTGATGCAGCTATAGTATATAGCTGTGACAGGGAAGATATCATAGAGGCATTAAAGCGCTTCTCCTTTGAAAAGGCGGACGTTCCGGAGAACCTTTTGGAGAATTCAGGAAGGGCGTTAAACGCCGAATATCAGGAAAAACTGGTAAACAGGATTATCTTTCATTATGGAAAAAAGTATCTGATTCCTGCGCCCATAAGACATCTGCACACATTGTATAAGGCGTGTAAATACGTGTGGCTTGGATTAAAGTGCCTCTTCGGGAAGAGAAAGCTAGAAGTGCCGGTGCTTGATGCGGCGGCTATAGGCGTATCGATTATAAGAAACGATTTTCCTACGGCAAGCTCGGTTATGTTCCTTCTGGATATAGGAGAGCTTTTGGAGGAATGGACCCACAAAAAATCCGTGGACGACCTAGCAAGAACCATGGCGCTGAATGTGGGGAATGTATGGATAAAGACAGAGGATAACGAGGTTTTGCTCCCCGTAAGCGATGTAAAGGAGGGGGATACCGTAATAGTGCGTCAGGGCTCTGTCATACCCTTTGACGGCTCCGTGTCGGAAGGGGAGGCTATGATAAATCAGGCTGCTCTCACGGGAGAATCCCTTCCGGTAAGGCGTACAGAGGGCGCATCAGTATATGCCGGAACAATAGTGGATGAGGGCGAGATATGCATCAAAGTCAAAAACATATCCGGCGGCAGCCGCTATGAGCGCATAGTGAGGATGATAGAGGACTCGGAGAAATTAAAGAGCGAGGTGGAGGGGAAGGCGCTGCACCTTGCGGATTCTCTGGTGCCCTATACCTTCCTTGCAACCGCTCTTACATGGGCTGTCACAAGGAATGTCACAAAGGCCGTGTCGGTTCTTATGGTGGACTATTCCTGCGCATTGAAGCTTGCAATGCCCGTATCGGTATTGTCCGCCATAAGGGAGGCGGGAACGCATCATATAACGGTCAAGGGCGGCAAGTTCTTAGAAGCCGTGGCTGAAGCAAAGACCATTGTATTTGACAAGACAGGAACCCTCACAAAGGCAAAGCCTACAGTAAAAAGCGTAGTTCCCTTCATAGACTATCCGGAGGATGAGCTTCTAAGGCTTGCGGCATGCCTTGAGGAGCATTTCCCCCACAGCATGGCAAAGGCAGTGGTGGATGCGGCAAGGATACGGGGCTTAGAGCATGAGGAGAAGCATTCAAAGGTTGAGTATATCGTTGCTCACGGTATCGCAAGCGCTATAGAGAATAAACGGGTTATCATCGGAAGCTATCATTTTGTGTTCGAGGATGAAAACTGTAAGGTTCCGGAGGGGAAGGAGGATGCCTTTGACAGCCTTTCTCCGGAGTATTCGCACCTTTATATGGCGATAGACGGAACACTTGCGGCAGTCATACTTATAGAAGACCCCCTGCGCCCGGAGGCGGGAGATGTAGTTAAGGAACTCAGGGAAGCAGGCTTTGAGAGAATAGTGATGATGACCGGAGATTCGGAGCGCACGGCAAAAAGCATTGCTGAGAGAGTCGGAGTGGACAAATATTTCTCCGAGGTGCTTCCCGAGGACAAGGCAGCCTTTATCGACTCGGAGAAGGCGGCAGGCAGAAGGGTCGTGATGGTGGGAGACGGAATAAACGATTCACCGGCGCTCTCTGCGGCGGATGTGGGTATCGCCATATCGGAGGGAGCTGAGATTGCAAGGGAGGTTGCAGACATCACAATAGGTGCAGACAATCTGCATGAGATTATTGTGTTAAAAAATCTAAGCCAGAAGCTGATGAAGCGCATGAATTCCAATTACAGGGTAATAGTCGGCTTCAATACCGGACTTATCGCCCTCGGCATCGCAGGGCTCATACAGCCCACAACCTCGGCGCTTCTCCATAATACCTCAACCATCGCTATCGGAGTAAAGAGTATGACGAATCTTTTGGAGTAAGCAAAAAACTGTGTCAATAAAAAGTATCCACTCTTGCAATTCTCACGATTAAATGATATTATTTCCTCAATTGCACAATAAAAGCAAAATAATCATAGGGGAACAGTATAGATTATATGGAAAACAGTATTATTGAGAGAGAGATTGACAGCGTAGTCGGGGAAATATTAAAAAGCTATGATTCGGATCGCTATATAGACAGGGTGGATATTTTGAAGCGCCCTGACAAGGCGGAGATCATAGAGATCACAAGGGATCTTTTGAAGGTAGTATACCCTGGATACTATTGGGACAAGGATTACAAGATTTATAATATTAATACGAAAATGTCCGTCATCGTAGAGGATGTGATGTACCATCTGAACAAGCAGATTGCGCTGGCATATGCGTATTCGGGCATTTACGGAAACGATACCGAGATTCATATCAAATCACAGGAAACTGCGGTTGAATTCTTCCGGCGTATCCCTTCGGTAAGGAGTCTATTGGAAACTGATCTTGAGGCAACCTTTGACGGCGACCCTGCCACCAGATATTATGAGGAAATCATTCTGTCATATCCAGGGCTTTATGCAATAACCATATACAGGCTTGCGCATGAATTATTTATGTTAAATGTTCCTCTCATTCCCCGCATTATGACTGAATATGCACATACAAGGACCGGGATAGACATACATCCCGGTGCGACCATAGGAAATTATTTCTTTATAGATCACGGAACTGGCATTGTTATAGGCGAGACATCCATAATCGGAGAGCATGTGAAGATTTATCAGGGAGTGACCATAGGTGCTCTTTCCACAAGGGGAGGACAGAAGCTTAAGGATGTGAAGCGTCATCCTACTATTGAGGACAATGTAACAATATATGCAGGCGCATCCATTCTCGGCGGGAAAACCGTAATCGGTAAAAATTCCGTCATCGGAAGTAATGCCTTCATCACAACGCCCATTCCTCCTGATACTCGTGTTTCCATAAAGAATCAGGAGCTGAACATAAAGAGCGGCGGAAACAAGGAAACCAAGATAGAGCTTGAACAGGGCGAGGATTGGTACTACATTATTTAACCTATTAAAGCACGAGGAGAATAAATAATGAAAGAATTTATTTCGAAAAACTTAAAGACCATCATTGCTGCTGGCGGAGGGATTTTGGTCGGAGTTTTGTTAGCACTTATCATAACCGGAGGTAAATCGGAAAAGAAGGAGACTGTGGAGGTGCCCGACCCTGTAGAAACCATTTCGCCCTCTCCTGTAGAGACTCCGGAACAAAAGGAAGCGGTAGCGGCCGAAACCATCACAGCTACGGGCGTTGTCACAGGGGCTGAAATAGCGGATGTCACATCGGAATTCGGCGGCATTACAGTATCCGATGTCTATTTTAGTGTGGGAGATTCGGTAAATGAAGGCGATGTCATCGCACAATTTGATACCTCAGATCTTCAGGCCAAGCTTGTGGATGCGAAGACGAAGCTCGCAGCTGCCGAGGAGGCAAAGTCCAAGCAGAGCAGCAGTTCAAACAAGTCCTCCGAAGGATATCCCCAGTGGGTTGTGAATTATATCAATTCCCTTACGCCGGATAAGCTGGAGAGTGAGTGGGAGCGGTATCAGCTTTTTGTAAACGGCGGTCAGGTTGCGGTAGAGCAGGCAAAAAATGAATGGCAGGAAGGCACAGGTAGCAAGGAGGCATATGAAAAAAGTGTGGCTGAGCTTGCGGACTATACACTTATCAGAGATATTCTTGTGAGAATGCTTAATGGCGAGGATGTGCTGGCAAGTGCATCGTCTTCTACCTCCGAAGCATCTTCGGACAGCGACAGCGATTCAGCAGTATCTGAGGCAAGGCTAGAGGTCTACAGCATTGAGAGTAAGATTGATTCCAGAAAGCTGCTTGCGCCTATGAGCGGAGTGATAACAGAGCTCAATATAAGTGCAGGGCAGGCTTACAGCGGCGGAAGTGCGGCAAAGATAGAGGATATATCCGATTATGAGATAGCCGCCAAGGTTGACAGTGATGCTCTCCATGACATCAACGAGGGAATGGCAGCTATACTGTATACCGATGCGGGCAGGAGTACATCGATTTACGGCACGGTTTCAAGAATAGACGAGTCGGGGAGTGAGTACAATGTATATATAGCCCCTGCGGAAGCTATAGATGATGTAAAGAGCGGAATGACCATTGATATAGAATTTGTGAAACAGTAAACAAAATTTTCAAAACGGTTGAGAAAAAGAGTCTTTTGTGATAGTATATAACCGTTAGGCAAAAACTTAACAATGTTAAAATATATAAATATGGAAGGAGCAACAAAATGAATTACTTGGAGATTGAAAAGGTCATTGGTCGTGAGATTCTCGATTCCAGAGGAAATCCCACCGTTGAGGCTGAGGTTACTTTGGTTGACGGTACAGTAGGAAGAGGTACCGCACCCTCAGGCGCATCCACTGGCGAATTCGAAGCGCTTGAGCTTCGTGACGGCGACAAGGGAAGATACCTTGGAAAGGGTGTGCAGAAGGCTGTAGACAATATCAATAATGTTATTTCCAAGGCTATTGTAGGTCTTGATGCATCCGATATCTATGCGGTAGACGCAGCAATGATAAAGGCTGACGGAACCAAGGATAAGTCAAAGCTTGGCGCTAATGCCATATTGGCGGTTTCCATAGCTACGGCAAGAGCAGCCTCCATCGCTCTTGACATTCCTCTTTACAGATTCTTGGGCGGAATTCAGGGTACAAAGCTTCCCGTTCCCATGATGAACATCTTAAACGGCGGCGCTCACGCAGACAGCGCAGTAGATACTCAGGAGTTCATGATAATGCCGGTTGGCGCTCCCTCCTTCAAGGAAGCTCTCCGCTGGTGTGCAGAGGTATTCCACAACTTAAAGGCTCTCATCAAGAAGATGGACGATGTTACCGCTGTTGGCGACGAGGGCGGTTTTGCTCCCAACAAGCTTAAGAGCGACGAGGAGGCTATCGAGAAGATTTTGGAGGCTATCAAGGCAGCAGGCTTTGAGCCCGGCAAGGATTTCATGATTGCTATGGATGCAGCTGCTTCCGAGTGGAAGTCCGAAAAAGGAAAGGGCTTCTATCATCAGCCCAAGAGCGGCAAGGACTTTACCTCAGACGAGCTCATTGCTCACTGGGAGAGCCTTGTTGACAAGTATCCCATCGTTTCCATCGAGGACGGTCTTGATGAGGAGGATTGGGAAGGCTGGAAGAAGATGACGGAGAAGATTGGACACAAGGTTCAGCTTGTGGGCGATGACCTCTTCGTTACCAATACTGAGAGACTTTCAAAGGGTATTGCAAACGGTGCTGCAAACTCCATTCTCATTAAGCTTAATCAGATTGGTTCAGTATCCGAGACCTTAGAGGCTATCAAGATGGCCCACAAGGCAGGCTACACGGCTATCTCATCTCACCGCTCCGGCGAGACCGCAGATACCACCATCGCTGATTTGGCTGTAGCGCTCAATACCTGTCAGATAAAGACCGGTGCTCCTTCACGTTCCGAGAGAGTTGCAAAGTACAATCAGCTTCTCCGCATCGAGGAAGAGCTTGGCGCAGCAGCATGCTATCCCGGAATGAGCGCTTTTAACCTCAAAAAATAAAAGGGGTTTTGGTCTTGATGTAAGCATTATACTCCCCGCAGATGGTTTGTCTGCGGGGAGTTTTTAAGAGGACGGCAATATGCGGACCATGGAATTCAAAATGGAGCGGACCGGCGTTATAGAAAAGGGCGAAAGGGTCACGGTAACGGAGGGTCTGCTTCCCAGCAACTATTATTATACCATCGACGATTCCCGTGCCATGTCGGGGAATGTTCCCTTTAACGAAAGGCTTATGTCGAAGGAGGGGCTTGTGACGGATGTGGTGCAGAATGAGCGGGGATACTACGTTACGGTGGAGTTTGACGAATAGGTTTTAGGAAAGGAAAGAAGCTATGTCAAGGATAATATCAACAAACAATGCGCCTGCGGCAATAGGACCTTACTCACAGGCACTTATTACGGGAAATCTTTTGTTCACATCCGGGCAGATTGCCCTCAATCCCGCAACGGGAGAGGTTGAAGGGAGCGATATAGGCTCTCAGGCGGACAGGGTGTGCAGGAATCTGGGCGAAATCTTAAAGGAGGCAGGAAGCGACTATTCAAAGGTCGTAAAGACTACATGCTTCCTTGCGGATATGGGAGATTTTGCAGCATTTAATGAGGTGTACGGAAAGTACTTTACAGGAAAGCCTGCAAGGAGCTGCGTTGCGGTAAAGACCCTTCCCAAGAACGTGCTTTGCGAGGTGGAGGTTATCGCCGAGGTATAGGCAAAGACATTATGAAGGTTAAGGAATCAGGAAAAGGTTCAATATATTTGTTTCTTGCGGCATTCATATGGGGAATGGCGTTTATTTCCCAGAGTAAGGGGATGGACTATATGCATCCCCTTACTTTTAATGGGATAAGAAGCTTATTTGGAGCCATTGCCCTCTTGGTTTACATAATACTAACTAGCAGACAAAAAGAGGAGAATTTCAAAAGGAGCCTGATTGCAGGTATATATTGCGGGATTCCCCTTACAATCGCAAGCACCCTGCAGCAGTTTGGAATCAAGTATACAACCGTTGGAAAGGCGGGCTTTATCACTGCGCTATATATAATTATCATTCCCATTGGCGGACTTTTCTTTAAAAAGAAGGTAAGGGGGAAGGTGTGGATAGCGGCTGTGCTTGCGCTTTTGGGGCTCTATCTTTTGTGCATGACGGATTCCGGCACGGGCTTTAACAGAGGAGATATGCTGATACTTCTCTGTGCCTTCGTATTTGCGGTTCAGATATCCATTATTGATATCTATTCCCCCACTACGGATGCGGCGGTTGTGTGCTTTGTGGAGATGCTTATGTGCGGAGTTTTCTGTACCGTGGGCGCATTTATATGGGGAAGGCCGGAGCTTTCCCAGATTTCAGACGGACTCATAATGCTTCTCTATGCCGGAGTTTTTTCAAGCGGCATTGCATATACTCTGCAGATAGCGGGACAGAAATATGTGCAGCCCACTATCGCAGCAGTGATAATGAGCATGGAATCGGTTGTGGCGGCGATTGCCGGAGTTATCGCATACAAGCTGGGATTCTTAAAGACCGACCAGACCATGAATGTGCGGCAGGTAATCGGCTGTATTGTCGTGTTTGCGGCTGTAATTCTGGCTCAGATCGAGCTTCCGGAAAAAAAGAGGCTTAGCAGGGTGCTTTCGGGGATTATCCCTTTCATCATAATTGCTTTTGCTTTATCCTCCTGCGGCGCAGCAAAGGAAGCAAAAGAAGAGACGCTTAAGATAACGGCGTTAAATGTGGGTAAGGCGGATGCTTTTATCATTGAAAAGGACAGATATATCACTGTAATTGATGCGGGTACGGAGGAGTCGGCACCATATATAATGGAGTTTCTTGCTTCCGAGAATATAGATGCTATAGATATGCTCATAATCAGTCATTTCGACAAGGATCATGTGGGCGGTGCGGATAAGCTTATTGACGCTTATGCGGTAAAAGAGATTTATGCAGGCATTCCCTACAAGGAATCCGATGATGTGGAGGAGTTCTTTTCTTCGATGGAGAAAAAAGGGCTTTCCAATATCAATCCCGACGATATAACCACGATTGGTCATGACGATGTCATATATACAATCTATCCTCCGAAAAAACAAAGCTACAAAAAGGATGACAGCAACAATTCCTCGATAGTGGCAAAGGTCACATATGGGGACTATTCCATGCTTTTTACGGGGGACGCCGAAAAGGAGCGCATAAAGGAAATTGTAAAATATGATGACATCGAGAGCAGTATCATCAAAATGCCCCACCATGGGGGTGTCGAGGACAATACGGACAGGCTCATAAAGACTGTGGCACCTGAATATGCAATTGTTACCGACTCTGAGGAGCAGCCGGCGGATGAGGATACAATAGTGCTCCTGACAGGTGCGGATGTGCGCACATATTTCACAAAGGATGGGGATATTACGATAGAAATAAAAAATGACGGCATCCGGATTACCCAGACGCCGTCTGCAAAGTAGCGTTTCACCGGTCAGAGCTCGTAAGCTCCACCATTCTTGCAAAGTAGATTAAATCGTTTATGTCGGACTCCGAAAGTCTTCGGGAATTCTCTCTGGTATTTATGTAAACCAAATATCCTGTTTTTCTTGCTTCCACCATATGATATACCACCATAAATCTGCGTTCATTCTTTTCCATATATTCTATTAGCTGGGCGTGCTTATCCTTGTTTAAATCAAAGATATTCACTATGGCGGTATGATTGTCGTCAAATAGCTGCATAAAGGCAGGATCTGCAAGGAAAGGCATATCGTTCTGGGTATCCTCTATCTGGTATTTGTCATCGGGAAGATCGACTCTCTTGATGCCATAGCGGCATTTGTTCAAATCTCCGTAGAATATGAACAGCTCGTCAAGGTCGTATGCAACCAGAACCTCCTCTATGGCATTTCGGATGGGTATCTCCGTTTCGTGCAGAAACTGTGACATAAGGCGGAGCATAAGCGTGAGCTTGTCCTTTTCTGCGGCTTTCTTGTGTGTGGCGGTTGCAACCTTAAGCTCAGCATTCACATCACCGTGAATCTCCGGAGTGTAGATAATATAACGGTTCCTGCCCTTGGTCTTTGCAAGATAGAGCATTTTGTCAGTAAGCTTGAAGAGCATATCGTAATCGTCCGCATAATCGGGATAGAAAGCGGTGCCGATGGATACGGTAATATTGAGCCCCGCCTCCATCTCCTTGTATTTGCTCTCAACTGTTTCTCTTATGGAGGAAAGCACCTCCCGGCATTTAGGCTTGTCCGTGACATTTTCAAGCACTATCATAAATTCGTCGCCGCCGATTCTGCCGACAAGACCGTTTTCTCCGACACAGTCCCTGATGATATGCGCCACATCTATGATGACCTCATCGCCTTTCATATGTCCGAAATTGTCGTTTACGCTCTTGAAATGGTCGATATCCATAAGGCAGAAATAGAACTGCTTTCTGGGATACATAGCTGTGAGGGCTGTAGCATAATCGGTAATGGTCTGCTTGTTCAAAAGCCCGGTCATCTCGTCCAATCGAATCTGGGGGCTGTCGGATTTGAGGGTCTGTATGTCGGAGAGCTCCATATTTATGAGCCCTTCACGTCCCTCGGTCTTTGTGATATTTGCCGCAATCCAATTGAGCTTTCCACTAGAGGTGCGGATACGGAAGCAGCTTAAATTAAAGGAACCGGGGTCTATTGCAAATACTGCATTGCGAAGCTGTATCATGTCCTGAGGCGGCACAATCTGATCCATATTGTGGAGCTCATTCATGCCGATATATGTAAGAAACGGGTCGCCTGCCGTAACAATGTCCATATTTTTGTCTGCGACAATAGAATATTTTTTGAATTGTTCCATATATGTAACCCCTTATAAATGAAATATCGTTTTTGCGTATTCCCCAAAACCCTGTAAAAAATTACTATTATCATTATAGCAAATAATAGAAGTTTACGCAATTATTACTTGCTTTGTACGGGCAAAGTATTGCAGATTTGAGGGGTTTGTGGTATTATGATGATAAGTGTAGGCAGGGATGCACCCGCCGGGGGGCGGGAATTAGCGCCATTTCATATGGGGAATGAGAGGTGTATTATGGCAGATATAAACGCACTTAATAGTCAGATAAGCAACGCAAATGTGAACCGGACTCCGGTAAATACCGAGATAAGGGTTGACAAGGTGCCTGACAGGGCGGCGGGCAATGCCGATGACAGGCAAAAGGTTACCGAGGAACGCAAGGAAGAGCTTGCCGATGTCATTGCAGTTTCCGAGGACGGAGATACCGTACAGGCTACAGAGAACAGCTTGAATAAGCTTGATGAGGAAGAGGAAAATAAGACCGTCATCCGTGACGGAGTTCCCGATGACAGGGAGAACCCCATAGCGAAGATGAAGGAAGCTATGGAAAAGGTTAAGAAGGCTATAGCAGAGAACGTAAAGGAAGCCGAGAAGGACGAAAAGGCTGAGGAAAAGGAAGAGGAGAAGGCAGCCGAGGAATTTAAACAGCAGATTACCTCTTTCGATGGCTATACGGATCAGCAGCTTGAACAGCTCTATATAAAGGGCGAGATTTCCAAGGCTGATTATGACAAGGAGATGGATTCCAGAGAAGAGCAGAAGACCTCAGACGCTCAGGAAAGAAATAATTTCTCCAAGGATATGACAGAGAAGATAGTACTTACCGAGGAGAATACCAGAGGCGGTGCAGCTATCGAGACGGCATACTCGGACAGGGCAAACAACGAGACCATGAAGCCGGATGAGCGCATCAAGGCAATGGAGAATCTCGAGGATATCATGGTTAAGCTTTGAAAGACAGAGAATGCAGAGTATTTAAATCCCTCCGGAGGTTAAAACCGGAGGGATTTTTGAAAATACGGGAAAGGAACGCAATATTATGACGCACGAAGAGCAGCGGATATGGCTTATAAAGGAGCTTCAAAAAGAAGATAATCAGTTAAGCAATTATCCAATACCAGACGATGAACAAGGCCAAAAGGACTTACTGCGCGCCTTGATGAATATCTGGATGCCAAAGGATATTTCATATGAATTTCTGAAGATACAGGATGACTATCTTCAAGAAGAGAATAAGAGAGCCGGCATTACTGATATTGAGAGCCTTAAACCTATAGAAAGCGATAGAAGAATCTATCTATGGCAAGGGGATATGACCACGCTTAAGGTAGATGCCATAACGAATCCTGCCAATAGTGCTTTATTAGGCTGCTTTCAGCCACTTCATTCCTGCGCAGATAACATTATTCATTCAAAATCGGGCATGCAGTTACGCCAGGCATGTTTTAGAATGATGCAGAAGCAAGGACATCCTGAACCAACAGGGAAGGCTAAAATCACTCCGGCATATAATTTACCATGTGATTATATACTGCATACTGTGGGACCTATTGTTGATGGTCCATTAACAAAGGAACATGAAGAACTATTGGCATCCTGCTATATATCTTGTTTGAATCTAGCAGAGGAGAATGGCGTAGATAGTGTTGCTTTTTGTTGCATCTCCACAGGTGTATTTATGTTTCCTAATCAAAGAGCTGCTGAGATTGCTGTAGTGACAGTAAAAAACTGGCTTGATGAGACTGGCAGTCAGATGAAGGTTATTTTTAATGTGTATAAAGACTTGGATCTGGACATTTATAAGACGATTTTAGATTAAAAAGCATTCAATCCGGTTGTAACCTTATGTGCTGGTTTATGACCGGATTATTTTTTTGCATTGACATACACGCAATGACTACATAAATGGAGATAGCCTATGAAGAAAGATATTTATGATGTAGAAGGCATCCTGATTGAAGTTGAGAGAACTGATAAGGATGACAAAGATGCTGAGCGTCGTAAGACAGCTTATATGTTTAAAGTAATCAGGGAACAGTCGGGCATCTTCGATTCTTTTTGAACCACATGCCACTTACATTAACAGTAAAGTCAAACCCTTTATTCAGCTGAGTGGGTCTTTTAAGATAAATACTATACTCATCATAAGATTCGACGAAATATGTGTATCGTGAACAATTATCACCTGTCCCGGTACCACAGTCTTCTTCGAGCATTTTGGAAATCAGTTCTTTCCTTTTCAGAGCTCTATCACCTGTTGGCAATGTGTAATATATTTCATGAGATCCCATAAAACTCCTTCCTAGGATTTAGATACCCATCATTTTTCTGATATCAAATACGAACTGGCGCTGGAAATAGAAGGCATGATTTTTGTTTGAAACATATCTGCCATAAATATCTGAGTAAATTGCATTATATGAGCCATCACTTCGCCTGCTGTCTTTACTTCTTACTTGCAAGTGCTTGCCATTAGATGTGTGTATGAACCCATCAGGGCTTGTATCAATATGATGCTTTAGCTGCTTGCATATGCTGTAATAGTCTTCTTCCCAAATATTCATTAGGTTAGAAAACTCTGGACGGGCTAAATCAATATGAATTGGCATAAAGAATTTCCAATAATGAGGGTCTCCGTCCTTGCATACTGGTATATATAGAAGATTGCTAATCTTTTCATAAAGGTGGGTTTCCTCAAATGACTTTTCAGTCAATAGCTCGTCGATTGTGCTGCTAATCTGAGTTACAAATACAGTCTCTTTGGGTTCACCATAGGCATCGCATTTATTTGTTTTTAGTTCCCCATCATCAAAGTCTAAGTTAGAACTATCAAGTTTTTTTCCAAGGGCAAGTTCGAGTAACTGGCCAGTTTTTCCTTTGTTGATGATGATTGACTGAATATCATCCTCCGAAAACAATTTTGAAAATGGTATGTCAGCCAGCTTTTTGATTTTTTCTTCGGCTTCCTGTAAATACATAAGAAATAACCTCCATACATTTGAAAAATTTGCTTTATAAAAATACGATAAGCGTTGAAAATAGATAAAATCAACAAATGTAAGTATTTGCAACATTTAAAAATAAAATGTAAGAAAACATTTACATATATAATCTGGAGTGCTATATTTTTAGTTACAAGTTTGATTGATTTAAAATGGAGACAAAAATGGCTGATATCGGAGAAAATTTAACACAACTATCAGGCCATTTAGGTAGATACCGTTTTATCAGGCAGGTACTTAGGAATATCAAAGCCCACCTTTGCAGCTACATCACGAACGCTTTTGATTTTGTTTTCTACTACCCACTTGTTACCGTTGAGTGTGATT
>JAFUVF010000039.1 GCA_017483735.1 Lachnospiraceae bacterium | reverse complement strand
TGCCTTATCATGGAGATATAGCAAATTATCTATCACATGGATAAGGTGGTTTTATGGCAAAATAAAAAAGGACATCAGGAATGTCCATTCGTCCTACTCTTTACCGGTTGAGGGTAACAGCCGGAATATGCAATTATAACAGCCCGGGAATGCCGTTTTTGGCACCGGGCTGGATGTCTACTTATAAACATGTCATTTTTATCTTTCCTACCATCTCCTTTCCTTATGAAACTACATATTTACAAAGCTTTTCAGACTTTCACACCATCTTTATTTTGAGCTAACACCAATATTTCTTAGAGTACCCCGTTCCTCTCCATGCATGGTCGGGCTTGCAAGGAGGCATTTACCATTTATTTTTTCTATGCCCTCGAATCTCGGGTCTTTACTGAAATCGTACGCCATATGTCTTTCTTTCTGTATCAGTCAAACCGATCCCCTCTTGTACCGACGTGAATCAGTATCATAAACATAGAGGCTATGGCTGACCATATGATAAATATCATTTTTTTATGCTTTTTCATGTCATTTTTGTGCATTAAAATAGACGCATTTCTGCGTCTGTTCCAAATCATACTTCTCCCTGTCTAGGGAAGTCTCTCCATATCCCTTCTGTTGAAGCATGCATATATAATTTCTATGACTGTGTCCTGCTCCTCCTCCGTCATCTCAGGATATGCCGGAAGTATCACGCCACGCTCATATATGTATCCGCTTTCATCCGTCATAGGAAAAAGTCCGCCATCCTCATATTCGAATCTGCTTCCGTCTGCAGATACGAAATCATTCTCCGCATATTCTGGCTTAAGGTGCACGGGCTCGTACAGTCTGTCAGATTTTATACCGAAGGTCTCTAATGCCTCCACTATTTCTGCAGGCGTAGTCTTTCCGTGAACATCCTCTTTAGCTCCTGACAGTCCGTTTCCCTCTATCATCATACAGGGATGGGGCAGTTCCGGATTCATCCATATATCCAATGGCGCAAGCTTTTCCTCATATTTTTCATAGATTTGCACCATAGCCCCCACAGCCCGGTTGTTCTCACCTTCTCCGCATGCGGATATATCTCCTGCGAGTAAAGCCCCGTGTTCTGCGCATATCCTTGCGATTTCCTCCATCTGTCCCAAGGATCCGTATATGTCCGGGAAAATTACGAGCTCCGTCTCCGGATACAGCTCAAATGCAGTATCTAACGCCTCGGGATCCATTCCCCAGTCATCGGGCGACGCATCTATAAATACCGGAAGCCCGCCTTTCTTCGAAATCTCCTGCGCAATATCCGCCGGAGCAA
The DNA here is from genome assembly GCA_017483735.1 of Lachnospiraceae bacterium. Classification (GTDB taxonomy): domain Bacteria; phylum Bacillota; class Clostridia; order Lachnospirales; family Lachnospiraceae; genus RGIG4856. Next base: position 80,682 of record JAFUVF010000039.1, on the reverse strand, counting down.
AATCGGGACAGAATACAGTCCTGCCCTTAAGCCCTGAAAGCTTTTCTTCGGCTTCATCCAGAATTGTACTGAGTTTTCCAGTTCTGTCAGGTAAAGCTGCTGCCTTGATATTCATTTTTTTGATTCCCGCAAAGCGGGGCTCAGTTTGTATCATTCGCCATTCCTTATATTTATTATCATATCCGCCAAAAGGCATAGCTTCGCCCTCCGCATATTTTCGGTGGCTATATGCGGTAGGTCTTCGCTATGTCCGAGCTCCGGGAACAAGCGGTAAACCGTCTATGCTCCCATCATTCTTTTTTTGAGTTCCTTTAAATCCACCTCCGTGCCATCGGAGAGAAGTATCGGCGCATCCTCATCATCCGGGAAATAGATTCGCTTGGGCTTTAGTGTCAGCCCTGCCATTATCTCATATTCCCTGAATCTGAGCTTCAGCCACGCCACCCTTTCGTGCTTGTCACATTTTTCAATGCAATCGGCAAAATTTTGCAGCGGTCCTTCCAGTACCTTTATCTCGTATGTCCCGGTTTCCCTGTACCCGTAGGACATCCTCTCTATCCCCTCATCATCCAGTATCAGCGAGAAGAACTGTTCCTCGTCGTGCGTCAGATCCGACAGGCGTTCATCCTCGTTATCATCATCCTTGTCGAATCCAAGCTCCTTCATAAAGGTCATAAGCCTGTTTTTGATGGGCTTAAGCATATTATGAACCTCGGTACGATCCATATCCGTTTCCAGAAATATGTATCCCGGAAACAGGGGCTTTAATTCAATACTCTTTCTGTCCCTCCTGTAATGCTCCCTCATCGGCATAAAAACTCTTCCCCGTTCCTTCGGAAGTGCAGCTTTTATCAGATTAAGGTATTCCTCCTGCTTCTCCGTGCGGGTAAAGAGTACATTTATGTGATATCCATCCAAAACAAAAGTCCGCCGTATCCTTTCCTAATGCAGTATTTATGGGGGGTTAGGTGGTCAAAAACTCTTGAATTATTGACCATCTCCAAAGGCAATTATCGAGCAATGATTTTTGTGCATATTCAACAAAAAAAGCATCTGATTTTTAGTAAATACTACCATAAAACTGCCGTATTTAGATTATCACATCTGTATTTATGTGTCAACAACAGGGTGGTCAATAATTCAAGAATTTTTGACCGCAAGATTTTCTTCCTCATCAAGCTCTCTCAGCCATTTTGCAAAGGTTCCCCTTGCTATACCCAGCTCTTTTGCGGCTAGTCTTTGGGAGATTTCTTTTTTGATATATTTTTCCCTGTATATATAGAATTCATCCGGTACCGGCAGAGGCTTTCTGCCAAGCTTCGTGCCTCGCTTCACGGAGTTCAGTATCCCCTCCTGTGTCCTCTGTATTATGGAAAATCTGTCAAAATCAGCAATCAAAGAGAATATCGTTAGTATTATGTCCGACACCGCCTCTCCCAGAGGGCCCAGCTCCTTTCCTGCGTTCAGCACCGGCGTGTCTATTACCACTATGCTCACATGCTTCTCTTTGGTCAGTATCCTCCACTGCTCCTTTGCCTCCGCAGTATTTCTGCCCAGCCTGTCGAGGCTTTTTATTACAAGGAGGTCTCCCGTCTTCAAAAGCTCCAGCATGCTGTTGTAGCCCGGTCTGTCGAAATCCTTGCCGGACTGCTTGTCAAAGAACATATTTTCATTGAGTACTCCCAGCTCCCTCATCGCCTCCACCTGTCTCTCATGGGACTGCGCCTGCGTGCTTACCCGCAGATACCCATACACTGTTCCCCTGCACATCTCCACCATCTCCCTACTCTTTGCAAAGAGTCCCCCAATATCAGTGAATTGTTCGGTTTTTGTCATAATAGCCGCCTCCTTGAAAAAATTTGTGTGGTTTTTATGATATTTTCCCACTTTTTCATTGCAATATGGCATTTTTTCGGATAAAATTAGTTCCTAATGACACGTATCAGATATGTATTAATTTCATTATTGCTTTTGATGGCCTGCATGTTTATGCTGACAGGCTGTCATGTCATACACAAATGGCAGCCTGCCGACTGCGAACACCCCAAGACCTGCATCAAATGCGGAGAGACCAGAGGCTTCCCGCTTTGCCATGATTTCATTCCCGTGACCTGCACGGAGCCAAAGACCTGTCTTCGCTGCGGCATTACCCAGGGGTGGGCTCTTGGACATCATTTTGCCCCGGCGAATTATCAGGCTGCAGCAGGCTGTGTGCGCTGCGATATAGAGGATGGGGATCCTCTGCCTGCGGATTTTGAAACCTACGGGCTTACTGCGGATATGGTATGCGGCAGGTTCTATGATGTCAGGCAGATGTGCCATGACGATACCTCTGCAACCACCACTGGAAAGGTAATTTTTTCCAACTACAATGTGTTCGAAAATGACGAGGCACACCCGGCAAAGGATGGCTATCTCTGGCATACGGTGGATATGACTTTGCTGTTTGATGATGACAATATGATGAAATACGGTTTTTCCATAGGCAGCACCTTCGAGGACTACTATAATGTCACATGGCTTGACAACGGCGCTCTGACGGATGAAGACGGTGTCTGCCGTTTCGCCGTAAATTACAACGGCCTCGATTATGATGAGTGTGAGCGCTACACAGAGAGTATCCCCTATCTGACCTATGATGATGCAGAGTGCGCCGTAAGAGGCTTTCGGATTACCTATCTCATTCCCTACGGCTATGACGGATGTGTGATAGGTTTGAGAAACCAGCAGATTCAATGGGATGATGGACAGCATATATACGATTTGGACAATACTGATTCACTGTTTTTCAGGCTGGACAGCGATACGAAGCGTTCGCAGGTCTCTGAAAATACCTTAACCTTCGACGAGGCGTTAAAGATAGTGAATTCCTTCTACAACGGTCTGTCCGGGGATAATTATGAGGAAGCCGCAGATACCTTCCGGCTTGCCCTCGAACCTTATTACGAGGGTAATGTGATAATGAGTGAGGATATGACCAAGGCTGCGGCATACGATATCATCAGCGGCAAAGTAAAGCTTCCTTCGGAAATTGCGGGATAACAATGCGAATATTATTAAAAAGAACAATTTCATTTATGCTTCTATGCATTCTCCTGTTCTCTGTGGGAATGACGGCGTATGCTGCCCCTGCCCCGCTTCCGGGAGGCTCCAGAATAGGCGGAAGGGCTGTAGCCCGCACGGATTCCGGAGAACCGGTCTGTGTACTCATCAACACTGAGAAGATATCATTTTCAATACGCTTTGACTCCCTTCCTGAAAGCGATAACGGCATCATCTTCGTATATGAGCTGCGTCCCTATGAATATTCTGTTCCGGAGGGTGCATCCCCGGTCGCTGCCACTATCCTGTCCTTAAATCCTACGGTAACCATCTCGTATACCGAGAAGAGACTTTTCTCCAAATTTGTGTTTGCCACCAGACAGAACGGGAGCATTGTCGCCCTGTGCACACCTCAATATATTACAAATCCAGAGTTTCTCGCATCCGACAATTCAGAGCTTAAGGCTTTGCCTTCAAAGGGTATGCAGGGAGTACTGTTTGCAAATTATACTCTCGACAATGTCGGCAACGACCCAAGACAGGTCAAAGGCTGCCGTGTTATTGAGATTTTAAACAAAGGAACCAACTCTACCTTAAACAATCCGGCGATGAAGAATAAGGAAACTCATTCCTACGGAAGCGGCCCCTACTATTATCTTTTGAATGCTTCAAACGAGGACGGAATCGCCCTCCTCTCCGAGCGCATCAAAAGCCTTGCCAAGACTACTCCTGCACAGTATTTTATCGTAGGGAACGAGGTAAATGTGCGTTCGTGGAATTATGCCCCTTATATGGAGTGGGATGACTATGTAAAGGAATATACGCAAATTTTCCGTGTGGCATACAACGCCATAAAAAGCGTCAAGGCAAATGCTGTCGTGATGACCTGTATAGACCAGCAATGGGACAGAAACCGCCCCACTACCGATGCGGAATATTATATGTATATAGACAGCAAGGATTTCCTTTTGAAATTTAATTCTGATGTGACCAAAGAAGGAAATATAGATTGGGGCGTTGCCGCTCATCCTCATACCGTTCCCATATTTTATTCCAAATTCTGGGATATGTCCGGAGTGGCAAACGGGGCGTACTATGCGAGCCTTGTAAACAACGGCAATATGATGACTTATCAGAATATATCGCTACTCACGAATCTTTTGCAGACGGACTCCTTCAAAAAGCCCGACGGAGATGTGCGCTTCGTGGCCTGCACCGAAACCATCATTTCAAACAGCTCCGGCGCTGACGTGCAGGGCGCAGCTCTCTACGCCTCATATGTGGCAATAAAGAGAAATCCCTATATACATACCATAATCTATCTGGAGGATCACGGGCAGAACGGCGGATTCACCGGCAAAGCGCAGGAGGTCTACAACAATATGGACGGCGCAAACGCAGGAAATTATGATGCCTGGGCAAGATCCGTCATAGGAATATCCGACTGGTCGCAGATACTCAGATAAGGGCTTTATTCCCTGTATTCATTTATCTTCTCTATCACAAAATCCTGTTCCTCCCTTGTCATGCCTGTATACATCGGCAGGGACAGAACTTCATCAGCATATTTCTCGGTAATGGGAAGGCTGCCTCTCTTAAGCCCCAGATATTCATATGCCTCTGACAAATGAGGCGGTATCGGGTAATGAATAAGTGTTCCGACATTATTCTCATCGAGATATTCTCTGAACTTGTCACGCTCTCCGGGAATGCGCAGCACATACTGATGCCATACGTGGGTTCCGCCTTCTCTAACCTTCGGCTTGATTACCGCAGGATTATCTATTCCCTTTGTGTAATACTCTGCAAGAGCTGTCCTCTCCTCCGTGATCTCCTTCATATGCGTAAGCTTTACCCTGAGAAGCCCCGCCTGCATCTCGTCAAGTCTTGAATTTGCGCCCACCACCATATTGTGATAGCGCTTTTCGCTGCCGTAATTTCTGTATATCTTCATCAGCCGTGCAAGCTCGGGATCGTTGGTGGTTATGGCTCCCGCATCTCCGTATGCTCCCATATTCTTCGAGGGATAGAAGGAAAAACAGCCTATATCTCCGAAGGCTCCCGTCATCACATCCCCGAAATACGCCTGATGGGACTGTGCACAATCCTCCACGAGACGGAGCTTGTATTTTTTGCAAAGCTCAAGCACCTTGTCCATCTTTGCGGCCTGACCGTAGAGATGCACCACAAGTATTGCCTTTGTGCGCTCCGTTATCTTCTTCTCGATACTGTCAACATCTATCTCATAATATTCATCCGGATCCACAAATACAGGCGTCGCACCGTTTATTGTGATACCCATAACGCTGGCGATGTAGGTATTTCCCTGAACTATGACCTCGTCCCCTTTACCGATGCCCAGAACCTTGAAGGCAAGCCAAAGGGCGTCGAGTCCGCTGGCAAGCCCCACTGAATATTTGGTTCCAACATATGCGGCGAATTCTTCCTCGAAACTCTCCACCTCCTTGCCCAGTATATACCAGCCGGAGCGGAGCACCTCTATCGCTTTTTTTTCATACTCCTCCTGATACCGCATAAAACCTCTGTCCATACGGCTCTGCATTATCTTTTCCAATTTCTATTCCTCTTTATTCTTTCTGACCTCGTCTATTATAAAGGGCGGACGGTTTCTGGATTCCTCCAACGTCCTCCAGATATATTCCCCAAGTATCGCAAGCATAATGAATATAAGCCCGAAAGAGAAGAGCACAACGCACATAAGGGACGCATAGCCCGCTATGGGAACTCCTGTGGTAAATTTCTCCTTCAGCACCATGATAATCCCGATGAGCGATGCAATATCAAACAAAAACCCCAGCGTTGCCATAAATCTGATGGGAAAATATGTGAAGCTCATCATTGAATCTATGACCAGCTTGACCTTTTTTGCGAGAGTCCAGCGGGATTTCCCCACCTCTCTGTCCTTTCTGTGGAAATAGATCATATCAGTCTTAAAGCCCACCCACATTACCTGCAGTGTCAGGGATGAATTTTTTTCGTCCATCATCTCAATGACCTTTATGACCTGCCTGTCAAGAAGATAGCAGTCACAGCCTCCTGCGGGCATATTTTTGTTGATGGTCTTTCTCACAAGGAAATAGTAGCAGCCTGCAAAAAATTTCTTCACAGGATTCTCATCCCTTGCACCCCTTACCGCTAAAACCACCTTATTTCCCTTTTTCCAGCTCTCATACATATCCAGAATGAGGGTGGAGTCCTCCTGCAGATCCGCCTGCTTCGTGACTGCGCAGTCCCCCGTGCATACCGACAATCCCGCAAGGATTGCCGCATGCTCTCCAAAATTTTTGGACAGCTTCGTGCAGACTACATTGGAATCCCTCTTTGCTATGGAATTCATTATCTCCCAGGAATTGTCCCCGGAGCCGTCATCCACAAACACTATCTCATACTCAGGGAGCTTGGGGAGCACCTTTTCTTTCATATCCTCATAGAGGAGCTCCAATGTATCAGAATTATAATATACCGGCACAACTATGGAAAGCTTACTCATCTGCCCTTGTTTACCTCTTTAACGAATGCATCATAATCCCTGATGTATTCGCTCTCTATATAGTGTTCACTTGCAAGCACCAGAAGTACAGAATCCGGCGAGAAATCATACATTTCCTTCCATACCATAGGTCCCAGATACAGCCCCATCCTCGGCTTGTCCAGAACAACTATTTCCTTTTTTGTACCATCATCCACCAGAACCTTACTGGAACCACTGACATTTATCAGCACGAACTTCGTGTATCGGTTGGCATGGTTTCCCCTCTTTATGTCGGGATCCGAGCCCGACATATAGAACACTCTCCTTATGTCGAAGGGGATATCAAAGCCTGATCCCTCTGCAACCACAAGATTTCCTCGCTCATCGCCGTATTCTTTAAATTCTAACAGCTTGTATGTCTCTTCCTGTAGCATATTCTCACTTTCTTCCCTTTATTGCCGCCTGTACACCGTTCCAGTCCAGATCGTCCATACATGTGCGAATCTTCTTTACTACGGTTTCCTCCTTCTTTGTGAGCTTGTACTCCGAAAGCGAATTTAATATCGCCTCTACGCTGTCGAAATCATAGTTTACCGCAAGCTCCAGTATGGAGGAATATGCCTCTTCGAGACGCTTCTTATCCAGCTTTTTCTCGCCCTTCTTTGCAGTCCCCTTCTTGTAGGCCGCAATGGGAGAGAGCATATCCTTAAGCTCCCTGTATTCCTTTAAGAGTGCATTGGTTCCTATCTTTACCACCGGGATATTCTTCTTCTTTGCCGCATTTTCAAGCTCCCTTGCGAGATTCGACATCTCTATGATGCCGATGATATGGGTGGAGCTCTTCAGGGCATGAACCTTGATGATATAATTGTTCCAATCTCTGTCATTGTAGAATTGCTCTATCTCGTCAGCTCTCTTGTCTATAGAATCATAGAATATCTTCAACGTGTCCATATATCCGGATATGGAGCCACAGCTCTTCACGCCTTCGTTCACGTCCACGCCGGGCAGGCTCTCCAGCCATGCGGGCCATGCCTCCGACTTTTCGGCAACCACGGGAGATACTGTGCCTGTGGAAACTCCTGCTGCCGTCACAACGCTCTCCGGAACGGAGGAATCTCCAAGAATGCTATGATAGTCCTCGTCATTGACAACACGGAGCTTCTCACACATATCATAATTCTTGTCCTCATCTATCATATCCAGCATATATTTCGCGATGTCGGGATCGAACTGGCTTCCCATACATCTCTCTATCTCCGCACGCACCTCCATCTGGGGACGCACGCCGGAGTATGCACGGTATGAGGTCATTGCATCATATGCATCCGCAATACCGATAATCCTGGCTTCTTCTGGAATATCCGTGCCGGAGAGACCATCGGGATAACCTCTTCCGTCAAATCTCTCATGATGCCATCTCGCACCGATGGCAAGCCCTGGCAGCGCAGTTATATTCTTCAATATCTCATAGCCTATGGAGGGATGATTCTTTATCTGTGCATACTCATCATCCGAAAGTCTGCCCTTCTTGTTGATGATGTTCTCCGAAACGCCTATCTTTCCAATGTCATGAAGAAGCCCCATCTGGAATATCTCGTTCTGCTCCTGATGGCTCTTCCCCATACGTCTGGCTATCTCTGCGGAATACTTGGCGACTCTTCCCGAGTGTCCATTGGTGTAGTGATCCTTCGCATCCACGGTGCCTGAAAGTGCAATCATGACCTCCTTGGAAATCTTCTCTATCCTCTCTGTCTGGGCGCTGACCTCTGCCTCAAGGTTCTTCTGCAGATGCTCTAACCGGATGATCCTCTTTACCCTCTGCCGCAGCACTTCTGCTACAAAGGGCTTTCTTATGAAGTCGGATGCCCCTGCGGCAAAGCCCTTTATCTCCGTGTCCTCATCCTCGTCCGCAGTCATAAATACCACGGGGATATCCGAGGTTATGGCGTTCTTTTTAAGCGACTTTATCACGTCAAAGCCGCTCACATCCGGCATATATACATCCAGAAGTATGAGATCCGGAATCGAGTTTTTCGCCATATCAAGGGCTGTCTTCCCATCCCTGCAGAGCTCCACCTTATAGTCGCTCCCCAGGATCTTTTTGGCGGTCTTTCCCACTACGTCATCATCGTCAACGATCAGTATGACGGATTTAACTTCGTTCTTTGTACCGCTTGCTTTTGCCATATTTCATCCTCCCTGCTCAGCGTTTACTTTACCTTCTTTTTGAAATTATCAAAAAAATCATCAAAAAGTCTAAGCTTCTCTCTCTGCTCCAGATATGGGAATATCTGTTCATCCTCATATATATCCCTTATCTCCAGACATTCCGTGGGAGTAAAGAGATCCTTCTCCATAAAGAACAGATATTGTCCCGAATTATTCCGCTTTACCTTTTTGAAGTCTCCGGGATGGTAGGTATGAACCCCATAGTTTTCTTCAAAATTGCTGTCCGTATCTATTACCGTAAGGGTGCTGTCGCTCTCCCTGAAGGCCACCACCATTCCCTTGTATCCGAAATTCGAATCGCCGCTTCCGTGGTAGAAGCCGTAAACCAGTTCAAAATCCTTATTGTCCTCTGACTCATCCTCGAAAAAAAACTTCATTTTTTCGAGATTTCTCTCCGACTTTTTTTTATTAAACGTCACACTGCCGAATACGCCCATTTCACAATCTATCCGATTATAAGATTAGTACACTTCACATCATTTGCCAGATCGTAGAGCCTGCCCGTCTTCATCCCCACAACCGTGGGTCTTAAGGCATATGCCGGGTCATTCTTTACAACCTTGCAGTACTCGCCGTTTGAAAGCTTTACAACGCTGTCCACAGGGTAGAGCACCACCGAGCTTAAAAAGCTGTGCATCGCCTTCATCTCCAAATCCCCGGTCATCGCCATTATCATTTCTATGGCCTCTCTTGCGGTAAATGCGCTCTTGTAGGGTCTGGCTGTGACAAGGGCATCATACACATCCGCCACGGATATGATCTTTGCGTAGGTATGTATCTTCGTGGCACCGACTCCCAGAGGATATCCGCTTCCGTTTATCTTCTCATGGTGCTGCAGCACTCCCCGCATTATGTCTTCATTGAATTCCTGCTTGTCCTTTAATATCTGGAATCCGAAAAGCGAATGCTGCTTCATCAATGCAAACTCATTTTCATCAAGCTTTGCGGGCTTATTCAATACCGCTCCAGGAATCTTGGTCTTCCCCAGATCATGCAGAAGACCTGCCACCCCGATATCGTGTATCTGGTCTCTTACGAGGCCGTAATTCTTGCCGATTATCATTGCCACGGTGGCAACATCCACACTGTGCTTGAAGGTGTACTCATCGCTGACCTTAAGCATATTTATATCGAAGGCTACGGCATCATTGTCGAGCACCGCATGCATCAGCTCCTTCGACACATTCTCCGTGCTCTCTGCGAAATGCTCATCATCATTCGTATTGTTGAACAGATATTGGACTCCCTCTCCCACCTGCTTTTTCACACTTTCGGAGATGGTTACCTTCGACCTGTCCTCAACACGCTCCTTTTCGATGAGCTCTCTGGTATATTTGGGCATATTTTTTTCGAGAGCGGCAATCTCCGCATTGATCTCCTCCGGGTCTTCCTCATCGCCCTCCTGAATGTATATGCCGTTTACACCCTTCTGCGCCAGATATTCGATATGGAAATCGTCAAGGAACGCACCCCTCTCTATGAGGGCACGCCCCGTCTTGTCGACGATCGCCTGATCGATCTTCATTCCTTCCTTAAGTTGTCTGGTACTTACAAATTTACGTTTTATCAACGCCTTGTCCCTGTGAAATTCCTTTATCTAAGCTTCCAGATGTCTCTGTTGTACTCCTCTATGGTTCTGTCAGAGGAGAAGAAGCCTGCCTTTGCGATATTGTTAAGCATCATCTTCTTCCATTTGAGCCTGTCCTCATAGTCGGAGAACACTTTATCCTTGACCTTAATATAGTCCTCCAGATCCAATAGCGTCATAAACCAATCCTTATTTAAAAGCTCCTTGTGCAATCTGCGAAGGTTCTCCTTATGTCCCACCTTGAGAGCCTGATTCCCCACAATGAAGTCCACAGCTTCCTTTATGACGGGGCTCTTCTCATAGTAATCCTTCGAGACATAATCCGCCTTCTCGTAATGTTTTATTACTGTGTCCGCCTTCTCTCCGAAGATATATATATTGTCATCCCCAACCAGCTCATGTATCTCAACATTTGCTCCGTCGGAGGTTCCCAATGTCACTGCGCCGTTCAGCATAAATTTCATATTTCCGGTGCCGGAGGCTTCCTTGCTGGCAAGGGATATCTGCTCAGAAATGTCGCAGGCGGGAATAAGCTTCTCCGCATATGCCACATTATAATTCTCCACCATAAGCACCTTCATATACTTGTTTACATCAGGGTCATTATTTACAATCTTTTCAAGCACAAGAATCAGATGGATGATATCCTGTGCGATGACATACGCCGGCGCCGCCTTTGCTCCGAATATGAAGGTAATGGGTCTTACCGGCTTCTTTCCGCCCTTTATCTCCAGATATTTGTGGATGATATAGAGCGCATTCATCTGCTGCCGCTTGTACTCGTGCAGACGTTTTACCTGTATGTCAAATATGGAGTCGGGGTTGAGCTCCACGCCCTCCTTCTCCTTGATATATGCGGATACCTCTTCCTTCTTGGTGCGCTTGATCTCCTCGAGGCGGTTCAGCACATTCTCATCATTTTCGAATTTCAAAAGCTTTTCAAGCTCATTTGCTTCGGACTTGAAGCCGTCCCCAATGGTTTCCGAAAGGAAATCTGCAAGCTCATGATTGCAGGAAAGAAGCCATCTTCTGAAGGTAATGCCGTTGGTCTTGTTGTTGAACTTCTCCGGATAAAGCTTGTAGAAATTGTTGAGCTCGGTATTCTTTAATATCTCCGTATGTATGGCAGCAACGCCGTTTACGCTGTAACCGTAATGGATGTCAATATGAGCCATGTGCACTTTCTTGTCCTTGTCGATAATGTGCACGGTCTTGTCCTTATAGCTCTTTTTGACCCTAGCATCCAGCTCCTTGATAATGGGAACGAGCTGCGGCACCACTTCCTCGAGATATTCCAGAGGCCACTTCTCCAACGCTTCCGCAAGAATAGTGTGATTTGTGTATGCACAGGTCCTTGAGACTATATCTATAGCCTCGTCCATAGCGAGTCCCTCATTCTCTGTAAGGAGTCTGATTAGCTCCGGAATAACCATTGTGGGGTGCGTATCATTTATCTGTATCGCCACATGCTCATTAAGCTTATGAAGGTCGTGCCCTAAAGCCTTCTCCTCCTTAAGGATGAGCTGTGCGCCGTTTGAAACCATAAAATATTCCTGATAGATACGAAGGAGATTCCCCGCCTTGTCGGAATCATCGGGATAAAGGAAGAGCGTGAGATTGTGCTCTATATCCTCCTTGTCAAAGTCTATGCCGTCCTCCACCAGCTCCTCGTCTATGGATTCTATATCAAAGAGATGAAGCTTATTCTTTCCTGCCTTATATCCTATGACATCCATGTCATAAAGTTTCGAGACCACCTTCCCCTTTCCAAACTCCACAGTAAAGGATGTATCCGTCATATTAAGCCAGGAATCGTGCTCTATCCAGTCATTCTTCTCCGCCTTCTGCAAATTATCCTTGAACACCTGCTTGAAAAGCCCAAAGTGATAATTCAAGCCTATGCCGTCCCCGGGAAGTCCTAAGGTCGCTATGGAATCGAGAAAGCATGCCGCAAGCCTGCCAAGTCCTCCGTTACCCAGAGACGGCTCCGGCTCATGCTCCTCTATCTCCGAAAGGGTATGTCCGTTCTCCTTGAGAACCTCCTTTACCTCGTCATAGAGTCCAAGATTTATCAGATTGTTGGAGAGAAGCTTCCCGATAAGAAACTCCATGGATATGTAATATAGTTTTCTATCGCCCTTTATCACGGGGTGTGCGCTCATGCGTTCCTTTGCGAGAACCATCAGCGCATTGTAAAGCAGGGGCGTACTGCATGCCGCAATGTTCTTTCCAAACATCCTTCCCGTTATCTCATTAAGTTCCTGTTCAAGATTCATTTTCTGCCTCCATTTCTACCAAATGCCTCTCATACGAGCTTTAGCAATTTCGTTGACGAAACCGCTGCCACGTTATTATATCATATGTTTTCATTATAGACAATCTGTTGCTTTTTGTGATTTTTCCGCCATTTTCTCATTCCTGTTGCGAATCCTCAGCTCCGCAAAAAATTTTTTCAATATTCCGCTGCATTCCTCAGGAAGGATATCGTTTACTACCTCAACCTGATGATTGAATTCGTTATTGCCCAGAATATCCAGTATCGAGCCTGCGCAGCCCGCCTTGAGGGATCTGGTTCCGATGACGCATCTTTGTATTCTGGCCTGCACTATGGCTCCCGCACACATCTGACAGGGCTCCAGCGTGACGTATATTGTACAGTCCTCCAGCCGCCAGTCTCCAATGTATCTGCTTGCCTTCTTTATTGCGGAAATCTCTGCATGGGCAAGGGTGCTTTTGTCCGTATTCCTGCGGTTGTATCCTCGCCCTATTATCCTGCCATCATGGACGATGACGCAGCCTATGGGCACCTCCCCGAGATTATAGGCTTTTTTCGCCTGCTTTAGGGCCTCTCTCATATACTTTTCGTCAGTGGTGTATTCCTTCATAAAACGATAAACTTATTTGACAAACACAGGTTAATCCGCTATATTATACTAATGATTGTATCCGTCGGCAGGCTTCCTGTTCCGGTCCTGCGCGGTGAGTGCCCACGAACCGTGTCAGGTCGGGAACGAAGCAGCACTAAGAGGGAATTCTCAGGCGCCGCAGGGGCTCCGGTTCAGGGGGTCTGCCGATTGATATAATTCACAACCATCAATGCGATCTTGAACACCATCGCATCATCAAAATTCCGAAGGTCAAGCCCCGTTTCCTTCTGCAGCTTTTCTATACGGTAAACCAGGGTGTTTCTGTGTATGAATAGCTGCCTTGATGTCTCTGAAATATTGAGATTATTCTCAAAAAACTTGTTTATGGTTATAAGAGTTTCCTCATCCAGATCGTCCGGTATGTTATCTCCGAATATCTCGTCTATGAAAACTCTGCACAGATTTTCCGGAAGCTGGTATATGAGTCTGCCTATACCCAATGAAGCATAGGATGTCACATCCCTGTCGGCGTAAAATATCTTTCCTACATCCATGGCCATCTTTGCTTCCTTGTAGGATTTCGAAACGTCCTTAAGCTCCGCCACCACATTTCCGTAGGATACTCTCACACTTACCATAGCCTCGGTATTCAGCATTGTCACTATGGACTCCGCCTCCTCCATGAGCTCCTCCGCATCATATTTTTCCTGAAGGCTCTTTATTACAATGATATTTTCCTCATCGACAGCGGTTACCACATCCCCCGACTGTGCTGAGAACATGCTCTTCAATATTTCTCTGACGGCACCGTCATTTCCTTTCTTTGCCTCCACCAGAAATACCACACGGTCTCTTACTGCCTCTATATGAAGCTTCTTCGCCCGGTTGTATATATCAACCAAAAGCAGATTGTCAAGTATCAGATTCTGATAGAAATTGTCATGATCCACCCTGTCTCTGTAAGCAATGATGAGATGCTTCAGCTCCGCTGTGGCAAGTCTTCCCACCATATATGCATCCGCACCGTCTCCGCCGGTCTCTAATACATACAGCACCTCTTCCTCATTCATTACCTTAAAGAGGTGCTTCCCCCCTACATTCTGGGAGTCGGCTTCGGACTCCATAAAGCCCTTTACCTTCTCGTCCGTGGGGTCATAGAGCTCTATCTCCATATGGGATATCTCCCTAATCTCATCAATACATTTATTGACCACAGCATTTGATATCATACCCTGTCTCCTCTATACCTTATCAACATATAAAACGGGGAAGCCCTATGGACTTCCCCGCTATTATAACATATTTTCCTAAAACCGTTCAACCTCGGACTAGTTGGTAATAACCTTCTCGGTCTCCTTGTCAAATACGTGGATCTTCTCGGTATCAAGAGCAAATCTGATCTTGTCGCCGGGTCTGGAGTTGGTTCTGGAGTCAACTCTTGCGGTAATAGGGAACTCTTCGAGATCAAAGTACAGATAAACCTCTGCACCGAGGAGCTCATATACCTTAACGGTGGACTCGAATACAGACTGGGGAGAGGTCTCAATGAACATCTCGGAATCATATACATCCTCGGGACGAACACCGAAGGTAACAACCTTTCCATCATAGCCGCCCTCAATGAGCTTCTTGGACTTTGCGGGAGGAAGAGGCATGCTCTTTCCTGCGATCTCAAGATTAGCAACATCCCCTGCTACCTTAACAGTTGCATCAAGGAAGTTCATCTGAGGAGATCCCATGAAGCCTGCAACGAAGAGGTTAGCGGGCTTCTCATAAAGGTTCTGAGGAGTGTCAACCTGCTGAACAACACCGTCCTTCATAACAACGATTCTGTCGCCAAGGGTCATAGCCTCGGTCTGGTCGTGGGTAACGTAGATGATGGTGGTACCCAGTCTCTGGTGAAGCTTTGCAATCTCGATTCTCATCTGTACACGAAGCTTTGCATCGAGGTTGGAAAGAGGCTCGTCCATAAGGAATACCTTAGGGTTACGCACGATAGCACGTCCCATGGCAACACGCTGTCTCTGTCCACCGGAGAGAGCCTTAGGCTTTCTGTCGAGGAGCTTTGTAAGGTCAAGAATCTTTGCTGCTTCCTTAACCATCTTGTCTATCTGATCCTTGGGAACCTTGCGGAGCTTAAGTCCGAATGCCATATTATCATACACGGACATATGAGGATACAGAGCGTAGTTCTGGAATACCATTGCGATATCTCTGTCCTTGGGCTCTACATCATTCACAACCCTGTCACCAATCTTTAACTCTCCGGAGGAGATGTCCTCAAGTCCTGCTATCATACGAAGGGTGGTGGACTTTCCACAACCGGAGGGACCTACGAAGATGATGAACTCCTGATCAGCGATTTCGAGGTTGAAATCCTTAACAGCCTCGAAGCCGTTGGGATACTTCTTGTAGATGTTCTTAAGTGATAAACTTGCCATTTGAAATACTCCTTTCAGTATTTAATCTTTTTTCACTAAAATGAAGTATACGGCAGATCGTCAAAATATGCTATGAGTATGTTGCACAAACATTTTGAAATATTTTGTGCAATTTGACATAAAGCCGGTTTTACCGCCTTCCGGCCGCTTTAATATTCCTCTCGCCAATGGTTATCTCGCCATTTTTCAAAAGATGCCCCACCGCACGCTTAAATTCCTTTTTGCTCATTCCTGTTTCACGGAATATGGTCTCAGGCTTGGCCTTGTCATTAAAGGGAAGCACACCCTCATAGCTCTTTAGGAGCTCCCTCAGCTTTTCAGCATCCTTCTCAATCTGCGCATATCCCTTTTCCCTGATGGATAGTAACAGCCTTCCGTCGGCGGAAACCTCTGTTACTCTGGCGGATATATCCATTCCCAGACTCACATCGCCGTACAGCTCCTTCTTTTGTATCAACGCCGAGTACTTGTTGTCCACCGCCACAAACGCCCCAAAATTGTTGCTGTCCTCATAAACTCTTCCGGTCACAATATCATCCTTTTTGTACGGAGCATTTTTTTCAAGATTTTCGTACACGTTCATTCTGGCGCAGAGTCTGTGTGACCTATCAATGTAGAGCGTCACAAGCGCCTCGTCCCCTGCCTCTACCTTGTAGGTCATCTCCTTGTAAGGAAGAAATAAATCCTTCTCCAGTCCCCAATCGAGAAACGCACCTATCTTCGTGACGCTTACCACCTTCAAAAGCGCCACCTCCCCCAGCTTCAAAAGAGGTGTTCTGGTAGTCGCCACAGGTCTGTCCTCCGAATCAAGATAAATAAAGACCGTAATCTCCTCTCCGGGCTGGGCATCCTTGGGTGCATATTTGGCGGGGAGAAGCACTCTCTCAGCCCCTTTATCCGACATATCCTCCAGATAAAGTCCGAAATCCACCCTCTTTGCAATCCGTAATCTCTGTTTCTCTCCAAGTCTTATCATCTGCTATGCTCCGATATATTCGACGATTGTAATGGGCTTATCATCCGCATCATTCAATGATATGACATATCTGTCATCTTCATTGAAGACATACGGCTTTATCACATCATCCAGAAATGCCTGCTTTCTGTACTCCGCTCTCATCTGCTTCACAATATAGCCCTCCGGCAGGTACTCCTCTGCAATCTTTACATATTGTCCGTTGTTTACATGGTGGTTTGTATCCAGATGATGCTTCTTTACGACGATTTCCTCCATATATTTCCCACCTTCCGGCACGGCAATCTTTCTTCCAGCATAGTCCATTTCGAGCCTGTCCTCAATTTTGTATGCGCTTGCAACCTCCGCAGGGGGTCTCTCCGGCTTGTAGGTCTTCATATTTATCAGCGTCCATAGGGAGTTGGCTTTTGCTATGAAATTGCCATCTTCATCCTGCATAAAGAAATTTCTGTAGCCGAAAAATCCCTTAAACTCATAGGGAAAGGTTCCCACCTTTACCCTCTCTGTGAGCTTCGGATACCTGTCCGTGACTATCTGCCACGAGGAGAGCACCCAGAACATATTCCTCTCCGTAAGGAAGCTTATTCCCACGCCCAAATCCTCCGACTGAAACGTGGAGCAGTCCTGAAAATAATCCAACAGCGCAGGAAGAGTCAAATACCCTGCGCTGTCCACCTCGCTGAACCTGATTCTTGCATCAAATGTGTACATATCTTACCCCTTTACTCCAGTATAAGAACTACTATCGTTATTATCCAATATGTAAAATACAGAAGCATTCCCGGATTCAATATAACTGTCTTAAAGCGTTGTCCCTTGGGTATAGTTACTATACCTGCTTCGAAACGGATATTTCTGGCAAATGCAATCAAAAGCACCCACCCGCAGAAAACGATGGCTGCGACTATTGCAAAAAACATCATAAGAAGTATTGACATCCTGATGATATCCGCTCCACCCTCCGCAGTCGCTATAAGCTCCATTACTGCCTCCGGATCAGTCATTTCATAAAGGCTTTCAAGCAAGGGATTATCAAGCATTTTCTTAACAATACCCGTCGCCACGACCCCTCCCATAAAATTCATTGCCATATGCAAACCCATAGTATACTTTACGTTTCCCGTCTTCACATACACATAGGCGAAAAACATTCCCACTACAGTAGCATAGACAAATTGGTTGAAGTTTCCGTGGAAAAGCCCGAACATAAGCCCGGATACCACAACCGAAACTCCCTGTCCGTATTTTATGGTTCTGTCTATCAAAATCTTTCTGAATACATATTCTTCGAGGATTGGCGCCATTATCACCGCCGCCAGCACAATGACCCACATACTTGAATCAGTAAGCGCATCCAAGGTCGCGCTGTCCAGACTCCTGTCCCCCTTTATAAGTCCGATTATGATGGAAACAATCACTCCGAAAAAATTGGAGGTATATCCCAAAGTATATGTAATTATCATATGCAGGAAAAATACACCTACCGAAAGTTTTATCGGAGCGCTCATCCTGCTCCCCTGCATTTGCGCCATCTCCATCGGAGTATAGGCAGGAAGCCCCATAAGCATCAAAACTGCCGCCGGCATACCGATGAAATACACGATAACGGTTGACAGCAAAAGATTGATGTCAGGATTGTTTACCGCAGTCCAGTTAAAGAGAGTCGCAATCCCTGCAACGGCATACCGCAGCCCCTCTATTATAAGCGCCGATGCCAAAAGGCAAAAGCCTATCCTTGAAAAATGTTTTCTGTGTTTCCTTAAATCTTCCATAATCTTTATACTCGCTTCGGGAAAATCCGCCTGTCCCCGATAAGTAAAAGAATCCCGGAAGCTTTAGTCTCCGGGGTTCTATAGTATCGCTATGAAACAGGGCTACAAGGATTCGAACCTTGAAATGACGGAGTCAGAGTCCGTTGCCTTACCGTTTGGCGATAGCCCTTTATTGGTTCGTTAGCTATTGAACAGAGGTTATTATAAAGGATAAATTTGGATTTTGCAACAGGTTTTTTCGGTTTTTTGCTATTTTTTCTTTCATTGCCATAAAAAAGCGTCAGAACACAGGATATAGTGATTTGGACATTTGAATCCCCATTTTTTTTGCACAAAATGGGGATTCTGGAAAATCAAAGTATGTATTCGGAAATGGTTCATTCTTTAAGGCAGCATATCCTTAGCGAGGTAAGTTGACCATTTTTTTTAATTCATTGTATATTGAATCTGCTGCTTTCTGCAGAGCAGACCAATTCATCTTTGGCGGAGACAGCCATGAAAAGCACTCTTCCAGCATATGAAGGTAGTCCGTCTTCATTGACTCAGGCACAAAGTAGAATTGCGGAAGAAGTCCAATACTCATCGCCGCCCATATAAGGTTATCTGCTGCAAGCCCTGCATCTCTATAGGAATTTTTATATCGTCTGACAAGATCCATCAGATCATACACAACCTGTGTACCTGCTTCATTAAACATACCTATGCCATAGTAGTAGATATATCCTGTAAGATTTGGCATGATCAAAACACGATTAGCCGCAAGTACGGCATCAAGGACAAAATCTACATCCTGACAGGTCTTTTCCTTCCTGCTATTAGCATTAAACCTGATGTTTTTCTCCTGGAGAAAAGAACGTCTGAACACATGCGCCCAAAGTCCCGGGCCGCTGAAGCACAGGGTACTGCCTATGCGTGGGTCGCCTTTTTCAAGCACAAGATTACCCTTGGATGGATCGGCATCACAACAAAACATCATATCATAATCTCCAGAGCGGATTGTCACAGCCCAGGTAGCCAAGTCTGCACCTGATTCTTCCATTGCTTCAATCGATTTACTTACACAGTAAGGTGTCATCTCATCATCGCCGTCCATAAAGAACAAATACTTTCCACAGGCTAGTCCAAGCAGCTCACTTCTTGCGTACTGAAGGCTTGTTCCGGGCACATCCCTCTCTTCAATTCTGATATTGTCATATTTATCAAAAAGATGATGTATTTCTTTTTTATAGTTCTCTGAACAATTGTGCAGTAGAATTACCCATTCTAAATTCTTAAAGCCAAACCGCTGTGCCTTTAGGGATGCGAATGCCCGTTTTACCAATGACAGATTTTTTTCATGCAGTGGTGTCAGAACACTGGCAAGACAGGTATCTGCGCCATTTTCATCAGGCTCTGTCATTCTGCATAGCTCTTTTTTCATGATCTCCTGAAATTGATCAATAAAAGTGACATCGACTGTTCCTGTCGTAAATTCAATTACATACAGCTCCGGCCAAAGGCGATTTACATAAATGTATGGTCTGTCGTCCTCCTGTGGATGCCGTTTTTTTATCTCATTTTGCAGCAAAAATTCTTTAATCTTTAGCTCATGATTAATATCACAGATATTGGTTCCCGAACTCTTTTGCCCCCCATAAGAATCCTCCACAATGTCAAGTCGAATGGTATCTTCATAAGCTCCTGCTATCTCTTTGAACATTTCCGAATCTTCCATTAACCAAAAATGTTTCTGCGCATTGATTAACTGCTCCTGAACCTCTCCCCAACCATTCTGTGCACTGAAACGAAATGGAAATAAGCCCGCAAACATTCCACTAAGGCGGATTTCCTCCTGATTTCTACCACTGCAGGTTGACAGAAAGACAGTTGTTTCCCTCCCAGACATCTTTATAAGGGTTCTTCCAACAAGTGTATGCATAAAAGACGCAAAAGAGACTCCGTTTTTTTCACAGAAAGCATTAACCTTGCTGCGTGACATAGCATCCCCTGTTACCCGAATCCTTATCTTTTGATCTTTCATAATGCCATTTGGCCTCTGCAGCTTTAAAATGTCCCTGCTATCCGCACATACACCCTTCCAGTATTGAAGCGCCTCTGACCTGTCGCCATGCAGAATACGCTCGGTTCGCTTTTCAAACAGCTCGTTATCAGATTCAAGGTGTCCTTCATCCTCAAGAATATCTTTTATGAGGTTATTAACCCCTATGGTATCTAATATGGAATGTGAATAGTACAGCAACAGGATTGAAACATTTTCTGCTATCCGAATATATCCGGCTTTAAACAAAACCGTTCCAAAAATTGGGGATTTCTCATTAAGGAGAAGCTGTGTTAAAGCGTCATAATACTTACGCTGTTCTTTTGACCAAATTTCTCCTTTTCGTGACTGATGAGAAATATCCACGTAAAAGCTGTCTGCTTTTGCATCAGAAAGAACTGCACGCAAATATTTTCCCTCTCTTTTAAGAAATACTGAACGCAGCATCTCATGTGTCTGCGTGATATCCAATATGCGTTTTTCCCATTCCTGCCGGGAAAAATCCTTAGTTGTTGCACAGGCTGCAAAGCGCATCCATGGGTTATTATTATCAAGCTGCTCTTCGACAAAAAAACTAACGGGATGTAATGATACCACATGTCTCCCCAGTTCCTTTTCTATATCACGCTTCTGCCTTTCCCATTCTGAATTAGACTTATCATAACTGTCACTTTTATCTTTATTACCGCTTGTTCCCCTGCCGGCAGGAGCTAAAAATTTCGAAAGAAGAGAAGGAATGGGTGCCGCATACAACCATTTTATCTCAAAAGAATATCCACTATGCTCTATCAGGTATGCTGCCTCCAGCGCTGCAATCGAATCTCCTCCGAGTTCAAAGAAATTATCATTCCTGCCTACTTTATTGTTAAACTTTAATACTCGGGAGAAGATATTACAAAGTAACTCCTCTTCGGGAGAGTTATCCCTGCTGCTTTCCTCTGCGTCTTCGCTCCTCTCTGAAATTACTTCCAAAAGTTTTTTCCTGTCCAGCTTTCCACTGCTGTTTAGCGGCATTTCATCCACTTGTATAAAGTATGCAGGTATCATATAGAATGGAAGGGTTTCTGCGAGATAATGCCTGATTTCCATCTCATCTATATCATCATTACTGTCGGACGTGTAATATGCATAAAGTGACATCTTATCTTTGTTCCCCGCAGCTATCACTACTGCCTCATGAATACCCGGATACTCCTTTAGTACTCTTTCGGGATACTCTGGTTCTATACGGACACCATGTATCTTTATCATACTATCTATTCTTCCAATTATTGTTATCTGCCCTCTACTATCCAATCTTCCCATGTCCCCCATATGATAGATCCTCCCATAAACAGGGTGCATTTCGTATTTCTTTTCAGTAAGTTCCGGTGCGTTCCAATATCGTCCCAAGGATGCAGGTATGCCTCCAAAGCAGATTTCCCCTGTCATACCGGCATCTACCTGATTCCCGCTTTCATCCAAAAGGTATACCGCATTTCCCTCAAGAGGCTGTCCAACTATCCCGGCATTGTGACCATCCCACTGATGGCTGGTGACCATTAGAATTTCGGAGGAACCATATGTAAAAAAGAATTTAGCATTAGGCGCATATTTCTTAAGCATCTTCAACGCATCATCTGTATTCTTTTCTCCACCAAGGTCTATAAGCTTGATCCTTTTCAATGCTTCTGCATAATCCGGGTTCTCTACTGCTCTCATAATCCAGCTTTGAGGGCGGCAGGTATAATCCACCTCATTTCTGACAATGCACTGTCCAAGCATCGTCAGCGATTTAATCTCCTCGTCCGTTGCAAGCACAGCGGTTTTTTGATTGCATAGAGCAAGCATAGTGAACAGAAGCGTGGCAACATAGGAAAAGCTTGCGTCTAGAAGCAGCCGCTCGCAGTTCTCGCTAAGATAATGATTCTTTATATTGTCAGTTGAAGATGCACAGGTAGTTATTACCGCTCGATGATAAATGACTGATCCTTTGGGCGCCCCGGTGCTTCCGGAGGTATAAACAATCCAGAAGGGATCCTCCCCGGAAACATCAGACAATTCATTCCTTCCAAAGTCTCTGTCCGAGAAAGACTCATCTTTACGCCAGACGGCAGCCTGTGCTTTATTCACGATTAACACGGGATTACTGTCATCTAAAACATTCTGCCTTTGTTTTTCAGGCGCCAGATAATCAAGGGTCACTCCAACAGCGCCGTAAAGGGCAATCCCCACCATCATAAGGATATATTCTGTGGATCTGCCAATATCAATTGCAACCCTGTCTCCCTTTTTTACATCTGCTCTCGCAAGGGCTCTTGCTATCCTTACACTTTCTATCCAGAGCTGCCTGTAGCTTACTGTTTCATTTCCGCAGATGACAGCAGGCTTCTCACTGTCACGCATCTGATATATCATTTCCCCAATAGTATTATTTATTACCTTCATCAGCTTAACTCCTTATAAAATAATGTTGTTTATCCAATTCTCTTCATAACCTCTGCATATATCCTGTCAGCCCCATTCTGAAGATAAACCCAGTCCATCTTCGGAGGAGCCAGTACTCCTGCAATCCCTTTAGCCCTACAAAATCCCTCCATCTTCGAAGTGTCTTCCTTTTGTCCTTCTGCCAGAAAAAGATACAGTCTAAGGAAAAACCATATAAGATTATCTGCAGCCAGACCTCTTTTTTTATAATCTGAGATATACGTTTCGCAAAGACTCAGAATATCATCTGCGGCCTGTTTTCTGTCTGATAAAAGCATACCAATCCCATAATGATATATATACCCTACAAGAGATGAAAGTACTACAGTTCTCTCTGCAGATAATGCGACCTCAAAATTAAAAATAGGATCCGTGATATGGTTCGGGCGGGATTCATCAAATCCTATGCCATTCTCTTCAAGAAAGGATCGTCTGCAAGCCCTTGTCCACAAGCCGGCTCCGCTGTAACACAGAGTGCTTCCTACCCGATTGTCTCCTTTATTAAGCAATAATTTTCCCCGTTTTGGATCTGCGTCACAAAAACATGCAAAGCCTAACTGTCCTGTTTGCACCCATGCAGAATAAACAGCTGTGTCAGCGCACGTCTCATCCATAGCACTAACAACTTTTTCTACGCACTTAGGAGAAAGCTCATCATCGCTATCAAGGAAAAACAGATATTCTCCGGATGCAGCTTTAAGCGCTTTTTCTCTGGCAAATGCAAGACCTGTTCCAGACATGTCAGCTTCTCTTATAAGAATATTACCACTCTGACCAAACCTTTCATAAACCTCTTTTTTATAATAAACAGAGCAATTATGAAGTAACAGAACCCATTCCAGATCTTTCTCTGAAAGTCCCTGCTTCAAAACAGATTTATATGCCCTCTCAAGTAAAGAAAGCTTTGTCTCATGAACAGGCGTAAGTACACTTGCTAAACGGTTTGCCATGCAGGTATCACTCCTTTCGGGTTTCCTTGTTTCGCATCAGTTTTCCAAGACCATTACGCAGCAGTGGCTGCACATGCAAAAAAATTGTGGCAATGCGCTTGTAAGAGGGTAATGCTCCATTTATTCTTTCCACTTCTGCTTGTATAAGAGGATACCACTTGTCGTATAGTTCTTCATCCTCCGGCTCTTTACCAGCACTATATTCAGGTACGATTTCTGCCACAAGCTGATCCTCAAGCTCATGTATCATGCTTTCTCTAATGAGTGGTGACGAGTTCAGATAATCCTCTATTTCCTCCGGTGAAACATTCTCTCCATTGGAAAGGATTATCAGATTTTTTAGTCTGCCTGTTACCCTGTATAATCCATCATCCGTAAGAGTTCCAATATCGCCAGTATGAAACCAGCCGTCCTCGAAATCTTTTTTGTCCAATTCCTTGTCAAGATAACCATCAAAGATTTCGATTCCTTTGACAAGTATCTCTCCCTGCCTGCCATTGTCCAAAAGCTTTATGTCCATGCCATTAATTGGTGTCCCACACATAAGAATGGCACCGGCTGACTCAGTCATCCCATAGCAATCAATTATGTTCGTTCCAAACTCCGCAAAAGCATCTCTATACATAGGACTTACCGTTGTCCCCACAAGAGCAATCTCCACAAAGGGGTTTTGGACGGTACCTCCATTTGCCTTCTGGGATTGAAGCCATGCAAGAATAACATCTGCCAGTCTTGGAACAAGAGTTGCGTATCCCGGTTTTGTCTCTTTTACCGCCGACAGCATAAGAGAGTATTCTCTTACCACAACGATTCTCGCACAGAACCATGTGTAAAGAAGAAGCATTCCGGAAAATGCACCTATATGGTACAAAGGCAGCGTAATCATCATTGTCATATTATTCTTGTGATTTAATAATGTTCTGTACATACCATCTGTAGAACTAAACAAATGCCTATGAGTAAGTGCAACGATTTTTGCTTCTCCTGTTGTGCCTGTTGTAAACAACAGGACAGCCTCACTTTCGGGCTCCGGCGCATTATCAATATATTCCTCGTAAGCACTGGCAGGCAGCTTTTCTCCCTCACATACCTTTTCCCATAGCTGTGAAAAAGGAAGCTTTTCAAGCTCTACATCCAACGATTCAATGACGGAATCCTCCCCGGCAACAAGACTTGCACCAACCTGCAGAACTCTCTTCTTAATATCATCAGGACTAAGTTCAGGATCAATCAGAACCATTGCGCTATCTCCACAGAGAATCGTGTATGCCATAAGGATCCACTCTGCTGAATTTCTTCCAATGACAGCAATCCTTTTTTTTCTGAATCCCCTACTACAAAGCCATGCTCCAAGCCCCTTTACCTGATTTCTGAACTTATATGCAGATATTTCCCTGTTCTTTTCAGCTCCCGGGAAAATAAACATAGTATCATCCTTACGGTAATCCACGCACTTCTTTAGTATGTCACGTACCGTTCCCATAAGAGCTTCCTTTTCTACGCCCTCAGAAGTCATAAATTCAGGCTTACCTTCTTCTGATGTCATGCGAAGGAGCTCTTTGTCCAGTGCATTTTTGAAATTTTCTACAAAATCCGGCGCCACTTCCCCAGTGAAAAAATCCAGCATGTATAAATGCGGCCATGCCTTATTAACATGGATCCCAATCCTTCCATGTGGAGGAGGGTCAACTTTTCCATCAAGCTTTATTGCCATTTCATCACTGCTGACAATTTGCTTCTGTTCAAGTAAAGTAACACCATCTAAAAATCTCTCATGATAATCATCCTTTATATTTAATAGAATTGCATCATCATATCTTTTTGCGACATTCTCATAGAATTTAGGGATATCCATAATCCATGCATTTGATTGAATCTTGATAAGCTGTTCCTGAATGTCAGACCATGTGTCCTTTCCGGAATACATAAATGGAACTGACTGTGAAAAAAGCCCTGCCAGCCTGATTTCCTCTTGGCTTCTACCTGCACATACAGTCAGAAAACTAACAGTACTCTTTTTTGAAATTTCCATAAGTGTTCTCCCAATCAGGGAATGAACAAATACAGCAAATGAAACTCCCTCTTTTTTGCAGTAACTTGCTACTCTGGCGCCAAAAGAATTCTCCCCATTTATAGCCAGACGCATATTGGGAACATCCTTTCGCACGGGAGCCATCCTAAGCTCCACAATATTTCTCCTATCGTGGCAGCACATAGGATTCCAGTATTGTAACGCCTTTTCCCTGTCGTTAAACAGCAAACGCTCCAGACGCTTCATAAACACAGTTGAATCACTCTTTGGTCTTTCATCCCCATGACAAAATGAAAGTATATCCCTTGCAAGATTTGCCACGCCCATCTCGTCAAACAGCAAATGAGATACATATAGCAATAGCACTGACCGTTTTGTGTCCACCCTGATTAGACCTGCCTGAAACAGATTGTCGCCCAATGGATCCTTTACTTTTTCATAAAGAAGGTTCTCTGTGATCTCAAAGTATTTTCGCTGTTTGTCAGAAAACCGTTCTCCCATAACAGCCTGACTGGAGAGATCCACATAAAAAATATCGGAATCCGCCGCTTTCATAACTGCACGAAAATACATATCCCCATTCTTAAAAAATATCGTTCTCAAGGATTCATGAGTATCTTTTATTTCCTCCATACAACGTTTCCACTCATCACGAGATATGGCAATATCCATTTCAAAGGGAACACACATCATCCAAGGATTGTTATCTTTTAGCATTGACGTGACGCTATATATTACAGGATAAACAGCCTCCACAGCCCCTCCAAGCTCATTTTCTGCATAAATACGCAATTTTTCAAGCTCAGCTTCATCAAACATACTGTAGTTATCATTTGAAGCAGCTTTATCGCTTATTTTGTCTTTGCTTTTTTTATCAACCGGTATCACAAACTCACTAAGCATCCTTGGCGATGGCGCTGCATAAATATGCTTCAGTTCAAAACTATATCCCTCCTGCTCCAGCATATAAACAGCTTCCATTGCAGAAATTGAATCTCCGCCAAGCTCAAAGAAATTATCATTTGGATAAGCCTTTTGAGCTTCGGGTAACATCAGTACATGAGCAAAAACTTCACAGAGAATTTTTTCAATATTCGAGCCTGTTATGTCGATATTTCCTTCTGTCCGGCTTGTTTTAAGAGGTAACTCAGACAGGGCGTTACGATCCAGCTTGCCGCTATTATTAAGCGGCATACTGTCTATTTCATTCAAATAGGTCGGTATCATATAATAGGGCAGTTCGTCCGCAAGATAGTATCTGAGCGCCGTTTTATCCAGATTTTTATTTTCGCTGGTGTAGTAGGCACAAAGGAATCTTGTCCCAGCGTCTTTAGCAACAACCGCAGCCTCCCGTATCCCCGGAAAATTGCGCAGAATGCGCTCTATATAAGCAGGCTCAATGCGAACACCATGCAATTTTATCATGCTATCCTTACGGCCTATGATGTGAATCTGCCCATCAGACCCGATGCGCCCCATATCGCCGGTATGACATATCCTGCCATAAATCTGATGAAGCTCATATTTTTCTGCCGTAAGTTTCGGTGAATTCCAGTATGAGCCAAGTTCAGCCGTTCTTCCGCCCACACATATTTCGCCCATTTCTCCTGCTTTTATCGTTCTGCCATTGTCATCCAAAAGATAGACCTTAACTCCCTTTATTGGATTTCCAAGAAGATCTGTATTTCCGGGGCTCCACAAAAAATCAGAAACAGCTATCAGCTCAGAAGATCCATAGCTTAAGAATACTGAAGCATCCGGTGCATATTTTCTAAGAATATGCACTGCATCATCCGTATTTTTCTCACCACCCATGCTGAACACTCGCACATTGCGAATCGCCTTTGCGTAGTCAGGATTTTCCAGCGCCTTACTAATCCAGCTGTTTGGACGGCAGATAAAATCAACCTTATTTCTTTCTATACATTTTGCAAGTTCCGCATAAGATGCAAATTCCTGCTCATTAGCAAATACAGCTGTCTTTCTGTTACAAAGGGCGTAAAGAAGAAAAAAGATTGCAGCAAGAAAAGAAAGTGATCCGTCAACCAGAATTCTTTCGCAGTGATCCGCCATATAACGTGTACGAACATTTTCATCGCATGCCGCACAGGTAATAATAACTGTTTCATGACACAATACTGACCCCTTTGGAGTCCCCGTACTCCCTGAGGAATAGATAAGCCAATAAGGATCAGCTCCAGAAATGTCAGCCAAAAGCTCCTCTCCCTTTTTTTGGATCTGCTCATCTGCAGATTTGTAAAGACTTTTCACATTCGATTCGTCCACTATAAGCTTTGGAGAACTGTCACTGATAATACGTTCAGTATGTGCCTTCTGTAAGGATCTGTCTATATTTACACCAATTGCACCGCATAGAGCTATCCCGGCCATCATTCGCACATAGTCCAATGACCTGCCTGTATCTACTGCAATCCTGTCCCCCTTACAAATTCCGGCCTTTATCAGGCTGTTAGCAATACTGACCCCGTCCTTCCATAGAGTCTCATATGTAATCTGCTTATCACCACAGATTACTGCAATCTTGTCGCTGTCTCGCATACTCCAAAGAGCATCTCCAAATGTCTTTAAATCCATGTTATCAGGCTCCTTCTATATAGTAATTATCAAATTATTCATTCCCATAGTATTCACATATCTAAAGTCCTTTGCCATTCCGCATATCATTCGGATGCCGATATTGCTTGTTCTATCATCACTTTTATATAACTCAATCCACTCCACCGGATCGAAGTGAACACCATTATCCCTAATTCGCAGTATCAAATCATCCTCTGTCACTACAAGCCTTTCATAAACGCACAGCTTTCTTCCATCTCTTTTTCCGTAAGAGAGGATATTACCGGTCATTTCCTCTATACACAGAGCAGTAAGCATGCTCCTGCGGTCATCTATACCTTTCCCTTTTAAAAATATACGGGCTTCTTCAGATGTATTTACCACATCCGATTGTTCTGAAAAAGTCCACTCCCTTAACATATCATCCGAAATATCATACTCACCCTTTAGAAGAAGATAATCGTCAAGGTCTTTCGGAATGCGCCTGTCTCTTATAAGCACTGTCACAAAAATAGCCGCCAGCATAAGCATTTCTCCCATTGCAAAGGACAACCACACACCGTCAATACCAAAGGCTTTTCCTGCAAATAATGCACATAATATAGGAAAAAGCAGATTATGTAATATCATAAAAAAAACTACAAGCCTCTTCTTTCCAAGTCCCAGCAAAAAACAGATATATGACTGCACAATGACGAGGAAAACCAGACCGCAGGCAAAGAAACGAAGAGCCGATATAGCATATGCGCCAACTTCCACATTTCCCTTTGCATAGATGTCTGCAAGTTGTCCCGCAAATACAAATACCACGACCGTCATCATAAGATTGATAAGAACACCGCTTTTCACTCCTGTTTTAAATAATATGCGCAATGAAGATTTATTTTTTTCACCTTCCAGAATACCTGTACAGGACATTAACGACATAGCAGTCGATAATGATATAAGGCTCAGAAAATTATTCAGATTATTTTGTATGGAAATGGCAGACAGAGCTACTGTTCCTGCAATTGAAAGTACGATGCGGTTAAGCCAAACCACCTTCGCAACATAACAAATTCTGTTTACCGCCATTGGTAACCCGCCGGACAAAAGATCTGCTGTTTTTCTCCATGCAATGCCAGAAGGACGGAACTTAAAGATAGAGCGTCCTTTCATAAAATGTGAAAGAGATACCATAAAACCCACCAACTGACTAAGTGACGTAGCCAAACCTATGCCGAACATCCTCCCTTTTAGCAGATACACATTGACAAGATCACAGGTAATATTTACAGCTATGATAATTAATACCTCTATAACGGTGCGCTTCCTATCTCCTTCCAGACTTATATAAGGATGGAGAATCATACTTCCCATAGCAAATATGAAGCCAAAGCTAAGTCCTATAAGATATGCATGAGC
Source organism: Lachnospiraceae bacterium (assembly GCA_017483735.1). Classification (GTDB taxonomy): domain Bacteria; phylum Bacillota; class Clostridia; order Lachnospirales; family Lachnospiraceae; genus RGIG4856. Next base: position 50,804 of record JAFUVF010000039.1, on the reverse strand, counting down.
CTCATGATATAACAAAGCCTCACTGTCCTTCGCTCCAAGGAAACGGATGATTGGAGCCGAAAAAAGCACTATTGCTCCTGTATATATGATTGCAACCACCGTTCCGATTACTATGCTAAGAGAAAAAATTCCGTTTGCGCTTTCTGTATCAGCTATGCTCATACATCTTGCGCACATAAGAGAAGCACCGGATATAACAATTGAGCCAAGCATCATAAGCAACGGTGAAATTGAGCTGACAAGACCATAGGATGCCATCGCCTCTGACCCCATACATCTCCCGACTATCACACCATCTATAACTCCTCCAAGAGTTCCCAGCATTATAGAAACCATCATTGTCAGAAATGACAGGCGATACATCTCCTTTATCAGCGAGCGGTTCCCCCTGTCGCTGCGATTTGTTCTTTCCATATGCAATTAACCTCTATGTTATGAAGTATCAACATATAATCTACTGTTGTCTTCAATTATCGTCCCTGATTGATCCACAAAATGGAATATGCCCCTGCTCGTTCATTCAACTTCTTCATAATATTGATCGAAGCAGAGGCATTTTGCTTAATCATGCCTCGGAATACACTTCCGGGGATAAAAAGCGCTTTTGTTTTGTGGAAAGCCCTTGCTTCAAAATAGCTGTGCTCATCATCCCATATTCCTGATGCTGAGAGCATCTTTCCTGCACTTACAAGCATCATGGAATGAACCCAGCCGTCGCTGCTTTTCCTGCATATTTCAACTGAACCTTCCATCACAAAAATGAGATCATGTACTGCTCTTCTCTCTCTGATAATAATATCGTCAGTCTGATACTCCGATATATGTGAAGCCTTCGCAAGTGTTTCAAATTCTTTATGTGAAAAACCTTCAAAGACATCTAAGCCTTCCATAAATGCAATTATCTCATTTATACGTTCTATTTCATCCCTGCTCACACTATCAAACACATGAATATCAGGGCAGGAGATATCCGCTATGGTAATATTCCCATCTCCCTGCGCAATCTGCCTGATAACATGTTCAAAATGTTCCATCAGAACTTTGATTCTTACATCTGTAAATCGCTTCCTGTTGTAAGCAAAATTACAGCCAAGCCCCTCTTTTCTATTTTGGAAATATATGGTCAAATCTGTCGCCAGATTATCATAGAGCTTACTTTCGATAAGCTGTATCCCCGGTATTGCTTTTCCTGCACCAAGGCTTCCGGATGGCATGGCGAAACTAAAATTATGAAAATTGAGAAGATGATCAAAGAGCGGTGTATTTCGCCCAACAGCTTCCATTATCTCATCCGGCGAACAATGGGCATAAGTTAAGGATTGCATAAACTGTTTCTGAAGCCTTTTTACTAAGCTGTCCACTGTCTCATCATCAGTTGCATGTGCTCTTACCGGAAGCGCATTGATAAACCCTCCTGTCATCAGCATACTGTCTTGAACCGCAACATCTCTCCCAGAAGTAATTGCTCCAAATGATACATCCTGCCTATGATACATTTTCATAAGAAGAATACTCCACGCCGCAAGCATCAGACTGTTAAGCGTTGCCCCAAAGTCTGTCTGCTTTTCCTTTAGCCCCATTTGTATTTCGTGGGAAAAAATCACACCTGCCTGTGAAATTTCAGGGGTTCCATTTGGTTCCCAAAGTATTCCCGGAACCTTAGTGACAGTAGAAAAATCCTTAAGCAGTTCTTTCCAATAGGTAAGTTCGCCTTCTCTGTCTTTACTGGAAATCCACTTTGCATAAGCATCATAGGAAACCTTCGGGAGGTGCTTTTCAATCTGCGAATCAAGATCCAATGCTTCTTTGGCATAATCAATAAAGATATCCTTTATTAGAAGCATTACACTCATACCGTCTGTATTAATATGCGGCTGAGATATGAGGATAGCATAGGAGTCCTTACCATAAGTCTTATACACCGCTACCCTTAGAAGCGGATCTCTTTCAAGATCAAATCCACGTCTCCTGTCTGCATCCATAATATTATTCAGCTTCTCGTCAAGCTCTTCAGCATTTATTTCTGACATATCCTCGAATCTCAGCTCCGCCTGACGATCCTTTAGCACCACGCGATATGGACAGCTTAATCCCTTTGACAAATATACGGATCGAAGATTATCACGCTTTGAACATACTTCATCAAGCTTCTGCCGCAAGGCATACGACTTTAAGGGAATCACTGCCTTAAACAGAAACTGCAAAAAGAATTCAGATGTTACCTTCGAGGATGCCTTAAGCATCCACCTCTGACCCGGTGTCAAATCATAGATATTCTCTATCTTTGTCCCAACTCTTGTGACAATACTTTCAAGATCAGCATCGTTAAGATTGTCAGAAGTGTAGTCCGCTATTCTTAATTCCGTTTTTGTCTGCTCTCTCGGAGAGGAAGCTCTCTTCTTTTCAGAAGACAGCTTCCATTGCTTTAAATATTGAGATTGTTTATTGTTCATTGCATCTCCGGACTATTATTCATCATCTTCTCCCGGAACCATACACTCTACAATTCCATCAAAAGTAGGATTTTTTATTATATCCTCTATCTTCACACGGTATCCCTGTTCTGCACAGCGAGTCACAATCTGCATAAGATTTAAGGATGTAAATCCCTGGCTGAAAAGATCATCCTCCGGATCATAATCCTCATAGATTCCGCTGAGTACATTCATCAGAACATCTGCCGCCGACTCTTCAGGACTTCCTACTTCCGGTTCGTTAATCTTCGTAAAATAAGGATTTCTTACAGGTCTTTTTGCAGGACGTGCCTGATACTTGGACAATGCAGACCAAAGCTCCTTTTTGCCCGGACCGTGATAACCTCCCTGCATCAAGGGAAACTGTCCATTCTGCATAGGGTAGAATCCCTGAGGCATAAATACAGGCACCATAACGGGAACCATCATATACATCATAGGATACATGTTCATTGGCGCACCATAGGGCATTCCCATACCGCCAAATGGCTGATTATTTGGTGTGCACAGCTGCCTAAATCTATTTGTATCCGCAGGAGTGCACATTTGCCATGCATTGTACGCATCCTGAGGAGTGCACATCTGCCATGCATTGTACGCATCCTGAGGAGTGCACATCTGCCATGCGTTCTGCAAATTTGCCGGTGTACATAGCTGCCGGTCATTCATCTTTCTCCATTTTTTATAAGCTGCCTTATTCCCTTTCCTTTTCTTTCTTTTACCAGACTTTTCCGGATATTTTGAAACAAAAGCAGGATCTATGCCAAAACGATCTCTTAGTATTTCCTTAGTCATCATTTCCTTAGGGACGACCATGGGCTGTGTTTCCTCCAAATACTCTGCCATCTCCCCAAGGATGGGTGTCGTAAAGATTTTCAGCATTTCCAGCTTTACCCCTTTTTGCAAAAGCCATCCGACAAGCTGCACAGCTTTGATTGAATCTCCTCCTTCTGCGAAGAAATCAGAAGAATCATCAGCATCGCTTTCAGGAAACAATTCCCTCCATGCCTCTTTCAAGTACTCCTTCATCTCATTCTTGTTCATTACCTGTCTACTCCTTTCTCCTTTGCTTATGATCATTTTTGTAATCAAAATCTTTGCCGGTTCCACTCTTCAAAGTTACTAATCCGTTTTTCGACACACCTCTAAATACATGCTTATTATTTATTATACTCAACGAAAGTTCATAAACGTCTCAAATCACTTTTTCATCTCATGTCTGCACTTTCATATGAATGGGTTCTGCAAATTACCCTACGGGAAAATCAAAGTACGTATCAGGATAAGGTTCCTCCTTCAATGTAAAATGCCACCACTCTTCTTTAAGCGGGAGAAAACCATTCCTCATCATGATTTCTTTAAGCAGTCTCCGGTTTTTCTGCTGCTCCTTTGAGATTTCTCCATAGTCGCTGTGACTGATCTCGCCAAAAAAGTCAAAATAACCACCCATATCCACGTCGCATCCTTTTGACATATCATAAAGTGTTAAATCTACGGTACTGCCCCGACTATGCCCTGAATGCCCGGCAATAAATCCAAGAGCAAAAAGATCCTTCTTTGATACATCAGGATAGAATATCTCTTTCATTCTGGTATCGCTCATATCTTCCGCCCATCTGACAAAGTGTTCTACTGCTCTTTGAGGTCTGTAGGCATCGTATACCTTTATCCTGTAACCCGCATTCACAAACTCATCGCTGGCATTTTTAAGCGCAGCGGCTGCTTTTCTTGTCAAAAGTGCTACCGGCTGCTCATAGCCGTCAATTCTGTCCCCTATAAAGTTATAGGTTGAAAAATAGCGTATTTCCAAAATCACGTCCGGCACAACATCAGATATATAAACGAAATTCGTGCGTTCCCTGGAAACAGCATAATTCTTGTGATCATCCATTTTATCTTATGCCCCTAATATAGATCCCACTATGATACCGAGCCATGTCCCGATAACATATCCAAAGGTTCCGACAAGCATACTTGGTCCCACCAGCTTGTTCCATCCCTGAGAAATTGCCATTCCGGCAGCCGTAGTAGGACCGCCTATATTGGCATTTGAAGCAATGATTATCTCCTCAAGGCTAAATCTGAACAATTTTCCAATTACAAAGCTAATCAGCATATTGAAGGCGACAATTATGAGACAAAACAGAAGAAGCAGCGGTGCATTTCTTATTATCAATGCAACAGATGCCGGAACGCCTATTACGAAATAGAATTGATAGATAAGCCAAGTTCCGACCTCCTTAGCACCATGTATATTCCTTGCATGCTTCTCAAAAACTGTTGCAAATATCATGGAAATATTTGTGATCCAAACATACTGACTTCCGAAGAATGTATTCAGCATTTTCAAAAATGCATGGGTCTGAGGAATATTTTCAGAAAGAACCCCGCCTATCAGCTTTGCAAATGTCACGACAATGGCGGCATAGGCAAATGCCGCAGCGATGTCTTTTAAGGAAATATCGGATCTTCCCCAGTATTTGGCTGCGAGAGTCGCACCCTCGCCACTATTTCCGCTCTCCTGCACCTCATCAATATACGGATGAGGGAAATGCTTTCTGAACCAGACACTCGACGCTATGGCAAGGAGAATCATAAAATATACAGCCATATTAAGGTTATCCGCAACTGTTGTTGCTGATATAAGATTTCCATCCACATGGAAAGCGTCTGCCACAGCGGTAAAGTTTACTCCGCCGCCTATATATGATCCGGTCATCATGGCAGCCACGCCGGGAAGCCCGTCTACAAGCCCTGAAAGTAATATTGTCCCAACAATTGCTCCTGCAAGAGTCCCAACCGCACCTATCAAAAATATGGCAAGCATCCTTCCGGTTTCCCGCCATATTTTTATGATATTTGCGTTAAGCAGCAATAGGGGTATCGCCAATGGAACAGCATATCCCCAGACAATGTCATCAAATACAACAGCACTTGAAGGGATGATATTTAGATTGGTCAGAAATACCGCTATTACAAGAGTAATAATCGCTCCACTTATCTTTGCAGCCCATTTATACTTTTGCTCAAGATAAATGGCTATAAAGCTTGAAGCAAACATTATTGAAATAAGAGCCCAGTTGTTACTTTCAGAAATAAGTGCCATCAGTTCATCTGTCCTCCGATGCCGCCCTGTTCTCAGCCTGAGCCGCCTGCACACAGTCGATTGCCAGTACCACGGCAAGCGCCAGCGTTTCATCCGTGCCATCGGATATATCAATCTCGTAGCTGTCTCCCCAAGACAGCCATGCCTTGTGGAGTCTTACGACCTCCCGATCCCCATCCATAATTGTATAATCGTGATCTAAGATGCTGCCCTTGACCTCCCAGCCCGGACCTTCTACGAGATATTTTGCCTTAAAAAGAGCCATCTTCTTTTTAATCTCTGCCACCTGCTCCCCATTTTTGAGGACAAAAAACTTCGGCATCAATGCCAAAAGCTTCTGCTGCACCATCGCAAGCTCACGTCCTGACATATCCTCGATATGAAGCTTCTTGCCTCCAATCTGGAGGTAATCTCCATGCACCTGATAGCAGTCCGCCTCTTCTTCATTCTTCACAGTGAACTTGTCGAGGTTTGATAAGATGTTCTGTTTCATAAATAGCTTTTTCATTGAAAACACGTCTCCTCTCTTGTCATTTAATTATATTATACAGATTAAGCGTTCAAAAACGTCTCAAAGAGTCGGGAGACGCAAATACATTAACCTTCATCTGCCACGGATACCGCATTCAGCTCATGCAGCATCAGTGGAAAGGCATAAAACAGCACCAGATAATATCTTACCAAAACCAAGGGGCCAAGAAAGTTCGTGAACATCAAAAATATAATCATCATATTTGCCGAAAGCGCCTTTTTATTTGCGGCATATCCCGAATATCCGCTTGCAAACACAAGCAGCCACATATGAAAGCCCACCGTAAACAACAGACCCACTATCGGTATTTTATATAAAGACCAATGTATTGAGATGTTTTCCGCAAAATCATAAATTATCGGAAGTTTTCCGTCAAATTCTCCCGGCGAATTTACTTCATATTGGAAATAGCAGGTGGAACTTCCGGGCATATCCTGTCCCGATACCTGATATCCGGTAATGTCCGTAAAGGGGTAGAACGCCTGATAAATATTTAATATAAAGGCATTTATGTACTCCGTCGGGTATTTAAGTCCGATATCAAGCCATATATCCTTCATAAAATCAGGAAGGCGCCTGTCCATCTCCCCATCTATTATTCCCGACTTGACTACGTCCGCATTAATCCCGCAATATGCGCCGAAATTGTTCAAGTATACACTGTCAAGAAGGAGCTTCTGTTCCTCGTCAAATATCTCATCCTCTCCATGAAGCACATAGACTCTTGCAATCTGCTGAATGGGAACACTCAGCTTCTCAGAAGTATAGTCCGGTTCCGGCTCATATATCGCATTGAGTATCACTGTTCCGGCGACAAACCCCGCAAAGCCAATAAGAAGCACAACCAGTCTGTGTATCCGATTCTTTTTCATCAACAAAAGCTGAACCGGAACAAAGAGTACAAAGGCATAGATTGCATTCTTTCTTCCAAGCAGCATAAGCATCGTTGTCACAGCCATCGCAACATCCAAAAGAATCGTCCTTCTCCCCTTTATATCTACATCATATGCATCCGCAGTTCTCATATACAAATACACAAAGAGAATTATTTCGTAGCTAAAGAACACGTCCTTCGCAGCGCAGTTTGAAAAGATTGCTATCGTCGGGAAAAATGCATAATAGATGACACCTGCATAGAATATTGCCCTGCATACTCCCTTGCGGTATATATAGCTCATAACCGCCGTAAAAAGCGCCGAGCCGAGAAGCATATTACTCAGGTTCAAAAAAAGGATCCCTATATTGAAATCTCCTGTAAGCTTGTATCCCAGTTTTATCATATCCGTCAAATATATTGTATATACAAGCGGATGATGATTGCTGTATGACTCGCCGTAAAAATGCTGTATGAACTGATTTGTCACGTCATAGGTAAAGGCACCGGGATATATCGCCAGAAGGTACGGCACCCATGCGAGGAACATTATAAGAAATATTATAATGCGGTACTTTACCGCCAGCGGTTTCCGCTCCCTGCTTGCGGAAGCATATTTTATATTCAGCCTTCGCAGGAAAAAATATGCATACATTACCGCAAAAAAGAGTATGGCTGACAATAAGAATCCACACATTATCATTATCGGTGTCGTTTCAAAGTACATTCCGCTCTTTTTGCACGCCGCTCCGAACACAAAGAAGAAGCCTATAAGCAGTGCCGTTATCACACTGCTTATGACCAGATTTTTCTGTTTTATCAATACGGATATTCTATAGTCTTTCATAATCATTTACCGCCTGTAAACCCTTATAAATGGGTAGTCCTCATAGGATGCAGCTCCGAAATCCCCGGTTATCCACTTATATACATATGTGTCCTCGGAGTGGTCTCTCAAATCCCCGTATTCCGTTTCCACAACCACAATATCGGGGAGTCTTTCGGGATTTTCCCTCCAGTAATCCGTCATTGAGGGCGCATAGGCATAGGAGCATATGGTGTTTGGAGATGCCTGCACATTGTCTCCAAACATCACATAGAATTGCGATGCACCGACATAGAACACATTGCAGCCCTCCGGCACCGCTTCTTTCCATATCTCGGCATTGCTGTTGTACCTGTATGCGCTCATATAATCTGATAATATTCCTTTTCTGAAGCCGCTCTTATAAATTCCCCCTACATCAAGCAGTGTGTTGTGGTCGCTGGCTCCGCCCAAAAGCAGAAACACATGCCCGAAGGCGACTGTAATGAGCATCACAAACAAAGAAATGTTTCCCAGTCTCTCGTCCCTCTGCCAGCCCTCCGAGACATAAAAATTCTGTATTGCCGCATATCCCAGAATCGTTCCCGGCACAAAATATGCATTCAAAAGCGCCGGTTCCCAGTTTGACAAAAGCATTACCAATATGAAATTCACTATTACGATCGCAATGAGCTGCTTACATATCCGTTTTTCCGAAAAATATATGCCGAGGAATGCCGGTACTGCATATATCAGCAGAGGGAACTGGCAGTTCCCCTTTCCAAAGACATAATAAAGCGCCTGAAAAATGCAATTTAATATTATTAAATTAAATATAAGGCTGCTTTTTTTAATATACCTTGAAATAAGCACAGAAAGTAAAATCGTTGCAAGAATTATCCCTATCTCCTTTGCAAAGCTCAATCCCCAATCCGAAAGCTTTTCCGTGATCCCCTGATTGTGGGACTCCTCATTAAGTATGTGACCTATGGCATATACCGCATCATCATATGACATATGCATGCCTATGTATAAGAAAAACAATCCTGCCCCGAGCACACAGGGAATCGTAAAGGCTGCCGCTTCGGAAAGAAAGCCTGCCTTTTCCTGTTTTCTGTTTATAAAAAAAACTGCAAGACACACCGGATACAAAAACGCCATATCAGGATATGCAAGCACATCAAAGGTCAGAAACACGCCTGCAGCAAAAACATATCTATAGCTTTTATTTCCAGATGAAAGCTCCTCGTAATAGTTTAAAAGACATAGTACAAGCCCTGTCAAAAACCAGATATGCAGATTGGAATATTCGGGAATGTATATATTTTTCGGTGACGTGACAAAGAACAGGGCGGACAAAAGTATCGCAAATTCATTGTCAAGCCTGCCAAAGACTTTTAAAAGCGTTTTATAAAAAGCATATGAAGTCAACGCCTGTATCACGAAATAAACTGCCCTGAGGCAGAGATTTAAATATGTGAGAGCTCCCCCCGTAAAAATGGTAAATATTTTTATAAAGACTGCCGTAAATATTGCGGAGGTCTGATGGGGCTCCCACATTTTGAGAATCAGCGTATCTCCCTGCACGATGCGGTAAGCTGCCGCAATGGCGTAGCCCTCATCCATATCTGCGCCCACGAAGACATTTTTTGCGATAACAAGAAACAGAAGCCCAAAGAGAATGAGCTTCCATATTCTTATACGATATTCTTTTCCCAGACTTATGCTTTCGCTGAACATTTTTATACTTCGAATATAAGGTCCCCGTATGTGGGAATGGGCCATACCTTCTTATCAACCAGCATCTCGAGCTCGTCCACGGGAGTCCGTAGCGCCGTCATTGCCGTAAACACCTCATCCTTACAGAAGAACGCCTTTTCTTTTTCATCGGCTATTGTTCCTGCCTTTGCGGTCTTTTCCTCCAGTGCGGTAAGCGCTCTCTTTGCCTCGGCGAGCTTATCCGAAATCTCCTTCAAAAGCTCCGCCTGCACTGTGCTGTCTGCACCGGCTTCCTTGACAGCTATCACGGTATCCGCAAGCTTCTTTGTATAGCCGATGACTGCCGGAAGTATCTGCTTCTTTGCCATGTCAATCATGGTAAGGGCTTCTATGTTTATGGACTTTGAATAGGTTTCGTAGAGTATCTCCTCTCTGGACTCCAGCTCCGCCTTTGTGAAGATATGGAATTTTTCAAAGAGCTTTATTGATTTCTCCGTGGTAAGCGCACAGGATGCCTCCACCATGGAACGTATATTGGGCAGTCCTCTTCTCTTTGCCTCCAAAACCCATTCATCCGAATATCCGTTTCCGTTAAATACTATTCTCTGGTGCTCCGTCAGGTATTTCTTTATGAGGTCATGCACCGCAATGTCGAAATCTTCCGCTTTTTCAAGCTCATCCGCAGCCTCACAGAATGCCTCCGCAACTATTGCATTCAGGGTGGTATTGGGGTCAGCTATGGAATCTGCGCTTCCCACCATTCTGAACTCAAATTTGTTGCCGGTAAATGCAAAGGGCGAGGTTCTGTTTCTGTCCGTGGCATCCTTGTCTATATCCGGAAGAGTGGATACTCCGGTTTCAAGCTTTCCTCCCTGATTGGAGTGATCCGCCATACCCGTCTCCACAAGCTGTCTTACCACATCCTCCAGCTGCTCTCCCAAAAACACCGATATGATGGCGGGCGGAGCCTCATTTGCTCCTAGCCTGTGGTCATTTCCCACATCCGATGCGCTCTGTCTGAGTAAATCCGCATGTGTATCCACCGCCTTAAGTATGCAGGCAAGCACCAGAAGAAACTGTATATTCTCATTTGGCGTATCCCCCGGGTCAAGAAGGTTTACTCCGTTGTCCGTTCCCAGAGACCAATTGTCATGCTTTCCGGAGCCGTTTACTCCGGCAAATGGCTTTTCATGGAGAAGGCATTGCATACCGTGACGGTTTGCCACCTTTTTCATTGTCTCCATAACCAACTGGTTGTGGTCTACTGCGATATTTGCAGTCTCATATATCGGTGCAAGCTCATGCTGTGCGGGAGCCACCTCATTATGCTGTGTCTTTGCGGTAACTCCGAGCTTCCAAAGCTCAATATTAAGATCCTTCATAAAGGAGCCTATCCGCTCTCTTATGGTTCCGAAATAGTGATCCTCCAGCTCCTGTCCCTTCGGTGCTGGAGCTCCGAAAAGAGTCCGTCCCGCAAAGATGAGATCCTCTCTCTTTAAATATTTTTCCCTGTCCACAAGGAAATACTCCTGCTCGGGACCAACGCTCGCTATAACCTTCTTTGCCTCCGTATTTCCGAAAAGTCTGACTATCCTTAGTGACTGCTCGGAAATAGCCTCCATGGAGCGAAGAAGCGGGGTCTTTTTGTCCAGAGCCTCTCCCCTGTATGAGCAGAAGGATGTCGGAATACAGAGAATAACCCCCGTCGCATCCTCCTTCAAAAACGCCGGAGATGTAATATCCCACACGGTATAGCCTCTCGCCTCAAAGGTGGCGCGCAGACCTCCCGACGGGAATGATGAGGCATCGGGCTCGCCCTTTATGAGCTCCTTTCCCGAAAATTCCATCAGCATTCTTCCCTCCTCATCGGGATGCGTGACAAAGGCATCATGCTTTTCCGCAGTTATTCCGGTAAGTGGCTGGAACCAGTGTGTATAGTGGGTTGCTCCGTTCTCCACAGCCCAATCCTTCATAGCCTTTGCAATGACATCAGCCGCCGCAAGGGAAAGCTCACCGCCCTGATCCATTACCTTTTTAAGCTCCTTGAAGGTGCTCTTGGGAAGGCGCTCCTTCATCTTTGCAAGAGTGAAAACCTTGCTTGCAAAAATCTCCTCGACATTTATTATCTCGCTCATCTTTTCTCCTTTTTGCTCCTTTTCATACTCTCAATATATCGTAAACTTCCGGCATTTCCGTAAGCTGTATCCAGATTCTTTTCTTCGGATGGGGGCAATTGTCTATCGCATTCATATCCTCGTCATACATCTTTTCCACTCTGACGGATATATCCCTGCCGTCGGGCTTCATTATCTGTATCATATCTCCCACCGAGAATTTATTCTTCTGTTCGAAGCATGAAAGCCCGCTTTTTTCATCCACAGCCTCAATGGTTCCTAAATACACAGCCTCCGAGACATAGGTGCTTTCATCATAAATCTGGGAATTTTCGTCGGGCTTTCCGAAATAAAAGCCTGTTGAAAATTTCCTGTAGGTGCATTTGCCTATTTCCGCCTTGTACCATTCCATATTCTTCCGGTACTTCTCCGGCGCTTCGATGTAATCATCAATGGCTTTTCTGTAGGTTCTCGCCACGGTTGCGGCGTACAGCGCAGTTTTCATCCGCCCCTCTATCTTGAAGCTGTCTATCCCTGCGTCCATAAGCTCCGGGATATGCTCTATCATGCATAAATCCTTTGAGTTGAAAATGAAGGTTCCACGCTCATTCTCCTCTAGGGGAAGGTATTCTCCGGGTCTCGTCTCCTCCATTACCGCATATTTCCATCTGCAGGGATGTGTGCAGGCGCCTCTGTTCGCATCCCGCCCCGTAAAATAATTGGACAAAAGGCATCTTCCCGAATATGATATGCACATTGCACCGTGTATGAAGCTTTCTATCTCCATCTCGTCAGGTATATGCGCCCGTATGTCCTTAAGCTCCGAAAGTGAAAGCTCCCTTGCGGATACCACTCGCTTTGCGCCCTGATTCCACCAGAAGAGATAAGTCATATAATTTGTATTGTTTGCCTGTGTGGAGATATGAAGCTCTGCATCCTCCCAGACACTCTTTGCCAGCTGAAACATCCCCGGGTCGGATATTATCAAGGCATCCGGACGTTCCGGACTTAAATCCCTAAGCTCTTCAAAATATTTTTCTGCGGCATCAAGGTCGTAATCATGCGCAAATATATTGGCGGTAACATAGACCTTTACTCCCCTTTCGTGGGCGAATTTGAGTCCCTCCTCCATTTCATCGAGAGTAAAATTCTTTGCCTTGGCTCTCAGACCAAAGGCTTCTCCGCCTATATAAACCGCATCTGCACCATATACGACTGCAGTTCTAAGCACCGATAGATCTCCCGCCGGTACCAGAAGCTCCGTTTTTCTTTTGTATTTACTATATTCTGACACTTAACGCAACTCCGTCCCCGTCCGACAAAAGACAGGTCTCATAATCATTACTATGCTTAAGCTCATATATATATTCCCGCATTCTGGAATGAATGGTTCTGTCCCTGCGCTCCAGAGCAAATCTCGATTCTATCACATCCCCATCCTGCATCACATTGTCGGAAATAAGCAATCCTCCGATTTTTAATAGTCTCGTACAATCAGGAAGAAATTTGAGGTACTGCCCCTTTGCGGCGTCCATAAATATCCAGTCAAACTCTTCCGAAAGAACAGGCAGAGCCTCTGCCGCATCGCCGCAGATAAGCTCAATCTGAGAGCTTTTATCGTATTTTTTGAAATTTTCTCTCGCCTCCAAAATACGCTTTTCATAATTTTCTATGGTGGTTATCTTAAGCCCTTTTCCGCCATATTCTCTCATATATAGCGCCGAAAATCCGGTTGCGGTTCCCACCTCAAGGATTTTTAACGGCTTTGTAAGTGCAAGCAAAAATCTTAATATTGCTCTTGTCTGTGGACGGATTATCGGAATATCATCTGTCCCTGCTTTCTTTTCAAGCTCATAAATATAGTCAGGCTCATCCTTATCCATCAGCTCAATAAATGCTGACAATCTGTCATTATTTAGCTGCATCGGAGGCTCCCGCAGTGCTTAACGGCGCATTTTCATCTTCTTCTCCGCCTGTCATTGTCTCAAACATCTCCTCTGCCGTCATTGCCGTGGTCAGCGTATATGTTCCGCTCTTTATATCCTCCCTGTGCTCCGAGAAGAGATACTGAAGCCTAAAAAGATTTGCATCTCTGGTAAGTCCCTTCTCGTAGAACATTTCGGCAAGCTCCTTTGAGTCCATATCCTTGTCGATGGTAAGTGTAATCTCTCTTCCGGTTCCTCCCACGGATACAGCAGGCTCCGTAAATATTCGATAGCCATAATCATAGAATCTGACTGCGCCGTTATAAATGATATATACTGCGCCTATCACAACCGCTACCCTTACTATTATCCCAACCACGGCAAACACGAGATTTTCTGGTTTCATAAGCTTTCCTTCACTCCCTATTCGAAATCTATTCCGGCGATGAGCTGCACGTCAATACGCTGCATCATCCGGCAGAACGCAAGCTCGGCCGCAAGATAATCGTTTACCAGCTCATCATCCCTAAACCCTTCGAATTCCCTTTCAAACTCTTCAATCTTGTCCAGAGTGCTGTTGGTATTCTGAAGCTCAAAGTTTTTCTTTCTGTATTCGTTGATGCGGCGCTTTAACTCCGGCTGTTCATTGACTCTTGCCTGCTGTTCGCAGTATCTTTTGTATACCTCGGAATTTAAGATTGCATCATTTAATTGCTTTAATGCCGCCTCTACTCCGGCCTCCATAGCATTTGCCTCCTACAGATCTATTATTATCGGCAGTATCATAGGGCGCCTTTTTGTCTTTTTCCAGACAAAATCGCCCAATACATCCCTCGTTGTTGTCTTTAATTTGTTCCAGTCGGTAAGCCCTCTGTCGAGGCATCTTTGGATGGCATCATCCACCACATGGTATGCTTCATCCAGAAGCTCATCAGATTCCCTGACGTATACGAAGCCTCTGGAGACTAATTCCGGTCCCGACACAAGGATTCCCTGCTCCTTTTCGATACCCATGACGACAATTATTATACCGTCCTGAGCCAGATGCTGCCGGTCTCTTAAGACTACATTTCCCACATCCCCGACACCGAGACCATCCACAAGGATTGCTCCCGTGGTTACCCTTCCCGTTACCTTCGCCGCTTTGTCATCTGACAATTCAATCACATCGCCGCTGTTTAAGATAAATATATTCTGCTTCGGTATCCCAAGCTCCTCCGCAATCTTCGCCTGCGCCATAAGGTGCTTGTACTCCCCGTGCACGGGAATAGAGTATTTCGGCTGCACCAGAGTATATATAAGCTTGATCTCCTCCTGACAGGCATGTCCGGAAACATGTGCATCCTGAAAGATGACATCCGCCCCCTTCTGCAGGAGCTCATTTATTATCCTGGTCACGGATTTCTCATTACCCGGTATGGGGCTTGACGAGAAAATGACCGTGTCGCCGGCCCCGATATTTATCTTCCTATGCATATTGGATGCCATACGGGACAGTGCCGCCATGCTCTCTCCCTGACTTCCGGTGGTAATGATTACCTGCTTTTCCTTGGGATGGTTTCTCATCTCATCAAGGTCAATAAGCGTATTTTCCGGGATGGAAATACAGCCTAATGCTTTTGCAGTCTCTATAATATTTACCATGCTGCGGCCTTCCACCGCAACCTTCCTGCCGAATTTGTACGCAGTATTTATGATCTGCTGCACCCTGTCCACATTTGATGCGAAGGTCGCAACAAATATGCGGGTATCCTTGTGATCCTCAAACATTGCGTCAAAGGTCTTGCCCAGAGTTCTCTCCGAGGGGGTAAAACCCGGTCTCTCCGCATTCGTGGAATCGCAAAGAAGCGCCAAAACTCCTTTTTTCCCAATCTCGGCAAAGCGCTGCAAATCTATGGCATCGCCATATACCGGAGTGTAATCCACCTTGAAATCTCCGGTATGCACCACTATCCCTGCCGGGGAATATATGGCAAGTGCCGCCGCATCCACTATGCTGTGATTCGTCTTTATGAATTCAATTCTGAACTGTCCCAAATTTATAGACTGTCCGAATTTGATTACCTTGCGTCTCACAAGGTTCGTCATACCATGCTCTTCAAGCTTATGCTCGATTATACCCATGGTAAGTCTCGTTGCATAGAGCGGTACATTTACCTCCTTAAACACATAGGGAATGGCACCTATATGATCCTCGTGGCCGTGGGTTATCACAAAGCCCTTCACTCTGTCAATATTGTCCTTAAGATAACTCACATCCGGTATGACCAGATCGATCCCAAGCATATCGTCTGCGGGGAATGACAGGCCACAATCTACCACGATAATACTGTCCTCGTACTCAAAGGCAGTAATATTCATGCCAATCTGCTCCAAGCCACCCAGAGGGATGATCTTTAGGGCAGATCCACCCTTATTCACTTTTTTCTTCAAAATATCCTCCTAACTTTCTTCCTTGTCCCGCTGCAGCACGACGTCATCAAGCATCTTCTCGAAGACCTCAGCCACAGCATTTAACTCCTTATCATCAGACACGATGGAATACAGGCTTTCCTCGTCCCCATCCTTGGACATGTCCTTGAGAATAAGCGCCTCGCCGTCGCCCTCCTCAAAATCAGTAACAAGAATATAATTAAAGCCCCCTATCCGGGTCTGTTCGATCACATAAAAATCCACAGGCTCCTCGCCGTTTGGATTGAAGGTAATCTTTTCAAGCTTAGACATATCTTTATCCTCTGTTATCCAGATAATCCTGCAGAATAACCGATGCTGCAATCATATCCACATACTTTTTCTTATCCTTACCCTTTATACCGTTGTCCGCCATTATCTCATCCGCCTCGACGGTAGTAAGCCTTTCGTCCATAAGCGTTACGGGCAGACCGGTGCGTCTTTCGAGCTTGTCCTTAAAATCCCTTGAAAGCTTCGCTCTCTCTCCCTCGGTACCATCCATATTCAAGGGAAGTCCCAGAACGATATGCTTAACCCCGTATTCCACTATTATTTCTTCAATACGTGCAAGGGTCTTCCGCAAATGATTCTCTTTTTCTCTCCGTATTATCTCAAGTCCCGTCGCCAGACTGCCTGTGGTGTCTGAAAGCGCAACTCCGCAGGTCTTTGACCCCAAATCAAGCCCCATCAAGCGCATAGAATCACCAATTCTTATTCTTGATATAGTCGTTTAAGAGCTCCTCCACCAGTTCATCCCGCTCCACCTTCATTATCAGGCTTCTGGCGTTTTTATGGCTGGTAATGTAGGTGGGATCTCCACTCATTATATATCCCACAATCTGGTTTACGGGATTGTAGCCCTTTTCCGTAAGCGCCTCATAAACCGTCGAAAGTATAACCTTCGCTCCGGTTTCAGGCTCCGTCTCTACCCTGAAATATTGTGTGTTGCCTAAATCCTGCATTTACTCTCCTTTCGCAAAATGCATATAGATAATTTATTTTAACGCAATTACCGCAATTTTGCAAGAAGCGTATCTCTTGAGAGAATACGTTCTATTTCTACACTTCTAATCTCATTTTCCAATATGCCTACTTCGGACACTCCGCACATCACATACTCCGGCGTATGTCCCACAAAATATTCCTTTCCGTCTATCAGCTTCTTTTCTTCAAAAAGCACCTCCGCAGTCCTGCCGATATAATATTCCCTGAAAGCCTGCGCCTTTGCTTCCGATAATCCGATAAGCTCCCGGCTTCTTGACTCCTTGATCGGAGATGGTACCTGTACCGGAAGCCTCTCCGCTGCGGTTCCGGCTCTTTTGGAATACTTGAATATATGGGTTTCATAGAAATCCATTGCATCCACAAAAGCCCTGCTCTCTGAAAATTCCCTGTCCGTTTCGCCCGGAAAGCCCACTATGACATCCGTGGTTATTGCGGGATGCTCGAAATATCTTCTTAATGTTTCAACACTCTTCGCATATTCCTCCGCTGTGTAATGCCTGTTCATGCGCTTCAAAGTGTCGTTACATCCGCTTTGGAGCGACAGATGAAAATGCGGACATAAGCATTTTACCATTGACAGGCGTTTTGCCGTATCCCCGGTTATGATGCGGGGC
Organism: Lachnospiraceae bacterium; assembly: GCA_017483735.1. GTDB lineage: Bacteria > Bacillota > Clostridia > Lachnospirales > Lachnospiraceae > RGIG4856. The sequence goes on along the minus strand of JAFUVF010000039.1, from coordinate 33,185 downwards.
TCTAATGAGCCTATACGAAGTCTCATAAGCTCTGGAAGCCTTCCTATATCTTCTATCAAATCTATCAGGTAGCTCTCTCCCTGATATGCCTTATTATCCCCATAAATATCCAAGCCGTATGAGCTGATATGTATTCCTGTAAGAACAATTTCCTTATAGCCGTTTGCGATAAGTCCCCCTATCTCCGAAAGAATCTCCTCCCTTCTTCTGCTCTTTACCCTTCCTCTGGCATATGGTATCAGGCAGTATGAACAAAACTGGTTGCAGCCATCCTCAATCTTTACATAGGCTCTTGTATGCTCTCCGGTTTTTTCAAGAATTTCCGACAATTCTCTTAATTTTACCTGATTTGAAAAATTTGATGTTATCTGCGGCTCCTTTCCCTTTACTGCCGGGTTCTTCTCATGTTGCCGCAAAATCTCAGAAATCCTGGCTTTATCCTTATTGCCTATGCACAGATCAACTGCCGCATCCCTCAAAAGAGCCTCTTTTCCAGTTTCCACATAGCAGCCCACAGCCACAACCAGAGCCTCCGGATTCAATTCCTTCGCCCTATGCAGCATCTGACGGCTTTTTCTGTCCGCAATGTTAGTCACGGTACAGGTATTTACTATATAAATATCTGCCGCTTGGTCAAATGGCACAATTTTGTAGCCGTTTTTTGACAGACTTTGTTGCATAACGTCAAGCTCATATGAATTTACCTTACAACCGAGGTTGTGCAGTGCTACATTTTTCATATATTTTTCCTCAAATTTTTGTAGGTCTTTTAACCTTGACTTTTCCCTTCAATACCTTTATTATGAGTTTTGGAAGGTATGAAACGGAAAAAGGAGGTAATTAAAATGAAAACCGTAAAGATTTCATTAAATTCCATCGACAAGGTAAAGTCATTTGTAAACGAGATTACAAAGTTTGATTATGATTTCGATCTGGTATCCGGAAGATACGTAATCGATGCAAAGTCCATAATGGGTATCTTTTCACTTGATCTTTCAAAGCCCATTGACTTAAATATCCATGCCGAGGGCGGTGTTGATGAGGTTCTTAACACCTTAAAGCCCTATATTGTTTAATAATAACTTTACCGATTGCAGACTCCCGGGACATCCCCGGGAGTTTCTGTATATAATTGTAACATACATATATCCCGCATTAAATCATGAACAGTAATTTACGCAAAATTTTTTTCTTTAGAATAATCCTTATCATTCTGTCCGTCGTTTTATGTGTAATGGCAATCCGCCTCACATTTACACCTATATACAGGACGGATACCTTTGATTCATTAATCCCCGCCGAGTCCGCTCCTGTGTATGCCGGCGACAGCGTTTATTTTACCTTCAAGCCATGTTACGGCTATATAGAAGCCGTTGAGCTCGCCATCAATTTTGACACCGAGGACAAAAGGGCAAGGGATACCAGTGTTGATATATACATTGAGGACACCCTTAATGCAAAGAACCTGTCTGAGCAGGAGCTTCTTTTGTACGCCATACCATCAGAGACATTTTTTCCGTTGTATGTAGGAAAGTATATTCCATTCCACTCTGACGCTTCGGTTATGGTACGTCTGACAAACGCCACCGCCTCCAAGGATACCTCCATTCCATTTACGCTGCTTACAGATGACGAGGGCAATTATTTCTATCGTGTCACATATATCGCCGGCTATGAAACCTATCGCACTCTGGCTTCCCTTTTTGTGATAATACTTTTTGCGGTAATACTTTTCATAAAGGCAGATGCGATCATTTCATATATGCGACCGAAAATGCCTCGGAAAAATGTCTGACTTCATATAAGGCATCATCCTCAAAAGTTCCGTTGCTATTGCCCCTGAACATATACACATCTCCCTTTACAATATCTTCGGAAGATATCTCCTCCGGAGAGCTTAAGTCGAGATACCTGTATTTTCCGTATCCGTGCAATGCAAATCTGTAGGTTACATTTTCCATAAACCCGATATCTGCATTTTGAATGAAATCTTCCGGCTTTGGCAGCTCCTCGTATAATAATATTCCATAGTTTAAGGTGTCATATCCTATTATATTTATATGCCCTTCCTCTCCCAGCTTTTCTTTCGAATAATCAAGCACATCCTCTATCTCGTATTCCACAAAATTATAGCTTGTATATGCTGCGCTCACAAAATAATCCAGCACGAAAAATATAAAGGATACGGAAAAAAATACCGTTACAATCGGCAAATATGCCTTCATCTTCACAAGCTCTCCCACGCTCCATATCCCATACGCTCCAAAAAAAATCATCGGAATATGCAGCAGATTAAAATGTGTAACGGTGGGCTCGCTCTTTATTATACATACGATAAATGCAGCTGCAAGCCATATAAGCATAATGTATTCGTGCTTTGGTTCTTCTCTTCTGCCTTTGATAAGCTCATACAGCATACAGGCAATCCCGAATATCGAAAAAACCGTCGTAAAGCTGTAATAAGAGCCCACCGAATTATTTGTAAGCTGCGGATATGCGCTATCCCTCTGAAACACTAAAATTTCAAATGCCGGGCGCAGATTGTCAATTATGTTCCTAAAATCCAACTCATTTGACCTGAACAATATCAATCTCGGAATTGAGATTATATCCGTCCTTATCTCCGGTATTATCCCCATATTGACCGCCACAAACAGAAGCAGCGGAAGCGCCAAAGCAAAAAGCAAAAGCCCGGCAATTATGTGATATCTCCCAATCCCCTTTGGGAATAATTTTTTCCTAAATACTATTGCCGCACACACAAGAAACAGTGGGAGTACAAGCCAGACCACTGCATAGGCGTAGAGGGAAAGTCCCGCAAAAATACCGGCGGGTATCAGATATTTAATATCCTTGTTTATAGCTTTGAGCAGAAAAAAGACTGTTATCAGAAAGAGCGCCGGCGCAAGGTTTGATTCAAGTCCCCATCTGGAATTTACGATATTCCATGGATTAATTGCCATAATGAATGCAAAAAAAACGCCAAATTTTTCGCCGGATAATTCCCTGCCTACAAGGTAGGAAAAAAATACCGTCACGACTCCCATTATCGCCATTGGTAGCCGGTATACTGTCATTGAAATTCCAAACAGAGAAAAAAACGGTACGACAAGATATGAATAAAGCACATTCATTCCGTCTCCCCATGCCATAAAATACACCGGGAAACGATAACCGAAGCTGTCCATACCCTCAGTCATGATCCCGTATGCATTGTATGCCGCGTACGCCTCATCCTGCGCTATGCCGCCCGGAAGCCTTCCCAGCATAAAAAACCGCACAAATTCCGCAACAAATATTATAACTGCAAGGATATGTCTCTCTTTTATATGAAATCTATCTGACAACAATAACCTCATCCGTATCAAGCGCCGTTTTTACAAGCTCCTCTATTCTTTCATCCAGATTGTGTTCATGCTTTCTGATGACACCTATATTGGGCTTTGTCACAGGATGCTTTGCCACAAATATCGTACAGCAATCCTCATATGGCAGTATGGATGTCTCAAAGGTTCCGATGCGGTTAGATATCTCGATTATCTCCTGCTTATCAAAGGCTATAAGGGGACGATAAACCGGAAGCTCACATACTTCATTTGTAGCGGCAAGGGAATTCATGGTCTGTGACGCAACCTGACCTATGCTCTCGCCGGTAATAAGCCCCAGACAATCATTGTCCTTTGCAAGCTTTTCCGCAATACGCATCATATATCTGCGCATTATTATGGTAAGCTCGTCATGTGGACATTTTTCATATATATACAGCTGTATGTCCGTAAAGTTGATAATATGAAGATAAATCGGACCCGTGTAGCGGGAAACTATTTTTGCAAGGTCTATTACCTTCTGCTTTGCTCTTTCGCTTGTGTACGGAGGCGCATGGAAGTATACCGCATCAATCTTCACACCCCTCTTTGCAATCATATAGCCTGCAACGGGTGAATCTATACCTCCGGACAAAAGAAGCATCGCCTTCCCTCCGGTGCCTACGGGCATTCCGCCGGGTCCTTTATAGGTTTTTGCATAGATAAATATGCGCTCCCTTATTTCCACGGAAAGCATTATCTCAGGATTATGCACGTCAACGGTATATTCCGGAAAGCGTTCAAGAAGCTTCTCTCCCAGCGCCGCATTGACCTCCTGAGAATTCATGGGAAAGCCCTTGTCCGCCCTTCGGCAGTTTACCTTGAAGGTATGCTTATCTCCGGGATATTCGTATCTTAAATATTCCTCCGAAAGCTCTGCAAGCTTCTCAAAATCCTTTTCCTCGCTTACAAGCACGGGAGCAATCTGTGTAATTCCGAAAACTCTTGATAGGGCATCCATAAGCTCATCGTAATCATAATCGCTTTTTGCCTCTACAAAAACTCTTCCCTGCGTTTTGTATACAGCAAATTCGCCCTCCACATCCTTCAAAATATTCTTAATCTGATGCAAAAGCATATCCTCAAAGAGGTATCTGTTCTTTCCCTTTATTCCGATTTCTGCGTATTTTATAAGAAAAACCTTGTAATGCATATCATTTCCTCGTATATTTCCTGTATTTGTCAAGCACCTCGGAAAGAGCTGACAAGGTGTAGTCTATTTCTTCTTCCGTAGTAAGGATTGAGGCGGAAAACCGTACTGTGGACTCCAAAAGCTCCTTCCTTACTCCTATTGCCGAAAGGGTGGCAGAGGGCTCCCTTTTGTGTGAGGAGCAGGCGCTGCCTGCGGATATATAAATTCCCTTTTCCTCCAATGCGTGGAGAAGCACCTCGCTTCTTATGCCTTCAAAGCTTGCGCTTACAATATGGGGTGCCCCGAGGGCTCCGTTTATATATACTCCTTCGAGACCCTTAAGTCCCTCTGTCAGCTTTTCCTTTAGCTGTGACAGACGGCTCAAATCCCCGTCAATATTTTCATACAAAAGCTTTGCTGCAAGCCCCATTCCGGCAATCCCCGGCACATTGTCCGTTCCGGAGCGAAGTCCTCCCTGCTGCCCGCCGCCATATATTATAGGCTTCAGCTTCACATTATCAGCTATATAGAGAAAGCCTGCTCCCTTTGGACCGTGAAGCTTATGAGCGCTTACCGACATCATGTCTATCTTCATCCGCCTGGGGATTATATGCGCCTTTCCGTAGCCCTGCACCGCATCCACATGAAAAAGGCACTCCCGATTCTTCCCTTTTATCAGTTCTCCCGCCTCCGCTATGGGCTGGAGAGAGCCGATTTCATTGTTGGTATGCATTATTGACACAAGTATGGTATCATCCCTTATGAGCTTATCAAGCTCATCCAAATCTATAACTCCGTTTCCGTCCACGTCAAGATAGGATACCTCAAAGCCTTCCTCCGAAAGAGCCTTTGCGGTATTGAGCACCGCCGGATGCTCGATCTTTGTGGTGATTATATGCCTGCCCTTTCTCATATTTGCCCTGGCGCTTCCCGTCAGCGCAAGATTATCGGATTCCGTTCCGCCGGAGGTAAAGAGTATATTTTTTTCGGCGCATTTCAATGTGCGGGCGATATTTTCTTTTGCCTCCCTGACATACTTTTCGGCTTCTACACCCTTCATATGCATACTGGAGGGGTTGCCGTAATCCTCCGTCATTATTTTGTTTACAAGCTCCGCAACCTCGGGCAAAACCCTTGTGGTCGCAGAATTATCCAAATATACTTCCATCTTTTCCATTATTTATCCAAAGCATATATCAAAAAGCTCAAAACACATAAGGGAGCCGTCTCTGTTCTAAGTATCCTGTTCCCCAGAGAAATCTTTTCAAATCCGCTTTTTTCGGCGAGAGCAATCTCGTCCTCATCAAAGCCTCCCTCCGGTCCCACAAATATTCCGATGCTCTGCCCCTGTTCAATACTGCCTATTACTTCCCTTGTCCTGTCCATTGCGGAAGAATTTTCGTCCTTCATAAGCTCGTAAGGTATCAGCACTCTGTCAAGCCCTTTTGCCGTTTCCACAGCCTCCGGAAAGCTCATAACATTCCCGACTCCGGGTATTATGGCACGCTTGCTCTGCTTCGCCGCCGCCTCGGATATCTGCTGCCAGCGTCCGATCTTTGCCAATGCTTTTTTCTCATCCAGCTTTACCACGGAGCGCTTCATTGCGACAGGGATTATCTCATATGCTCCAAGCTCCACCGCCTTTTTCACAATATACTCCATTTTGTCGCTTTTGGGAAGACCTTGAAATAGATATATCCTGCAGGGAAGCTCTGCGTTTGCTTCCTTTGTGAAGCGTATTTCACATATGACAGAGTTGTCGGTATACTTAAGAATCCCGAGCCGATACTCAACTCTCTCCTCCGTATCTTCCTTCAGGCTTACGGACAGCTCTTCTCCTTTAGCCATGCGGAGGACATTTTTTATGTGATTGTAATCGGAGCCTGTGATCACTACCCGACGGGCTGCTTCGTCAATACAGCTTTTGTCGACAAAAAAATGCTGCATTATATCTCCTTTTTGGCGGTAACGGAGCGCCATTCTCCCTGTGAGGTTACCTCTATCACTTTAAGCCCCGCTCTTTCTGCTGCCTCGCATACATCCTTTTCCTTGCCCTCTATTATGCCGGAGGTTATGTATATACCGCCCTTTTTCAGATTATCATATATCACGGGAGTCAGCGGTATCAATACATCCGCAAGGATATTCGCCACCACTATATCATATTTTTCGATTCCCGCTTTTTCCTTTACTGCATTGTCCGTTATTATGTTTCCTATGATAAGCTCTAATCTGCTAGTATCAATATTATTCTTTTCACAATTATCCGCAACCGCCGAAACGGCACAGGGGTCAAGGTCTGTTCCCAAAGCGTGCTTTGCGCCGAACATAAGCGATAGTATTGAGAGGATGCCGCTCCCGCAGCCCACATCCAACAGCTCGGTCTCATCATTCACATATTTTCTGAGCTGCCTTATGCAAAGCTGCGTGGTCTCATGCATTCCCGTGCCAAATGCCGTCCCCGGGTCTATGCGGAGCTTATATTTGTAATCGGCATTTTCAGACTCCTCCTCCCAGGAAGGAATCACAAGAATGTCATCTATCCTGAAGCTGTGAAAATACTGCTTCCAGTTGTTTATCCAGTCCAAATCCTCCGTCTCATCCACACTAAGCCTGGCATCTCCGATATCCATAAATTCCGCAGTTTCCTTTAAGACATTCTCTATCCTTGCCGAAACCTCCTCCGGTGTCAACTCCTCATCATTAAGACGGAGCTTTCCGGCTTCGTCCTGCTCCACAAAAAAGCTTAAATATGCAACGCCGTCATTCTCTTCACTTTCCGGCATAATATCCACAAACATCTGCTCCTTCTCAAGGGGCGTAAGCGGAAGCTTGTCCTCAATCTGCGCTCCGTCCAGACCAATATCATACAAATCGGATATGATGATGTCCTCCGCCTCGGTAGTGGTTTTGATCCTGAATCTTGTCCATTTCATATTTGTCTCGTCCTCGTCATTCTCTGACTACGGTTTCTTTTCCGTAGTATTCTGCCATAGTGGTGTTCATCCAGCTGCTGTCAAAGGTTTCTATATCATTGCAATATAAGAGATAGGGCTTTATCTCAAAATCCGGAAGCACTGCATCCCTTACCGAAGCATCCCTAAGAATGGCCAGGCGCTCCAGATGAGTCTCATAATATGCCTGCCCTTCTCCTCTTTTCAGGGAAAGCGCAGCGCTTACAGAAGTAAGAGAGGTTCCTCCGTAAAAATATAATGATGCAAAAAACAATATAAGGGCTGCCGTACAGCCTGCGTATGCAATTCCCCTGAAGGTTCTGTTTCTTTCCTTAAACAGAGTCTCTTTATATTTCCGGACAACGAATCCCGCACAATAAAATTCGTTTCCGTACAGCCAAAGGAAAAAAGCGACCCTGTACAGATTCAACACACGTCCCGGGCCCTGCTGCCCGATGGAATATGCGGATGGAGTAAAATGTGCCGAAAAAATGCAGAAAGAAAAAATAAGTACAAATAAAGGATACGGAAAGCTCAGACCACTTTTCCCTGCAATGTGAATAAATATCGGTATGAGAAGGATTGCCAACAAAATATACGGAGGAAAAAGATTGGTTATTATATACTTTATTCCCCACGCAAAAGAAAGATATATTGCATAGAATACTGATATATCTGCTCCCTCCGCAGCATCTCTGTACACATTCCCCGGCGCTGCAACATTTAAAATAAAGGCTGTCACAAAGAATGCTGCTATGATAATCTCGTATTTAAGAATACTTTTGTTTCTTAACAGGGCATATATTATAAAGCAGACATCCGTTATGCCCAGAATGAGCGCAACCACAAAATTGCTCCCTGCGACGGCAAACTGCAATATCCCGATAAATACTTCAAATAAAATTTTTTTTGTCCTATCGTCGGTTTTTTTGTTGACCTGATGCAGCATGCAGGCTATGGTAAACATCATAAGCCCGTAAAAAAACATATACTCAAAGGAACCGCAGAACCAGTACATCCCCTCCACCGGATAAGGCATAAACAATGTTTCCATCAAAAACAAAGTATTAGCGATAATTACAGCTTCCGACTTTCCTGCTTTGCATATTCGATTGAAAACTTCATACACCAGAGTATAATTTCCCAAAAGCAGCATTCCGATGACAAGGATTGTGACTATATAATATGCCGACTCTCCGAAAATACCGAGAAGTACGGAATTCGGCAGAACCCATGTATAGTTTCCCTGCCATGTCATATATCTGTTAAAGGTAAAGACAATACCCTTTTTGATTGTGGCAAACAGTGAATGGCTCTCCCTCCATACATTCCCTGTCTCCATGGCAAAAAAATAATCGTCAAGACTCATAAAATTATACAAAGAAATTGCTATGAGCAGTAGAATATGTACTGCTGTCACAAACAGTGTAAATAGCGAGATATTCTTCTTTATTTTGTCGTTATCATACTTTTTTTTCAGCATCTTTATCACAAACAAAAATATCAAAAACAGCAGTAAACAGGAAATGCATATAGCCTGCAAGATACAGAACCGATGACAGCAGGTAGCCCGCATCTCCCTCCTCAGGGAAGAAGAGCGTCCACCCATATAAATAAAGACTTATCCCTATGCACAAAAAGGCATATTTCCAATATTTTTTGCAGTCATAGGAAAGCAGAATCACAAGCAATATATCCAAAGGATACGAATACCTGTTGTGCATTCCCGGCATGAACTCCACGCATGTCCAAATAGATAGACTGGCAAAAACCAAAAAATTTTCGGGTGTCGAAAGGTCTATACCCTTACGCAAAAGAAGATATGTTATCACGCCAAGTATGGCAACGGCAAGAATAAATGCAAAGAATCTGGTATACCAATAATCTCCTCTGACCAAAGCCCAAAGATTAGGAAAATACAGCACCATATCCTGATCTGTGAAAGGCTGCTCCATATACACTTTAAAGAAATCAAAAATATTCCTTCGTCCGACTATTACAGCGGGAAGTGTGCAAACCCAGCCTGCCACGGGAATCAACAGGAAATTTATTACTGAATACTCTTTGCGGTTGAGATAGTGCCAAATATAAAACGGCAGAAAAAAAAATAAATTGAAGCTTAAATGTGAATGATATCCCTAGCAGCACGAAAGCCCCTACATATTTCTTTTCATAAAGAGCCAATATCGACAATATTATGAATGCAGTATAAATGGAGTCACATTGTCCCCACGCCGCCGAATTAAGCACTACTGTAGGCAGCAAAAGTATCGCTGCATATATTACTGCGGGAATATGCTTTTTCGTTGGTGCAATCTTTGAAGCAAATACAGCCCCACCTGTCGCCAGAACATAGTCAAATAATATGGACAACACCTTATACATAATATGGCACTCGACAGGCAGATATGTAAAAGCGGCAATCAAAAACTGATATACCAGATTATAATTCCCTACCTGAGTGCCAAGTGCCGTAAAACCACCGTTATCCTTGAGCTGATAATACCATCCTATGAGGAACACCTGCATATCATCCGACAGAAAATTTCGTAAAGGAAATCTGATCAGAATCCCGAGGATGCTGACTGCAATAATAAATAATATGTCAAGATGCCTCTTAATGTACTCAATCAACGCTTCTTCAAATTTAAAAATGCGCATTATCCTTATTTCCAGAATTTACCTTTTTTCTTTCCGTCCTTATCCGTATCCCTGCCGTCCTTTTCCTGCGCACGCTTAACTGCATTCAGGGAATCGTCGTTGGCTGCGTCAAACTGCTTTAAAAGCTCCTTTGCTTCTGAGGAAAGCTTCTCCGGCACCTGTACTACAAGCGTCACATAATGGTCGCCACGTATATCCTTGTTTCTCAAGGACGGAACGCCCTTTCCCTTAAGTCTGACCTTTGTGTCCGTCTGGGTTCCGGGCTTCACATCATATGCAACCTTTCCGTCCACAGTGTCTATAAGAACCTCTCCGCCCAGAGCAGCTACGGGGAAGGAAACCGGAACTGTTGAGAAAATATTCATATCCTGTCTCTGGAATATGGGGTGTCTTCCAACAATGGCCTCGACACGCACATCTCCTCTGGAGCCTCCGTTTATTCCCGGCTCTCCCAGACCCGGCATATTTATTGCCTGACCGGACTCGATTCCAGCGGGTATATCCACGGAATATCGCTTCTTCATGGGAATGTACCCTGTTCCTTTGCAGTCGGCACATTTATCCTTTATAATCTTTCCGCTGCCACCACAGTCGGGACAGGTCTGTACATTTCTTACGGTTCCGAAGAAGGACTGCTGTGTGAACACAACCTGACCTTTTCCTCCGCACTTGGAGCATGTGGAGGGCTGTGTACCGGGCTTTGCGCCTGTGCCGTTGCAGGTCTTACAGTTCTCCTTTACGGTAAGCTCTATCTCCTTTTTACAGCCAAATACTGCCTCCTCAAAGGACAGTCTGACTGAGGTATGGAGATTTGCTCCCTTTCTGGGGCCGTTGTAATTGGCGCTTCTGGATCTGCTTCCTCCGAAGAAGTCCCCAAAGATATCTCCGAAGATATCCGAGAAATCCATTCCTGAGAAATCAAAGCCGCCTGCGCCTCCTGCACCCTGATCAAAGGCTGCATGTCCGAACTGGTCATACTGCTTTCTCTTGTCGGGGTCAGAGAGTACCGCATATGCCTCTGAGGCTTCCTTGAATTTCTTCTCTGCCTCAGCATCACCCGGATTCATATCCGGATGATACTTTTTGGCAAGGACTCGATATGCTTTCTTTATAGCCGCTTCATCGGCATTTTTTTCTACTCCCAGGACTTCGTAGTAGTCCCGCTTTGCTTCTGCCATAATAATAATCCTTATAAAATTGCGACCTGTCTCAAATATGTCTTGGGTGACCGCTCTCGCTTGTGTCCTCGTGTAGCGGTTCTAGATTCGACAAAACCTCATCAAGAACCGACACTGCGGATGTCTACCCAAGACATATTTGGACGGCGGTCGCCTATGAAATTATACTTCACGAAAGTCTCCGTCTATAACGTCATCTCCTGCGTCGGAGGCTGATGCGCCAGAATCCTGCGCTGCTCCGGAAGCATCCCCTGCGCCGGCGCCTGCCTGCTGTTGCTGCATGCTCTCATACATCTTTGTGAACACACCCTGTGCGGAATTTGTAAGCTTCTCCTTTGCAGCCTTAAGCTCATCAAGGTCGGAATCGGAAGCGTTTGCCTCGTTGCCCTTTACTCTCTCGAGAATTGCCTTAACCGCATCCACATCCGCTTGAACGGAGCTTCTCTCATCCTCTGTAATCTTGTCGCCTACATCCTTAAGAGCCTTCTCTGTCTGGAATACGAAGGAATCTGCATCGTTTACTGTCTCGACTGCTTCCTTCCTCTTTTTATCCTGTGCCTCGTACTCTGCGGCTTCCTTTACTGCTCTGTCAATCTCATCATCCGACATATTGGAGCCTGCGGTAATGGTAATATGCTGCTCCTTTCCGGTTCCCTTATCCACAGCGGATACATTCACAATACCGTTTGCATCGATATCAAAGGTAACCTCTATCTGAGGGATTCCTCTGGGTGCGGGAGCGATACCGTCGAGTCTGAACTGTCCGAGGGACTTATTATCCTTCGCAAACTGTCTCTCGCCCTGTACCACGTTTATATCAACCGCAGTCTGATTGTCAGCCGCAGTGGAGAATATCTGGCTCTTCTTTGTAGGTATGGTAGTATTTCTCTCGATAAGTCTCGTAGCAACACCACCATAGGTCTCAATGGAGAGCGAAAGGGGCGTAACATCCAAAAGAAGAATATCTCCTGCGCCAGCATCGCCTGCAAGCTTTCCGCCCTGAACGGAAGCGCCGATCGCAACACACTCATCCGGATTAAGGCTCTTTGAAGGCTCCTTGCCGGTAAGCTGTCTTACCTTATCCTGTACGGCAGGGATTCTGGTGGAACCGCCCACAAGAAGCACCTGACCGAGATCCGCATTGGTAAGCCCTGCATCCTTCATTGCATTCTGCACGGGTATAGCGGTTTTCTCCACAAGGTCACTTGTCAGCTCATCAAACTTTGCCCTTGAAAGGTTCATATCAAAGTGCTTGGGTCCCTCCGCAGTTGCAGTGATGAAAGGAAGATTAATGTTGGTAGTCATTGCGCTTGAAAGCTCTTTCTTTGCCTTCTCCGCAGCCTCCTTAAGTCTCTGCATTGCCATCTTGTCGGTAGAAAGGTCAACCCCCTCTGCCTTCTTGAATTCCGCAAGCATCCAATCGATTATCTTGTTGTCGAAATCATCACCGCCAAGGTGGGTATCTCCGTTGGTGGAGAGCACCTCAATAACTCCGTCGCCGATTTCAATAATGGAAACATCGAAGGTACCGCCGCCGAGGTCATATACCATTATCTTCTGTTCCTTCTCATTGTCAAGACCATATGCAAGCGCCGCCGCAGTAGGCTCATTGATTATACGCTTTACATCAAGTCCTGCGATTTTTCCCGCATCCTTGGTTGCCTGACGCTGTGCGTCATTAAAGTATGCCGGAACCGTGATAACCGCTTCCGTTACCTTCTCTCCGATATAGCCTTCGGCATCTGCCTTGAGCTTCTGAAGAATCATTGCGGAAATCTGTTGAGGCGAATAATCCTTGCCGTCAATATTTCTGCCGCGGCTTGTACCCATATCCCTCTTTATGGAAGATATAGTCTTCTCGGCATTGGTAACAGCCTGACGCTTTGCGGGCTCGCCCACAAGCCTCTCTCCTGTCTTTGTAAATGCCACTACTGAGGGTGTAGTTCTTGCGCCTTCTGCATTTGCTATAACGGTGGGCTTTCCACCTTCCATAACTGCTACGCAGCTGTTTGTAGTTCCTAAATCGATTCCGATTATCTTGCTCATATCATTTTCCTCCTCGTTTATATGTTTTCTTTAAATAATTTACCTGTTACAGCGCTATAGTCCGCTATTGCACTACCGCCACCATGGAATGTCTTATCACGATATCATGATATTTATATCCCTTTTGGAGCTCCATTGCTACAACTCCGGATTCGTACTCCTCGCTCTCCACCTGCTGTACCGCATTGTGGAGATTGGGGTCAAACTCATGTCCCAGCGCCTCTATCGGCTCGACACCGATATTTTCAAGCTCCTGCATAAGCTGCTTATATATCATGCTCATCCCGTCCACAAAGGCATCATCTTTTTTGTCCTCCGGAACGGATGCAAGACCTCTTTCAAAATTGTCCACCACCGGCAGAATCTTTTCCAGAACGCTCCTTGCGCCCGTATCAAACATCGCTGTCTTTTCCTTGTCGGTACGCTTTCTGAAATTTTCAAACTCTGCCATCTGGCGTTTGACTCTGTCTTCCAGAGCTTCTATTTTTTCACGGAATGCTTTCGGCGCATTATCTAAGGAAATTTCTTCCTCTGCTTCCTCTGTGCCTTCCTCCCCGGATGACTCTGCGGCTTCTTCAACCGTTTCTTCCTCTGAAGCTTCCACCGTCTCTTCCGGGTTTTCTTTTTCCAGCTCTTTTTCTTCCTGTTCTTCCTTGTCGTTCTTTGCCATCTTTGCTACCCTTTCCCGGCGCTGTCGCCGTTCTTATATAATCTGTCAAGGTGGCTTCGCATCGTCTTTAACGTACCCACTACCCTGTCATAATCCATTCTCTTGGGACCTACGATACCTATAGTCCCCCTCATGCCTTCTCCCAACTCATATGTGGCGGTCACTACTGAACAGTTATCCATGCCCTGCACCTGCATCTCTCCGCCTATATATACCTGAATCCCACCGTTTTCGGTATCAGGGTCTTCCTCTGTGCCCCCCACAAGTCCTGTGAGAAGCTTCTTCTCTTCAAGAGTATTTATGAGCTCGCTTGCTTTGTCATTATCTGAAAGCTCCGGGTATCTGAATATATTATTTGCTCCCGAGGTATATATCTCCAAATCCTCATCAGCTCTTATCGCCTCGCCCACTGCATCTATGACACCGCTCACAATATCGCTGTGTATCCCCGCCTGCAGCTTAAGCTTCTCTATCATGGCGAGGTTTATTTCCTCTATGGCGAGACCGTTCAAATTCGTATTGAGAAGCATATTCAGCTTCAAAAGCGTTTCATCAGATAGTTCCTCGGAGACTGATAGCATCTTATTCTTTATCACGTTGCCTTCAATGACAACCACCGCCAGTATCTGTCCCGCATCTACTCTTGAAAGCTGTATAAACTTTAGCTTGTTTCTATGAGTGGATGGTGCGGTAATCATGGTGGCATACTGGGTATCTCTGGCAAGGTATTTGGCAACCTCCTTCAAGAGATTTTCCAGCTTGTCCTGTCTTTCAAGGAGCATATCCTTCATCTCCACCATTTCCCGCTCTTTTGCTTCCATCATAGTGTCCACATAGAAGCGGTAACCCTTGTCCGAGGGAATTCTTCCGGCAGAAGTATGGGGCTGGATGATATAACCCATTTCTTCCAAATCCGCCATCTCGTTGCGGATAGTTGCAGAGCTTAAATTGAGATCCGTATACTTGGATATTGTCCTGCTGCCAACGGGTTCTCCGGTCTCAAGATAATTCCTTATGACCGCCTGCAATATCTTGGTTTTTCTTCCATCCATCTCCATAGAGAATACCTCTTTGCGTCTGTTAGCACTCTATCAAGTCGAGTGCTAACATCTACAATCATTAAGATACTACGCTGATTCTAAAGTGTCAAGGGGATATTTGTAAAATAAATATAAAAATAGAGAATTAAAAATGGGAATCCGTATGCAAGCATACGATTCCCATTTATTAATTCTTTTCGTGAGCGTAAGCGCTTAAATTCCAAACTGTCCGGTAAAGTCTGTGTTCATTACGTAGTATACAGCATGCTCCTCGGGCTTTACATAGAGCTCGATGGACTTAAGGTCTGCAACCTTCTGCTTAAGGTCATACTTCCATACATCCTTAGCAATCTTGGTAAGACGAGCCTCATCATACTGCTCTCCGTTGGAAAGCTCTACTACATAAGTACTCTTGATAGCTGCCTTTGTTGCGGGCTTAGCTGCAGTCTTCTTCTCAGCTGTCTTCTTGGCTGCTGCGGGCTTCTTTGCAGCTGCAGTCTTGGTTGCTGTAGCCTTCTTTGTTGTGGTCTTCTTTGCTGTAGCTTTCTTTGCCGTTGCCTTCTTTGCTGCAGGCTTAGCTGCCTTCTTATCTTCTGCCTTAGCCTCTGCTGCTACAGGCTTAACATCTGCCTTAGAAGCGGTTGTTGAAATCTCATTTACAGGCACGATTGCCTTCTTCTCTACTGCCATTACAAAAATCTCCTTTCTAATAGCGACGATAAATTTCTCCCTCACAAGGTATATAATATAATTATGTCCCTTTGATATTCGTAGTTTATTCCTTTAATTACAAAATGTCAACAAAATTGTTTGAATTTATCGTATTTTTTTGCAAACACAGACGAAAAATATTTGCACGCTATTCTGTCATCACATTGAAGAAAGCCAGCAATACCGCAGAGTACAGCACACCTCCCACAATGTCAGTAAGCCAATGCACACCCGAAAATAATCTTCCGAAGAGCATCAAAAAAATTAATATCAGACTCACTATCATAATAATTTTTGAATAGCTTTTTCCAGAGAGAAATTTTTTAAAATAGATTATCACACATCCGAATACCGTATAGGCAAGCATAGTATGCGAAGACGGAAAGGATGCCTCAACCTCTGTCTCTCCCGGCATTATCACAGGGCGATAATTTATTATCAAAATTTCAAATATTACATATAGCGCAAAGAGTACTGCAAAAATAATTCCGAGACTTATGATGCTGCGGTCAACCTTAAATAAGCTCTTCCTTTTTATCAGCTGGATAAATCCCTGCAGTGCAAAAAGCGCAAAAACAAATATTGCAAAAAGCCCCAGCGCCTGTGTTATTTTGTACCAAAGCATATGGACTCCGATTGCGTTATGTACCGCCCCGTTTATTGCCGCAAATCCGACGCTCGTACCCTGCGGTCCGATTGCTTCCACATTCACGGTCCGCGCCAAAACAGTATATATTAACGTAATTACAGTAAGACATACTGGTAAAACAAATTTTTTTGAATTCTTTTCTTTCATATTGATAAATCTCCTCTTCTATCCTTCCAGATATTTTTTCATTTCGTCATAGCACTCCGCCGCCTCATTATATCCCTGCTCATATAATACCTTAAGCTTGTCCCTGTCTCTCTCTATTCTGCCCACATTGCCTTTGTACTTAGGCTGTATCAGGAATGCCCCTCCGCTTTTAATTTGTTCATCAAGATATTTAAGCTCTCCGTTGTACATATTATGCCTGTCCGCCATAAGCTCTCCCACCTTGGGATATTTTCTGTAGAGCGCACGCACCAGCGCAAGATGCTTTTTGCCGATGGGCTCTCTTATATAGCCCACCTCCTTTGTCATCACGACTATGTTTTTCTTATTTCCGTCCTCGATTGATTTTTTCAAAGGAATCGAATTACTTATGCCCCCGTCAAGATAAAGCTTGCCGTCCACCTTTACATTCCTTGAAACCAAAGGAAGAGATGCGGATGCCCTTATTTTTTCCATATCCGCTTTCAATTCCTTAATTCTGAAGTATTCAGGAAGTCCTGTCTCTATGTCGGTTGCGACGGCGTATGCCTTTCCGCTGTAATTTTTGTAGGTTTCATAATCAAAAGGATATAAGCGGTTGGGTATGGTATCGTATACCATCTTCACATTAAAGAGATTCCCTGTGAAGATAAGACTCTCTATGCTGAAATAGCGATGAAGCTTTGCATAGTCAGCCACCACCGCAAAAGCTCTGTCCCTCTGCTTCGCAAGGTAGCTGCACATATCGCAGGCTCCCATCGAAACTCCATATACACTTGAAAACTCAATGCCCTTATCCAGAAAAAAATCCAGCACTCCTGCGGTGTACATTCCCTTCATTCCACCGCCTTCAAGCACAAGTCCCGCATTATACATCAATATTCCTCCCTCACAAATTTCTCTAAGGCGTAAAAAGAGCGCTCCACCTTCTCCGTATCTATACAATATGCCATACGGAAGAATCCCGGCGCCCCGAAGGAATCCCCGGGTACCAGAATCAAATCGTATTTAAGTGCCTTCTCGCAGAAGGCCTTTGCATCCTCCTCAAGCGCCTTCGGGAATATATAGAAGGTTCCCCCGGGACGCACCACTGTAAAGTCAAGCGCCTTAAGCTCGTCATAGATTAAATTCATGTTCCTTTCGTAGACGGACAGATCAGCCGTCAGATCAAGCACCTTCGAAACCGCAAGCTGTATTATGGACGGCGGACAATTATGCCCTGTGCCACGGGAAATCTGCACGCACATATTTACCATATACTCTGCGCCGGAGCATTTCGGATTTACCGCCACATAGCCGATCCTCTCGCCCGGCAGCGACAGGGATTTGGAAAACGAATAACACATTATGGTATTGTCATAGAGCGCAGAAACACAGGGGGCATCCACCCCATCAAATACAATCTCCCTGTAGGGCTCATCGGATATGATATATATATCGTGTCCGTATTCCTTCTGCTTATCGCAGAGAATAGCTGCAAGCTTTTTGATAGTGTCCGTGGAATAGACGATACCCGAGGGGTTGTTCGGCGTGTTGATAAGCACAGCCATAACCTTCGGATTGAGCATTCTCTCGAATTCATCAAAATTTATCTGGAAGCTTCCGGTATCGGGAGGCACTATCTTCAATACGGCCCCGGTAAGATTGACATATGGATTGTATTCCGGGAAAAATGGTGCAAAGGTAAGTATCTCATCCCCCGGCTCCGTTACCAGCCTGAAGGCATGCGCCAAGGCTCCCGCAGCCCCGGTTGCCATGAAAATGTGCTCCGCTTTATACGGAATATCAAAGCGTCTCTTAAGAGATTCCGCAACCGTCTCTCTCACGGAATATATTCCGGGATTCGGGCTGTAGCCGTGCAGCTTGTTTGTGGGCTCATTTTGAAGAAGCCTCATCATTTCATCCGTAAATTCCTGCGGAACCGGCACAGAGGGATTTCCGAGACTGTAATCAAATACATTTTCGTATCCTATCTCTTTTCCCCTGGCAGCGGCAAATTCGGCAAGCTGCCTTATGACCGATTTGGCTGATATCATATCCTTGTACTTTTGAACCAGCATTTTTATCCTCCCTATTCTATCCTTACCGCACCCTTGGGCGCATTTTCCATATCAAAAACAAACCTTCCCATTTTATATACCGAAAGATATTTTGACGGATAGTTTTTGTATTCCACCGTGGAAATAAATTCCTCCACCGGCATACGGGAATAGAACAACACCTTCGCGTAGTTTATATCCGGATCAACATATACCGCTTCATCGGATGCGGCATTTTCCAGAGTATACTCAATGAGCTCGCCCGTACCTTCTCCGAATACCCAGTCCATTAACTCACGATATCCGGTAAAGTAATTATATTCAAATAACAAAAATGATACAAGAAGCGCCGTACATATCACACCCAAAAATTTTTTTGATTTCCCGTACAGCATGTCGCATACAAAAACTATTCCAACAGAAATAAACGCAATTATCGGGATGTGAATACTGTTTATCCTGTTTATATTCACATATATAAGGCATCCTAAAATTACCGACATAATAAACTGCGGAAGCAGCATAGCTACTACATCACATTTTCTCTTTACGATGCTTTTAAAGGCTCGTATGATTCCATATGCAAAACCTGCAACGCCCACAAACAGTCCCCATTTGTAATACAACCCAAATCTTACGGTGGCATTGTGGTCATATCCGTCCCATTGTGTGGCAATAACTTTATACAGATTATCAAGATTCTCCCTCTTACGCCAAAAATCTATCTCCTTCCCCCTGCTTGCAATAAGCTTAGGCACAGAGAAAAATGGCGTCCTTATCTCATCAAGCCAGCCGTAATAATTGACCGCCATAAACAAAAGTAACGGCAGTGCAAGCAAAAACAGTATTAAAACTGCAAAAAACAGATACCTGCTTATTTTCAGTTCTCTGGTCCACAAAAGATACAGAACCTGCAATATTATAATGAAAGGAACAATGACCCATATCGTTGCATACGCATAAAGCGATAGCCCGTAAAAAAGCGCCGACAGCATATAATATTTCGGATTTCTTCTTCCTGTTATGAAAAAATATAATCCGAACAAAAGGAAGCCCGGCGCCAGATTGCTTTCAAGCGCCCAGCGGGAGAGCATTATATGCCATGGGCAGACGGCAAAATAGAGAAATCCCGCATATACTCCCCTGCTTTCATATCCGAAGATTTCCCTCAAAAGCTTATAGAATACATAGAGTGAAATGCACGCCACTATTAACTGCGGCAGTCTTATTGCGAATTTGGTAAGTCCGAAAACGGCGACAAACGGAATCATAAGGTAGGATTCCAGCACATTCATCCCACTTCCCCATGAGATAAAGTACACCGGAAAATGATATCCCCAGCTGTCCATTCCATAGTGAAGCAGCGAATATGCCTCATATCCGGCATATGCCTCATCCTGATTCAAGCCTCCCGGAACTCTCCATATAAGAAAGCCCCTGGCAAATATCCCCAAGAGCATTATCGCAAAGACAATATGTTTTTCCTTTACCTTCGACAGAAGCTTTCTCATCAGGCTCTAAACCTTATCCAAATTAGTTATGGTGCCGCCCTTTAATTCCACAGGCTCATCATTTACGCTAAGCCAGACAGACATTGCATAGGGATTTTCCACATAATGATAATTCGCAGAAAACCTAAGACCCTTTGCGGCATTTAAGTAATCAATTATCTCTATATTCGTGGCATACCAGATATCATCCCTGCCACCTACGAACTCGCAGAAATCCTCAATAACCTTCCAGTTGTGATGCTCCTCAAACTCATAGCTGTGCCCCCATACATACATAAGCTTTAAATACTGGGGTTTCTTGAAGTTCACAAACTCCTTTGCAAACTCCATAAGCTTCGGGTCATCATGATGGCAGGTTGGATGCCACTCCATAGGATCCTCAGGAGGCACCAGATTGAGTATAGGATCATAGGGAAGCACTGTGTCCGGAGCCGATTCCGTAACTCTTGCATAATCCACCCCCAGCATCTTATACAGCTTTTTGATTTCCTCGTTGTATGAACCGTTGGGGTATGCAAAGCCTCTTACAGGCTTCTTTGCAATCTCCTCCAGCCCCTTCCTGTCCTCCACAAGCTCCTCCACAATCTGTGGCATGGGACATCTTGCAATGGTGGGATGAGTCAGGCTGTGGGATGCTATCTCATATCCCTCGTACAGGGTCTTTACTCTGTCAAGCGGAAGCCTCGGATGTGCCTGCTTTGAGGTGTCAGTAAGCATAACTCCGTAATTTAAATTAAAGGTTCCCTTTATACCGTATTTATTGAAAATAGCGACAAGGCGTTCATCCTCCAGCTTGCCGTCGTCATAGCTCATTGTGAGAGCCTTTGACTTCCCCTCCGGATAGCATATGTAGATTTTCATATTTCCTCCCTATTTGATAAGTCCAATCCCTGCAAAAATTGCCCAGACATACGGCGCTCCGTACATATTCAGTGCCCTCGGGCCGTTCAGCCTCTGCAATGTACCTTCGGCATCCGCATCCGCTTTAAGCCGCAACAATGCATTGTTGAAGGTGCTCTCCGTTATGGATCTCTCCCGTCTGTCGGTAAAAAGCTCCCTTCCCCTTATGCTGTATGTGAAAGGAAGACCCCTCTTCGTATAAAAGGTCTCCCCTTCTTTATTTTTTATGGTTTCCCAAAGATCATTACCTGCAATAGCCGATGTGTCCAGTCTCATAGCAAACACACCACATCCCGTCCTTTTAATTAACTCTCTTTTTGCCCCAGAAGAATATCGCAACGGTTCCGGGCCCTGTATGGCTGCCTATGGTGGTTCCGATATAATTGATCAAAACTCTGTTTTTCATCTTCGGGAATTTTTCTTCTATCATATCCGCCATCTCCCTTGCGTCAAGATAGCAGTCCGCCTGCGAGATGAACACCTTATCCTCGTAATCTAATCCGTCGTCCGCAAGCTCCTCCATTACCTCAACCACACGCTTCATTACCTTCTTCTTGGTGCGGATCTTCTCTCTGGGTATGAGCTTTCCAACATAATCCACGTTTAAGAGCGGACAGATATTCAACATTCCTCCCACAAGTCCTGCTGCCTTCGAGACTCTTCCGCCTCTTACAAGATATGTAAGATCCGAGGTAAAGAACCAATGATTTACCCTAAGCTTATTATCCTCCGCCCATAGATAGAGCTCATGAATATCCATTCCGCCGTTGCGAAGCTCTGCAAGCTTATCCACGAAAAGTCCGAAGCCTGCGGATGCTGCCAGAGAGTCCACGATATATATTTTCCTGTCGGGATATTTCTCCGAAAGATCATCAGCTGCAATTCTTGCGGAATTTACAGTGCCTGAAATCCCCGAGGAAAGCGATATATGGAGGATATCCTTTCCTTCCTTGAGAAATTCCTCAAAGTAGGGTTCATACTCTCCTACGCCGATCTGGGAGGTCTTTGTGCTTGCGCCATTCCTCATGGCATCATAGAAATCCTTGAAATCCATGGACTGTCCCAAATCGTCAAGATATTCCTTCCCATTCAATTCATAATGAAAGCAGATATACTCTATATCTCTCTCTTTTAGCTGGTCAAGTGTCAAATCCGCAGTAGAACTGCAGCTCAAAACATAATCAGACATTTCTTCCCTCCAAACCTGTTTTATATCAACTGTTCCATTCAAGCCTGTGTAAGCTTCCGTCAGTCGTAAGTCCCGTAAAATCCTGCTGCCTCAATGCCTCATACAAGACTATTGCAACAGAATTTGCAAGGTTTAATGAGCGTATATCCCCATACATAGGAATCCTTATGCAGTATTCCTCATTATCCACGAGTATCTCTTCCGGAATCCCACCGCTCTCTTTTCCGAACATTATATAATCATCTGGCGAATACTGTACATCCGTGTAGCGCTTATGCGCCTTTGTGGTGGCATACCATATTCTAGCTGCGCCCACCTTCTGCATAAAATCATCATAATTTATATAGCGGGTTACGTCAAGCCTTTCCCAATAATCCATACCTGCTCTTTTTAACTGCTTCTCGTTTATCTGAAAGCCCAAGGGCTCTATCAAGTGCAGGCTTGTATACGTGGCGACACAGGTTCTTCCAATATTTCCGGTATTCGATGGTATCTCCGGCTGATGAAGTACAATATGCAAATTATTTCACGGCTCCGTTTTCTTTTCTGAGCTTCTCCACAAAGCGTGACATTCTCTCCATGGCCTGCTTCAAATGCTCCAGAGAATACGCATAGGAAATCCTCAAAAAGCCCTCGCCGCTTGCGCCGAAAGCCGTACCCGGCACAGCTGCCACCTTTTCCTCAGAAAGGAATCTGTTTGCGAACTCATCACTGCTAAGCCCAAACTCTCCTATATAAGGAAAAACATAGAATGCACCGTAGGGTTCAAAGCACTGTACCCCCATCTCCTTAAATGCATTCATGAGAAATCTTCTTCTCTGATTGTAGGATTCCCGCATCGTTTCCACATCCGAATCGCCGTTTTTCAGCGCCTCCACCGCAGCATACTGGCTCGTTGTAGGTGCGCACATTATGGCGAACTGATGGATTTTTGTCATCTGGGAAATTATTTCCTGCGGACCGCAGGCATAGCCAAGCCTCCATCCCGTCATGGCATAGGCCTTGGAAAAACCGTTTATAAGTATGGTTCTCTCCTTCATTCCCGGCAGTGAAGCTATTGAAACATGCTTTTCCTTGTAGGAGAGCTCCGCATATATCTCATCCGACATAACGATCAGGTCATGCTTTAATATTACCTCTGCTATAGCCTCCAAATCCCTTCTTTCCATTATGGCTCCGGTGGGATTGTTGGGGAAGGGAAGGATGAGTACCTTTGACCTTTCGGTTATTGCATCCTCCAGCTCCCTGGCTGTAAGCCGGAATTCATTTTCTTCTTTAAGATTTATTATAACGGGCACAGCCCCGGCAAGCACTGCGCAGGGCTCATAGGAAACATAGCTGGGCTCCGGAATCAGAACCTCGTCTCCGGGATTTATCATAGCTCTTAAGCCTATATCTATAGCCTCTGAGCCTCCCACGGTCACTATGACCTCCTTTGCGGGATCATAGGAAACATTGAAGCGTCTGTTCAAATATTTGCAGATTTCCTCACGAAGCTCCATAAGTCCGGAGTTGGAGGTGTAGAAGGTTTTTCCTTTTTCAAGAGAATAAATACCCTCGTCCCTGATGTGCCAGGGGGTATCGAAATCCGGCTCCCCCACTCCCAAAGAGATAACATCCGGATCCTTCATCTCCGACACAAGGTCAAAAAACCTCCTGATACCGGAGGGCTTGATATCTATAACCTTTTTTGCAAGGATATCCTGTCTCATGGCGTCACTATCTCTCTTTCATCCTTCAGCTTAAGGTCATAGATGGTTCCGTGATCCTTATATTTTTTCAATATGAAATGCGTCGCCGTAGAAAGCACGGTTTCAAGTGTTGAGAGCTTGTCCGACACGAAGGTGGATACCTCTCTTAAGGTTCTTCCCTCCAGAATTACCATCAGGTCGTAGCCGCCGGATATGAGATATACGCTCTGCACCTCCGGATATTTGTAAATGCGTTCAGCGATATTGTCAAAGCCCTGCCCTCTCTGGGGTGTCACTCTCACCTCAATAAGAGCGGTTACCTTCTCTATGGAGGTCTTCTCCCAGTTTATCATGGTGTGGTAGCCGCCGATAATACCTTCTTCCTCCAGCCGCTTTAGCTCATTTGCCACATCGATCTCCTCCATGCCAAGGAGCACCGCAAGCTCCTTTATATCAATGCGGCTGTTCTTTTCGATTATGGATAAAATCTGGTCTCTCATAGCGCCCTCCTGCATTTTATCTTGGTTTGTTAAGATAGCTTATGGTCTCACGCTTCTTCAAAATTCTTGCTTTGCCTTTGGTCGTGCAGCCTATTACTGCAGAAATGATTCCTTTTTCTCTAAGCTCCACGGACAACTCATACCCTTTGTCCGTCTCTGTAATAAAGCATCCTCTTGACGACAGCTCGTAGGGATTTTCCCCTGTACACTCACAGATCTCTATGGTTTCCTGCCTGACAGGAATACTCAGCATATCTATTGAAAAGCCCTTGCCTACAGCCTCCCCGAAATGCCACAGGTCGTGATATATTCCCTCGGCTCCGCATTCATATACGGATATATCCGGAGCAAATTCCACCAAATGCTCTCCGGAGAAATTGTTCGCAAGGTCAGCTAAGCTCTCCTCTATGCGTGCAGGATATCTTTCCAGTATCTTTTCCCTGTTCTCCTTAAAAAGCCTTAAGGTGGCATCCAATGCCATATATCCCGCAAAAACTATGTCCACTAATCTTCCTCGCCCTGATCCACTGCTACTCTGGGCTGGGTGTACTGGTTGATTACCGCACGTACATGTTCGAGATCTCCTGTTCCCACGGCGGTAATAACAGCTCTCTGCGCCTCCTGGTTTGTGGTGGCTACGCCCACTATGGCCGTGCGCTGTACCGCCTTGTAGGTACTCTTGTTCACTATCTCTCTGCCGGTCTCAACACCGTTCTCCTTTACTATCTTCCAGAGTCTTGCGCTGTATCCCGTATGTGCACTCTGCACGCTCACATAACCCAAAGGATACTGCCCCTCCGTGAGGATGGCATCTCCCTCGGGGACAACCTCCTCCAATATCTCGGACTCAAATTCCACGCTGTGTGCCGGATCTCTGGTCTCTATGCCGTATATGTTGAAGGTAATGGTCTTGTCCGCAGTTATTCCCTCTATATATATGGGATGATCAAGATTATTTACGAATCTGAAATCCGTTCCCGCATCCTCTGCGATGGCCGCATCATCCGAGGGCTCCACATAGCTCACTATCATGGAGTGGTTATGTCTCTCCGTAACGGAAAGCTCCGCTCGAAGCACCGCATTGTAAAGTGTGCTGGACACCTGACAGATGCCGCCGCCTATGCTCTCCACCACGAGTCCGTTGGAGTATGAGCCTGCGGACTGATAGCCGTTTGCGAGAGTAAAGGGAGTGATCTTCGCAAGGGTCGAAAACTCCTCTCCGGGATAGAGCGTGGTGCCGTTTATAAGCTTGCAGCCGTTGGCAACATTCACAGCCCTCGCAGTTCCCGAGGATTTGTATGAGGTTGTAAAGGTTCCAAGAAGGTCCGTAAGCTGCATAAGCTCATCCGTATCTCCGGCAGGCTGTACATCCTCCACCACAAGATCTATGCTGGTCTCATAATGATCCCATTCATTGCTCAAGAAATCATATATCCTGTCCACAGTCGCATCCACATTTGTGGCATAACCCAGCGTTCCCTCGATTATCTGAAAGCTGCCGTCATCCCTCTTAAGAGAGGTATTTACAACCTTCTTGTCATATCTGACGCAGTACTCCTCTATGATATCCTTTATCATAGCCTTGTCCGGCTCTATCTCTATATGAAGGTCTATGCCGCCGTTCTCCATATCCTTTAAGAGCTTGTAGCGGGTTACCACATCTCCTGCATCCCCCAGAACAAGTGCCTCGTCAATTATCTCGGGGTTGACCCATATCACGCCCAGCTCTCCGGCTGTAGTGCGCACTGTATTACCTCCCGCTGCATTTAATATGATGGGAGTGTTTTTGATCTCCTCCACTCTCGCCTCTATGGCCGCCTTTGCCTCGATACGGCTAAACCCTGCAAGATTCACGTCCTCAGCAACAATTCCTTCCCTGATGGTGGCGGTTGCGGCCTCCATAGCCTTGTTCTCCACCGCTATGGACGTGATGCCGGATACCCCCAGCATGAAAGCCGCCGTCAATGCACAAATTCCGATTTTCTTCATAATAATATCCTCAAATTGATTTACTGAAACAAATATGATAAAGTAGGTATTACCATAGCCAGTACAAGAATAATGATGATCACTGCGGATATCCTCTGTCTGGTCTTCTTATTATTCATATTTAACATAATCTGGCTCCGTTTGGTTTATACTTATTTTTACATATACTTTAACAAAAGGTTATTATATATGAAATTGCCATTTTTAACAAGTTTTTTTATATTTATTATTGTTTTGACCCACAGATTACACAAATCCCGCAATGAAATCGACAGAGACAACAGGAATTTCTGGGACAGGGAGAGCCGTGCGAACTCCACGAGAAAAAAATCTCTGGAGGGGCTGGATTATATCAAGATTCCTCTGGATAAGCTGCCTGTCGAAATATGCGCAGATGACGATATCGTGAAGGACTGTATAGATACGATAAAATATCTCTCCACCGAAAATATCGTCAATCTGACAGGCTTTACCAATACTGATTTAAAGCTTGAATACGGAACGGCAAATATTACCGCCCTCACAAAATTCGATGAAAATTATACCTCACTTGCGGCGACATTACAGAAATGGGCCGACAGGCTGATTGCTCTTGAAAAAATGGATGCCGCCGTAAGCGTTATGGAATTTGCCGTCAGCACAAAGACCGATGTTTCGAGGACTTATATAGATCTGGCAAAATATTATAAGGAAAAGAAAACTCCCGAAAAAATAAATAAGCTCCTCCAAACGGCGGAGGAGCTCAATTCCCTGTCAAGGGACAGCATAATAAAGCATTTGAAGGAGGAGCTTTAATGCGCATTGCGGTTCACTGACATTGCATTTTTCAAAGCCTCCGGGAAAAGCCCCAGCTTTTCCACCTGCTCACGCCCCTTCTCATCATTCCATAGCAGAAAGAGGATGCTCATATATTCGCTCCACTTCATCTTTCTTCTTCCGGCCGCAATATTTCTCACTCTCTCGGCATCCAGCCCTGTTCTCTCGGCTATGCCTGCGGGAGTTGTGCCCATCTCGCCGCTAATCATCGGAAGCTTCAGCGCAAGCCTTCCCATTACCTCATCTCTGTTGAGACTATTTAGTTCATCCGCAAACATATCAGGCATAAATGCTGACCACGCCCTTCTTCATCCTTATCTGCAAGGGCTCCGGATATAGCCCCAGCGTATCCACCACAGCAGACGTTCTATCGTTAAACCTGAACACAAAGAGAAGTGCCAGATACTGGTCCCAGCTGACCTCCTTCTTTCCAGACTCCAATTCTCTGTAGGTGCTGCCCGACACCCCTATAAGCTCTCCCATCTCATCCGCCGTAAGCCCCAGAAGCATGCGGAGAGGCCCCATATCATGCGCCATCTCCTCCCTCAGCCATTTCCGGTTCAGGCGGTATTTGCGCCGGATTTCCTCCATACGCTCAACTTCCTCTCCTGTAAGCCTTTCCGGCTCCGTCCCTGTCTCTCCAAAGAGCATACTGCTCTGTCTTCCTTCCTTTAATAATGTCTCCGCTCTCTCTGTCCTTCGCATTAGAAGCTTCTCCCTTTGGAAGCTATCAAATTCATCTGCTGATTTAAGCAGAAGCTCCATCTCATCCCGCACCGTTATATCAAAATACTCACGGCTGAATTCCTTATGATATATTGCTTCCTTAATGTCAGCCTGCATCCTCCCGGACAGCTTCGTGCGCAAACTGTCCGAAAGCATCTCATACAAAAGCATATTCCTGTCATAATAAGCCTGCCAGTATATAAGCCTCATCTGCCGCCAGAGCTCCATATCCTTCTGAAGCTCCCTCTTAAGGAAGCGGAATTCACGGCAAACATCGGTAACCGTCTTCTCATCCGTTATAAGCGCCCCGGCAGGCTCCAGCCGCTTCTCATACCTGACCGCTACGGACAGCTTCGGAACAGCCTTCGCCATGGCAAGGAATCTGAATGCCGCATCCTGCCTGCCAAAGCCCGGCTCCTCATAATGTCTGATTCCATTATTCCTAAGATAATCCGTCCTGTAGACGGCAAAAAAATCAAACGCCCAGCTTCGCATGAGACGGTTCTCAACCGCCCGCTTCCTGCCATCCTTCCTGTTCGCCTCCGCCATGATACGCTTCCTGTCAGCATTAGTCCTGCCAGAGGAATCATCGCCAAAGCAGTCTGTCTCGCATGCAAGGAGATCCGCCTCCGCATCATCCCCCAGAGCGTTTGAGAAATATTCCAAAGCATCACTACTAAGACAGTCCTCCGGCTCCACTAACATCACATAAGGAGCCCTGACACGGTCAAGCGCCAGGTTCTTCGCATGCCCGATACTGCCCATATTGTCGGAAAGAAACACCACACGCTCATCCTTCCTTGCAGCCTCCGAAAGAAGCTCTCCTGTGCCGTCTGCGGAGCATACATCCACCACCAATACCTCGATATCTTCAAAGGACTGGGTAAGGATGCTGTCCAGACATTCGGAGAGGTGCTCCGAACTGTTATGGGTGGCTATTATGATTGAGATTTTGGGGGTATGATACATTCTCACAGAACCTGCACCACACTTCCGAAATACTCGATAGTCCGCTTTAACCCCTCATCCAGCATTATCGTGGGTTCCCAACCTAGTTCTTTCTTCGCCAGATCTATCACTGGTTTCCTCTGTGTGGGGTCATCCTGCGGAAGCGGTTGATATATAATCTTTGAACTGCTTCCGGTAAGACTAATTACCTTCTCAGCCAGCTCCAGCATCGTAAACTCTCCGGGATTCCCCAGATT
Organism: Lachnospiraceae bacterium; assembly: GCA_017483735.1. GTDB lineage: Bacteria > Bacillota > Clostridia > Lachnospirales > Lachnospiraceae > RGIG4856. Next base: position 4,069 of record JAFUVF010000039.1, on the reverse strand, counting down.
CACAGGGCCCGTGAAGCCCTCCCTGCTGTTCATCATACGGATCATGCCCTCTACCAGATCATCCACATAACAAAAGCTTCTCGTCTGCGTGCCGTCGCCGTAGATCGTGATATCCTTACCCTTCAACGCCTGCACTATGAAATTGCTTACCACTCGTCCGTCATTCTGATTCATATTCGGACCATAGGTATTGAAGATGCGGATTACCTTGATATCCACATCATTCTGTCTGTGATAATCAAAAAACAGGGTCTCTGCAACTCGTTTGCCCTCGTCATAGCAGGAACGAATACCGATGGGATTCACATTCCCCCAATACTCCTCCGGCTGGGGATGCACTGCAGGGTTGCCGTAGACCTCCGAGGTACTCGCCTGAAGTATTCTCGCCTTTACACGCTTTGCCAGTCCCAGCATATTGGTTGCTCCCAAAACTGATGTCTTGATGGTCTTTACCGGATTGTACTGGTAATGCACCGGAGATGCAGGGCATGCAAGATTGTAAATCTGGTCAACCTCCAAAAGTATAGGCTCCGTCACATCATGACGGATCAATTCAAAGTTGTGGTAATCAAGAAGACCTTCTATATTCCCCTTAGAGCCTGTAAAAAAGTTATCAAGGCATATGACATCATTGCCCTCTTCCACTAATCTTTTGCAGAGATGGGAGCCGATAAAGCCGGCACCACCTGTGACAAGTATTCTCTTTGAAGCGTACATATTGCTCATTTCTCACCCTCCGTTATTCTCACGCCGATTTACTCCATGCTGTTTCTGATATTTACATTTCTTGCATTTTTATCTATAGTTGAAGATCGCTTATGTATAAATTGCCTTCTCCACATGCCGTATCCGCAAATCTTTTTGATGATACATAAAGTAGAGATTTGTCAGTACTTCAGCAACATAGGAAAATGCTCTCGTTTCAATCAGCTCAGGCACCTCTGCACCATAGTTCTTCTCCATATGCTCAGTTATCTCGAAAAACCATTGACAATAATTATCGAAAACTCTCTTTCTCGCACATACAAGGTTGTATGTATATTGGTATTTCCCATAGAGGATTTTATGATAGTCATCATATTCGCTAGGATGCAGCTCCTTCAAAGTCTTAAGCAATGCATCTAATACATTCTCTGTGGTAAAACGTAGAAACTGTGCCATTTCGTGTGGATAGCAGATATAGGGCAACGGCATAATTGCATCAATATCATCTGTAAGCATTTCCGGTTTTACCAGCAGATGACGGCGATAGTGCTCTATGCCTATCCAGTCGTGATTTATGTTCCTCCAAACCCAATAAACAGCAGACATCTCACAATACATGCGGTTCTTCTTTGAGATGTTAATACCTTTGTCGTCCTTAACATCCGCTATTGACTTCTCCGCAATCGCGGCACCGGCCTGAATCGGAATCTCATAGGGATATAAGTCGGGATGATGTGATAACGGCTTATCCTTATCATTCCTGACCTCATACATCGCAAAATCAATATTCTGCGAAACACTGTGCTGTGAATCATTGATTACAGGAAACAATCCCACACTTTTGTAATATTCCGACATCAGCAAATGTTCTTCGTGCTGCGTCAGGGCATAGTAGCTCGTATAACCATGCTCATCCAAATAGGGGATAACCTCCTGCTGAATCAGCTCCGTCACGCCGATAACGATGAAAGTATCCGTACTGACATCATCAATGGATACCACAGGAATGCCGTCTATCTCCTCCGGATTGCCTGTCGGAAACCAGGTTTTCCCTGCAGGTTTGCCCACAGCAAAGGATGCAGGCTGTAACCCTGTCAGATGTGCTATCGCCTCCCTCGTACCTACAGCAATTACCTGTGCGCCATAGATGACATAAGAATTATGTTTTACTATTTCATCTGTTACCATTGTGTGTTAATCCTCGCTGTGTATATCTATCTTTTGTCCCTATCTTGACAAAATTACCCCCAGCCCCTATAATAAAGATGTTAATAACAGGCAACGGAGTGTGTCTGTTCAAGCGTTGAAGCGTTGTGTCGTGCCAGTAAGCGGTGCGCGTGGAGCTTTATCATGGTTGGATGGTTCCCAAAAACTGGCGATGAAAACATCACTTGGCTCTTCTGCTTCGGTGGGAGAGCCAATTTTTATAACCTTTTGTACGGAGATTGATTATGATTGAAGATAGCATTTTGGAATGCCTGACCTCCTTCTGTAAACTTTTGGATACTCGCTACACCATCCATCTTGGTCGTGCTGGGAAAAACTTATCTTTTGATATCGGTTTTGACAAACAGGACTGCTATCACCTTATGGGGCTTCACTATTTGCAAGACCGTCGTGATAACCGGGGTCGCAACTACATATTTGACGAACTGCTCTCATCCGCTGATGCCCGTAATCATATTGCGAGCTCTTCCTTCATTGATGACAATGTCCGTGATCGCATACTCTTTACCGGAATGCTCGAAAAGCTGCTTGATGATAACTCCACCGTGTTCCGTTATAATCGTAAAAGGCTTCAGTTCTTTTCCCAGATTGAAGCCGAGTATCTGCTCGACAATATTGCACAAGGACAGGAGGTTTATCTTTTCCTTGATAAGAGAGAGGACTCAGAAGACCGCTTCTGCCGCTCCATCTTCCCCAAAACCAATCGTGACTATTCGTTTGGTCAGGCAAGGTGGACATTGCTATACAAGAAGAAGTATCTGCCCGATGGAACAGAATCCGTGCTTTACCACAATAAGAATTATGTGTTGCCACCTCACACCTCATAAGGTCTCACGATCTTCTCGTCCGGCACGCCGACTTTTCTTATAATTGATTCATCAGCAATATCTTCTCTTCCGGCACGCCATATCCTATTGCGCCTTCTTTTATCTCCTTGAACCTCGTATAATTTGCAGCCACAAGGTAATCAAAATCATTAAAATTCGTCAGTTCTTTCGGATTCTGTGTCGTAACACTGTAGAACGGTTTGCCCTGCTTTAAAGTATCAATATCATAAGCAGCAACCAGTTCTGCTTCGTTCACTCTTACCGCATCTGCCACCTGGCTTCCCGCAGATCCGGTTCCCCAGACTGCAATCCGATTACCCTTCTGAATCTTGAATGCTGAACGCTTCTCATCAAATTTTTCAAAGGAAAGCGGAATCACTTTATTTTTCTGCCATGCATCTACCAGTTCAGAAAATCTCTTTATCTGTGCAACTCTGTCGAAGCCAAACCGCTTCAATGACCATGCATAATTACTAAACAAAGCCCTACCAGCCGAGAAATGCATCGTTCCAGGGTTTAGAACATATTTCCCAATATGCTCTACGAAATCTGATTCAAATTCCGCATCGGCATCCCTGACTGCAATCCATCCACAACTACTATTCAATGCCTTATTCAGCTCTGCCCCGAATCCATCTCCTTCATTTATCTCAAATACCTTAGAAAACTGTTTATCTGTTTCCTTATACACCAAGAGTCCGATTTTATATCCATCAGCCACGGAGTTGCCCCACAGTGAGAAATAGCGTTTGCTGTTGCTATAAACGTAAACGAAGGAATGATTACAATATCATCCCTACCAACCCCATAAGCCGTTAAAGCTGTATGGAGACCCGTTGTTCCTGATGAAACAGCCACACCGTACTTGGCTCCTGATATCTCAGCTATCAAAGATTCAAGCCTATCCACAAATGGTCCAACCGAAGAGACGTATGTGCTGTCTATACATTTATTTAAATATTTTCTCTCATTTCCCGATAGGTCGGGGATTGCTAAAGGTATCACAATTTCACTCCATCCCGTTCCATGATGAGGTCTACTGCCTCCTGAAGGATGAGATTATGAATTGATTCTACGATTCCATACTTATGGCTTGGAACATAAACACTCACATCAGCCATTTCTCTTGCAGTATTGTCATCCTCAAAGCCGGTAAGGCTTATAACTTCGGGTCTCATAAAAATTCTGTTGTTTTCTGTTAAATTTTCTGTTGTTTTCAACAACTTTTTCATCAGCTTTCCGAGTACCATTTATTGTACTCTTCTCTTATTCATCCGATATATCATTTTTGTGCAACATTACCAAATCTT
>JAFUVF010000038.1 GCA_017483735.1 Lachnospiraceae bacterium | reverse complement strand
ATATTTGCTGACTTTTTTATCTTGCATTCAATTGATGGTTATGCTATATTCATCTTGAAAGCATAATACATCGGTCTTTGAAATCCAATTTCCGACATTTCTGATATCATTCAGGTTTCATATGCTTTTATTATTCAAAAAAAATAAAAGCAGGAGCCTGAAAGCGGAGAAGATTCCGATAGTCTATAAAGCTCCTGCAAAAGGAGGTATGCTTATGGACAAGAATGTAACTGTTGACAATAATTACAAGGATTCGGTATTCCGTATGATATTCAGGGAGAGGGAAGCGCTGCTGTCGCTGTATAATGCGGTAAACGATACGGAGTATGATGATTCGGACGAGTTGAAGATTACTACATTGGAGAATGCGGTATTTCTTGGGATAAAGAACGACATATCCTGCCTGATAGATATGAGGCTCAGTCTCTTTGAACATCAGTCTACTGTAAACCCGAATATGCCATTCAGATATTTAAAATATGTATCTGCACAGCTTGAAAGGGATTATTCTGGGAAGAAGGAATACGGACATAAAAGGATTACGCTGCCAAGACCGAGCTTTGTTACCTTTTATAACGGAACTGAGAAGCAGCCGGAGAGAGTGGAATTTAAGCTTTCGGATTTGTACGAGAGAACCTCCGGTAATGAGGAAATAAATTTGGAACTGATATGCGTACAGCTCAATATAAATACGGGATATAATGAGAAGCTCAAGGAAAGCTGTAAACTTTTGGCGGAATATGTGGAGTTTGTAAACAGAGTAAGAGGGAATAAGAAAATATACAAAACTACCGAGGAAGCTGTAAAGGCAGCGGTTGATGAATGTATAAGGGATGGCATACTGGCGGACTTCTTAAGGAGGAATAAAGCTATGGTATATATGAAGAGCTTGTATGAGTTTGACGAGGAAGGCTATAAGGAAGTGATTCGAGAGGAAAGCTACGAGGATGGGTTCAGTGACGGACGGAGAGAGCAGCGTGAGGCAGATGAGGCTGAAATGCGGCAATATAGGGAACAGAATGAGAGATACAAGGAAGAAATCGAGCATCTGAAGTCACAGCTTGCAGCATTGGTATAAGCATGGCTACTCCTGACTGACCGTGAGGGCAGCAAAGGCCACCCACCGAGAGGTCGGTTTAGTGTTAATAAAGACAAACGATAATATGAGAATTTAATTCGTCATAAAGTAAAGAAAACGGGGGATTATAATTCGGCGTGGTACAACAAGTTGCAAGATAGAAAAGTTTGAAAATGAAATAGTGACACTCCACACAGTACATATTTGACATATTTGCAGATTTTTGATATTATTTCATAAAATGAATAAATGGCAATTGCATGACTTTAGTTGGAGGCGTCGAGGCTATGATTTCTAATCCTTTTTCACCGATATTTGGGGGTAAACCGGATGTTTTCTTTGGTCGTGATAAAATTCTAAATCTGTTTGAGCTTGCTATGATTGATTTCGGTAGTGATGAGCGCGCCATATTTATTACAGGCACACGTGGCAGCGGTAAAACAGCGTTGCTCGAGCAATTATCAATCAGAGCTGAAAAGAAAAAGAGAAAAGTAATTGATCTAGGACCGGAAAACACAATTGAACAGCTGATTTATGAGTTAAGTGGCTACGATGAGATTACCAACACCATAAGCCCACAGGCAAATGTGAATGTGTTTGGATTTGGAGGCGGAATAAGTGGTGCTTCTATTGCGAAAACGAGGCATATCGGCAGAGAGACACTTCAGCCCCTATTACTTGAGACTTGCTCTAAATCACGACAAGGGCTGTTTGTGACAGTTGATGAGATTCAAAAGGTTCCGATTGAGGATGTGTCATCTCTTTGCAATGCGTTTCAAATGGCATCCAGAAAAGGCTACGATATAATGCTGGCAGTTGCCGGGCTTCCATATGCATACAAAACAATTACACGACACGAAGGCTGTACATACCTGCGGCGCACAGCACATGAAGAAATAGGCCTGTTTACATGGGAAGAGGCTGAAGCTGCGCTTGACAAGGTTTTTTCCAGTATAAAAGGATTATCAATCAACAAAACTCTTTTGGACAGAATTAACACGACAAGCTTTGGACATCCGTATTTGATGCAATTGCTTGGATACTACCTTATTTTACTAATTAATCAGATTAGTACTAACAAGAAGCATACAGTATCAGAGGATGAATTGGCTGTAGCGGAAAAGAATGCTTTGTTGGCATATGAACAGCGTGCTCTTAAGCCATTGTTTGAAGAGCTTCCGGACAGTGAAAAGAGATATCTTACAAATATGGCTGAATGCTTGGGAGAGGACAGGCTTGCGTTGACATCTGATATTGCTCACGCTATTGGAGTTTCTCAAAGTAGTTTGAGCAGGACAAGGGCATATCTTATAGACCAGGGCATAATTGCGCCGCCGGAACATGGAAAGGTAATGTTTTGTATTCCGTATCTTTCTGATTATGTAAAAAAGGAAAAAAGAATCGCAGGTAACATAGACGTAATCATACAACGCAGGGTTTAAAGGATGGTACTAGTAAATGACTGATAAAATGCATACATCAGACATTTACACGGAGGGATGTGATTCCCGTGAGCTTTTTGCACCCTTTAAGATTGCTCGGGCTCCGGAATTTGAAGAGAAGCTGAATAAATACAATGTCATCAAGATTGATATGAACAGTGAGTATCAGAATGTGCTTGATAAGAATAAATTGTTGCTGCGCCTGATAGATAAGATAAAGGATGAGATGAGGGAAGCATTTCCTGAAGTGAAGTATAGGGATGATGATTCCTTGAGAGAATGTGGATGTCAACATTACACGGTATATGAATACGATGAACTCCTTTCATACAAGAAGCGATTTGTTTACATATTTGATACATTTTGGTTATCTTGCGTATAACCGTGAAGACAAGACCTGCCGTATTCCCAATAAAGAGGTCAGGCAGGAATGGTTCAATGCAGTTGAAACTGAACCCGAATACGAAACAACAAATCGGATAATACAGGCATCAAAGGAGCTTCTGTCGGAGACTATAAGAGGAAATGAGGATGCATTGCAGAGAGCGCAATTGAACAGATTAAGAATAAGCAGTACTTTGGATCATTGGAGCATTATGCAGGAGATATCCTGCTTGTCGGAATCAGCTATGATGAGGATAAAAAGACACATAGCTGCAGGATAGAAAGACTTGAAAAGTAAGGGGAGGCTGCAGAAATCTGGCAAAATCGCTACTTAATCTCTCCATTGCCTAAATTCCAGAATTGTACTATAATTGATTTTGGACTTTTAATTTTAAGGATATTGAGGTTAAATTATGTACTTTGAGCTTTTGGCGTCTATGATGTGTGCCAATTACGGAAATCTTGAAAAAGAAGTACGGGATTTGGAAGAAGCAGGTATAGACTCGTTCCACATAGATATTATGGACGGACGTTATGTTCCGAATTTTGCTATGTCGCTGAATGATATGAAATATATACGTTCCGCCACAAACAAACCTTTGGATGTACATCTTATGGTGGAGCATCCGAACCATAGTGTCAGACTTTTTGCGGAGTATTTGCGTCCCGGCGATACTATTTATATTCATCCGGAGGCGGAATATCATCCTTCCACTACATTGCAGAAGGTAATTGATGCCGGAATTACGCCGGGCATTGCGATAAACCCCGGGACCAGCGTGGAAACAGTATACGAATTGCTCCGTATCGTCAAGAAGGTATTGGTAATGACGGTAAATCCGGGAAATGCGGGGCAGATGTTTATGCCATATGTGGGAAAGAAGATAGCGAGGCTCTTGGAGCTTCAGGAGGAAATGAAGTTTGAACTGTATTGGGACGGTGCCTGCGGTCCGGACAAGATTACGGAGTATGCACCCAGAGGCATGAAGGGCTTTGTCTTGGGGACCACCCTTTTGTTTGGAAAGAACAGACCATATAAGGATACAATAGATGCGATACGTAGGCTTGAATTCTAGGAGGAGCATATGAATATTGCCCTCATTCTTTCCGGAGGAACGGGCAGCAGACTTGCGAGCGTCGTGCCAAAGCAATACATCAAAGTCAAGGGAAGGCTTCTTATAAGCTTTGCTCTTGAGGCTGTTTTAAAAAGTGCCACAATAGATGCGGTTTATGTAGTTGCCGCTTTATCGTGGCACAATTTAATTTCGGAGGAGATAAAAGGACTCGATACTGCGGATAAATTCAAGGGTTTTGCTCTGCCGGGCGAGAATCGGCAGCTGTCCATATATAACGGTCTTTTGGAGCTAGAGAAGCATTATGACGAAAAGGATATTGTGTTTATACATGATGCGGCACGTCCAAATCTGTCGGAGAAAATTATAGAGAGTGTGATAGGCGCCGTAGAGGAACATGACGGAGCGCTCCCGGTGCTCCCGATGAAGGATACGGTATATTATAGCAGGTCTGGCAGAAATATTGATGAGCTACTGGATCGAAGTAGTATTTATGCCGGTCAGGCTCCGGAGGCTTTCAGATTGGGCAGATATCTGGATGCCAACAGGAGGCTTTTGCCGGAAAAGATACTTGGGATCAACGGCTCCACGGAGCCTGCTATTATGGCGGACATGGATATAGCCATGCTGCCGGGGGATGAGAATAATTACAAGATTACAACAGAAGCTGATATGGAACGATTTATGCGGGATATTGATGCATTGGAGTAAAAGGCAGGTAATAAATTATGAAGGCATGGATACTTCACGATATAGGAAAGATATCATATGAGGAAAGAGAAATGCCCAAGCCCGGAAAGGGCGAGGTTCTTCTTAAGGTTCATTCCGCCGGGATATGTGGTTCGGATATCCCTCGTATATATCAGACGGGTGCTCACAATATGCCGCTGATACCCGGGCATGAATTTTCGGGGGAGGTGGTTGAGGCCGGACAGGATGCTGACAGAACATGGCTAGGAAAGCGTGTCGGGGTATTTCCTCTTATTCCCTGCAGGGATTGTTTTCCGTGCAGGCAGCTTAAATATGAAATGTGCAGACACTATGACTATCTGGGTTCAAGGAGTGACGGAGGATTTGCAGAATATGTTGCGGTACCTGAATGGAATCTTATTGAACTTCCCGAGGGAGTAAGCTATGATTCTGCGGCTATGCTGGAGCCAATGTCGGTGGGGATACATGCTATAAGAGGCGTTGCACCCGAAAGAGGGGAGAAAATAACAGTATGCGGGCTGGGTACTATAGGTACGCTTCTTGTGATGAGTCTGATAAATATATTCGAAATTGACGCAAATGACATTACTGCTATAGGAAATAAGGAATCCCAGAAAAATAATGTTGAGGGGCTTGGAGTCCCTGCTGGTAATTTTTTGGATATAAGGCAGCTTGATACTGATAAAAAGGAAACTGCTATAAGTAAGTTTATTGCGGAAAGGACAAACGGCATCGGCACGAATGTTTTCTTTGAATGCACAGGCAGCAATGAAAGCTATAGCTGGGGAGTCGATATTCTGGCACCCTCCGGAAGGCTATGCCTTATGGGAAATCCGCATTCGGATATGGAGCTTAAGAGGGATGTCTATTGGAAGATATTGAGAAATCAGCTTAAGCTTATGGGCACATGGAATTCTTCGTTTACCGGGTCAGAAGCTGATGATTGGCACATGGCGCTAAATGCTATGGCGAAAAACGGAAAAGAACTGGAGAATTTTATCAGTCACAGATATCCGTTAGAGAAGCTGGATGAAGGCTTTGAGATAATGAGGGACAAAAAGGAAGAATACATAAAAATAATGGGGCAGATTTGAGACTGCCCCATTTCCCGTAGATATGTATTGTATTTATCCGAAATATCTCTTAAGCAGTCCCTCAAAGCCCTTGCCGTGTCTGGCTTCATCCCTGCCAATCTCATGCACCACATCATGAATAGCGTCAAGATTCAATTCCTTTGCCTTCTTTGCAAGGTCAACTCTGCCCTGTGTAGCGCCGTATTCAGCCTCGGCACGGAGCTCAAGATTCTTCTTTGTGGAATCGGTAATGCACTCGCCGAGAAGCTCTGCAAAGAGTGCAGCGTGCTCAGCCTCCTCCCAGGCAGCTTTTTCATAGAATGCGCCAATCTCGGGGTATCCCTCACGAATAGCTACTCTTGCCATTGCAAGATACATACCAACCTCTGTACACTCGCCGTTGAACATGCTGCGGAGTCCCTCTTTGATATCATCCGGAGCATTGCTTGCAACACCTACTACGTGCTCAGCCGCATATACCTTGTCGCCGCCCTGTGCGGTAAACTTGTCTGCGGGAGCATGGCATACAGGGCATTCTGCAGGAGGATTGTCCCCCTCGTGTACATAACCGCATACCTGACATACATACTTCATAATTCATCATCCTTTCTATGGTAAAATTTGTAATACCGACTGCTTAAATTTTATTATGAGGGGTCTTTTCTTGTCAAGTGAACATAATGTGAATTTTCAGAAAATTTGACTTGCCTAATTTACGGAATGACTGTAAACTATATTTATTGGGATTACAAATAGAAGTATTTTTGAAAGACTTTTTATGAAAGGATACTGATATGGAAAATAACAGAATGGAACAGTTGGAAGCATTGGAAATAATGAGCGGTTTTAATGATAAGCTGCTGCGTAATCTACCGATTCTTGCGGGGGAGCTGGATGGTTTTAAGCGCAACGATACCGATACATATCTGCAGAGTATGCTGGATGTGATAAATTGGATAACCTCCGTGATAGGAGCAACTCTCGATGTTCTGAATGAGGGCAGGGAACGCTTCGACAAAGCGGCCTTCAATAGTGCACTGACAAATATAAATGAGGCAGCAGCCGCAGGAGATGATACAAAGACAGCAGAAAGTCTCAGAAAGATAATCCCCTGCTTTGAGGCGTTAAAGACTGCCATAAAGGAAGTAGTGTAAAATGAATATAATCCTTTTGTCCGGCGGTTCAGGGAAGAGGCTCTGGCCGCTTTCCAATGATGTGCGCTCCAAGCAGTTCATAAAGCTCTTTAAGACGGAGAATGGCGAATACGAATCCATGCTTCAGCGCATGTACCGCCAGATAAAAAAAATAGACAGGGAAGCTACCGTCACAGTAGCTACATCAAAGACCCAGATTTCAGCTATACACAATCAGATAGGCGAGGATGTTGGAATCAGCGTAGAGCCTGCAAGAAGGGATACATTTCCGGCTATAGCTCTGGCAAGCGCATATCTTCATGATGTATTGGGAGTTTCGGAGAATGATACGGTGGTCGTATGTCCTGTAGACCCGTATGTGAATGAGGATTATTTTGCCGCACTGAAAGATTTGAGCGAGCAGGCGGCGAAGGGGGAGGCAAATCTCGTCTTAATGGGTATGGAGCCCACATATCCCAGCGAGAAATACGGCTATATAATTCCAAAACATAACGCTGTTATATCAGAGGTGGAGACCTTTAAGGAAAAGCCGGATCTTGCCACGGCGGAAAGGTATTTGAAGGAGGGAGCTCTGTGGAACGGTGGTGTATTTGCCTATAAGCTTTCATATGTGCTTGACAAGGCGAAGGAGCTCATAGATTACAAGGATTATTATGAGCTTTTTGACAGATACGAATCCCTTGAAAGGATAAGCTTCGATTATGCAGTGGTGGAGAAGGAAAAGCGCATTCAGGTAATGCGCTTCGCAGGAGAATGGAAGGATTTAGGAACCTGGAATACTCTAACAGAATCCATGGAAGAGAGTGTTTTGGGAGAGGGAACCTTAAGCGATACCTGCAAAAATGTACATATATTAAATGAGTTAAATCTCCCCATACTTGCAATGGGTCTTTCGGATGTGGTAATCTCCGCTTCGCCCGAGGGGATTTTAGTGTCGGATAAGCATGAAAGTTCTTATATTAAGCCATATGTGGACGATATAACCGGAGAAATCATGTTTGCCGAGAAGTCATGGGGGAGCTACAGAGTCATTGATGTCGAGGACGGCAGTATGACTGTGAAGGTTACGCTGAATCCGGGGCACAAAATGAACTATCACAGCCACAAGCACCGTGATGAAATATGGGTTGTCACGGAGGGAAGCGGAAAGACCATAGTGGACGGTATGGAGCAGGCTGTAAAGGCAGGAGATGTGATTACCATGCAGGCGGGCTGCAAGCATACCGTTATAGCGGATGCGGAGCTTAAGCTTATCGAGGTTCAGCTGGGACGTGAGATATCCGTACAGGATAAGGAAAAATTCCCGTTGGAGATAAATAAATGAACAGTCCTTTTCTGTTAAAACCCGTAGGAAAGGATTATCTCTGGGGTGGTAACAGATTGAATACCGACTTCGGAAAGGGAATCTCAATGTCGCCTCTTGCGGAAACATGGGAGTGCAGCACCCATCCCGATGGTATATCCATTGTTTCGTCCGGGGTGCATAAGGGAGAGCTTTTGAGCGACGTGTTGAGATCACATTCGGAGTATATCGGAAGCCATCCCTTGGGAATAGGAAATCTTGCAGGAATGCCTGCGGGAACTCTCCCCATACTTATTAAATTTATCGATGCAAAGGAAGATTTGTCGATTCAGGTGCATCCGGATGACGATTATGCAAAAGAGCACGAGAACGGAAGTCTCGGGAAGACCGAAATGTGGTATGTGCTGGATGCGGCAGAGGATTCGAAGCTCATATATGGTCTTAGGGAGGCTGTCGGCAGGGAGGAAATGGAAAAATCCCTTGCAGACGGCTCTGTTATTAAATATGTTCAGAAAATAAATGTTCACAAAAATGATGTGTTCTATATCCCTGCAGGCACCATACATGCAATAGGCAGGGGGGCGCTCATAGCGGAAATTCAGGAAAACAGCAATCTGACATACAGGCTTTATGACTATGAAAGAACGGACAAGAATGGCAATAAACGGCAGCTTCATACAGAGAAGGCATTGGATGTGGCCAATTTGAGGAGCATGAGTGAGCCGAAGCAGCCCTTGCGTGTATTGAGATACAGAAAAGGCGTTGCGTCGGAGCTTTTGGCAAGATGCAAATATTTTCTTGTGGAGAGGGTGCTTTTAAATACCTCTGAGCGAGCAGAGACAGTAGAATTCGAGACCGGAAGCAACAGCTTCGAGGTATTCCTGTGTATTGAGGGCGGTGGAGAAATAAAGGACACCCTTTCTTTTAAAAAGGGCGATTGCATATTTGCTCCGGCGGACTCCGGCAAAATGCTGTTTGCAGGCACGGCACAGCTTCTTAAGGTTATGTGCTGAGTTTTTTAAATTCCTCCATCACAAGGGGGAGTGCTGCCTGTCCGAGATGCACCTTATCCTTTGAAATAACGGTGTCTATGGTGCGATAGTCCTCTGTTATCATCTTGTCAAATATGGACATAAAGATTATCCCCGCCCTGTCACACATTTTTTTCATCTCATCAGTAAAATATTTCGTTGCCTTATTCCGCTCGACCTCGCTGCCGACCCTTGGATATTCGTCCTCAATCGGACAATCGTCCTTTTGGGTGGCGATAGGACCGAAGCAGTAGACATCAAAGCCCTTATTTTTTAAGTCCATCAAAAGCGTAAAATAATTCTTTGTTATGTCCTCGACAATGCTCTCATAGGAGCGGTTCTGCTTTGCGGCCTCCTTAAAGACATGGACTCTTATATCTATTTCGCCCATAACCGTGATTATACGTGAGCCGGGAACTATGAATTCCTTTTCCAGATATTCAAGCTTCTCGCGGAATCGGTTTCTGGTTTCGTATTTCCTGCAGTTATATGCAAGGCACGGACCTAAATGAAGTGTAGTAAATATAAGGCCGTTTACCTGCTCGCAGGTATTTATGTCGTGCCCTATGGGAATGAAGGAGAGATCCTCGTTTCCAGAAAAAAAGTTTACATGTGAATCTCCCAAAACTATAAAGGTTCTTTGCAGAATATGGTCAATCCTTGCACGGTTGAAATTGGCTTCCTCAATATAGTCCTGTACCTTTATGGAATCAGGTAAAAGGCTTAGGGAATCTATGATGGACTGCAATACCTGCAAGGTCATCTTCGGGGTATCGGCTTCTATCGAGACCTTGAGCCCCTCTGCAAAGCGTCCGATTTTTTTCTCGACCTGTGCAAAGCGCTCATCCGAATAAAGCTGTCTTAAGCCGTATGCCTCGGTATAAACCGCCTTGATGATGTCCTCCACCGGAACGCTTTTTGCGGTTGCAGGATTTTCCATTATTTTTCTTTTTAATTTGGTAAGTATCTCAATCGTGCCCATGGATTTAGTATATTATCTGTTTAGAAAAATGACAACAAAAAAATGAGTTTTTAAAAGAGTAAATCTGTGATAAAATGATGATATTAAAGTAAAAACGGACTTCGTCAAGGAGGTTTATTATGGACAAAAAGGCAATGTACAAGCTCTCCTACGGGCTTTTTGTGGTAACTGCAAACAGGGACGGCAGGGATAACGGCTGTATTACGAACACTGCAATACAGGTAACAAGCGAGCCCAACCAGATTGCGCTTGCGGTAAATAAGGCGAATTATACCCATGATATGATAATGGATACTAAGAAAATGACGGTATCTGTTATCAGTGAAGCGGCGGATTTTGAACTCTTTAAGCGCTTCGGCTTCCAGTCGGGCAGGGATGTGGACAAGTTCGCAGGCTTTTCTGACTGTAAGAGGGGCGCAAATGATTGTCAGATAATAACAAAGGGCACAAATGCCTATATTTCGGCGTGGGTCAAGGAAACCGTGGATTTAGGCACTCATACGCTCTTTATCGCCGAGGTTACGGATATGGAGGTATTGTCTCCGGACAAGTCTGCAACCTATGAATATTATCAGGAGAATATCAAACCAAAGCCGGAGGCTGTAGGAAAGACGGCTGACGGACAGACTGTGTGGAGATGTCGTATCTGCGGCTATGAATATGTGGGAGAAGAGCTTCCCGATGATTTCATATGCCCTATATGCAAGCATCCTGCAAGCGACTTTGAGAAAGTTGTAAAATAATGGTTCGCACAGACGGCAATGTGATTGCCTTAAATGTACCCGGCTCCAAAAGTATCACAAACAGGGCTCTTTTGATTGCAGCGCTGGCAAAGGGAGAGTCTGTTCTTAAGGGCGTGCTTTTTTCGGATGATTCAAGGCATTTTCTGGATTGCCTGAATGAGCTTGGCTTTTTGACGGAAATCGATGAAAACAGTCGAAGCGTGAAAATAAACGGACTTTCGGGAAAGCTTCCAAAGAAAGAAGCCTCCCTTAACGTGGGGAGCGCAGGCACGGCCGCAAGATTTATTACGGCGTTTTTGGGCTTATCCAAGGGCGGAGCATACCATCTTGATTCCTCGGAGCAGATGAAGAAGCGCCCTATGAAGGAGCTTTTGGATTCTTTGACGGAACTGGGCTGCGATATCAGCTATGACGGTAATGAGGGGCATTTCCCTTATACTATCAGAGGCAAGGGGTTTTTGAAGCCTGAGACCACGGTAAATATAGACAAGAGCAGTCAATTTTTGAGTGCACTCCTCATTTCGTCCGTGCTTTCAAAGGAGGATTTTACCGTGCATACCACAGGCGCCCACGGTATGGCATATATTGATATGACGCTCAGGATGATGTGGGAGTTTTCCGTGGATGTTATGCGGATGGGAAATGATTATGTCATTTCCAGAGGGCAGAAATACACGGCCCGTGAATATGAAATAGAGCCGGATATGTCCGCCGCAGCGTACTTCTACGCCGCAGGAGCGCTGACAGGGGCAAATGTCAGGGTGGACGGTGTACACTTCGATTCCATGCAGGGCGATATTGAGTTTTTGCGCATCCTTGAAAAAATGGGATGTGAACTGAAGGATACGGATGAGGGAATTGTGCTCACACCGCCTGTGAGCGGTAAGCTGAAGGGCGTGGATGCGGATATGTCCGCATTTTCGGATCAGGCGCTTACTCTTGCGGCAATAGCGCCCTATGCGGACAGCCCGGTTATTATAAGGAATATAGGGCACATAAGGCTGCAGGAATGCGACAGACTTAATGCGATGGAGAAAAATCTCACTGCATTGGGTATACAATGCGAGACTGACGCAGACAGCATCAAAATCTACCCCGGCGTGCCAAAAGGCTGCGAGATAGAGACCTATGAGGACCACAGGGTGGCAATGAGCTTTGCTCTGACGGGACTTCTTGTTCCGGGAGTTGAGATAATAAATCCTTCCTGCTGCAAAAAAACCTTTGAGGATTATTTTGATGTATTTGACGAATTTACACAGAAAGTGAGTGAATTGAGGAAAAGAAATGAGTAAGATTAAAGCAGTGGTATCATTGGGACATGAGGCGTTAGGCTACACGACGTTAGAGCAGATGGATGCGGTAAAGGTTACGGCAAGGGCGCTTGCGGATCTGATAGAGGCAGATTATCAGCTTACGATAACCCATTCAAACGGACCGCAGGTCAGCATGATACACAAGGCAATGACTGAGCTTAGGAGGGTTTATATAGATTATACTCCTGCGCCTATGTGCGTATGCTCTGCCATGAGCCAGGGCTATGTGGGATATGACATCCAGAATTCCCTGCGGGCGGAGCTTCTTTCAAGAGGTATCTCGAAGCCTGTGAGCACCATACTTACACAGGTTACGGTGGATCCCTATGATGATGCATTCTATGAGCCTACAAAGGCTATAGGCAGATATATGTCTGCGGAGGATGCGGAAACTGAAATCAAAAAGGGAAACTATGTGAGGGAGGACAAGGGCAAGGGCTTCAAAAGGATAGTTGCCGCCCCGAAGCCTATCGACATAGTGGAGATAGAGACGATACGCACTCTTGTCGCCGCAGACCAGGAGGTAATAGCCTGCGGTGGCGGCGGGATTCCCGTTATAGAGCAGAAGGGCGCATTGAAGGGCGCCTCAGCCGTCATAGAAAAGGATGCCATTGCGGGGAAGCTTGCAAGCGACTTAAAGAGTGACGAGCTCATAATTCTTACGGGAGTTGATTATGTATACAGGAATTTCGGTAAGGATGACCAGACTCCGATAGAGAAAATGGATATTTCCACCGCAAGGGAGCTTATTAAGGCAGGGGAATTCGAGGCCGGAACCATGCTGCCCAAGATTGAGGCGGCTATAGAATATCTTACCAATGTTCCTGACGGAAAGGTGCTCATAACATCTATGAAATGTATAAAGGAAGCGGTAAAGGGGAGAGCCGGAACCGTAATAACAGCTTAAAAGGAGGCGGATGCCTTCTTTTTTTTCAAAAAATTTTAATTCCCTATTGACATATAGAAATAATAGGAGTAATATCAATCCATAACATTCCTAGCAAGATAGTAGGAAAGAAACGAAAACAATGTGGGGAATACCCGAAAAGGAGGATTAAGATATGGGAAAAATTTATGACAGCGCAGCAGGGCTTATAGGAAAGACACCGCTTTTGAAGGTAAGCAATTACACAAAAGCAATAGGCGATGAGAGCCTCAACATTTTAGTAAAGCTTGAACTCTTCAATCCGGCAGGAAGCGTAAAGGACAGAATTGCCCTTGCCATGATAGAGGATGCGGAGAAAAAGGGCGAGCTTAAGCCCGGAGCAACTATCATTGAGCCTACATCCGG
This sequence comes from Lachnospiraceae bacterium, assembly GCA_017483735.1. Classification (GTDB taxonomy): domain Bacteria; phylum Bacillota; class Clostridia; order Lachnospirales; family Lachnospiraceae; genus RGIG4856. Next base: position 11,414 of record JAFUVF010000038.1, on the reverse strand, counting down.
AAATACCGGTATCGGCATTGCTTCCGTTGCGGCGGCAAAGGGTTATAAGGCAGTGCTTACACTTCCCGAGACCATGAGCGTTGAGCGTAGAAATCTTTTGAAGGCATACGGCGCAGAGCTTGTGCTTACCGAGGGCTCCAAGGGAATGAAGGGAGCAATCGCAAAGGCTGAGGAATTGAAGAACGAGATTCCCGGCTCCATAATTTTAGGTCAGTTCGTGAATCCTGCAAACCCGAAGGTGCATGAGGACACCACAGGCCCCGAGATTTGGGAGGATACGGACGGCAAGGTCGACATATTCATAGCAGGTGTAGGTACAGGCGGTACCATAACCGGCGTTGGAAAATATTTAAAGGCAAAGAATCCCAATGTGCAGATTGTGGCAGTAGAGCCCTCCGACTCTCCGGTGCTTTCCGGCGGGCAGCCCGGTCCCCACAAGCTTCAGGGTATCGGAGCAGGATTTGTGCCTGAGACGCTCGACACAGGAATCTATGACGAGGTATTTCAGGTAACGGGAGATCAGGCGTTCTCCACGGGCAGACTTATCGCAAAGAGCGAGGGCATACTTGTGGGAATTACCTCCGGTGCAGCCCTCTATGCGGCCACAGAGATTGCAAAGCGCCCCGAGAACAAGGGAAAGACCATAGTTGCGCTGCTTCCCGACTCCGGCGACAGATATCTTTCGACTGCATTATTTACAGAAAACTAATTTCGTGATAATATGATGTCTAATGTGTTTAATTCATATCATATAGGTATGAATTAAGAATAAAACTGAAAGGCATTAGATATGGCGGAACCGATAATACAGATCAAAGATGTATCAAAGACCTTCGTTTCCTCCGATAATGAGGTAGAGGCATTAAAAAATATCAACCTTACCATAGAAAAGGGCGATATCTACGGAATTATCGGAATGAGCGGAGCAGGGAAATCCACTTTGGTGCGGACGCTTAATTTTTTGGAGAAGCCCACTTCGGGAACTGTGATAATAGAGGATAAGGATTTATCCACTCTTTCCGAAAAGGAACTCAGAGAGGTTCGCACGCAGATTGCGATGATATTCCAGCATTTTAACCTGCTTATGCAGAGAAATGTATTGGATAATGTATGCTTCCCTATGGAAATCATAGGGATGAAGCGCACGGAAGCGGTAGAAAGGGCAAGAGAGCTTCTTGAGGTGGTGGGACTTTCCGAAAAGGAAAATGCCTATCCCTCACAGCTTTCCGGCGGACAGAAGCAGCGTGTCGCCATTGCCAGAGGACTTGCAACCAATCCGAAAATTCTCCTCTGCGATGAGGCTACCAGCGCACTTGACCCGACGACTACCAAGGCGATCCTTGAATTATTAAAGAAGATAAATGCAGAGTACGGCATAACCATCGTGATAATAACCCACGAAATGACAGTGGTTCAGGAGATCTGCTCACATGTTGCGATAATCGATTCCGGAGACTTGGCGGAATCGGGGACTGTTGAGGAGATATTCTCACATCCCAAGACTCCTGCGGCCAGAAAGCTCGTCTTTATGGTAAATCACAAGATAGACGAGATGGTGGGGAAGAGATGTATACGTATCACATTTACGGAGAATTCCTCCTTCGAGCCGGTCATCGCCAATATGGTGCTTGAATGCAATGCTCCGGTAAACATACTCTTAGCGGATACTCAGGACATCGGCGGCATAGCCCATGGCCAGATGATTCTGCAGCTTCCGGAGGATGCAGCGTTGCAGGAGAGAATGATAAATTATCTTATAAATCGCAATCTGGATGTGGAGGAACTTGAAAGCTATGTGGAGTAGTGCAGTTATTAAAATGATAGCGGTGGGAGTGGCGCAGACTCTTACCATGACCCTGGTATCGACGATTGTGGCTTACATCATAGGACTTCCCTTGGGCATCGCTCTCGTCATAACGGCGGACGACGGCTTAAAGCCCAACAGGGCAGTGTATAAGATTTTGGATGTGATAGTAAATATTACAAGGAGCATACCCTTCATAATCCTGCTTATACTGATAATCCCCTTCACAAGGCTTATAGTCGGGAAGGCATATGGCACGGCGGGAACCATACCGCCCCTTACCCTTGCGGCAGCGCCCTTTATCGCAAGAATGGTGGAATCCTCATTGAGAGAGGTGGATCCCGGAGTCATAGAGGCGGCGCAGAGTATGGGAGCAAGCATTTGGACCATTATCTTTAAGGTAATGATAAATGAAGCGAGAACCTCCCTTATAATAAATGCGACGATCGTTCTCGGCACAGTCCTCGGATATTCCGCAATGGCGGGAACCGTCGGAGGCGGCGGACTGGGAGATATAGCAATCCGTTACGGATATCACAGATACCAGCCGGACATAATGTTAGTCACGGTGGCGCTCCTTGTCATATTGGTGCAGATAATGCAGGTAATAGGAACGCATATCGCAAAGCGTGTCGACAGGAGGATTAACTAAATCACGTATATCGAGCGGCACAGCGATTAACGCTGGCCGATGATATAAATAAATGGGAGAAATCCCGGAAAAGAGGAGAAAAATATGAAAAAGAGAATTTTGGCACTTTTAGGCGTAGCAGTTCTTTCAGCAGGAGCGCTTGCAGGCTGCGGAAGCTCCAAGGATTCAAAGACCATCACGGTTGCGGCATCCGCAACACCTCACGCAGAGCTTCTTGAGGCGGCTAAGCCCATCCTTGAGAAGGATGGTTACACCCTTGAGATTACCGTGTTTGATGACTATGTACAGCCCAACCTTGTTGTTGAGAGCGGAGAGTTTGATGCAAACTATTTCCAGCATATTCCCTATCTCAACAGCTTCAATGAGGAGCAGGGCACACATCTCGTAAATGCAGGCGGCATCCACTATGAGCCCTTCGCACTCTATCCCGGAAAGGAGAAGGAGCTTAACGATACCACTATTGAGAATGCTACAATAGCAGTTCCCAATGATACCACAAACGAGGCAAGAGCGCTTCTGCTTCTTCAGGACAACGGATATATCAAGCTTAAGGACGGCGTAGGTCTTGAGGCTACCGTAAATGATATCGTAGAGAATCCTCACAATATCCAGTTTGTAGAGGTCGCAGCCGAGGCAGTTTCCAAGCAGCTTCCCGATGTATCCTTCGGTGTCATCAACGGAAACTATGCTATAGAGGCAGGACTTTCCGTTGCAGGCGATTCCCTCGTATTCGAGAGCGCTGATTCCGCAGCTGCCGAGACCTATGTGAATGTTATCGCAGTTAAGGAAGGCAACGAGAAGGAAGCAAAGATTGTAGCTTTAGTAAATGCGCTTAAGTCCGACGAGATCAAGAAGTACATCGAGGACAACTATGACGGCGGAGTAGTTCCCTTCAAGTAAGAAGGAGTATACGCTACTGAGCATAAAAAGGCAGGTAGACCATGAAAATATCCACAAAAGGCAGATATGCCATAAGGGTTATGCTGGATTTGGCTCTGCATAACACCGGGGAATGTATAAAGGTAAAGGATATCGCAGCAAGACAGAACATATCCGAAAAATATCTGGAGCAGATAATCGCTGTTTTAAATAAGGCAGGATATGTGAGGAGCGTCAGAGGCGCTCAGGGCGGCTACAAGTTAGCCAGAGACCCGAAGGAGTATACTGTAGGAATGATACTCAGGCTCACGGAGGGCTCTCTTGCACCGGTGGCATGTGTGGAGGATGGCGCAGAGGAATGCGATATGATTACACAATGCGAGACGGTGTTGGTATGGAAAAAGCTCTATGATGCAATAAATCAGGTTGTGGACGGTATCACGATACAGGATATGGTCGACCATTATCAGGGCAGGATCGACGGATTGGATTTTGTGATTTAAAGCTAAAGAAGAAAATGAGTAAAGATGCGGGAATGCTTATTTGCAGAAGCGTTCCCGTATTTTTTGCGTTATTGCATTATTATTCTTTCTCTTGTATAATCAAAGCAATGAAAAGCATAAAGAAAAAGAAAACAGTAATAGCGGCTTTGGCAGTTCTTTTTGCAGCGCTGTTTGGTCTCGCAGTCACTAAGCTCATACGTGTAAGGGAGGCAAGAACAAACGGAATTCTTTTGTGCTTCGATGACTATGATGAATATAACTGGAGCGAATATTTTGATCTTCTGGAAAAATATGATGCTCATGTCACTTATTTTGTAATCATTGAGGAACCAACGGATTTTTGCTTTGAAGCTATTAAGAGAGGGCACGAAATAGGCTACCACTCTCTGGCGCATACTACTGTGGCGGATATGGACGGCTGGGACGAGCTCTACAAATACACAATAGCCCCGATAGAGACCTTCAGGGAGCATGGGATAGAGCTTACAACCTTTGCATATCCGGAGGGAAGGGGATATCCGGGTTCTGACGAGGAACTGCTTAAATATTATAAGGTAATAAGGGGAGCCAATGAGCTTATTTTCTATGGAAAGGATAAACTGAGACACGGTTTTGTGGATGCGGTATCCATTGACAATATACATTTTGAGAATGATGAGGTATACAAGGCGTATATTGACCGGCTGCTGGATAACTTTAACGGCAATGTCGGCGGAGTGCAGATTGTATTTACCCATACCATCGGCGACGGAGGCTGGTGCCTGGGAGAGGAAAGACTCGAATATCTTTTGAGTGAAGCCAAAAAAAGGGGAATTAAATTTTATACATTTAAGGAGTTACAGGATAATTAACAGGAGGGCACATATGCAATACATCGGCATTGATCTGGGAACATCTTCCGTAAAGCTTCTGCTTATGGACGGTACGGGTAAAATCCTTAATACTGTATCAAAAAATTATGGGCTTTCATTTCCGAAGCCCGGCTGGAGCGAGCAGAATCCCTATGACTGGTACAACGAAACCATAGAAGGTCTTAAAGACCTCACAAAGGATACCGACAAGGAAAAAATTGCCGGTATCAGCTTCGGAGGGCAGATGCATGGGCTTGTCATTCTGGACGAAAATGATGAGGTCATTCGCCCGGCAATTCTGTGGAACGATGGGAGAACCGGCGATGAGTGTGCATATTTAAATAATGAAATAGGGAAGGACAAGCTTACTGAATATACCGGGAATATTGCTTTTACCGGATTTACTGCGCCGAAGCTTTTGTGGCTAAAAAAGCATGAGCCGGATAATTTCGCAAGGATAAAGAGGATAATGCTTCCTAAGGACTATATTGCCTACAGACTTTCGGGGGTACACTGCACCGATGTCTCGGATGCGTCGGGGATGCTATTGTTCGATGTTAAGAACCGAAGATGGTCTGAGGAAATGTGTGATATTTGCGGCATTGATATTGCCATGCTCCCTAAGATATATGAATCCTATGAGAAGGTCGGTGTCTTGAAGAAAGAACTTGCGGATGAACTGGGATTCCCTGAAATTTGCGTTATTGCTGCAGGGGCCGGGGATAATGCGGCGGCAGCAGTCGGTACAGGCACTGTCGGGGAGGGTATGTGCAACATTTCCCTCGGCACCAGCGGCACGATCTTTATAACCACCAACGAATATAAGGTTGACAGTCACAATGCTCTTCATTCCTTTGCCCATGCGGACGGAAGCTATCATCTGATGGGATGTATGCTGTCTGCAGCCTCCTGCAACAAATGGTGGGTAAGCGATATTCTGGGGAGCGATGATTATATCGAGGAACAGAAGAAAATAACTGCGCTTGGGGATAACAGGGTCTTCTTCCTGCCTTATCTTATGGGGGAGCGTTCTCCACACAATGATGAAAATGCCAGAGGTGCATTCGTAGGAATGAGTATGGATACCTCAAGAGAGGATATGTCTCAGGCTGTTTTGGAGGGCGTTGCCTTTGCACTCAGGGATTCTCTCGAGGTGGCGAAAGCTTTGGGAATCAATCTCACAAAGACGAAAATATGCGGAGGCGGTGCAAAAAGTCCACTCTGGAAGAGGATTATAGCCAATGTTTTGGGGCTTACGGTGGAGGTAATCAAAAACGAGGAGGGGCCTGCTCTTGGCGGAGCCATCCTTGCGGCAGTTGCTTGCGGAGAGTACAGTAATGTAAAGGAAGCGGCGGATAAAATTGTTGAGGTCGTGGATACCGTTGCTCCCGATAAGGAGCTTTCAGAAAAGTATGACCGCAAATATAAACAGTTTAAAAAGCTTTACCCGGCGTTAAAGCCTGTGTATTCAATGCTTTCTGAATAATAAAAGCGCTTTGGAGGCGTTTTGGAAATGACAAAGGAAATGACATCCGGATCTCCCATGAGGCTTATTCTGGGTTTTTCGGTTCCGCTCTTGTTCGGATTTTTGTTTCAACAGTTTTATAATCTTGTGGACACCATGATAGTGGGAAAGACTCTCGGCGTGGAAAGTCTGGCTGCCGTGGGCTCCACAGGTTCCATAAATTTCCTCGTAATAGGCTTCTGTATGGGGGTATGCTCCGGCTTTTCCATACCTGTATCCCACAAATTCGGCGCAGGGGACTATTCAGGTATGAGAAGATATGTTGCAAATGCCATGTGGATAGGCATAGCCTTTGCTGTGGTTCTGACTGTAGTCACGGGGATTTTCTGCCGCAGCATTTTGATACTTATGCGGACGCCGGACAATATACTTGAAGAGGCGTACATCTACATATTTATTATTTTTATTGGGATTCCTACGGTCTTCTTGTATAATATTCTTTCGGGCGTCATCAGGGCACTCGGGGACAGCAAAACTCCGGTAATATTCCTGTTGATGTCCTCTGTTATGAATATTGCGCTTGATTTGTTTTTGATAATAGTGATGAAAATGGGAGTCGCCGGTGCGGCTCTCGCTACTGTCATATCTCAAGGAGTATCCGGTGCGGCATGCCTTGTATTTATGGTAAGGAAATTTGAAATTCTCCATATACAGAGGGGAGAATGGGGCTTTGATCTGCATATGGCAAAAACTCTCTGCGGAATGGGAGTACCCATGGGATTACAGTATTCGATAACAGCCATAGGAAGCGTCATACTACAAAGTGCTGCCAATTCTCTCGGTTCCAACGCTGTGGCATCTATGACGGCGGCGACAAGGATAAACGGCTTTATGGCATGCCCCTTTGATGCATTGGGATCCACGATGGCCACCTATGGCGGCCAGAATGTGGGTGCCGGAAGGATAGAGAGGCTGACTCCGGGACTGAAGGACGGTTCAATAATAGGGGTGGCATATTCATTGCTGGCTTTTATTGTAATGTTTATATTCGGGGGACAGCTGGCAAAACTTTTTGTGGACGGGAGCGAGGTACAGATAATAGCCAATGTGAGACAGTATATTCTCTTTAATTCCGCATTTTTCTTTCTCTTAGTGTTTGTGAACAATGTGAGATTTATGATACAGGGGATAGGCTTCCCCACCTTTGCAATACTGGCGGGAGTTTTGGAGATGATAGCCCGGACTTTAACGGGACTTTTGATAGTTCCGTTTCTGGGCTTTACGGGTCTATGTATGGGAAGCCCAATCGCATGGTTGTTTGCCGATATCTTCCTCATACCGGCGTATATACATTCAAAAAAGGTGCTTGAGAAGAGATGGGAAAGTGCTTAGAAGGATTCAAAAGGAACATTTCGGGGCTTAGCGCATGGCTGTTTTTGTCTTGGGTGATTATATTTATGCTGTGTATATTTGAACCATTAAATATGTATTTTGTGAATATGGATCAATATGAATTCGATTTTTACAAGCTGTTACCGATATGTCTGGTCATGGCGTTGCTCTTTTTTTTCATAGCGGTTTTATATGGGACGTTAATTTTAGTGACTCCAATATCGGATAAGCTGCTTCATATCTCCTGTACAGCCGGAAGCATACTGTTTTTGGCACTTTATATTCAGGGTAATTTCTTTGCAGGCTCCCTTCCTGTGCTTGATGGAAGCGTTATCAATTGGAATGATTATTCTTTGGAGAAAATACAGAGTGCGGTAATATGGATAGCGGTTGCCAGTATTATTATATTTTTTGCTGTGCGTTTAAAACGGGATTTGTTTTTTAAGGGAGTGCGATATGCTTCAATGGGTATTTTCGGAGTGCTTCTCCTGACGATGATCACTGTAGGGCTTCAGAATGGCGGATTTAAACACAGAAGCCTTCATGCTATTACCACTGAGGGAGAATGGGAGTACTCAACAGACAGGAATGTGATAATACTTGTGTTGGATGCAGTGGATGAGGGCGTGGAAATGTCGGTATTGAAGGATAATCCGGAATATCAGGCAGCCTATTCCGATTTTACCTTCTATGAGAATGTGGTGGGCTCCTACCCCTTTACTAAGTATGCCCTGCCCTTTTTTATGAGCGGAGAATGGTTTGAACTTGATGAGGATTATGAGGATTACAGTGTCAGAGCGCTGACAGAGAGCGGTCTTATATCCAGACTCAGGGAAGAAGATTACAATCTTGGAATATACACAGATGAGATTTCGAGACATTCCGATGATATGCTCATATATAGCAATATAAGGCAGGACCCGTGCAAGATCATTTCCTATGTCAGATTTTGTAAGGCCTTGCTCAAATTTGTGTGCTTTAAGTACTTGCCATATGGTCTGAAAGACAGACTAAACATATGGTATAGTGAACTCAATGAGCTTATAGATGCGGGAGAATATGAAAAAATTAGATTTTTGCGCAGTAACAAACGATTTTTTGAAGCACTGAACGAAAGAGGGATAACATATACGGAGAGCAAAAGCTTCAAGCTCATACATATCGAAGGGGGGCATGTCCCTTTTATCTATACGAAGGATATGGAGGTTGTTGAAAAAACAGATTACTATACCTGTGTAGAGGCGGCAAATACCATTGCTGTCAAATATCTGGACAGGCTAAAGGAGAGCGGCGTATATGATAATTCCGTAATCATAATAATTTCAGATCACGGACTTAACAGAGTAAATGACAAGAATCCTATGGACAGACATCACCCGATATTGATGGTAAAGGGAATCGGCGAGCATGGAAACGGGATGAAATATTTAGATTATCCTATATCGCAGGAGGACTATGTAACCGCATTTGTCCGCCTTGCAGACGGCAAAGGCGCATCCGAAATGTTTGAAGGAAATGAAACAGAGGAAAGAGACAGGCGCTATATATATACGGAAACCGAGGAAGACAAAAATTTCATCGAATATATATTACCCAAAGGAGCATTTGCAGGGGATGAACTGGTGCAAACCGGAATAAAATACGACTGATGCCGCAGAAGCTGATTAATCCTCTGCATCGTCCACGTCAGCAGCAACAGCGGATACTACGGACGATACAACCGATACAATAACAGCAAATATAATAATTAAAAGACCGCCGCCCAATACTATAAACATAATGAAACCTCCGAAAGTTGTATATTTACAATAAATTTAACATATATTCATTAAAAATACAATAAACGGATAGAAATTTTTTGATATTCTGTATGAAAGGTGTTATAATAAACATATGCCTACAAAAAAGAAAATAGATAAAAGTAAAATGAATGAAGCAATCAAGCAGTCCTATCAGACCACTGAAGAGGGTAAGAGGGAGCTGTACGATTATTCGAAGAACAAGATAACCGATATAAAGGATCCCTCCAATTATAATTCGCTGACGGGACTGCCTATATTGAGGCTCTTTTTCTATACTGCACAGGATATTATAAAGGAGAATCCTGACGGTAACTTTGCAGTTATAGTTATGGATATTACCCAGTTCAAGGCGGTAAATGAATTCTGCGGAAGGAATGAGGGGGATAAGCTTCTTAAATTCATTGCGGACTGCTATAGGTATTATGATGAAAATCGAAAGAATACCGTATCCTGCCACATCCGTGCGGATAATTTCTGCATGTTTACAAGCTTTGAGGATGAGAAGGAATTAGCTGATATAGCAACGGATTTAAAAACCAAAATTTCGGAATTTTCATATCTGTACAGAGTGATTCCTAATTTTGGGATATGTGCTTCAAGGGACAAGGAGCCGGCTATCAATTATCTCAAGGACTGCGCCACTATCGCCATGAGCGAGATAAAGGGCAAGTTCTATGCGGATTATAATTTCTTTGATGAGAAGATGCGCTCACAGATGCTCATAGAAAAGCAGTTTGAAAGCGACATCATTCCGGCGCTCAGAAATGGGGAGATAGTTCCTTTTATACAGCCGAAGGTAAATATGCTTACCGGACGTATTGTTGGAGGAGAGGCTCTCGCAAGGTGGAAGCATCCCGAGAGGGGGCTGTTGCCGCCGGACAAATTTATGCCGGTATTTGAGAAGGACGGCTTCATCATCAATATAGATGAGAGCATATGGGAGCAGATTTTTGAATATATACACAATACCATAGAGGAGGGAAGAGAGCCCCTGCCTATATCGTTGAATGTGTCGAGGATGCATGCTTATGATACAAAGCTTGTGGATATGCTCTTTGAACTCAGGGATAAATACAGGATTCCGGCAGGCTTTATAACCCTTGAACTTACGGAGAGTGCCTTTATGACGGATGATGAGGGCATGTATCAGCGGATGATGCTTCTTCAGAACGGCGGCTTCAATCTTTCAATGGACGACTTTGGAAGTGGTTATTCTACCTTGAATATGCTGAAGGATCATCCGGTCAGCGAGGTAAAGATCGATAAGGCTTTCCTTGGAAATATTACCGAAAAGAAGAGTCAGATTATAGTGAGTCACATAATACAGATGCTAAAGGGGCTTGATGCCGACATTATTGTCGAAGGCGTCGAGGATGAGGAACAGAGAGCTTTCCTCGTGGATAATGGCTGCACCAGAGCCCAGGGATTTTTGTTCTATCGTCCTATGACAATTGAGGAATATGATGAGCTTGTCAAAAAGCAGGAGGAAGCTGACGGCGGAAGCGAAGTAATCACGGCTGAGGATTTTAATAATCTGGACAAACTATTTGATTTTTAAAAAATAAAAAATTGTTGTTGACATTGTAAATTTGTTTTGTTACAATAGGCGTTGCCGTTGAAAAAAGACGGCAACGTTTTTTACCTTATGGAGAGGTATCGAAGTGGTCATAACGAGGCGGTCTTGAAAACCGTTTGTCCGCAAGGGCGCGTGGGTTCGAATCCCACCCTCTCCGCGCAGATGGTTAAAAGCAAACCTCTGTAATGATATATAGAACAGATTATTTGGCGAATGTGAGGAGAAGTACCCAAGCTGGCCGAAGGGGCTCCCCTGGAAAGGGAGTAGGTCGTTAATAGCGGCGCGAGGGTTCAAATCCCTCCTTCTCCGATAGTTCTTTGACAACTGAACAGCAATGCAACCCTGAAACGATTTCCAACGAGCTTTTGAGAAGTGTGGGTTTTGAGCACTTCTTAAAAGTAAGAAAGAGTAAATTTCAGAATTGAGAACAAGACCTAAAACAAAGTAAATTAGGAAAACATGTCAGAGTTTAACTGACAGGAAAACTTAT
>JAFUVF010000037.1 GCA_017483735.1 Lachnospiraceae bacterium | reverse complement strand
ATTATGGAGAAATCCTCTCCCAATGGATTGGATATTGTGATGGCATTTCTTAAGGGATCACCATCCGGTACAAGGAGCTTGTCAAATACCTTCGGGCTCTCAAAGGAGTAGGTCATGCCCTGCGAGAAGCCTGCGCACTCAGCGATATCCCTTGCCTTTCCTTCAATTCTTAATTTCAACGGAAGTCCGCCCTTTGCGGCGCCCTTCGGAAGTGTCGTGGGAATCTTATCATAGCCGTAGAATCTTGCAACCTCCTCCGCAATATCCGCATTTCTAAGCAAATCCTGTCTGAACGAGGGTATTACAAGCTCGTTTGACATTTCATCATATACAAGCTCCTCCTGCTTGAATATCTTAAGCATCTCATCCCTTGAAACATCAGTGCCGAGAAGCTTGTTTATCTTTTCCGGCTCAAACTTAATACGTTTGAGCGGAGGTAAGGGCTCGCATACATCCACCATACCGCCTACTACCTCGCCGCAGCCCAGTTCTTCTATGAGCTGGCACGCTCTGTCTATCGCAAGCTCCGCATTCCTTGGGTCAAGTCCCTTTTCAAACTTGCCGGAGGCGTCGGTTCTTAATCCGATTCTCTTTGCGCTCTTTCTGATGTTGGGGCCGTTGAAGCAGGCCGCCTCAAAGAGCACATTCTTCACATCCTCGGTAATCTTGGAATTCTCTCCGCCCATTATGCCCGCAATACCGATTTCCTTTTCCGCATCGCATATCATAAGCACGTCGGAATCCATTTTTCGGATTTGACCGTCGAGAGTCTGGAACTCGTCCCCGTCCTTTGCACGTCTTACGATTATCTTTTTGCCTGCGATGGTATCCAGATCAAATGCGTGCATGGGCTGTCCCATCTCCTCCATGACATAGTTTGTGATGTCGACAAGATTGTTGATGGGTCTGATTCCGCTGGCACGAAGCCTGTTTTTCATCCAATCCGGGGAGGGGCCTATCTTTATGTTCTTAACTACTCTTGCGCAGTATCTGGGGCAGAGATCCGAATCCTTTACCTCCACGGCGATATAGTCCGAAGCCTTCTCGCTGTTTCCGACCTTCTCTACCACAGGAGGCTTAAAGGGCAGTCTGAATGTAGCCGCAGTCTCCCTTGCAATGCCGAGCACGCTGTAGCAGTCCACTCTGTTTGATGTAATCTCATACTCAAAAACGGTATCGTGAAGTCCCAGGATTTCAATAGCGTCTGCGCCAATCTCCGAATCCTCGGGAAGAATATATATTCCAAACTCCGGTGCCTCGGGATAGAAATTCCTATCGCTTCCAAGCTCCTCTATGGAGCACATCATACCGTTGGATTCGATACCTCTAAGCTTCCCTGCCTTTATCTTTACGCCGTCCTCCGGAAGCGGCCCGCCGTCATGACCTCCCGCAACCTTTCCTCCGTCAAGGACAACGGGAACCTTGTCCCCCTCCTTTACGTTGGTAGCGCCGGTCACTATCTGTATTGTCTCGCTTCCGATATTTACCTGACAGACAATGAGCTTGTCCGCATCGGGGTGCTTCTCTATCTTTGTGATCTGTCCCACTACGATTTTTTCAAGGTTTTTGTCCTTCTCCTCGTAGCTTTCCACCTTTGTGCCCGTGAGCGTGAGGGCATCGGTGTACTCCTGCGAGGTGCAGGATAAATCTGGGACGTATGCCTTTATCCATGAAAGTGCTGTATTCATAATAAATTATTCTCCTTAATCTTTTTTGTTATACGCAAACTTAAGGCATAGGATACATACTTGCGATATGTATCCGAGTCTACCGCAGTCTAGAACTGCTTCAAAAACCGTATGTCATTTTCGTAAAGCAGCCTCATATCATCAATCTCATACTTAAGGAGCGCTATTCGCTCAAGCCCTACTCCGAAAGCAAAGCCGGAATACTCCTCCGGGTCTATGCCGCTCATCTCCAACACATGCGGATGTACGACACCGCAGCCTAAAATTTCTATCCAGCCCTCATTTTTACAGAAGCGGCAGCCCTTTCCGCCGCACTTAAAGCAGCTCACATCCATCTCCGCAGAGGGCTCAGTGAACGGGAAATGATGAGGTCTGAACTTAACCTTTGTCTCCTCGCCGAACATCTCCTTTGCAAATTCCGCAAGTGTGCCCTTAAGGTCTGCGAAGGTAATATCCTTGTCTATGACAAGCCCCTCCACCTGATGGAAGGAGGGAGAATGGGTGGCATCCACCTCATCCGACCTGAATACTCTTCCGGGAGCAAGCATCCTTATGGGAAGCTTCCCCTTCTCCATCTCATGCACCTGCGCTCCCGAGGTCTGGGTGCGAAGAAGCATATCACCGTTTATGTAGAAGGTGTCCTGCTCATCCTTTGCGGGATGGTCGGCAGGTATGTTGAGCGCCTCAAAATTGTAATAATCCTTTTCAATCTCTGGACCTTCCACGACCTCATACCCCATTCCCGTGAAAATCCTCTCAATCTCATCAAGAGCGATCTGGTTGGGATGTCTGTGCCCCATTGCGCTCTTCTTTGCGGGAAGGGTTACATCAATTACCTCCGACTTTAATTTGGAATCTCTTATTGCCGCCTCAATCTTTTTCTTATTTTCTTCAAGAACTGCCTCCAGCTGGGCTCTGGTCTCATTAACCATCTGCCCAACTTTAGGTCTGTCCTCCGGGGCTACGTCCTTCATTGATTTGAGAAGCTCCGTGAGCTCTCCCTTTTTGCCGAGGATTCCGACCCTTATTTCATTTAAAGCGTCAAGATTCTTTGCACTCTCTATCTGCTCCAAGGTCTTTTTCTTTATCTGTTCAAGCCTGTCTTTCATCATTTCCTCCAAATAATATAATTCTTGAAATTAAGCCACATATCAGCATACCGCAAACACCGTGAAAATTCAAGTGCTTTGCGTAAGATTGTGGCTCCGCCTGTATTCCTCCGCCTTTATTCTGTTCTCCAAAATCCTTCCGTTTATAAAGGCTCCCAGCATTACTATATACATACAGCAGTACAGCCAGAACATGGCAATAACGATTATCGAAAGATTTCCGTAGATGCTGTAGGCTCCCGTGTGGGTAACATACAGCGAAAAAATGTATGAAAAAACGCTCCACCCCGCCGCCGCAAAAACAGCTCCAAGAAACTGCTTTCTGAGCCGTAGCTTCATATTGGGAAGATAGGTGTACATAAGCTCAAAAAGAATAACTAAAAATACAAAGGCAAAGAGAAATTTCGCCCTGTTCCATATGAAGCTTATACTTCGAAACGCCGGAAAATGCTCAGCGACTATGCCTTTTAAATAGTTTCCAAATATAAGCACCACAAGGGAAATTGATACCATTACAAGAAGTGCCAGAGTATATAGGGACGATATTATCCTAAGTAAAATATAATTTCTCGTTTCCAGTATCCCGTATATCCATTTAAGCCCTCTAATTAGCGCAAGCATTCCGGAGCCGCCAATCCACCACGTAGAGACTATCGCCAGAGAAAGAATGCCTGCGGAGGAATCATATATCTCCGATATGAGGGATACTGCCACGTCATCCAGCATATCCGGCAAAACATCCACAACAGCGCCTACCAGCACCTCCTCCGTAAGGGGCGTGAAAGGAATTATAGTGCAAATCATTATGAGCATGGGAACAAAAGAAACAAAAATAAAAAATGCAGTGCTTGCAGCGAAAGCCGCAATATTGCATTTGTTCATTTCAAGAGCGATATTCTGTACAAAACCTAAGACCTTTTTTATATTATTCTTCATCCGGAAATATAGCACCCGAGATGCCGCCTCCTGTCCTTTGACTCCTAGCTCGCGCCAGGTGGGTAACCGCAACCGGACTTTTGTCTTCCTCTGCAATCCTCATAAGAGTGAAGGCTTGACAGCCGCACGGCGATATAGGAATCCCGTTTAAAGTAAATGTAGGTTCAAAACTGACAGAAGTTATCGTGCATTTCAGGCTATATACATTATACGTTATATGCCGTTTTTTGACAAGTGTTTTATTCTGCGGGAAAATCCTCCTCATGCCCCGCATCATTATATATAAACTGATCCACTCTCTTGGAGCTTATTACAAATCTGCCGTTGTCCCCCATACAGGTGGAAAGCGTCACGACAAGATCATCCTCCGATACATCAACATTTGACTTTATCAGAGAATTTGCCTTCAATGTCTTTAAAAGAGCCGCAAAGCCCTTTGGATTTTTCCCGTACACATCATAGAGTCCGTTGTCCGGCATGACCCCCATATAGGAAAAAATCTGATACCTGTATGCCGCCTCATCCGTGATGAGTTGGAAATACTGATGATTCTCGTAATAATCCTTTTCAGTCCTGTAATAGCGAAGCTTCCCGAACATAGAGAGGTTGCGCATATTATGTCCGTAAATGATCGTGTGGGGGTCAGTAAGATCTGCACTGCTCTCACAATCAATAAAGATTGAGCCCGCATTTGAGCTTGCGCCGGTATAGGTATGATACAGATATGTGCTGTTGTTAGTGGTGTGCAGAAGCGGATAGCTTATGTCCTCGTTTTCAAAGAATATCCAGCCCACTATCTCCTTGTTGGTGGCCTTGAGTCCCTCCATATCCACATCCACAAGCTCATACCACTCCTTCTCCCTCTCAGGAGCGGCGATTATTTCCTCCGTGTCATTTTGTGGTTCTTCCTCTGTCACATCCTCTGATACCGTCACGAATTTGTCATTAGTATCCGCATACAGGCTGTCGGTTCTGCGATAGTCTAAAAGCACCAGAGTCAGATTGACAACGCCGGCAATAATTACCAGCAGTCCCACGGGCATAAGCCTGTACATAAGCTCCTCCCTTACCCGGTGCTTATGCCTTATTTTTGCCCGCTCACGCTCGTATTCCTCCTCTGTGAGGAAGGGTTTTTCAGATTTCTTATCCTTCAAATTTATCAATACCCAGCTCTTTATGAAAATATGAGAATTTGATAATCTAATTCCATTGATACCTCATAAAAATGGCGGAGTAAAAACTCCGCCATATTGTATTCATCGCCCGGTTAATTTTATTTTACCGACGAGTCGGAACCGTCACTCGTCATCATTGCGATGAAGAATATATTTCTATATTCCTATTATTATTCTATATTATCCGCATTTATTAGTCAAGAACATTTATTCGCCCTTGCGCTTACGGTTAATACGCTCCAAGCCTCCTGTTGCGAACCATACCACTCCTGCGCCCGCAAGGATAACTACAAGCCACAGCCAGACTGCGGTATTTTTATCCAAAGTCTTTGCCGCTCTGCCGGCATTTGCGGCTGTTGCTGAGGGCGTAGGCGTAGCGCCATTCTGTATCCACTTTGCATACAATGTCATATTTCCCGTAACCTTATCGTTGGAGAAATCCCATTTATTTGTGCAGGCTGCCTCCTTGTACCATTCAACTGTATATCCGCTTCGAACAACACTGGGAGCGGATGCCTTTCCGTTTTTCGGCACTGTCTGGGAAGATATCGCAGAAACCCCGGTTGCACCATTTAGGTTAAAGCTTACTGTGTACATTGACACGCCGGAATCCACATATGCAACTGCATACTCTGAAAATCTCTTTGTATATATGTATAAAGTACTCCCTGACTGATAACTTGTACCATCCTCGAATTTTTCGGTATCATTAGGTCTTGAAGATAAAGTATCGAATTTCTCCGGCTCGTTGTTGTGCATTCTAAATACCCTTAATCTGTGATTTGAATCAGGACTGGAGGATAATGTCAATCGTATCTCCACCACATCATTAAGTGTAGTTCCAACATAATGAGGTGTTATTTCCAAAAATCTTATATCCAAATCGTCATAATCAAAATCATGATCATCATAATAATCATCAATATAGTCTTTTAATTTTTTATTAGCTTTACCAGAGTTCAATACCGACACCTCTAAATATCCCGAATCTCCAAAGATAGAATTCAGATATGGTGTGTCCATAGCATGATCCGTGGGAAGCTTAACTTCTTTTACTATGCTTGTATTTGAAAGATTAACTTCAAGAAATCTTTCCCTATTAGACCAATGTGCATAATATGTAATATTTTGGGACAAAGTAATCGTATCTCCGCCTCCGCCGACCCTTGTGCCACCTTCGGATGCGGTGTACCATCCATCAAAATTATATCCATTTCTGGATGGTGTCGTAAGTTTAACTTCATATCCTGTAACGGATGTTGTCGTACTGCCCTCATAGTTTGGATCAAGCGTTGCTGTATAATTTGTCCCCCACACAGCATAAAGCATCGTTGTCTTAGTTTCCGAATTTCCGAACACGGTACCAAGCTCAACAGATTCATTTGCCACATAATCTGCCACCGTTGCGGAGGCGCTTTTTGCCCAACCTTTAAATGTGTATCCGTTTTTGCTTAAACCGCTTCCTGAAGCTAAAGTCACAATTTTATCATAAAGACCGGTTGTAACACCTACAGTTCCTTTCCCACCGTTAGAATCATACTGTATTGTATATGTAATATCCGTATATTTTGCTTTATAGGTAATAACATTTGTCGTATTATCAGCTGTGGGTAATCCCTCTAAAACTGTACCATCCTTTTCCCAACCTTCGAAAACATAACCATCTCTTTTATGATTTGGAAGTTTTGTCTGTTCTACGGAATTGTAATAAAATTTCAAATCTCCTTCCGAAACAGAGTCTGCGGTATATATATATACTGTGTCAGTTCCATCATTAGCTATAAATCTTAATGTCTGTGCCAGCGCCTCCAATCCAAACACATTAAGCCCGCCAAAGAATATAGCGAGCGCCAATAAGATGGTCAGATGCCTCCTGACCTTACCCCAAGTACCTTTATTCATATTTTTTCCTCCCGCAATGTATGAGCCCATAAATCAAGCCATTCAGATTTTCTCAATTAAAAAGCTCAAGTTGGTTAGTTCACATAAAACTTTCAACTAAATGAATAATAGCAAAAATTCAATAAAAAAACAACCGCTATATATTGTTGCGGTTGTTTCTATGCTTACATCATATTGTTCTTAAGCAGCTCCCTGTATATATCCTCATCCTTATAGTTCGGTGCGCATCTTATCACTGCATCATATACGGGGCGCAAATTTTCGTCCGTTTCATCCAGCTCATCCAAAATCATCTCATAGCTTTTTCCTTTTGCAAGCTTTCTTGTGATAATTCCAGCAAGCTGAAGTCCTCCTTCTGCCTTTCCTTCTGCCTTTCCCTCTGCTTTTCCCTCACGCCTGCCCCGTTCTT